>NZ_BAAANY010000008.1:162153-343234 GCF_039530045.1 Fodinicola feengrottensis | reverse complement strand
CCCCTGCTCCTGCAGCGCGTCCAGGTCGCGGCGGACGGTCATCCGAGATGCCGAGCCGGTCCGCCAGCTCTGTCAACGAAATCCGGCCGGCGCGATTCTCGTAGGATCGAAGAATGCGTTTGTCCCGTGCATTAGTGGATCGCGTACGCGCGGATGATGGTCTGGGTCACGCTGGTGCCGCCGGTGTCGGTGGCGGTTGCTCGCAGTGACACGAAACCGCTGGACGGGTTGGCGACGGTGACGTTCCACCTGTTGTAGCCGGTCGGGATGGCGGGCGTCTTCTGCCAGGTTGTGCCGTCATCGGTGGAATATTCGAGAGTTGGATTCACGACAGGCAGGTTCGGGACCCCGATCTGCCGGTCGACGTAGACCGGAATGGTGTAGCGGCCGGCGGCCGCGCCTTGACTGGCGTCCAGTTTCGCGCCGTACCGCAATGCGTAGAGCGGCAGCGGTACGCCGGCGACGTTGGTTGTCGGCTGCGACCGGAAAGTCCACGACGCGGAGACGTTCGTCGACATCGGGCCGAAAGGCCGGTTGACCGCTACCGCCAAGCGGTATTTCGCCGCCGTGGCGGGTGCCTCGTACTCCAGGTTCGGGATAAACGGGTATTGGTCCTCGGCGACCTTGATGCCTTCGCGATAAAGAATGATGCGACCGGCACTGCCGTCGCCGAAGGCGTAACCGCTGTGTGCTGGATCCGAGTCGGAAAAGATCCAGGGCACCAACACGATCCGGTCGGGATACTGGGCGCTGCGGGTCGCCGGAACGTAGGAGGCCGCGCGGAAGGACGGTCCATAGATGCCCTTGTTCCATACCTCGCTGTACGTGTGTCCGCTCAGGAACCGCCGGGGCTGAGAGTTCTGACTGGAGACAGCGTACGACTTTCCTGGTTCGGTGAGGCGTGTACCGACGACCCACCAGCCGGCATGTGGCGAAAAATAGTCGTCGCTGCCGGCGGCGAGCGGGTGCTCGGTGCCGAATCCGTTCCATCTGGCTGGCATTCCAGGCGCGAACTGGACGTCCGCGCTGTGGTAAAGGATGGCGTCGCTGTCGACCCCGATGTGTTTCCCGGTGAGCTTGGCAAAGCTCGACTTCGAGGCGGTGACCACCGCGCCGTCGGGTGCTTTCCCGAACGTCGGTACGGCGATGTGGTAAAAGTCGCTCACCTCCGCTGGTGGCGCCGCGGCGGCGGACGAGTCACAGTCCGCCGCGACCATGCCGCGGTACGCGGACGGTGCGCTCGCCGGGCCGATGTTGCCGAGATACAGCGACTCCGAGCCGTTGAGAAGGTAGATCTCGTCGTCGAAGCGGCCGGCCACCTGGTAGTGGTAGCTCGGGAGTTGGCAGGAGAAACCCGGGTCCTGGACGGAGAACTTCACCGGCGCCGCCTTACGGGCGTCGACGGTCAAGGAGATGTCGCGGTCGACCATCACCGACGGCGCGTGCAGGTCGGCAGTCCGGGGCAGGTCCGGTGTGGACAGGTCGACGACGCCCTGGACCGAATAGTGGCCCTTGGGAAGCCGTACGACCACGGTGCCGCTTCCGGTCATGTCCTGCGGCACGTTGGGAACCATGCCGCTGGTGTAGTTGATGAGGTCCACGTACTCCAGGCCAGCCGGGTTGCCGTCGATGCCCACGCCGTGCACGGTGACGTTGTAGCTTTCCTGTTCCCGTACGATCTCGAACGGCGTGGAGACGGACTGGCCGCCGGCGGTCGCGACAACTTTCCGCGCATACTGGCCATCCGGCCCGGCAACGCGGGTCTTCGCGGTCAACGTGAGATCCGCCTGGCCGCCGGCCGGAATTGTCAGTGACGAGCCCGAAAGTGTGAACATTCCCGTTGGCGCGGTCTTCCCGCCCGGGCCGGTCGCGGCGAGCGTGGCCCTGACCGTCAGCACCGAAGAACCGTAGTTGCGGTAGGTGAGTTTCTTCGCGACCGGTTGGTCGTCGCGATGGGGCCACTGCTGTACGGGCATGGAAACGCTCGGTGTTCCAACGAAAACCTGCTGATAGGCCCTCTCCACGTCGACCCGACCGGTGCCGGTCTGGAAAACCCCGGTCTGGCCGCCCGGGGTGCCGGCGATCGGTTTCGCCGAATTCATCAGCGCGGTCTTGATGTCCTGCCCGGTCCAGGTCGGGTGCTCGCTGGCAAGGATCGCCGCCGCGCCAGCCACATGCGGTGCCGCCATCGACGTGCCGCTCATGCTGACGTACGCCGGGTTCGGGCTCGGCTCGCCGTCGGTGCCGTTCTTCGCCTTGGCGGCCACGATGTCCACGCCCGGCGCGGAAATGTCCGGCTTGAGCGCGCCGTCGCCGAACCGCGGACCGTAGTTGGAGAAGGTTGCGTACCTGCCCTGTTTGGACACGGCGGCGACAGTGAGCGCCGCGTCGGCGCTGCCCGGCGAGCTGACCAGTGGTGAGCCGGGCGGATGGTTTCCGGCCGCGACCACGAATAGTGCGCCGGTACGCGCCGAGAGGTCATTGACCGCGGACTCGAGCGGGCTGTCGCCGGGAGCGTCGTCGCCGCCGAGGCTCAGGTTGACGACCTTGGCGTGCGCGGTGTCCACGGCCCATGCCATGCCGGCGAGAATCGCCGATTCCTCGCAGCCATCGCCGTCGCAGACCTTTCCGACGGCCAGGGTGACGCCCGGTGCGACGCCTTTGTATTTGCCGCCCGAGGCCGCGCCGGATCCGGTGATGATCGACGACACGTGCGTACCGTGACCGGCATTGTCGTCGGTGTCAGGATCGGCGGTGAAGTTCTGGGCCGCGCCGATCTTCCCAGCGAAATCGGGATGGGTCGCGTCGATGCCGCTGTCCAGGACGGCAACGGTCACGCCCTTCCCGGTGTAGCCCGCCGCCCATGCCTGCGGCGCACCGATCTGCGGCACGCTCTGGTCGAGGGTGAGCCGCATCCGGCCGTCCAGCCAGACCCGGGCGATACCGGGCGCGGCGGTACGCGCGGAGGGTTTCGCGCTCGACCCAGCGGTCACGCTGGACCAGAAGGACGTAGCCTGCGTTTTGGTCTCACGGACGGCCGACATATTCAGCGCGCTGATGTCGCGGCTGACCTTGGCTGCCGACAGCCGCGGGCGAATTTCTTTTGTGTACTGGACAATCAACGGCAGGTCAGCCCGGTGCTCGTCGTCATAACCGTGGGCGACCAGCGCGGTGACGTTGAACAGCCGCGGGTCGAGTGTGCCCGACGCCACCAGCCCGGCGGCGTCGAGCGGGATCACGGACATCTCATCGGCGGCGTCTTTGTGTGCCGTGAACGCGATGTTCTTGACACCGGGCCGGGCCTGCGTACGGATCTGCCCATTGGCCAACAGGATGACCCTGTCGCCCGTCACCAGCGTCACGGTCGTACCGACCGGCAATGGCCCGGGTCCTGCGGCGCGTCCGGCAACCGGCGCGACCAGCCCGCCGGCGACGGTCGCCGTGACAGCTATGGCGGCGATTATCCCGCGCCGGCCAGATCTCTGGTCCCTCATCCCATCAGCTCCCCGTATAGGCAACAGACCGGAGTTTCCGGCGCCTACCGCAATACAGTGACTGAGCGGAACCGGTAAAAAGTTGACAAAGTCATCAAGAACGCCCGAAACCTGCCCGATCAGGGTCATCGGCGGGACTTTTCGGCACTCCGCACGGGCAGCCGGGCCGCCGGAAGGCGCCGGCTTGACGGCCGGGACCATGGTCGCCTCGCGTTTCTAGCGACAGCCTTCTGACCTCCGTTCGCCGGCGGGCGGGCAGATGCGGGCCGATCGCGACCGGTGGTGATGATGCTGGGCGGAGCGATGACCGCACTCGGAGGTGTCGGTCACCTGCTCGCCCCCCGATCTGGGCACGTTGTTGCTGCCCGGCTCGTGTTACCTGCAGGTGAAGCTGCCTTGTTTTCTGGTGCTCTGCCATGGGTTTTGACGGGTACCAAGGCCTGAGCCCGGAGGCAGGGGCCGCCGGCTGGCTTGGACGATCGATGTAGGCCGGGCCTGCCCGGCGGGCCGGTGGTCGCGACCGCGCTCGGCCAGGCGTACCTCGTGCGGTGGGTTGTCGTCGGACTCTCCTGCTTGGCGATAGCGGCGAGTTGCCACGACCCGGCAGGCGGTCTCCGGCGGTCGGTTGGTGCCGACCCGGCAGTGGCACGATCTGGTGCCGGCCGGCGTGGCAATGCCTGGACTGGCCATTGCTCGCGCTGACCACAGCCAGGCAAGGCGACCTGAAGACGTAGGCCAGTCAGGTCGGGCCCTCGTCGCAGCCAAGGTGGGCAACTGCTATGCGCCTAGGCACCCAGGCTAGTACCGGTGGGCATGAGGAAATTCGCCGATCGGGCGGATCCCTCACGCCGCCACGAGTCGCGTCTACGAGGCGCACGGGACCGTCGGCAAGGTCTACGTGCTCCTACCTATACCCGCTATCTCAGGTGGTGGCTGATCCTTGCGATACCGGAATCAACTCATAGAGGTGGGACGCATGAACGAGCACGAGATCACCGAGATCGACGGCGACTGGGAATGGCTCATCGGCGACGATGAGAAGCACAACCACAACCAGACTGAGATCTCCGCGACCGGCGACTGGGAGTGGTTGCTGGGCGACGAGGAGAAGACCAACCACAATCAGAGTGACCTGACTGCCGAGAACGCGCCCGAGTAGCTATGGACGGGCTGGGCGTGGCCAGGATCTGGAATGCGCAGGCGCGGAGGCTGCACGCCGAGGGACGGACGGCCGAAGCCCTCGAACCGGCCCGGGCCGCGCTCGCTCTCGTACAGCGAGTCCGCGGCGCACGGCACGGGGACACCACGAACGTACGCCTCGGGCTGAGCATTATCTGCGAGCGCCTTTCGCTTTACGACGAGGCCGAGGAACAGGCGGAGCGCTCGGTCACGGCCACGGACCATGACGATGCGCCCGTACGGTTGCGGGCGCATGCCCTAAGCAGATTGGCCGCGCTTTCCAGGATTCGCGGACGCCTCGCGCACGCCGAAATTCTCTACCAACACGCGATGGCGCTATCCACGGCGGACGACACCGATCGCGTGTCACTGCTGACCGGTCTTGGCGTCGTTTACAAGGCCACCAAAGAATACGACGCGGCGGAGCGGCTCTACCGGAAAGCGATGGGAATGACCAATCCCCACGGCGCTGCCGCCGCGTCGCTGTGGCACAACCTTGGCGGGCTGGATCACGCGCGCGGCCGATATGCGGCCGGCGAGCCGGCAGCGCGCAGATCGGTACGGATCCGGTCGCGCCTGCTCGGCGTCAAGCATCCGACGGTGGCCGCCGATAAGGCCGCCCTTGCGTCTTTGCTGGTTGGGCAAGGGAAATTTGACGAGGCGGAGGATCTTTACCTTACTGCACTGCTGATCTTCTCCGACGCGTACGGCATGGACAACTACGAGATGGCCGTCACGCACAACGACCTCGGCGCCCTCGCGGCCGCCCGCGGCAACCCGGAACTCGCGCGCCGTCACTACACTCAGGCAATCGCCATCAAGACAAAGATCCTCGGCGCCAATCATCGAGAAGTCGCTCTTACTCAGCGCAATAACCGCCTGCTAGACGGCGGCTCAGAATGACCTGAGCCAAATGGCTGCAACTGCCCTAAGTCGCATGGCAAAGGATCACCCGGTGACGCAGGCACTCCCATCGATGGGCTATTACGGACGAAACAAGCCCAGTAGGAAGATGACGAATCCGATCGGGATGAGAAGCAGGAACAGGACACTGCCGCTCACGAAATGGACAGTCGCTGTCCGGAAGTCTTGGTAGCCAGTAGGAACCCCGTAGTCCACAATGTAATGGACGCTCACCGCATCGCCGCTCTGGTAATACCGCTCGCGGTCGGGATCAGCGAGAGGGACATCAGTGACCGAGACGCCGCCAGCGCCGGTGAACGTACCTCTGCATTGCTGGACCGATCCACTCTTTCCCACCGATACCGACCGACAGGAGGAGATCGTCAAGGTGCCGTCGGCGCCGGAGTGCCCGAAGTATCCCGGTACCTGCTGGATTATGAAGCCGGTCGGGATAATCCCCATCACAAGGAACCACAACCCGGCCACGACCCGAATCCAACTTCTGCGCCGCGATAACGGTGGCGGCGGCACGTGGATCCCGTTGATCGGGTCGGCATTGAACACGACCCGATGGTGGCATTCGAGCCGGTGGTTCCAAACGGCCCAAAGGGCCGACTTTCAGGCCCCTGATCGACCTTGCGCAGCAGGACGAGCGGGCAGGAAGCAACGATGACAGCTCCACCGGCGATGACGGCGGGGCCGGGTCGCGTTTGCGTCCAGTCCTTTGCCGTGCGGGAATGGTGATGTCCAGCTCGACGACCCACGTCTTGACGTAAGCCTCGTCCAGGCGATAGACCTCGGAAAAGGCAGCGTGATGTGCCCGATCCGGAGACGTAATTTACGTACTACTCCTGATTTCGGTGGCACCCGGCAGTCCCGGAAGGTGGACGGCAACGAGTCCATCCCGAGAGGCAACAAAGCCCACATGACAATAGAAGCAAAGCGTGCGTGCGCTCACGGTCGGCGCGCCTTGTCTACGTTGTGGTTGGGTGCCTGTCGAGGTATTCCTGGATTGATTCGCCGGTTTCCCGGATTTCCGGGTCAGGGCTTGCGAGAGCACGCTGGCTGAGGGCGGCCATCAACGTCCTCGCGTCGAGGATGACCAGCAGTGAGTACGCGCAGTTGTACTCGAACTCAGTGACGTCGTCGGCGTCCAACTCGGACCAGATCAGCTCGCTTAACCGTCCTTCATCAACCAGGCCGCGCCTTCGGGCCCGGCGCAGCACCCAGTGCTGTGGGAGATGGCCAACGGAAACAACTGGTCGAGCAGGGCGGGCACCTCGTCCGGAAAGGTGGTGAGAAACTCCAACCCGGCGCTGCGCTGCAAGCCATCGGAAGAGGTCAAAGCCTGCTTCAGCCACTCAGCGCGCCCTGGCGCGTGTAACACCTCGGCACGAGCACGGGCGAGCACCTGCACCGCTTGGACATACTCCGCCCACCGGCTCACTGAGCCCTCCCCGAGCACGCCCATTGCCAGACCCCAGCACATCGTGACCCTAATGCTTCCTGACCTAGCCGGAGCCAACCGACCAACAGATCAGACTCCGGCTCCAGGTGCGACCTGGAGAATCCGCTCGTCAGCAGAAGAGTGCGTTCGCTGAGCCAGAGCGACGAACTCTGCAACATCGAATACGTACGCTCCACCAGTAGAGCGAGCGAAGTTGCCTGTCGATTGGTCGCGTCACCTGCGGATTGAGTTGAGGTAGAAGTTCGATGGCGGGTGATGTTGTGTCTCGTGGGCTGGCCGCGAGTATGTGTGGCGTCTAAAGGCGGCTATCGAGGAGTCGTCGTCCCAGAGGTGTGACGATGTGGAGGACATTTTGGGCGTGGCGAGTGCTGGTGAGTAGTCCGCTGTTTCGCATGATTTTAACGTGTTCGCTTACTGTCGCGGCGGATACGCCGATCGTTTTAGCGAGACGGCCTGTAGTGGCGCCACGACAAGAGTGAATGGCTCGGAGGATGAGTGCCCGCGTCGATCCTAGGAGCGCGGCCAATAGGTGTTCGTCAGTCTCCGTGCTCATATTTTGGGTAATGGTCGGCCGCGCTGGGTACACGACTACCGGCGGTAGTTCCGGGTCGGTCATGGCGACTAATGTGCGTCGACAAAAATACGAGGGGACTAGGATCAGGCCGCGACCGCTCAAGAATACTTCTTTCTCATGCGGGACAGAGATATGTAAGACAGGCGGTCGCCATTGGAATATCGGTCGTAGGTTCGAGAGCGCGGCGTCTAGGCCGCCGTTGAGGAGGTCTCGTATACGAATAGCTATGTCCTGCTCGACTCGTGCGGCGATGTGATGAGCGTAAGGAGCCATCAATGTCTCATGATATACGGTCAGCGCCTGCCCCAATTGCCGGAGAGCGAGCTGGTCGCTACTTGATATCGATGGCGTAAATCGCGACAGGTTGCACCGGTCGTGTAGCAGCGACATATCGCGGTAGAACCGCGAAGGTCCGGCGGACACGACTCTGCGGATCCGTGCTTTGACGTCGACCTCGCCGGGCGCGGGGGTGAGAAAGGCTGAAAAATATTGATGTGGCGGGTTCAGGCTGGCCACAGTCTCGATTGCTTGCCTCACTTCGTCTTTTTGCGCGGCGCGATCAACATGCCGAAGCCATTTGGTAAAAGCAGGATCGCCCTGTCTCCGTAACACCTGACTGCTTAACGCAATCTCCCAGAGCAGATCTGGTTGGTCTATGAAATGTGTGCGGGCGAAATCGGCTGCCTCGAAGTGGATTCTGAGCATAACGCGTTCCCCCCATGCGTTGATCAGATGCGGATGTATCCCAGCCAGCCCGGCGATCGGTCCGCTGTAGGCGGGCCGTCACCGAGACGCGTGCCGTCGGTCGCTCTCGAATCCTTGCTATTTGTCTGCGCGAGCAACTTCCGTAGCCAACTGGATAGACTATTGGACCTAGTCTTATGGTGGTGCGATAGCTGCGAATTGAATCGATGGTGTACCGACCCGAACGTTGGTCCAGGTGGGGTGCTGCCCGTCTATATTGACGTAATAGCCGAGGGGGTTTAATTCAAGGTTGCCGGAAATGCCGCCTTGCGCAGGGGTGAATGTCAGCCCGCCGTCCTTGCTGATCATCGGGGGGATCTGGCTGGTCGACGTACTGATGATGCTTGTGCCAGGACCTGGCAGGATCTCGCCGCTAGGCGGATTGGCGCTGTGCCGTGTAATGAGGGACCAGTTGGTCCCTCCGTCGCGGGTGCCGAAGATTGCCCACTCGTTTGACTCGTCGCTGGTGACTATATAGCCGGTGCGTCCGTCGGTGCTGGCGATGCCCGTGACGTCGGCTGCCTCGAACGGCTTTGGCAGGATGACCGGATGCCAGGTGTCGCCGCGGTCACGGCTGATGCGGGCACTGCCATAGTCGAGGTTAGAACGATCGATTAGCCACACAGATCCGTCGCTGGCCATTGTTCTGCCGGTAGCTGAGGTGAAACTGCCAAAGCGGGCTTGGTGTGCAAGGGGCGCTTCTTGCCCGGTAACCGGATTGATAGCTGTGAGCACCGAATAGTTTTGATCAGCCGGCCTTGTCGTCAGCAACCAACCGGGTGGTATGGCCCCAACCGGGGTCTGCGCTGCCGGTCGGCGAGCCCATGTGCGGCCGTCGTCGTGGGTGATCAATTCACACGCCACAACGGCATGGGCGCCAACTGGCGTAATGTCCACGCAGGCACGAATGGGCATGCTGTAGTAGCGCCAGGTGCGGCCCGCGTCGGTGGTGACCGCGTAGGTCGTTGTCGGCTTGCCGCCCTCGCCGCACGGACCGTCAAAGTAGGTGTAGTACGCCACTTTGTCGGTCGCGTAGTTCAATCCACACACTGACAGCTGGGTCGGCTTGCTCGAGTGCTCGGCAACAATCGGACCGTGCAGCCTTACGTGGCCGTCGGGCGCGATCGGATCGTTGTGATGGACCGTCAGGAAACCGAGGGCGGCGACTATCACGGAGGCAGCCGTGACGACGGCGGCGACGGTGAGGATGCGGTCGCGGATCGAGCGACGCTGGCCTGCACCTCGCACGGCCGTCCAGTCAGGAAGCGTCATCTCCTGGAAGAGCGCGGACCGACCCGCGGAAGCCTGAACATGTACGGATTCGGAGTCAGTCATTCCTGGCCTCCGTCATTGAGACACTTTCCTCGCTCAGCAGGACTGATAGCGCGGCTCGTCCACGTCGGAGCCGCGACTTGGCAGTGTTGACGGATACGCTTGTCAGCTCCGCGATCTCATCTACCGCGAGGTCGAGGAGATAGTGCAGCGCGACTGTCTCCCGCTGCCCGGCCGGCAGGACACGAATGGCGGTGAGAATCGCGACCCTATCCGGCGTCGCCGCAGGTACCGGGTCGGGTGTGGTCGCCAGGAGCCGATGCAGAACCGCAAATCGACGCTTGCGCCGCATCCGGTCACGGGCGATGTTCACGGTCACGATCCGCATCCACCCGACAGGATTTTCGGTCTGCAGAATCCGCCCGGGGTGTGCGTACGCGCGCACGAACGCCTCCTGCATGCACTCCTGCGCCTCACCGAGGTCACCGGTGAACGCATATGCCGCCACGACCAACCTCGGCGCGGCAGCTCGATACAGCTGCTCAAGCACCATCCGCGGGTCGCCCGCCGTGGCCGGATCTGTAGACGCCATGGTTCCTCTCGTCCTCGAGGGCCCGATACCTATTCTTGACGAACGAACAGGCCCTCAGGGTGCATCGCGCATACCCAAGCCGCGCGCACATATACCGGACGTGCACCTCTCAGCCCTACGAACCGGCATGACCAGCACTCACCTCGGCATGAGACTGCGCTCACTCCACAACGGCGACGAATAGATGCAGGCTTCCAATAGGTGCCCACACCGCCGTACGTCCCTCGGCGCCGCCCTAATTGGCACCGACGACCATTCACGAGAGTGACTGGGGCGGAAATCGACTACCAAACCTCGATCACGGAGATACGCTTTTCGGCTGACGCCGAAAAGCGTTGCTATCCGGTGGCACGTCCGAGAGCATGACCACCCTGAACCAACGCTCGCGGGCGGTACTGTTCGGATCCGGGAGACAAGGCCGGTCTCTGCGGACAACCTCAAGAATCGAGTCCAACGATGGGGAAAACCGGCGTGTCACAAATACGACGACTAACGTCCGCGTCTGTGTGCGCGGTAGCTCTGATGGCAGCGTCAGGCTTTGTCATAGCGACGGCGTCGCCTGCTTCCGCAGGCATAGCCGCCACAACAAGCGCTACCAATACGATCATCAATGGCACGACCATCAATATCGGTGTCATCCATGTCAAGGATGGCTCATACGCACACGGTCAGTACGATGTCGCCCTCCCGCCAGACGACGACACCGCTGGAAATCTCGGCTGGTCGACGACCGCCGGATGGTATACAGGGCCCGGATACTGCACCGTGCAGTACCGCTGGGACGCGAACTACCCTATTTGGCGTGTACAGAAACCCGATCTTGGTCCAGGGCAGCACTTCATCGGCCCTGACACGTCCTACCAAATAACAGCGGTATACAAGGCCGCGCATTGTTCCACCACATGAGCACGTCGGCTCCCATCCGGACGTATGGGAGCTGTTCCGCTTTTGTCCTCCCGGTTCCTCTTACCATCCGGACTGGTGCAGTCCTACTAAACCGAATTCACTGGTCCACCTGCGATTGCCGGCCGACCGCAATCTCAGCTCTGGTTGGATCGGGTTTTCTGCGCCGCTGCCTGGAATCTACGATTACAAGGGGGTGTAAAATGGGGATGAAATCAACATTTGCCACGATCGCGGTGGCATTGACGGTTGCTGCCTTGGTCATGCCGGTGCCCGCCGAAGCCGCTCCTCGGATGCTGTATGTCGACAATACCGATGGATCCGGGTGCAGTGACGTCGGGCGAGGCACTCAACAGCAGCCGTTCTGCACAATTCAGGTGGCCGCGGACACAGTGGTGCCGGGCACCACGGTCGACATCACCGGCGAATACCAGGAGAGCGTGACGGTCGGGAGGTCGGGCACACCCCGAGCACCGATCGTGTTCCAAAGCGAAAACCGCAACTTCACCTGGGTGGATGGAACATCGGGCGGGCCTGCCTTCACCATGCACGGCGTGCATGACGTGGTCATCCGAGCGCTCAGCATCGCCGGCGGATCGGTGGACCATGACGCCATCTTCATCACTGGGTCTCAGCGCGTCATCGTTGACAGCAATGCGCTGAGCATTCCGTCACCGGAAGCCCAGGGCTCCGTCGTTCGGGTGACCGGGGCGTCGCGCTCGATCACGGTAAGCAGGAACCTTATTGATTCTTCGTACGGATACGCGGCGATCAGGATCGACTCCGCCGGTGTTGGCAACGTCGTCTCAGCCAACGATATTTCCGGTGGCGGAAACACTGGAGTACGGGTTGCCGACTCGCCAGCCGCGGCGGTCACGGGCAACACGGTGATCCATTCCTGCAACCGGGGGGTGGAGGTGACGGGCCGATCCTCGGGAGCCAGTGTCCAGAACAACATCTTCGCGTACGTCTTCGGCAGTGAAGTCTATTATCACTGCCCTCCGTCCACAGAGATCACCGAGATCAGCGTCGACAGCGCGGCTGTCGCGTCGGGGATAACCGTCGACTTCAACATCGTCTTTCCGTACTCGGAGAATCCACCCTATCGATGGGCCGGTCGCGGCTTCCAGAGCACCGCTGACTTCACGGCGGCGACTGGCCAGGGACGGCACGACCTGAACGTCGACCCGGGTTTCACGTTCGGCGGCGGACCGGCCCTTGCGGAAGGCTCGCCGGCCATCGACTCGGCGAATGCCCAGGCACCCGGCCAACTGCAGACCGATGTTTACTACTGGGACACCCGCGTGGATGATCCTCTCGTCGCCAACACCGGGACAAACCCTGGATACCACGACCGGGGAGCGTGGGAGTTCCAGGATCCGTTCTCGCTCTGGTTCGAGGCCAGCGATCCCACCGGCCCGCGGCTGAACATGATCACGATGACGGCACACCTGGAGGAGAACGCCTGGTCCAGCGGGCTGACGTACACGTACGACTTCGGCGACGGCTCCCCGCCCGTGAGCACTCCCGCGACAACGTACCTGCACACGTACACGGCCCCGGGCGAGTACGTCATCAATGTCTCCTACGCTGCCACCTCTGGCCGCAAGGGAACCACCTCGCTCCCGGTGACGATCGGCCCGCACTCCTAGCGTCCGCGTACGACCTGATGTCCATAGCGGGTACGACCTCATGTCCAGAGATCTCGGCGCGTTGGGTACGTGTCGGTGTGAGTAGGGATCACCCTTCGGTTCGTGAGCAACCCATGCCAATGATCACCCGAAGACCTTGGACGTGAGGTTGTACGCGCCTCTGCATCTGAAGTCGTACGCGGACACCTAGAAGTACCTTGTTGGGTCGAGTCGGCATATCGTGACGGCTTTTCTGTTTGTTTCCGTGGTAAGTTGCTTTTGAGTCTGGTGGCGCGATACTCGCGAGGATCTTGAGCGACGTGTGTTGGATCGGCGGCGTCGATCATGATCGTTGACGCACCTGGTGGTCGAGCCGCGGCGAGCGTACACGCGGCGGTTGGTCGTTCGGCGTTAGCGGCGGCGGCGTCTTCGCAGTCGTATTTGCCGTTGCCCGACCCGGCATGTACGAATCCTGACGTGAGGCAGTCGACGATCGTCAGCACCATCTGCACGTCAGGATGGACAGCGACGATCCGCCCATCGACACCTACACCAATGCCTTGAAAAACAAGGAATCGTTGACCACGGGTGCAGCGACACCAACATGTCCGAGTACGACGAAGACCACTTCCTCCCGCTGGAAGTCGGTGGCGCGCCGAAGGATCCGAACGAATCCCGGAACCTACCGTCGAGCGGGCCATCAGGTGAGTATCGGGACGAGCGAACGGAGCATCCTGATTTGGCGCTGTAGAGACACAACAGGCTTGCAGCGAACTCCGTTGAGGCGCCTCGCGGCGGTCGCCCGGGAGCGACACAGGCGCGTTCAACCCACCTGTTGAGCAGAGAGCGTACGGCGCTGGCAGCATCGGCCGCTCGATCGCCGAGCAGTGAGCCATCTGAGTATCGACGAACTCTGCAACATCGAATACGTACGCTTCACCGGTAAAGCGAGCGACGTTGTCCCCACGTAGCGGCAGAAACAGCTTCTTCGGCCTCTACCTGAGCGGCTTGCGAAGAAATTATCCAGCTGGCAGCGCCTCGTAGGGCGGCGCCTTCGGTGTCTTGGGTGCGAATGAGGGCGAGCTTTGCTGTGGAGGTGGCCGCGATGCCGTGCTGTAGTGGAGTCGACACCTGGTCCCAGGCCGTGCTTATGCCTCCGCCGAGGACGACGATGGTCGCTTCGAAGAGCTGGAGCCACGGGCCGAGCGTGGTGCCGAGGAGGTGGTAGGACCGCTCGACGACGGACTTGGCTCTGTGGTCGCCAGCATCGGCGCGTGCCATCACGTCGGCGGCGTTTGTGGCTTTGCCGCCGGCTGTACGGTAGGCGGCCACCAGAGCGCGTGCGGAGACCACGTCTTCGAGTGGTACGCCGTTGATCGACAACAGGTCGACACGTCCCTCGGGTGGGACCTTGCCGGCGGTGGTCACCGGGTGGCCGGCGTCCAGGAATGACGATCCGATGCCGGTGCCCAGGGTGATGCCGACCGCTCGGGTGTGACCGGCCGCTGCGCCCCATTTCCATTCGCCGAGACCAAAAGCCGCCGCGTCGTTGAGGAAACGGATCGCGTTTGGGGCAGGGGTGATCCTGGCTAGCAGCTCGGCCCCGACGTCGACGCCGTTTAGCGCGGTGAATTTGCCGACGCCGTGGAAGCGGCCGATTCCGGTGTCGTAGTCGAACGGGCCGGGAACGGCGGCGCCCCAGACCGCGCCGGCGGTGGCGATCTCGCTGGCCGCCTCGGCGATTGTCGCCAACAGTTCTCTTGCCGTGGCATCGGCGATGAGTGGTCGGCGTGCGCGGCGGTTGATCCCGCCGGTGGCTGGGTCCACTAGGGCCGCGGTCACGTGTGAGCCGCCGATTTCCAGTGCCGGTAGGGAATTCACGTCGGCCGCGGGTAGTCGATGACTCGTGTCGGGATGATGACCTGTTGGCGGCCGGCCTTGTGATCGCTGGGTTCGTCGATGCGGCTGAACAGCAATCGTGCCGCCTGCCGGCCCACGTCGACCGCGTCGTACGCGACCACACTGAGCGGCAGCTGCAGCAGGTCGGCCAGCTCGATGTCGTCGAACCCGGCCAGCGCCACCGGGGTGGGGCTGTGTCGCAGGCTGCGCAGTGCGCCGACGGTGTTGCGATTGTTGGCGGTGATCAGCGCGGTCGGGGGCACTGGGAGGGCGAGCATCTGCTGGGTCGCTTGCTCGGCGAGTTCGATGTTCCCGCGGTGGCGGCTCACGTGCTGTTCGTCGACATGCAACCCGGCGTCCTCCATCGCGGCCGCATAGCCGCGATAGCGTTCCGAGCCGGTCCACAGCGACAGCGGCAGTCCGAGAAAACCGATGCGGGTGTGCCCTCGGGCGATGAGCTGCTGGCAGGCCTCGTACGTGCCGTTGAAATCGTCGACGAACACGCAGTCGACCTCGATGCCGCGGGGTGGGGTGGCGGCCAGCACCACGGGCGCGCCATCGAGTTGGTCCGGCGCGAGGTGGCTGTGGTCGTTGCTGGCGGGTACGACGACCAGTCCGGCGATCCGGCGTCCGGCCATGTCGAGGACGAGCTGCCGCTCGCGGTCCACGTCTGCGTCCGTGCTGGCAACGACGACACCGACACCGTGTTCGGTGGCCACTTCCTCCACGCCGACCGCGAGCTGGGAGTAGAACGGGTTCGCCAAGTTGGTGACGACCAGCCCGACCAGCTCGTGCGCCGCGCCGGTACGCAGTTGCCGCGCCAGGTCGTTGCGGCGGTAGCCGAGAGCGGCGACCTCGGCGAGTACGCGTTCTCTCGTCGGCTCGGCGATGCCGCTGTCGCCGCGAAGGGCCCGGGATACGGTCATCGCGCTGACCCCGAGCCGCTGCGCGACGTCGCGCATCGTCACCGCGGCCGGTCGCTTCGGTTTGGCGTTCGTCATATCCCCGTCACGTTTGCTTTCACCACCCGTGCTGGGCTGCCGCCGAGGCCGCGTACGTCGTACGGGCCGACGGAGGCTGGTACGACGATGGTCTCGGCGTACCCGAGCTCATGCTCGTCCCCGTTCTCGGTAACGAGTATCACGCGTTCGCCGTCCACCACGTTCAGTACGTGGAACCGGCCATTCGTGTCTTGTGGTGCGCTCGCGCCCGGTTCGACGTGCAGCCTGCGTACCTCGAAGAACATCTCGGGCAGCTGCCCGATGAGTTCCTCGTGCCAGCCGTTGCCAGCGGCCACGCGTCGTGGCTGCTGGACGAGGTTGTCGGCCACTGCCGCGCCGGCGCGTTCGGGGTCGAGGTTGTGAAAGGCGTGCTCGACGTGCACTGGCCGTTGCCGGTCGGAGCTGTCGCGGCGCAGCCAGTCGTAGAAGCGCAGCGAATACAGGTACGGGGTCGCGCTGACCTCCAGAACGACGTTGCCGCGGCCGCTGCCGTGTGGGGTGCCGCCGGGGATGAGGAACAGTTGGTGTGGGGTCGCGGGGAAGGTTTGGACGAACCGTTCGATCTCGAACTCGACGCCGTCGTGATCTGCTCGGTGGGCGCTCTGGTGGAACTCGGCGATGGACGTTTCTTCCCGTAGGCCGAGGAAAATCGTGTTCTGTTCGCTTCCGACCATCACGTAGTAGGTCTCGTGCTGGGTGTACGGCCACCCGAACACCTCGCGCATGTACCTGGACTGGGGATGGCAGTGTACGGACAGGTTTCCGCCGTCGACGGTGTCCAGGTAGTCGAACCGGATGGGGAACGAGGTGCCGAACCGGTCGTACACGTGCGTACCGAGCAGGTCCACCGGGGCGAGCGTCGCGAGCAGCTGGAACGGGACTTCGACGGCGACCTCCGGCGACGTGCCAACCAGCACGCCGCTCTCCGGGGCGATCAGTTCGTAGCCGAGCGCGCTGTTGTGGGCTTGCGGGTTGTGTCCCAGTTCCCGCTTGCCCCACTGGCCGCCCCACGGGGTGGTGTTGAACGTCGGGCGGGTCCGGTGTGGCCGCCGCGCGAGGGCGGCGCAGGTGGCGCGCAGCGCGTGGCCGTCCAGCCAGGCCGGGTTCTCGGCGTCACGGGTGTCCAGCCACAGGTCGACCCGGTTCACGTACGTGTCCCGGTGCCGGTCCAGCAGCGGCCAGTCGACGTAGAACAGCCGGCGGGTGGTCGGGCGGTGGTTGGCGGGGGCGAACAGGTTGCGCCCGGTGCCGGCCACCACGGCCGCCTCGGCGTGGCGCTTGGGCAGGTCGGCCCACCACAGCACGTCCGGGTTGCCCACGGCGGCCGCGCCCGGTCCAATGAGTACGCGCAGGCCCGCGGCCGGACCCGGCTCCTTCTGATCGTCGAGCAGGTCGGCCAGGGTCCCGTCGGCGAGCATCTCAAAATGCGGGTCGTCAGCGAGTGCCGCCGACTGGGTACGGCGTTCCACTTCGTCCCACGGCAGACCGGCTTCGCGCAGGTCGACCACGTCGACGGGACCGCGCGCGGACAGTTCGGTGGCCACCGCTTTGGCCGCACGGTCCCAGTCGAGCACCGCTGGACCGTCGATCGCGAGGACTCGGGTGGTGGCCGGCAGGGTCGCGGCGGCGGCGGCCCAGCCGAGCCGGACCGAGCCGGTGGCGGGTGGGTAATGCGGCTGGGGGTCGTACGCGGACGAAGTCGACACGGCTCAGAACCTTATCGAAAGTTACCGATAACGCCAAGGCTACCTGTAAGTATTGCGTACCTTTCGTGTTACCGATAACGTGCGTGCGGCGAGCCAGTCGGTGAGGTCATGAGGTGGACTGCCATGAACGATCGGAACGACGAGCCCACGTCGGTGTCCCGGCGCGGCCTGCTCGCCGGCTCGCTGGCCACCGCCGCCTTCGCGTTTCTCGTGGCAAACGGCGGCCCGGCTTTCGCCGCGACCACCGTTTCGCCGGAAACCCCTGACGTCGGTGGGATCACGGTCAGCCCGGCGTCGTACGGGTCGGTGTTTGTCGGCGTACGCACCCAGCGCTTCGCTGTCTCGGTCCAGGCCGACGCGATCGGGTGGACGGTGAGGGACGTTTGGGGTGGCATCGCGCAGACCGGAAGCGCCCGGGGCCATGGCGGCCGCGCGACCGTGGAGGTCAACGCTGGCAACGGTTACTACACCCTCGAGGTGGTGGCGAGTCGCGGGAGGCGGCACACCAGCTCGTTCGCGGTGTTGGCGCCGTACCGGCTGCCGGCCGACTCGCCGTTCGGCGCCAACACCCACCTGCCGCCGCTGGCGTCGGTGCCGCTGATGGTCGCGCTCGGCATCACCTGGGCGCGTACGGACCTGACCTGGACCGAGATCGAGCCACCGCCGCTGGCTGGCTGGACGCCCGACACCTATCAGGCCGACGCGACCGTCGAGCTGGATCCGACCGTCGCGCACTCGGGCCGCGCATCGGTGAAGATCGTCAACCGTTCGCCCATCAAGGACAACTTCTACGCGACGATCTCCCAGCAGGTGACTGTCCGCGCCAACACGACTTATGTGTTCGACGCGTGGGTGAAGGGCGAAAACGTCAAGGCGCTGCAGTTCACCGTACGGCCGGACTGGGGCGCGCGGGTCGACGCGCCAACGGGCACGTTCGACTGGACGCGGGTCACGTTCCGGTACACCACCGGGTCCGAGTCGGTTGTGACGTTCCGACTGCTTTCCAGTGATGTCACCGGTGCCGCGTGGTTGGACGACGCGCGGGTCACGGTTGAGGGTTCGAGCCTGAACCTGCTGACCAACCCGAGCTTCGAGCGCGGGCTGATCACCGGGTACACCTTCGACACGTACTCGCCGTTTTTCGCAGCGCTAGCCCGAAACGGTATTCATCCGCTGCCGATTTTGGACTACGCCAACGCCAAATACGACGGCGGCCGCACGCCATACACGGACGCGGGCCGAGCGGCCTTCGCCGCGTACGCCACCGCTGTGGTCCGGCGTTTCGGCCAGCAGTTCACCGCGGTCGAGGTCTTCAACGAATTCAACGCCGGCTGGTTCACCACCGGCCCAGCCAGTGGTGACCCGAAATATTACGCGGCACTGCTGGAAAAGACGTACACGGCGGTCAAGGCCGTCGCCCCGTCGATCGTGGTCGTCGGCGGCGTCACGTACGGCACCGCCGTCGACTGGATGAAGGCCGTGTTCGACGCCGGCGGGATGGCGCACCTGGACGCGGTGTCGAATCACCCGTATGTCGGTGTCCCAGAGTCGCCGGACCCGATCGACGGGTCCGAACGCGAGGTCGCCGCGCTCACGGCGCAGTACAACGGCGGCAAGGCCAAGCCGGTGTGGATATCCGAGCTGGGCTGGTCGCTGCGGGACGGGCTGACGGCCGCCGGTTATCTGGTCCGCGGTCTAGTCCTCGGATTTGCCGGCGGTGTCGAGAAATTCTTCTGGTACGACCTCATCGGCGACCAGAACTTCGGGCTGCTCAACGAAATCGGCGCCGACTCGTACACTCCGCGGCCGGTCTACGCGGCGTACGCGGTCGCCATCCGGATGCTGACCGGACGTACGCTGCACAGCCAAAACGCCACCGGCGCGATCCGCGATTACGTGTTCGCCGACCGGCGCGACAGCGTCTCGGTCCTGTGGAGCACCGACCCGCGTACGGCGGTCGCGTTGCCGAGCGACACGCCGATCGACGTCGTCGACGTCACGGGCGGCAGGACGCGGCTCACGCCACTCGACGGCAGGGTCCACCTGACTCTCACGGGTGCTCCGGTGTACGTGCGTACGGGCGCGGCGGCTGTGGCCAGCGGCCGCTTCGACGTGACCGCACCGGCGGTGGTCCGTACCGCCGACGAGACTGTGACCCTCGCGTACGTCGTGGACAACACCGCGGGCATCGCGCCGGTCAATGCGGTGTTCACCAGCCTGGGCAAGGAAACCCGCGTCACAGCGGCCCGCGGCCAGCGAGTCGACAAAGTCACCGCCGTACCGCTCGGCTCGCTGGTTGCCGGTCGCAACACCATCATCACTGCGGTGACCGTAGGTAAGGGGCAAGTAGCCCGGCTCGTGACAGCCGTCGTCGTACTGGACGTGCCCGCGGATGCGCTGGCCACTGTCGGGGTCGCGGACTGGACCGACCACGAGTTCGCTCTCGCGCCCGCCGGCTATGCCGACTACTCGATCCGGTTCCCGAACGACGTGACCGTCACTGCCGGCACCGACGACCCGGCGCAGTCGTGGTCGTACATTCACCCCGGTCCGGACGACGGCTGGGCCGGCAGCCGCGTACACCGATGCACCCTGGCCTTCGCTCTCACGGCTGTCCCGGCCGCGGACCTGCGGCTGGTCGTGTTCCTGCTGGACACCCACAACACCGCGCCCGGCACGGTCGCCGTCGCACTCAACGGGGGAGCGGCCACGACCGTCGTGTTGCCCAGCGGCAGCGGCGCCGGCTATTCGGCCGGCAGCGCGCTCGACTCGGGCGTCCAGCCCACCCAGTTCACCGTGACACTGCCGGCCGCGCGGCTGGTGGCCGGCCGGAACACGATCACGATCGACAAGACCAGCGGCTCCTGGATGGTGTACGACGCCGTCGGCATCTATCCGGCCTAGCTCTCCCTCACCTCGTTTTGAAAGGTCCTGGCATGCGCAAACTCCGTCGTCCACTCGGCCTGGCGGTGGCCGCACTCGCCGTCGCCGCGTCCCTTGCCCCGTCCCTGGCCGCGTGCGGTTCGGGCGCCAGCTCCGACGGCACCACGACCCTGCACGTGGTGGGCTGGAAGGGCGGCGGCGCCGAGCCGGCCAACGTGGCGCAGATCAACGCGGCATTCCAGAAGTCCCACCCGAAGATCAAGCTCGACTTCAGTTATGTCCCACCCAACGACGTCTATCAGCAGAAGATCCAGTCGCAGCTGCTCGCCGGCAACGCTGCGGACGTGGTCATGGTCGACCCGCAGAAGGTGCAGATCTGGGGCAAGTCCGGCTACTTCGCCGACCTCGGGCAGCGCAGCTGGGCCGCCAGCATCTCGCCGGCGGTGAAGTCGTTTGTCAGCTACCAGGACAAGGTCCTCGCCTCGCCGATGGAACTGAGCCCGGTCGGCGTCTACGTGAACCTGGACATCCTCGCGAAGGCCGGCGTCACCGCACCGCCCACCGACTTCCCGGCGTTCCTGGCGGCTCTCGGCAAGCTCAAGGCGGCCGGCCAGCCCGGCTATTCGTTCCCAGACGCGCAGGGCTACATGGCCGAGTTCGTGATGCTGATGTCCGCCGCGACCACCGTCTACCAGGACAACCCGAACTGGGATCAGCAGTTCCTGCAGGGCAAAGTGACCTTCCCACAGTCATTCAGGGAGCCGCTCCAGCAGATCCAGCAGCTCGGTACGAACGGATACGTCGACTTCAAGAACGCCGTCGGGACCGACGAGGCGACCACCGGCCAGCCGGACTTCCTCGCCGGCAAGTCCGCGTTTTTCGCGGGCGGCTCGTGGTCCGCGGCCGCGCTCAAGAAGGCGCCGTTCAAGCTGGCGTTCGTCCCGTGGCCAGGCGGCAAAGTGGGCGTCAAGCCGAGCGCACTGCTGTTCCCTGGCACGATGTGGGCGGTCAACGCGCGCAGCTCGCAACAGGACGCGGCCAAGCAGTACGTCGACTTCTGGTCGAGCTCGCAGAACCTCGCGCCGTACCTGTCCGCGGAGGTCGCCATCAGCCCGTTCGGAGCCAGCACCGCCGGGGCCGATCCGCTGCTGGCCACCATGGCCGACGCGTACGCCACCAAGCGGTTCGCGCTCTTTCCGACGAACACCTGGAACCTGGCCGCGCCGGAGACCAAGATCCGGTCGATCCTGCAGAACTTCCTGCTCGGCAAGGCCGACGTGACGGCCACCCTGACCGCCATCCAGAACGCGGCAAAACCCGCCAACTCCTAAGAACGGAAAACACACGTGTTCCGCCGACGCGGTCGACTCACGGCGATCCTGTTCCTGCTGCCGGCGCTTGCCGTGTACGGGGTGTTCGTGCTGTATCCCCTGGTTCGCGGGGTGCTGCTCAGCTTTACCGACAACCTGGGCGGCCCGGTCAGCAATTTCGTCGGGCTCAAGCAATACAAGACGCTGTTTCAGGACGCGACGGCGATGCACGCGCTCGCGCACACCGTCATTTATGCGGCGGTGGTCCTTGTCGTTCAACTGACCCTCGGCCTGCTCGCCGCGTCGGCGCTCGCCTATCGGGTCCGCATCCGACGTACGGTCAGCAGCCTGCTGTTGCTGCCCGCGCTGATCTCGCCGGTGATGGCGTCGTTCATCTGGTCGTACCTCTACCGGCCGGACGGCGGCATCAACACCGCACTCGGTGAGCTCGGGCTGCAGGCGCTCCAGAAGATCTGGCTCGGTGACCCGTCAATCGCGCTCTACGCGGTCGCCGCGGTCAACATCTGGATGTTCGTCGGCTACTCGTGCGTGATCTTCCTGGCCGGCTATGCAGGCATTCCCAGCGAACTACTGGACGCGGCCGTCATCGACGGCGCGAACCGGTGGCAGCGTTTTCGCCGGGTGGAATGGCCGATGCTCGCACCGGCGCTGACCGTGAACGTCACCCTCAGCCTGATCGGCTCGCTCGGCGTCTTCGACTTCCCGCTCGTGCTCACTGGCGGCGGACCCGTGGACTCGACCAACACCCTTGCTCTGGTGATCTACCGGGACATCTTCAACAACAGCGACTTCGCGATGGGTGCTGCGACAGCGATGCTGCTGCTGGTGCTCGTGATGGTCGTGTCGACGGCCGCAAGTGTACTGCTGCGGCGACGGGAGCGTGCGCTGTGACCGAGATATCCGTCCGTGCAGCGGAGAAAGTCGACTCGGTCCGCAATGGACGCAAGCGCCGCGGCAGGCCGCGTGGCGTGGTGTTCGATGTGGTGGTCGTGCTCGCCGCGGTCGCGTTCACCTCGCCTTTCCTGTTCACGCTGCTCGCGTCTTTCCGTACGGCCGCTGACCTTGCCCGCGCGCCGCTGGGGTGGCCAAGGGCGTTCACGATCGAGAACTACGTGATCTCGATCAACCAGATCCACTACGTCAGCAGCGTGCTGAACACCGTCGTGCTCACCGCCGGGTCGTGCGCCGTGGTGTCGATTATCGGGGCGATGGCGAGCTATCCACTTGGCCGGCTGACCTCGCATCTCAGCTCGCTGGTCTACCGGCTTTTTGCGGTCGGCCTGACAATTCCGCTGTTCGTCCTCATCTCGCCACTGTATTTGCTGATGCGCGACCTCGGCCTGCTGAACACCCACCTCGGGCTGATTTTCATCTACACCGCGCTCAACCTGCCGGTGTCGGTGTTCTTCTACACCAGCTTCGTCCGGCAGATCCCGCTCGACCTGGAGGAGGCCGCGGCGCTCGACGGATGCGGCCCGTTCCGTACGTTTTTCGTCATCGTGTTCCCGCTGATGCGGCCGATCACCGGCACACTTCTAACCTTCGTGTCACTACAGGTGTGGAACAACCTGGTGGTGCCACTGGTGTTCCTGCAGGACCCGGGCAAAAGCACGGTCATGGCCAACGCGTACTCGTTCGCCGACCCGCACACCCTGCAGCCGACCCAGCTGTTCCCGGCGGCGCTGCTGGGCGCCCTGCCGCTTTTCCTGCTGTTCCTGATCTTCCAACGCCAGGTGGTACAGGGAATGACGCAGGGAGCGGTGAAATGAGAGTGCTGGTCACCGGCGCGAGCGGCGGCATCGGTCAAGCCGCCGTACGCCACCTGGTCGGCCAAGGCGACACGGTGCGGACGCTGGACCGTGCCGGGTCCGTGGCGGTGGACGCGACGGACGAAGCCGCGGTCGGCGCGGCGGTCCAAGACTGCGACGCCGTGGTGCACCTGGCCGCACTGCCCCATCCCACGCTGGGCACACCCCGCCGGGTGTTCAGCAACAACGTCGTGTCCACGTTCACCGTGCTCGCGCAGGCTGCCGAACACGGCGTGTCTCGCGTGGTGCTGGCATCGAGCATCAACGCGCCCGGCATCGCCCTGAACCCGCACGGCCCGCTCCCAGCGTACTTCCCGCTGGACGAGGACCTGCCGACCTACATCGGCGACGCGTACTCACTGTCCAAACAGGTCGACGAGCTGTCCGCCGAGATGGCCGCGCGCACCTGGGGCCTGGACGTGGTTGCACTGCGGTTCCCGCTGGTCAAACCGCGTACCGAGCTGATCAACATCGCCAAGTCTGTCGCACGGCACCCGGCTCAGATGATGCGCACGGGCTGGGCGTACCTGACGGCCGACGACGCCGCGCGGGCAATCGCCGCCGCGCTGGTCGCCCAGATCAAAGGCGCATACGTCATCGGACTCAGCGCCCAGGACACCCTCCTCGACATGCCGACCCAGCAACTCGTGGACACGTACGCTCCCAGAGTCCCGTGTCGCTGGCCATTCACCGGCACGGAGCCGTTGGTTTACACCTTGCGGGCCCGAGAGCTGCTGGGCTTCCAGCCGCGAGAGTCGATCCACACCGGGAGGCGGGACTGATGCGGATCACCGCCGTCGAGACGTTCGTGCTCACCAACCGGCACGCACTGGTGAAGGTCTCCACGGACGAGGGGGTGGCGGGCTGGGGCGAGTGCACACTCGAGAACTGGGTCCGGACCGTCGCCGCCGCCGTAGAACGCATGACCGACCATCTCCTCGGCGCGAACCCACTCCGGATCACCGCCCTGTGGCAGACCCTCGCCCGCGGCGGCTTCTACCGCGGCGGACCAGTGCTCTCATCCGCGGTCGCCGGCCTCGACCAAGCACTATGGGACATCAAGGGCCGCTGGCACGGTGTCCCGGTCCACGAACTGCTCGGCGGCCCGACCCGCGACAGCGCCCGAATCTACGCCCATGCGAACGCGTCCGACCGGACCGGCGACCCGCGACGGGCACGCGAACACGCCGCCGCCGGCATCACCCTGATCAAGGTCGCGCCCCAGCACCAGATCGGTTTCCTGGAGTCGCCAGACCCGATGCTGGCGGACCTGGCCGCCGTACGCGAGGCCGTGGGCGGCAGCGTCGACATTGGCCTGGACCTGCACGGACGCAGCTCGGTCCCGCAGTCTCGGCGGCTGCTCCCGCTGCTGGCGCCGCTGGGCATCGCCTTTGTGGAGGAACCGCTGCGCCCCGAGCACAGCGACCAGCTCGGCTCACTGGTCAACTGCTCGCCGGTCCCACTCGCCGTCGGCGAACGGCTCTACTCCAGAACGGACTTCCGCCGCGTACTGGAAGCAGGCGTGGCCATCGTCCAACCGGACCTCAGCCACGCCGGCGGCATCACCGAATGCTTCCGCATCGCCACCCAGGCCGAGACGTACGACGCCCAGATCGCCCCGCATTCACCAATCGGCCCGGTGGCGCTGGCCGCGTGCCTGCAACTCGCCTTCGCCGTACCGAACTTCTACGCCCAGGAACAGTCCCTGAACCTGCACCTCGGCCCGAACGCCACCACCTCGATCCTCACCGACTCCGGCCCGCTCACACCAGTCGACGGCCACCTACCCCGACTGACCGGCCCAGGCCTCGGCATCGAGGTGAACGAGGACGCCGTACGCTCCGCCGTCAACCACGGCCCACTCGAACCAGGGTCACCGACCTGGAACTACCCAGACGGCAGTTTCGCAGAATGGTAAGAAAACACCGCGTCTCCGTGTCGGATTTCCATCTACAGCCACAACACCGCCGCCAAAGTACGGATCCGTCACGGGACGAGTAACGCCTCTGGCAAACGCGGCGCGACCACTGCTCGATGTACGCGATAGTCCACACCTCCCACGCCGCAGGCCCAGTGCTGTGGGAGATGGCCAACGGAAACAACTGGTCGAGCAGGGCGGGCACCTCGTCCGGAAAGGTGGTGAGAAACTCCAACCCGACGCTGCACTGCAAGCCATCGGAAGAGGTCAAAGCCTGCTTCAGCCACTCAGCGCGCCCTGGCGCGTGTAACACCTCGGCACGGGCCAGCGCGGGGGCTTTGGCCATTGGTGCCTTTGACCGCTCCCAGGTCTGGTTCGCGCCGATAGCGGCTGCGGACTGGAGCCGGTGCACCAGTTCGGTCAGCGTGTGGCCGTCCATGCCGGTCAGCGACACGGGCGTGGCGGCCAGTTGTGTGTCTACGAGCTTTTTGATCTCCCGTAGCGCATGCACGGCTTGCCTGGCCCAACACCACGCGGCCTGGTCGGTCTGTTCAGTGATGGCCTGCCATTCTCGCAAGACGTGGGCGCCACACAGTGCGTGCACCGCGCTGGTGTGGGTGTCATACGGCGCCCACGCGTCGTGCACGGCGACTCCGGTGAACGTGGGTAGCACGCCAGCGGCGTCCATCGCTTGGACTCCGCGCCGGTCGTGCGCGGTAATCAGTGAGTACATACCGGTGGACGCCGAATGTGGAAGCCGGGCGCCATCGCCGTTACACAACACGAGACCTGCAGGCGCTGCAACACATGCAAAGCCTGGTCGCCGCTGGTACGCCACCGGCGATGGCAGCGGCCACCGTACGCGCCGCCCAACAGTCAGCACCCCAGACCTCTGACAGCGCCGATCAACTCATGGTTCCCTATGACTGGCGGGCCTTGGTCACCGTCGTCTCGACTGCCCCACGACGGGTGGACACGGCCACTGCCGTCGACCTTCTGCAGGATGCTTTCGAGCAGCACGGGGTGGTACGTACCTGGCAACAACTGTGCCTTCCGGCGATGGCCGCCATCAGCGAGCCATCGGCTGACGACGCGGAGTGCATCGAGGCTGAACATCTGCTGTCGTGGGCGATTCAGGCAAGCCTGCACCAGGCGGTGCCGGTCGCACCGCCCCGCGAAAACCAGGCGGCAGCGGTCCTACTTGCCTGCCCGGCCGGCGAGCAACACACCCTGGCCATGGAAGCGGTCCGCGCGGCCTTGACGGAGATCGGGACAGCCAGCCGCGTGTTGGGGGCCAATGTGCCCACCGACGCCCTCGTCTCGGCGGCCGCCCGCGTGGAGATTTCGGCTGCATTGCTCTGGGCACAGACCAGTCGTACGGCACGAGTCGGCGCGTTGCGCGCGCTGCGCGCTCACCTGGACACCCTTGTCGCCGCCGGTCCCGGATGGGACCCCGAGCGACTACCGAACGGCGTCCAACAAGCCACGAACCTGCCCGACGCCATCGACCTGCTCACGCGGGGCCACCAATGAGAAGAACGGCCTAATCGGTAAAAGCGACATATAAAAGGTACGCGTTGAGCGCGATGATCAGGGCCGCGATGACAGCTGCCGCGACGGTGGTGATCCTCCGGTTGACCAGCGCACCCATGATGTCGGCTCTGCGGGTCAATAGCACCATGGGCACCAGCGCGAACGGGATGCCGAAAGACAAGACGACCTGAGACGCCACCAGGCTTCCCGTCGTGGGCAAGCCGACCCCAAGCACTACCAGGGCTGGCAGCATGGTCAGCGCGCGACGCAAGAACAGCGGGATGCGACGACGCACGAATCCCTGCATCACCACCTGGCCGGCATAAGTTCCCACACTTGACGACGACAGCCCGGACGCAAGCAGCGAAACCGAGAACGCCAGCGCGGCGCCGCCGCCGACCAATCGACCAAGCCCGGCGTGGGCCGCCTCAATCGAATCGATATTCGGATGGCCGGAGGCGTGAAAAAGCGAAGCGGCGACCAGCAGCATGCTCAGATTGATCACGCCCGCCGCGCCCAGGCCAATGAATACGTCCAACCGTTGGAAACGCAGGACCTGGCGGCGCTCATTGTCATCGCGCGCCCAGATCCTGTTCTTCGTCAACGCCGAGTGCAGATAGACCACATGCGGCATCACCGTCGCGCCGATAATTCCGCTCGCCAGAAGGACACTGTCTGGCCCTGCTAGCTCCGGGACCAAGCCACGGACTGTCCCGCTCACCGACGCTCCAACATTGAGCAGGTCGTACGCGAACCCCAGAAACACAATCCCCAACAGACCAGCTATCGCCAGCTCAAAACGACGATAGCCCCGCCGCTGCAACGCAAGAATCGCGAACGCAATCACCGCAGTCATCAGCCCGGCGGGGAACAACGGGACACCAAAAAGCAGATTCAGGCCGACCGCCGCACCAACGAACTCGGCCAGGTCGGTTGCCATCGCGATCAGCTCAGCCTGCACCCACAGTCCGACCGAAATCGAACGGCCAAAATGTTCCCGACACAGTTCCGGCAGGTCCCGCCCGGTGGCCACTCCCACTTTCGCCGATAGATACTGCACCAACATCGCCATCGCGTTGGCCACTACGATGACCCACACCAGCGTGTAGCCGTATTTCGTGCCAGCGGCGATATTGGTCGCGAAATTTCCCGGATCGATATATGCGACTGCGGCCACAAAAGCCGGCCCCAACAAAGCCACCGATCCACGCATACGCCCGCGGGCCCGGACCTCGCGTAAGTCGCTCCCGAAGACAGCCGGCCGGACGTCATGGGCAATGTCCAATGACCGCTCCCTTACAACAGCACGTTGGGCGAGCAAAGCTGTCCGTGCTACCCGACCAAATCAGCCAGACCGTCTTACCCAACAGGTCGGCGCCCGACGTAGCGCCGATGCTGGTCCAAGGAAGCCACACCCGATATTCGCGGCTGCGAACATCACGGTTCAGTCGATCGCCGCTCGGAGCCCAATGACGGCTCATCCGCGGCTCTTGAGCGAACAAGCAGCGGAGTTGCACGCTGTGTCCGGTCCCACCGGGAATGAGAATCGACAGGCCATTCCCTGGCAAAACCCGTTCTCTCCAGCCACAACATCGATCTTCCCCCTTGGGCCTCCCGACATGTTGGGTTGCTCCGTCTTGCGCGTGGTGCTACAACTGCTGGAGAGGCGGTGTGCGCGTATCGTTGCCTTCCACCCCAGAACCCGGTGGTCTCTCACCATCTTGGGAAGGCCGGGTGATGGCCAGATCTAGCATCGGCTCACTGGCGGGGAAGCCGACGCACTGGGAGTCACGGGTATTGGGCCGGGCCCAGATGGGCGACCGGGCAGCACAAGGTGAGCTGATCGACCAGTTCTTGCCTATGGTGTACGGACTCGCCCTCACCATCACTGGTGATCGACGCGGGGCCGAATCGGTTGCAACGACAGCCTTCCTGACCGTGACCACACGAACCTCGTATCGGGGCAGGAGTATTCAGCACCCGGGCGACCTACGCGCGCACGTCGCGCTGACGACCCGAAATGCGGCGCTGGCTTGGCGACGCGCACACACTGCCGGGAACGATCGCCACCCCGGCGCAGGTGCGCACCGACGTCACCATCACGGAGTATGTCCCGATCCTATCGAATCAACCCAGGCCGAGCGGGTACGGATTCACCTCACGAATGAGCTCAACCACCTGACCGTTGCCGAGCGCTCACTGATCGAAGAAACATTCCTGAGCACAAGCACCATCCGGCAGATCGCCGCCGAACGCGGCGTGGCGGTCGATGCGGTGGCGGACGAGGTTTCACACGCTGTCCAACACCTCTGGCAGTTGGGTGGCATGCTCCGCGCAGCCGATGTTGACGCCTGACCTACTGTCCGGAAAGCCTTCGTGTTCTATGAAAGAGACCGCCGTGTCACAGTCATCATCGCAGTTCCAGTCTTTCCCGCATGTCTCCTTTGCCGTCCAGCATCTCCGGGGCGATGTGACTGTGTTGTCAGTGAGCGGCGAGCTCGACATGCTCACCGCGCCACGCTTGGGAGAAGCTATCACCCAAGCTCGCGCGGACGGGCCTCACGTTCTGATTACAGATCTGACCGAAGTTGCCTTTCTGGCCTCTCCGGGACTCACCGTCCTGATCGAAGGACATGTCGATACACCTGAGAACAGCCGATTTGGGGTCGTCGCCGTCGGCGCAGCCTTGCGATCCTTGGAAATGACGGGGGTCTGCGAGGTAGTCCCTGTCTTCCGCGACGTTCCATCAGCGATCGAGACGTTAGAACCTCGCAGTAAGCAAAAAGATGCCAGTCCAGCTGCCTAGTGCTCCGTGACAGCCCGAACAGGGTCTGTCGACGACCCAGCGAGCAGAATTGGAGCTGTGAATAATGCCGGTAAATACGGTAGATCAGTCCGCCACACTTCCGGTCGGTGACTTGCTGCACCACGGATCGACTGCGAAAGCGGATCTCACTCGACTGCGCCATAATCTTTCTGACTGGGCCAGCCAAGCAGGAATGACAGAGCGACAGGCCAACGCCGTCGCCCAAGCCAGCTACGAAGCCATGGCGAACGTCAAAGCACACGCTTACGACGGTAAGAGCGGCCTCTTGGACATCCACGCCACGTGTACCCGCGAAGGCAAGGTGACGGTGACCATTGCCGATCAGGGCCGTTGGAGACCGATGACGCGTCAACTCCATCCATCCCGTGAGCACGGCCTGCTCATTATCCAGGGTTTCGCTCCACAGGCGCATATCACGACCACACAGGACGGGACGACCGTACGGCTGAACTGGCAGATTCTTCACCTCGTCCCGACGGACGGGCAGGATTCGCGGACCCAGGATCTAAAAGCGCGTATCCTATTTCGGCAGATCGCCGGGGGATCGACACAGCAGCGACGACCTGGACGGACGTGGACGCCCATCGCGCCGCGTTCAATAGACTGTTGCGCTTCCCAACGAAGAACCCCACCACCATCGACAGGTCGGTCATAAACCGGCGTCATTGGTGTGGGTATCTGTGGCACAGAGCCAGTACGTCCACTTTCAATGCCTCCGACACCGCCTCAACGAAATGTTCCGTCGGTGCTCGTACTCCCTGCTCCACCTTACGAAGAAGCCACACACTCACGTTGGCACGTCGCGCCAACGCCTCCTGGCTCAGTCCACGTTCCCAACGGGCGCGGGCCACACACTTACCAACCGCAGGCATGAATTCGTTCGTCAACGGTGTCCAACTCCCGTCAGGATGGTGCACGACGTCCAGGTACGCGCGCCGCGACATCCACAGGTCGAGGCTGAGCGACGCAGCGGGACAGAGTCATTTAATTCAACATTACATCCCATCCGACCGCTAGTGCCCACCAGCGGAAACATGAATATGACGCATATCTGAAACATCAGAACGTGACCCGTGAATGCAAGGATGGCGAGGCCATACGTCCTGCCATCAGGGCCTGGTCTGCGGCACGCCCGACATGGATGAGGGCCGTTCTGTGTTCGGTAAACCGTTTGTGCGTGACTAAATCAACCGCAGCGCCGAGAACAGTCCGGATCGTCGAAGATTCCTCGCCGCTGCTGGCGCCGCAGGCTTAGGCCTGGTCGGAACCAGCTTGGTCGCGACCGCAGGCGCTCCATTCGCCGCAGCCGCAGTGAAACCGGCGACAGCCACCACAGCGATGTCGGTGGCGATCAGCGACTCGGCTATCCTCAATTTCGCACTCAATCTGGAATACCTCGAGGCCGAGCTTTACTCCTACGCCGTGCACGGGTGCGGCTTGGTTGACAAACTCACCACCGGCACGCAAAGCGGGGTAACCGGTGGCCGAGTGGTCCCGTTCCGGTCCCGGATTGTACGAGCTTTCGCTACCGAGATCGCCGGCGACGAACTCGCACACGTGAAATTCCTGCGCACGGCGCTGGGCGGCGCCGCGGTGGCTCGGCCGGCGATCGACATCAAGACCAGTTTCACCGCAGCCGCCCGCGCCGCAGGTCTGATCGGCGCGCACCAAACATTTGATCCGTACGGAAATGAGAACAATTTCCTGCTCGCGGCGTTCATCTTCGACGACGTCGGCGTCTCCGCATACAAAGGCACCGCCCCAGCCGCGGTGCCTCGTCCGTAATCTGTGGCGGGTCACCGCGTCCGACTCCGGCACGGACGTACGAACAAGACTCAAGGATCGTGGATTTGGATGCTATTCACCTTCGCGTACGGCAGGGCGATCCAGGATGGCGTTGATGTCAGCGCTGCCGTCGGTGACCGCGACGGCGAGCTCGGTGAGTCGTCGGTTGTTGCGCCGGGCGTAGCCTCGTAGCGCGCGGAAGGCTTGTTCCATGTCCAGGTTGCCGCGTTCGGCGAGTATTCCTTTAGCCTGTTCAATACTGATCCTGCTGGTCAGGGCTGCTTGCAACTGCCCTGCTATCAGATCGCCACGGCTGATGGCACGCTCCTGCAGAATCCCGATAGTGGCGACATCCGCGAGTGCTTGCGCGAGGTCCGAGCTGAGTGGATCGACACCGTTGGGTTCGGTTTTAAACATAGCGAGCACGCCGATCACGTCTCGGCGCAGCCGCATGGGAACGGCGTGCGATGCGTGGAACCCCGTGACCAGAGCGGCAGCCGTGAATCTGGGCCACCGATTTTTGTCCGCCTGCAGATCGTGGCTGACCACGGGTTGCCCCGTACGAATGCACTCCACGCACGGCCCCTCATGGGCCTGGACCGCGAACAGCTCCAATAATTGCGCGTTCTCCGACGAAGCAGCGGCCACCTGCAGTTTGCCGTGCCTGTCGGACAAGACCACACCCGCCGCGGAGACGTCCAAGAGTTCGACGCACCGTTCGGTCAGCATCCTCAGGTAGTCCAGCACATCGAAGTCATCCACGAGGGTGTCGGCCAGCGCCACCAGCACACGCGCCACCCGGTCTGAGCTGATCGAGGTTACGCTGTCGTCGTTAGATGCCGGGTCTGGGACCACCCGGGTCTGGCGGACCATATCGATCACACTCCGGTTGCTGACAACTGTTGTTGCCAGTTCGTTCGTCCGCAACCGGCAAACGGTTGGGTCTGCCACGGTTAGCGGTTTGGCCGTGACGCTGCGCTGAGGGTGAGGCCAACTCTTTCTACGATTTCAGGTCTAGGTGATGTTGGTGGGAGAGCTGAGCAGCTCATGAGGATCGCGGACGCCCTTGGCGACATCCCGGGCAACGTCGGACATCCGCAAACCGTGCGCGCGGGCGTAGCCTCGAAGCACCGTGTATGCCTCGTGCATCTGCAGGCCACCGAGTTCAGCAAGGACGCCTTTCGCCTGCTCGATGACCGTGCGGTGATGCAGAGTGACCTGCAGTTGCTCGTAAATGACCGCGTCTCGGTGCGCGGCCCGCTGTTGCAGAATCCCGATGGTCGCAATGTCGGCCAACGCCTGTCCCAACTCGACGCTGGGAGCATCGATCGGGACGGATTGGGTATTGAGCAGCGTCAGCGCGCCGATGACCTCGTCACGCAGCCGCATCGGTACCGAACACACCGCGCGGAACCCCGCGCTGACCGCGGTCTCGACGAACCGCGGCCACCGCGCAGCGTCAGCGACCAAGTTCGTACTGGCCACAGTGACCCCTGTACGAACGCAGTCCATCGACGGACCATGCGTGGTCTGGGAGTCGAACACCCCAATCAGCTCGGCGCGCTCAGAAGATCCGGCCGCCGGGCGCCACCCGCCCCTCTGATCCGACAGAATCACTCCTGCCGCCGACACGTCGAGCAACTCCACCGCCCGTTCAGCGAGCAGCGCAAGGAAGTCGAGCACATCGAAGTCGGCGACCAACGTGTCGGCCAAGGACACGAACGTGCTGGCCAGGCGCTGCTCTCGGGTTGTGCTCATCGCGACCACGACCTTTCCTCAACCTGCATCATTCCGCGTCCTTGTCCTCGGTGAATCGAAGTGAACGCGACACGACCTGCCTAGCGACCTCGGCCAGCGGAACGTCGTGAGTAAACGCGTAACCGCGCAGGCGCATCAACGCCACGTCGGTACTCACATCTAACTGTGCCTGCACCATGCCGGCGGCTTGATGCACCTCGACGTGCGGATCAGACAACCAGCTCACGTCCGCGGTGGCGTGCCCGTCGAGATCCTCCACGACGCCCTGCGCGGCCACATCGGTCAGGATCAACGCGTCGGTAAGCTCCGTCCGGGTCAGCGGCCCTGGGGTGTCGCGGTAGAGATCCAGCGATCCCAGCCGTACGACACCGATATGCAAAGGAAAAGAAAACACCGCCGCCGCACCCAGCGCACGGGCTGCAGGGGTAAACGCCGGCCATCGACCGCCCTCTGCCGCAAGATCGGCGATCAACACCGGACCACCTAATGCGAACGTGTCCAGACACGGCCCCTCCCCCACGGTGAGCTGCAAATCCTCCAGACCCGCACTGATCTCGTTCGTCGCGTACACCAGACCACGGCTCGGATGACGATCGCCGTTTCCCTTGCCCAGATGGGCAAGGACAGTCGCTCCAGCCCCGGCAATCGATAGCTCCAGGACGCAGCGAGCACACGCCAGGCCGACACTCGACGTTGCCCGTGCCGCGCGGTCGGTGGCCAGCAGAGCGAGCATCCGCTGCCGCCGGTTCTCCGCCATCAGTCCTCCGTGACCACTCTTGGTGAATCGGCCAACTCTAGGCCCTCGCAGCGATCGTCACATCCTGCCCGTAAGCGGCAGTTGTCGTCTGTGCCGACGAGCCTGGGATTTTCTGTCCGTATGTTGCCGCCGCCCCTGGCCAGTTGCCGACTCGTAGGCGTAGGCCTAGTGTGGTTGCTGGTTGCCTCCCCAGACTCCCGGCGGCTCGTTTCGTCCCTGGGAGCTGGTGATGAGATCCGGTCATCTGAGTTACCGAATTCTACTGAGCGACCCACACATCAATCCTGTGTGGCTGGCTAGCTCGCGCTGGTCGCAGCCTAGCCGTGAGGACCTGAGATTGTCTCGGCATAGCCGACTGTTCCCGGTGAGGTCCACGTGACTGACGCCAGGTTCAGCCCCGGTACGCGATCGAACGTTGTTTCGCCATGTCCGATGGACGACAAACCGAGGCCAAAACCAGCCGCATCGAGCGCGACACGAGATAGAGAACTGATCGCGTTAATCTCTGCCGGAAACAGTCAGGCATTCGACCAGCTCTACAACGCATATGCTGATGTTGCTTGGCGGTTTGCTTACCAGATCACCGGTATTGCTGAAACAGCCGAGGAAGTGGTGCAGGATGTCCTGCTCGCCGTATGGCGACATCCGGAACGGTTCAACGGCGCCCGTGGCACAGTTCGAGGCTGGATGATGGGCGCGGTGCACCACAAAGCAGTCGACTACGTGCGCCGATCGGCCGCACGCCAACGGCTACACGGCATCCTCGTCGCAGCTCATCCCCATCCTGTCGCGAAAAGTGTGGAGGAACAGGTTTTCTCGCAATTCCGAGAGCAGCAGGTTTGGCAGATCTTGCGGCAGCTTTCCAGTAAGCAACGTGTGGTCTTGATACTCGCCTACTACCGCGGCCATACCCAAGGCGAGATCGCCCTTATACTTGGCATTCCGCTGGGAACAGTAAAGACCCGGACCCATGCGGCCATGCACCGGCTGGCCGACGTACTACGCGAAGCTCAGGTCGATAACCGACTGACCTGACTCTAGTGACTGCGTACCCGTCGCGTCGTCCGGTGCCTCAAGTGGCAGATTCGCATTTCGCTGCACAATTTTGGCTCTCGTCTTGGTAGCCGCTCGGCGCTGGACATGGGTTGCATCCAGACATACGCGATCCTGTTCAAGACTAAATCTTATTTGCTGGACCCGCGAATCGACTAGGCATGCCTGCGGCTAATCCCCTGCGAAGGGCCATACGACGCGCAAACCCACGAATACCTTGACAACATCGTGATCTTTGCCTGGCCAGGCTCCACCAACCGCGCCACATCCTGAAACGCCGACCACAGTGCATCGGCGCCTCGAACTACAGCGGCCGCCAGAAACAGATACACACGGGAACCGAGTTAAGAGAATATCGTCAACTGAGCATGGAGCGCGGGCATTAACAATAGCGGCGCGGGACCTGTTCATTCATGATCCCAACAGTCGCGTTCCGAGCGCGACCGCAGGTCATCAGTGTCAGGTCATCAAAATTCTATTTGTCTGAGATGCGAATCTGTCACAACCGCGATTTGCGTCGGAACACCACGTACAGGGTGCCCGCAAAGAGGACGATGAGGACGCTGGATGTGATCCTCGCACCAATCAAGCTTAGGACGCTGCCCGAAATGCACTGCATCCTCCACCGCCAGCTCGTGCAGGCCCCAGTTCGCGGGCGCCAATCTCAAAGGTCCGCATCATCCGGAGCACACCAATCAACCTAGATGAATATGTCCCTCTCACCGACGTGGTCCGAGATTGTCCGCCAGGCGAGAAGTCCTCTTTCTCCAGCCACCCAACCCGATACGTACGGGTCCGTGCGACTTTGTCGGTCGCCGTCTCAGCTTTCATGCCACCTCAATGCCAGGAATAGAGCAATCTTTTTACGGGTCGACTCCAGTTGCGTCGGCCGGGGTTGACGTGCCCGCTGGACGATCAGACTCCCCTGTCTGTGGGAGGTTGGCGCGGCCTCTTTCCTTGCCGTCATGGTCAATCATGTCCTCACCTCGACGATGGGAACTTTCACCCACACCCAACGCCCCCGCACCCGTAGTGTCAGTCGGCGGGACGCCATCCTCCTCCTCCGGGGAAGGTTCACGCCCACGGCCCGGGGCCGGGGCATTGCTCGCATCGAAAGCTTTGTCACCGCCTTCGCTCGAGCCAGATTGGCCGGTGGGAGCCCAACCAGCCTGATCCGGGTTGTTCCCGTTTTCACTCATGATCTCGCCTTTCTGTATGCCTTGGTTCTGGTGATACTCGGGTGCGCTGGTCGCGGTAACGATGTTCCACTGTTGGCGCCGGAAAAAATGCCGAAGCTGTCATGAGAAGTGCGGTCCCGCACCAAGACAGGAATCGACCGATCAGGGTCACGACGGCGACTTATTCTCCCAGGTGAACCAGATCGGATATGAGTCATTTTCAGCAGTCAGCCTAAAAAGTGAACGAGAAGCGCCGGATCCGCTCATCAGCTGACCTACTTACCGTCGGTCAAGGCCACCGGGTTCTGGAGTGGGAGGCAACGCCAAAAACACGATGCGCTCATACCCGTTGTAGCACTCGGAGCCAGGTTGGGCAACCGCTGCGGCTGTCGTACTCCTAGAAATGGGCAGGTAAATCCACGGGGCACAACGAAACCTCATCACCGACGACGGTCGCGGCGAGCTGCAGATCTGACAGCCATAACCAGGCAGGTCAGGCGGTCGCGCTCGGCAGCTTGAGCGGATCGTGTGGCGCGTCGGACTTGGCGTCGAGCATTCGCTGACCAATTTCCTGAAGCTCCTTTCGGCCCATCGCCTTGCGGACCTTAGGGAACCATTCCTGCTCTTCTTCCTCGACGTGGTGGCGAACGTTCTCCGTCAGTACAGTCACTTTTGCATCGAATGTCTCATCGGATGGATCGAGTTTCTGGAGTTCGGAAAGCATCCATACCACCATGTGATGTTCCTCCAAACTCTCCAGGACGTGATCCTTAGTCTCCGGCACTGCTTTGCGGGCTTCCGGATAGAAGATTTCCTCCTCGATGTACGCGTGAACCGTCAACTCCTTGATAATTGACTCGACAATGCCACGCTTGGTGACCAGCGCATTGTCGCCGGCCTCTTCGAACTTCTTGAAGAGTTGCTCAACAGTTTTGTGGTCGTCTTTCAACAGTACGATCGCATCAGTGGACATGGTGTCTCCTCATCTCGTCATCAAGTGGTACCCGCTGAATGACCGCGCTAATCGCCGCCAGCTCCACAAGGGATGGCAAATTCGGCTGACCGATCCACCGCAGTTGGTCGCAAGCGGCGCCGGCGGCCCACACAGGGTTGCCTCATGTTGATCGTGGTGCTTAAAAATGAGCCAGCGCAACGCGAGGTGTGTTGGCTGCCCCACCCAGCTCGAGCGCTGGCATGGTGGACCCGCCCTATCGAAGGGGGTAGGGCGGATCCATCCGTCACGTTAACTGGGTGCGGGGTATTGCCTGTCGTTGAGGAGGCGAGCGAGGTGCACGGTATTGGCCGCGAGAACGGCGGTCGCTGCGCCTGTGGTGTCCGTTTTGGGGTCAGTCTTGTTGTAGTCGACCTTTTTCATCGCCTCACCCACCCAGTAAGTAGATGCTGCAGCGGCGATGGTGAAGCCGACGTCATTCAAGGCTTGGAAAACTTCAGCAGTGACGTGGTGCGCGCCGTCCTCGTTGCCAACAACCGCTACCGCGGCCACTTTGCCGTAAACCCGCGGTCGGCCTTGTCCGTCGGTTTCTGCCAGCTCGGCGTCCAGCCTCTCCAGCACCATCTTGCAGACACTGGACGGCTGTCCCATCCAGATCGGAGTCGCAATGACCAGGATCTGAGACTCGAGGATCTTCGCGCGAATCGCCGGCCAACCGTCGTCGTCGCCTTCGTCGATGGACACCCCAAAACTCACGTCGTGGTCGACAATCCGGATGAACTCGCCGTCAACCTCGCGCTCCGCCAAGGCCGCGAGTACCTGCCTACCCAGCAGCTCCGAGCTTGACGACGCCGGTGAACGTTTGAGAGAACAGCCAAGAATGATGGCTCGCAGATTCGTCACGGAAACTCCTCGAAGATCAGTCAGCCCGGGTCTGTCACGCTCGTCGTACGGCAGTCCTATGGCCGCCTGCATCGTGCGCCGACGGCGAATGGCGGGCGGGTGACACTCTGGTGTCACCGCTCGCGGGGAGCTGGATCACCACCACGACATGCCGGTCAGGATCACACAGTTCGATCCGACCGTGTGGAGCTGCAGCCGGATATGTGATCGGCCCCGCTTCGATCCCCAGCTCGTACAACCTGCAGCACACTTCGGCCAGGTCCACGGTTGTCACCTGCAGAGTCTGAGCCACCGATGCCGCGACCGGGCCAGGCGAGTACGCGAGGATAAACCTGGTGTTGTTGTTGTGAAGATATACCCGACCGTCAGCAACCTTACGCACCTCGCAGCCAATCGCTAAGTAGAAATCCAACGCTGTCGTGATTTCCCGCGCCCACACACAGAGTGGCTGACCAAATGTCACCGCACGTAGCGGACTAATCCCCGCGACGGCAGCTCTGGCGTTGCTCACAGCGAACCTCCCAGGGCGATCAACCATGCTGAAAAGCACGGCCGCCGAAGTCTGGAGCCGCAACCTCGTGTAGGTACGGCGCGAAGTCGCCGATGACCGAGTCGCCTATGTATTCGCGGGCGACGTTCTCACGGTTCAGACAGGCGTCACATTCGTAGTTGGGGGTGGTGGGCACCGGGCAGCGCGGGTAAGTGTCAACGACACTTGTGTCTGACTCCAAATGCAGGATTTCGCTGCCTTCGGACGGCTGCGTTGCCGCTATCTCGACTCGGGGCGTTTACCTCTGTTGATCTCGGGTATTCCCAGGTTGACTGATTGCCCAGTGCGAAGGAATTTCATGCGAGCGACTGTCATCTACGGTGCCGGCGACGTGCGGGTTGAGGACGTGGCCGATCCCAAGATCAAGGAGCCGACCGATGCCGTGGTGAGAGTGGTCCGTTCGTGTATCTGCGGCAGCGACCTGTGGCCGTACGCCAGCATGCCGGCCACCGAAAAAGGTAACCGGATCGGACACGAGTTCCTGGGCATCGTTGAGGACACCGGTTCGGAGGTGGTCACGGTCAAGGCCGGCGACCTCGTTGTCGCCCCGTTCGTCATCTCCGACAACACCTGCCAGTTTTGCCGGGAGGGCCTACAAACCTCATGCGAACATGGCGGCGGGTGGGGCACCAACGGCGTCGACGGCGGACAGGGCGAGTTCGTCTGCAGCCCGCTGGCTGACGGCACCCTTGTCAAAGTCCCCGCCACCAGAGACGACGCGTTGCTCGCGTCGCTGCTGACGCTGTCCGACGTCTATTGCACCGGTCACCACGCGGCCACCGCCGCCCGAGTGGATAAGCGCACCACGGTCACCGTGATCGGCGACGGCGCAGTGGGGCTGTGCGCTGTACTGGCGGCGAAACGACTCGGCGCCGAACGGATCATTCTGATGGGCCGTCACACCGACCGCACCGATCTCGGCCTCGAATTCGGCGCCACCGAAGTTGTCGCCGAACGCGGCGACGAGGGTGTCGAAAAGGTCCGCGAACGTACGGCCGGCGCAGGCACCCACATTGTTCTGGAATGCGTCGGGACCGAGCCAGCGCTCGAGATGGCCCTCGGGCTCGTACGGGCCGGCGGTACGGTCAGCCGGGTCGGCGCTCCGCAGTACCAGGCAGCCCCTCTGACGAGGCAGCAGTTCATGCGCAACGTGACTCTCACCGGTGGCGTGGCACCAGCTCGACACTATATTGACCAACTACTTCCCGAGATTCTGGACGGCACACTGCAGCCTGGAAAAGTCTTCGATCGCACCATCGGCATCAACGAAGTGCCGGCAGGGTACCAAGCGATGGCTGACCGAAAAGCACTCAAGGTCGCAATTGCCTTCGGATAAATCGCGGCCGAGGCGGGGCCGTTGTTGCCGGTCCTGAGGGTTGAATGCGCGGCAGCTGGGTATCCCAATCTCGACAGAGGGAGATGACATTCACGTCTTGGTGGCAGGTGCGTCGGGTTTCATCGGTCGACGACTGTGCGCAGCGTTGGCGACGGCTGGGCACGGCGTGTTCGCGATGACCAGAAATCCGCAGAACTACGACGGCGCCGGCTCACCTGTGTACGGAGACGTCAGCGACCAGGATTCGTTGCGTACGGCGATGAAAAACGTGGACGCCACCTATTACCTCGTGCACTCGTTGGACGAGCGCGACTTCGTCGAGCGAGACGCTGAAGCCGCGAAGCGATTCGCCAACGCCGCCAACGAAACGGGCCTGGAACGCATCGTCTACCTCGGCGGGCTGGGTGACGACACTGACAACCTGTCGCCGCACCTGCGCAGTCGGCGGGAGGTGGAGCACCTGCTGGCCTCGACCGACGTACCGGTGACCGCGCTGCGGGCCGGGATCATCGTCGGCCACGGCGGGATTTCCTGGGAGATCACCAGGCAACTGGTCGAGCATCTGCCAGCGATGGTGACCCCGCTGTGGGTCCGTACGCGTACGCAGCCCATTGCCGTCGCGGACGTCGTCCGTTACCTCGTAAGGGTCCTGGAGTCTCCCGAGGCGCGCGGCCGGACTTTCGACATCGGCGGACCCGACGTGATGTCCTATCTGGACATGATGCGCAGAGTCGCGATCATCGAAGGCCGACAGTTTTTGGCCCTGCCGGTCCCGTTACTGTCACCCCAGCTGTCATCGTACTGGCTGGCACTGGTCACCAACGTGGACGTACAGGCCGGCCGGACACTGATCGACTCGATGACCAACGAGGTGCTCGTACGCGACGACAGCATCCGGCAGCTCGTCGACTTCGCGCCGATGGGCTACGACGACGCGGTGCTGGAAGCGCTCAAAGAACGCGCAAAGGACAAGGGAACCGCGTGGTGATGGGCTGGTCGCGAGCCCGGAGCCTGTCCTGGCGACGCCGGGTGGTCGCCGGTACAGCCATCGCCGGCACCACACTGCTGGGCGTCTCACTGTCCACCAAACCTGGATCGCCGCGGTTCTACGGCCTGACCGGCGCGGTGGCCGCGGTCTGGCTGGCAGGCGGACTGGCGTCCGGCCCGCTGCACCGAGGCCGCACCGTACGCGGCGGCGGGCGGCCAGTCGTTGGACCCGTGTTGCTCGGCGTAGGCGCCTTCGGGGCATTTTATGCAGCCGCCCTGGTGGCAAGGCCCATTCCACCGCTGCGCGATGCAATCGCCGGCATTCTGCAGTACGCGCACGAGGGCACGTCCCCACTGGTGCTGTTCACGACCTTGGCCAATGGCGCGGCCGAGGAGACCTTTTTTCGTGGCGCCGTCTTCGCAGCGGCCGGCGACCGAGCTCCGGTGACCGTGACCACCGCCGTTTACACACTGGCGACCACCGCGACCGGCAACCCCGCCCTCGTCCTCGCCTCAATCCCGATGGGGGCACTGTTCGCGCTCCAACGTCGTGGGACCGGCGGCATCCAAGCGCCACTGATCACACACCTGACCTGGTCCACACTGATGCTCACGTTCCTGCCACCACTGTTCGCCAAGCGGTCGACCTGTTCTTCGCACGAGCCTCGAAGCGGGCAGCCCGGGTGCCTGTCGAAATCTCGAACGCAGCGCCCACTTTCTTGATGCCGCGGTTTCTACCTCTGTGACGGCCGACTCAGCCAACGAAGGAGAAACGACGTGGGAAAGCTCGCGGCGACTGGTTCGACTGGATCGGGAACAAGGACCGCCAGGAGTGGGCGGACGCGTTACTGGCAGAGGCGCTGCAAGCCGAGGCGGTGCTGCTGGGACGGCGCAGCTTCGAGTATTCCGAAGAAAACCTGACGTCCGGCGCGTTGGTATACCGATGATCAATGGTGGCCGCAGCTGCCAGCGCCAGCAGGTCGGACCGGCTCGTCGAAGGAGACGCAGTGCTGGGATTGTTGGGCTTCTACGACGAATTCGACGCCTGTTCCAACCAGCCGAACGGATCGGTAAACGATGCCGTCCGACCTGTCAGCGAGCCGGACGAGGCAGCCCTGGTGGCATACCTCGACGCCGCCATGTCCTGATCGACGTCATGGAAGCTGGACACGACGTCATCACCGGCAGCGCCCACCGGCACTCGCCGGGATGCTCATCACTGATGACTGACGGCACCTGGTTGTGGCGCCAGGATTTCCCGCACTACCTGGAGACACACCATGTCTGGCTGCCCGAGAGGTTCCTCGAACACGTCCGAGGCCTGAACTACCGAATGCCCACCATCACCGTCGCACAGTTCGCTCCGCACTACGACGAGACCATGCCCCTGGTCGGCTGGGCCTCGGCTGTCCCGTGGGATCGGCGGCGATCACGCTCGTGCCCGAAGCGAGAGCCATGATCAGCAAGGCCCAGTTCGACGCGACGATGCTGGACCAAGAGCGAAACCGGCCGCAAGACAGCTGGGGGAAGCCGCGGAAAGCGTAGGCACCAGCAACCCGGGGGCGATCTACTGCTGGAGTACTGGGCCCCAGGTACCCCGTACAGCATCTCCTCAGCTACCGATTGTCGGCGAACCGCAATCGCCCAGGAACAGCTTGTTCTGACCGCTATTCCTTTGCCTCGACGGCGTAGTTTCGCATTGCGGTGATGACGTGGTCGAGGAAGTCGAGCACGGTGTCGGCTTGGTCGTCGTTGAGCTGGCGGGTGTAGCCGGCGATGTCGGTCAGCAGCGGCTCCAGCGCCTGTCTGACCTGCGCACGGGCGTGTTCGGTGACCGCGAGCGACACGCGGCGGCCGTCGGTGGGATGGGGTTCCCGGCGTAGGTGGTCGGTCTCGACCAGTCTGTCGACCAAGGCCGCTGCAGACGCCGAGCGGATGCCCAGGCGGTCCCCCAGTTCTACCGTTCCCATCGGCTCGTCTGCCGAAATGACGTGATCGATCGCCTGGACATCCGTCGTCCGAACGCCCATCCCCGCAGCCACCGCCGCCTGCATCTCCCGACCTGCCTGCAGTACGCGCCGGACGGCGAGATTGACCTCCCTGGACCTGTCGTTGCCCACCACTCCGCAATTGTAGCTAGATAAGCTACCGACCGTGGTAAAGTCCCGACATGACTAGAAGTTCTAGCGAGTTAGCCAACGCTGACCTGAAGGACAAACTGTTGTCCAGTGAGCCGCAGCCACTAGTCGAGGGCGGTTACGCGCTGCGGGTCGTCAGCACCCACGGGCGCCGGACTGGGCGGGTCCGCAGTACACCTCTTGGCGTCCTGCAGGTCGGCGAAAGGTGGTATCTGGTTTCGCCCGACGCTGGCCGAGATTGGGTACGCAACCTGCGGACCGACCCCATCTGCACTCTGACCGCAGGCCGGCGCATCTGGCGCCGGCGCGGTGTCGGGGTCAACGGCGACGAGGCGGTCAGGGTGATCGTTGCTTACCTGGGCGCAGTTACAGCTCCCTGGGCACTTGCTGCCTTCCCTGTCTCCGCTGGCCAGCCACCTGATCAGATACGGCAAAAGCTGCCAGCGATGGCGGTTTTTCGGCTCGATCAGCCCACTGACGTATGACCGAGCGATGCCTGGTGGTCGGCGGTGGTCCTGCCGGCATGATGCTGGGATACCTGCTGGCCTCGGCCGACTGTCCTGTCACGGTCCTGGAGTCACGTCAGGACTTCGACCGCGACTTTCGCGGCGACTCCCTGCACCCGTACACACTCGATCTGCTTGGCCAACTCGGCTTGGCGGACAGGCTGCTAGCTCTACCGCACCACAAGGCGCGGTCGTTTTTCCTGCAAACCCCGTCCGCGACCATCACCGCGGCCGACTATGGGTTGCTCCCAGAACCGTTCAACTATGTGGCACTGATGCCGCAGGCGCGGTTCCTGACCTTCATGGCCGCCGAGGCTGCGAAACTACCGGCGTTCGAGATCCGGATGGGCGCCAAGGTCACCGACCTGGTGAACACCGGCAACCGGACCACCGGAGTGCGATATCGCGACAGCGACAGGCGTACACATGACCTCGGCGCCGCGATCGTAGTCGCGTGTGACGGCCGGTTCTCCAAGGTCCGGCACCTGGCCGCAATGACGCCGACATCGCTGGGTGCGACCACCGATCTGCTCTGGTTCAAGCTGCCCCGCTACCATTTGGACCCTCCCGACGCGGACGCTGGGGTGTATTTCGGCGCTGACCGGTACGTAGCGCTTCTCGGTGGCGACCACGACTGGCAGGTCGGATACACCCTGCCCAAAGGCGGGTATCCAGCGGTACGAGAGTCCGGCCTAGAGCCAATCCGCCGGTTCGTCGCCGAGCGGGTGCCATGGCTGTCCGACCGGCTACACCTTCTGGCCGACTTCGCCGACACCACGCTTTTGTCCATCGACATCTCCCGCCTCACACTCTGGCACCAGCCCGGGCTGCTGCTCATCGGCGACGCTGCGCACGTCATCTCCCCAGTAGGAGGCAACGGAATCCTGATGGCGATCCAGGACGCCGTCGCCGCGGCGAACCATCTCGCACCCGCGCTGCGTACCAGCCAGCCGATCAACGACGAGGTACTAGCAGCCATCCAGACCGAGCGGGAGCCGACCATCCGTGCCGTACAGGCCGACCAAGTCCGCATCGAGCAGCAAGCTGCCGCCGCGCGAGAAACCGGCCGCGCGATCAGCCCACCAACTTTTCTCCGGTATCTCAGCAAAATCCCGGCCATCCGCCGCCGCGCCGCCCGCTCCAACGCGTACGGCCCACGGCCACCCCGACTTCAGCTCTAGTGTCGTGCGCCCGAGGCATCGTTCCGCAGACATCCCGGATCTGCGCAACGACACCAGACTGGTCAGTGGCCGCTCAAGTGCCTGGTGACAAGCGCCAACTGAGGGACACGAAAGCCGACGCGATCAAAACACCCATGACGCTACAGTCCGCTGGAAGCAATCAGTATCGATCACAGGCGACGTCGGACTCGACGATATATCTACCCTACCGATGAACTCGCGGAGATCGCGGTGGGCGAGCAGGAACAGAGTAGACCTCCGGAAGTGCCGGAGGCATCTGTGTACGAGGGGCGATCTCGCGCAGTAAGCGGGATGTTCGCAGGGATGTTGGGCTGCACGCCTTTGGCTGACCGGCGCTTCTCGCCCTGGCGCTGGATAACAGAGACGCCGAACTCGCTCGTCTGGCCGAGGGGGTGGAGCGGTGTCGTCCGGCTTTGGATCGTGGACCGGTTGGTCGTTGCCCCTGACATCGCAAACCTGTTTCAAGCACCCAGCCGAGGACCGTCGCGTGACAAAGTTGGCCATTCTGCTGTTGTCCGGCAGCCTGATGGGTCTGACTGCGCGGCGACCAGCTCGACACGCCACTTGACTGTCGGTTCTTTCTATGTACCCGAGGTCGCATTTTTGTTACTACTGCTCACCAACTGGCTCTTTGCGCGGATCGGCGCGACACACGTAGTCGTTCGTATTCTGATCCCGCCGCCAAGCGTGAGTTGTTCAGGAGAAAGATAGCAAACCTGCCTTGAACGCCGGAACATCAACCACGTGTTTCGGTCAGACTCGACCTCATCGCCGCATATCCGGTTTCAGATCCTCGTCTATGCCCGCGCTGAAGGGGACATTTCTGGCGGATGGTGTCCGACGGCTTGTTGCACCTGGGGTCCCGTGCATAGCGGAGCCATCGCCGATTTCGCGTTTTGCTCCCGTGCGGAAAATGGGGCAGCGCGCGAAGACGGCCGAACGGCCTATCTGAACTCGTCAGGAATGCAGACCCTATGATCTCATGATGACGTCGCAGTTTAGCCGTAAGACTATATTAAAGGGTTAACGCTTGTCCGAGCGTTCAATATGTTCACCTTCGAGGGATAACTCATGGCTTCGGAATCTGTTTGGGACTATCCAAGGCCACCGCGCGCCGAGCGGATCCAGCGACGTGCCGTGCTGACCTACGCAGGCGTAATCGTTGCCGACACCGATGATGTGGTCCGTGTGCTGGAGACCTCGCATCCGCCGACGTACTATCTGCCGCGGACGGCGTTTGGCGACCAGATCGTGCCGGTCCAACGACAGACTTTCTGCGAGTGGAAGGGAATGGCCAGCTACGTCGACCTCGTCACGCCCGACGCGACGGCGCTACGGGAGGTGGGCTGGTGGTACGCGGATCCGTCGGCCGACTACCGCGAACTGACCGACCGGGTCGCCGTTTACGCGACCCCGTTCGACGAGGTGACCTTGGACGGTGTGGAAGTCATCCCACAGCCGGGCGATTTCTACGGCGGCTGGATTACGCCCGACATCATCGGGCCATTCAAAGGTGGACCCGGCACTTGGGGATGGTGATCCACCCGCTGCGGCCTCTCCCGCTGATGAGCCTTAGGCGATCGCATAGTTGCCGTGGATAGCATCGCTGGCGTTGTCACTGTCGGCGGTCGCCAAGACGAACGAATGCGTCGACTTGCAGAGTTCACCGGTACCTCACCTCCGTCAGGCATGACCCGCCGCAACCTGCTGGTGTTGCCAGAGCCCCACTCGCGACAGTCACAGATACAATCCAGCGTAGGTGAAAGGTACCGACGGTGTAGGTCTCGATGACCCGAAAGAATGCATCGTTGACCGCTTCGGCCGCATCGGGAGCGTCCTTATTTTATCCCGGGCGAGCGCCCGATTGTTTGCCTCTGTGCCCCGCAGCCGAGCTCGGCGGATTGGTACCCGGCAACCAACTGCCCTAGTGGCCTTGATCAACAAAATTCAGAGTGTCTGGGCGACCGCGCGGGCTGTGTCGACGAAGTGCTGGACTGCTGGGGAGATGTTGTTGCGGTGCCAGGCGAGTTGGAGGGACACCACCGGTGGTGAGCCGGTCAGTGGCCGGAACTGGATGCCGACCATCCGGAGGTTGGAGTAATACGCCGGCTGCAGAGAGATCCCCAGCCCACTCGCGACGAGCCCCAGCTGGGTCTCGATGTCGGCGCCTTCGGCGACGATGTCCGGGCTGAATCCGTGTTCGCGGCAGTAGCCGATGATGATGTCGTAGAACTCGGCGCCCAGCTGTCGCGGCCAGAGGATGAAATGTTCGCGCGCGAGGTCGCCGGGCCGGATCTGTGCCTGGTTGGCGTAGCGGTGATCATCAGGCAGGACCACGACGAGCGGTTCGGACACCAGTTGTTCAAGGCAAAGCGCGGGATGTGGCCTCGCCTCGCGGACGATGGCGACATCGAGCCTACGGTCCGCGAGTGCGAGCAACTGTGCGTCGGTGTCCAGCTGGGTGACCTCGAACCGCAGATCGGGGGCCTCTTGCCGCAGTGCTCGCATGATGCGTGGGGCGATGCTGGTCAGGGCCGTTCCGACGGACCCGATCGCCAAGGTGCCCGCAGTGCCGTCCGCTGCCTTGCGGACGCGGTCGACGGCACGGTCGACTTCGAACAGGATCCGTGGAGCCGCCTCAAGCAGCGCTTCGCCGGCCGGTGTCAGCTCAACCATCCTGCTGGTCCGGACGAATAGTGGTACGCCGAGACTGTCCTCGAGTGCCTTGATCTGCTGGCTCAACGCGGACTGGCTGACGTGAAGTCGTTTCGCGGTACGGCTGAAATGCAGTTCCGTGGCAGTGACGATGAACGAACGCAGCGAGCGCAGCTCCAGAGCCATAAGTGGATCCTTATCGAAGGTCCACCTCTGCGCAATGCCGCCTTGTTGTTTTGGCATCTTCTGCGGCCGCAAGATGGAGGCGGAGGTCTTCCCAGCACCGGACGGAATGGAGTTGTACGCGCATGTCTGTCCACTCTCCGCCTCGGACCGAGCTGATTGACCAGGCGTATCGCGAAGGATATTCGCTGCCACAGGTCGCATACACGAACGAGAACATTTTTGCCGCAGAAATGGCAAATGTATTCCTGGCGAACTGGTTGTTCGCCGCTCCGTCGAGCGCGATCCCCACCGAAGGTCAGCTGACCTGGAGTGTGGCGGGCGAGTCGGTGGTCCTCAGCCGAACCGCTGACGACGTGCTGCACGCACACCACAATGTCTGCCGGCACCGGGGTTCCCGGCTATTGCCTGACGGCCGCAGGCGTTCCCGGGCCATCGTGTGTGGCTATCACGCCTGGTCCTACGGCCTCGACGGTGCATTTCGGGCGGCGGGCAACATGGGCGACCATTTCCGTAGCCGATGTGGACCGAATCTCGGATTGCAGCCGGTGCACGTACGGGAATGCTCGGGTTTCGTTTTTGTGTGTTTCGCCGTTGATCCACCACCGTTCGACGGAGCCGCCTCAGCTATCAGGCAGCACGTGTCAGCGTACGAGATCGAGCGGACCCAGGAAGTCGCGCGTTATCACTACCGAGTGGCTGCGAACTGGAAAATTCTGGTCGAAAACAACCGCGAATGCTATCACTGCCGGCCGAATCATCCGGAATTCTGCTTGTCGAATTTCGACCTCGGCATGAATGGCGACCGCAGGACCAATGCCGCGTACGACGCTCAGGTGTCCCTTCAACGCCAACGATGGCACGAACAAGAACTGCCCTCGCAGGCGTTTGACTTCCCGGACGGTTCGTTTTACCGGGTGGCCCGGTTGCCGCTTCGGGACGGGTTCGAGACGGAAAGCATGTCTGGGCGTCTGGTCGCACCGCCGCTTGGCCGGTTGGCGGGCACATCCGGCGGCGGAATGTACGCGGGCAGCGTCCGTATCGTGACTTTGCCGAACTCGTGGAACCACGTGAACGCCGACTATGTGGTCACCAGCCGCCTCACACCCGTACGCGTCGATGTGACCGATGTCGAGGTCACCTTCCTGGTCCGCGACGACGCGCGCGCGGGGGCCGACTTCGCCCTTGATGACGTGGTGACGGTGTGGAAGGAGACCTCAGAGCAGGACTGGGGCCTCTGTGAACGGAACTTCGCCGGTGTCCGGTCGCGCGGCTATCTGCCCGGCCCCCTCTCGCCGGTCACCGAGCAATCGGTGATGGAGTTCCACCAATGGTGGCTGCGCCCCTCCGCGCCGCGGCATCATCCCCCATCCTTGCACCAAAAGGAGGCTAGATGTCCGACCTTCCATCTTCCGCCGAGTTCGTTGTCGTCGGTGCGGGCATCCACGGCCTTTCCACCGCGTGGCACCTAGCCAAGGCGCTGAATGCGCGCGGCGTGACCGATCCGGACATCGTCGTACTCGACAAGACTGGCACCGGCGCGGGCGCGTCTGGGATCGCGTGTGGTGTGGTGCGAAACAACTATTACCAGCCGGCCATGCGCGAACTCATGGCTCACTCAGTGCGCATCTGGGAGGAGAACGCCCAGGATTTCTCCTACCATGATGTGGGTTACCTGCAGATCTCACCGGCGCGCATGACCGCCGACGTAGCCGAGATATATGAGCAACAACGCGCGATCGGCTACGCGTCCACGTTCGTGGATGGCACGGCGGACACCGGCCGATACCTCCGCAACCTGTTTCCCGACTGGCGAGCGCAGAACATTTGCAGTGTCCTACATGAGAAACACGGCGGATACGCCAACAACATGGCGTCCGTACGTGGGCTGGCTCGCAAAGCTTTGGCTGCCGGTGTACGCATCATCGACCACACAACGGTGCAGGATTTCGACATCGATGGCGGCGCGGTGACCGTCGTACGTACCAACCTCGGCACCGTACGATGCGGCCAGGTGGTCATCGCCGTCGGACCCTGGATCCGGGACCTGTGGCGCATGCTCGACCTCCCCGAGACGGTCACCATCCCAACCCCGGACGGCGGCTGCGTCGAGCGGGCAATGTGGCGATACTGGCTGCTCCAAGAGGGCACCCTGAAAGTCGAGCCCGGGTTTCTGACCGACCGCAACGGCGCCATGCCGCCCGTGGTGCATGTGGACAGCGACGCCGTTCTCCACGACGAAGACGGCGCACTCGTGACCGACTCGCTGTGGGGTATCTACTTCAAGCCGGACTCCCATTTCGGCGGCGTCCAAGGTGGCGCCACACCGACACCGGTCCATCGCCCTGCGGACGAGGTCGCAGTGGATCCTTATGGTCCGGCGAGCCCGGATTACGTGACAGGCGAAGGATTCACGCAGATGTGGCCCGCCGCGCTTGCCCATTGCCTGGGACGGTTCGAGGGCACGGCGCACCTGCTGTCCCGGGAACCGTCCGGAGGACTTGGTTGCTTCACCCCGGACAGCTTTCCGGTTTTCGACAGGTTCCACGACAATGTGACCGTTATAGCCGACTCCAACCACGGCTACAAAATGATCGGGGTAGGCGACCTCGTCGCACGTGACCTGCTCGGTACGCCGCAGCCGCTGCTGGCTCCGTTTCGATTGTCCCGCTTTGCCAATGGTCTGCCGCACCCAGTGAGCAACTCGCCCTTCCCCTGGAGCTGAAGGGACCGCGTTATGGACACTGCGCAAGTCGTCATCGTCGGCGGCGGCCTGGAGGGACTGGCCATCGCATGGGCACTGGCCGAGCGAGGCGTCACCGACATTGTCGTGCTGGAACGCAACACCCTTTGTTCCGGCGGCACGGCGAAGTCCAGCAGCGTCGTACGCTGCCACTACGGCGTACCCTCCCTTGCCGCCATGGCGTGGCACGGCATTGAGGTCTTCGCCCATGCCGAGGACGTGCTCGGCGCCGATGTCGGCTACCGCGACGTCGGCTATGCCGTAGGTGTCGGTGAGCAGAACCTGGCCGCCCTGCGCGACAACCTCGCTATGCAACGATCGTTGGGCATTCAGGTCGAAGAGATCACACCGGCTGACATGAGTGCGCTATGGCCCACCATGTTCGTCGGCGACTTCAGTGCCTTCGCGCTCGAACCCCGAGGCGGCGTAGGCGACGCCTACCGGACCGGCATGGCGTACGCCGCAGCCGCGCGCCGCCATGGCGTACGCATCATGCAGCACGCAACGGCCGTCACGTTGGCAACCGGCGCCGATGACCGCGTGAAGGGGGTCGAGACCGCCGCCGGTCACCGCATCGAAACGGACACCATCGTACTCGCCAACGGTGCCTGGGCCACCGCGCTGACCACCCCACTCGGCATCGACCTACCGGTACGGGCACAACGGGCGCAGATCGTGATGGTCACCTCCGGCGAACAACTCGGCGCCGCCCCGGTCGTGTCGGACCTGGTTGGCCTGCAGTACTTCCGCGTTGAACATTCGGGTGAGGTACTCGTGGGCAACAGCGATCACAGCTCGCCCGAGTACACCGACCCCGACACGTACCGCGACCACGCCGACGCCGGCACCGTTGAGGTCGTCGCGCAGAAGCTGACACACCGATTCCCTGCCTGGTCGCAGCCAGGCGTCGTCAACTCGTACGCCGGCTGCTACGACGTGACACCCGACTACAATCCCGTCATTGGTCCGGCACCCGTACCGGGGTTGTTCCTGGCCGTCGGGTTCAGCGGCCACGGCTTCAAGCTGGCCCCGGCAGTGGGTCGCCTGGTCGCCGACCTGCTCCTGGACGGCGCGAGCAGCGACCCGGCCGTCGACCACCAGGACTTCCGCTTCAGCCGGTTCGCGGACGGACGCCCACTGCTCAGTACGCATCGCTACGTCGGCGCCACCGAGATGCGGTGACGGCACCGACCCTGTCGGCACGGCTCGTGAGTGGGGTGGGCATCATGCGGGTCCTGCTCGGTCAGCTGGCATCGGCGCTCGGCGATGTCGACGCGAACCTGAACACCGCGACCAAAGTTGTGGCCGAAGCGGCCGCCCAGGACGTCGATCTCGTCGTATTCCCCGAACTCTTCCTGCACGGCTACGCCCTCGGCCGCATCGGAGACGACCGGTCGATCCCGGCAACCGACGAGCGCCTGCGCGAGCTCTCCACATTAGGCCCAGACGTGTTGATCGGCTATCACGAAGACGGCGGCTCCCGTACGTACAACACGGCCAGCTACCTCTGCGCCGGCCGCACCGTGCACCCACACCGCAAGCTATTCCTGCCGACGTACCTCACCTGGGAGGAACGTAAGCACGTCAACCCCGGCCAGTCCATGCGCAGCTACGACACCCCCTTCGGCCGCATGGCCACATTGCTCTGCAACGACGCATGGCAAGCCGTACTCCCCTGGCTCGCCGTCCAAGACGGCGCCGAGGTGCTACTCGTACCGACCAACAGCGCCACCTCGCCGGACCCAGCACGTACCGAACCGGTGTCACTGGACACCGTCATCTATTGGCAACAACTGCTCATTTCCATCGCACGTATGCAGCAATGCTGGGTCGTTTTTGTCAACCGGGTCGGCATCGAGGCAGGAGTGACCTTCTGGGGCGGATCCCAGGTCATCAACCCATCCGGTGAGATCATCGGTGCAGCTCCGAAATGGCACCAGGCCATGCATGTCGTGGACATCGACGTCCACGCCGCAAAACGACGTCGACGATCTATGCCACTGGTAAACGAGGCGCGCCTCGGCCTGATCGGTCGTGAGATCGACCGCCTGATCAAAGAAGGCGGTGACGCCTGATGTACATGCCCGCTGGCCCGCGCACGCTGAGCCCCGATGTGGGTTTCACATGATCGAGCCGGGGACCAACGCCACGTAGAAGGACCGATGCGGCGCAGGCGTTGCCAACCTCACGACCCCGTACCTGGCTTACTTGCCTCAGCGACTGCCGGCGCCGGCGGCCGAAGCGTCACTTCCAGGACGCCGTGTTTGACGGTCGGCCGTGCTGCTGATGGATATCCCATGCTCGCCAGAGGAGGGCACATTCACGTCTTAGTGGCGGTGCATCGGGTTTCATTGGCCAACGATTATGCGCAGCGTTGGAAAAGGCAGGGCACAACGTATACGCGATGACCCGACGTCCGAAGCATTACGACGGCGCAGGCTCACCGATTTTCGGGGACGTCAGTGATCAGCACTCGTTGCGTACGGCGAGGAGAAACGCCGAGACTGCCTATTACTTCGTACATTCGCTGGGCAAGAGCGACTTCATTGAGCGCGATGCTGAAGCGGTGAAGGCCTCCGCCTGCGGTGCTGCCGACAAGAATCTGGAACGCGTCATCTACCTCGGTAGGCTGGCGATAACACCGATGACCTGTCGGCGCACTTACGCAGCCGGCGAGAGGTCGAGTACTTGCTCGCGTCAACCGGCTTACCAGTGACCGTGCTACGGGCTGGGCTCATAGTCGGCCACGGAGGGGATCTCATGGGAGATCACCCTCAACTGGTGGAGCACCAACGGCGGTGGTGACCCCGCCGTGGGTCCGCACCCATACGCAGCCCACCGTGGTCGCGGACGTCGTCCGCTGTCTCGTCGGAGTCCTGGACCAGGCCGACGCGCGGGGCCGGACCTTCGACATCGGAGGTCCAGACGTGATGTCCGACCTGGACATGATGCGAAGGGTCGCGGTCATCGAGGCCGGCAGTTTTTCGTGTTGCCGGTCCCGCCGTTGTCACCGCAGCTTTCGTCGTAACTGGCTGGCGCTGGTTACCGACGTGGACGTTCAGGCCGCCCGGGCGCTGATCGACTCGATGACCAACGAGGGGCTCGTACGCGACGACACATCAGACATGTCGTCAAGTTCAGCCCGATGGAGTACGACGACGCAGTATTGCAAGCGCTCCGACAAACGCGCGAAAACGAGGGAACGCATGGTAAAGCCGTGGTGGCGAGGTCAGGGAATGCCCCGCCGCCGCAGGGTGGTCGCTGGTACGGCCGTCGCTGGGACAACTCTGCTGGGTCTGTCACTATCGACCAAACCCGGATCGTCCAAGTTCTACGGCATCACCAGTGTGGTGGCCGGCATCTGGTTGGCAGGCGGACTTGCATCCGGTCCCCTGCACCGCGGCCACACCGTACGCGGCAACCGCCGACCAGTCATGGGACCGGTCCCGGTCGGCGTGGGCGCCTTTGGTGCCTTTGCCGCCACCACGGTAGTGGCCAGATGAATCCCGCCGCCGTGCAACGCCATCGCCGGCATCCTGCAGTACGCACACCAAGGCAGGTCGCCACTTGTACCCGTTGATTACCTTGGCCAACGGCGCGGCGAAGGAGATTCTCTTCCGCGGCGCGGTATATGTGGCCGCTGGTGACGGTGCGCCAGTGACAGTCTCGACCGCTATTTACGCGGTGGCCACCACCGCGACCGGCAATCTCGCCCTAGTTCTCGCCTCGCTTCCGATGGGTACGCTGTTCGCGCTACAGCGCCGTACGACCGGCGGCGTCCAAGCCCCTTAATCACCCACCTGACCTGGTCAGCTCTGATTCTCACCTTCCTGCCATCACTGTTCGCAAACCCCATCTGCCCGAGCGCTTAGCCCTCCCCCACTGGATGAGAACGAACAGACGCGAATATGGGTGAGCCATGCCACGCCCACCACAAAACGGTTTCAGCCGAATCGAGCCCTCCGCCAGGGGTGACGATCTTCGCCCAGGCGACGGTGAGAGCCGCGATTGCCGAGCCGGTAACAATCGCAGCACTGCCAACGGAGTACGCGCTCCCCGCCAACAGTTTGGCGTATTGCACAAGCCACCGAGCCACGAGCTCAGGATGCTCGACGCAGTTCCAGCCTGAGTCGACCAGGCAGAGCCTGATGTTCCGTCTACCTCAGGGAAGCGTCGCGCACGAATGACACTCGTACGGCTGAGTCTCAAACTGGGACTCCGTGACCGTTCCAGGACAGGCGTGTGACCTTTGTTGTCCGGAACCCGTTGCATTCCACGCACACATCGAGCGGTGAGGTGGTCGTATGCCTAGTCTCGGACGCCTTACGACGGAGAGGGCTCGAACTATCCGCGGTCAGCTGTGCCCGAACCCACTCGACATGGAGTACAGGTGAAACGCACCCTCGCACTGATCATCGCGATCGCGGCGGCCATGCCGGTAATGGCAGCTCCTCAGGGCGCATCAGCTAATGCCGTAAGTCCCATGCCCTCGGTGTACACGCACCAAGACTTTATGTCGCCTACCTTGTGCGATCTGCCGGACACCAAGGCGAGATTAAGAGGCGCTGGCGCGCCCACTATTGCGAACAACGACCTGACATCTACATGAGGGAATCGTACGCGGACTACGCCTGATCAGAACAATTCACAACATTATGTGGGATTAGCACAGCGATCACGATACACACCTGGTCAGGTGCCTGCGATTCGTGGCTTGGCCTTCTGCGGCTGCCTGCGCCATGTCGCTGTGGTAGACACCAGTCACCAGATGCTCCATCTCGCTCCCTTACCCCCCGGGCACCTTTGCCGCAGCGCCTTACTCCGATCACCGCGGAATCGAACCTTTGCACCAGTTAGGCCAACATCTCGACGTTCATCCCCAGCATTTCGCGAGCGTAACCCGACCGGACCGGCGATTTCACCGATGCGACCGGCGTGCCCACGCTCGTACGGTCGCCTCATGACTATTGAAGAGTTTCTCGCCAAATGGACCACCGCCGAGCGTGACGGCGACACAACCGCCGTCGAGCCTTGGCTGACCGACGACTGTTAACGACTCGGTTGTGCGGGCCAACTGCATGTCAACGATCGCGATGTCCGGTAGCCCCGCAGCGGCGCAGGCTCTCGGGACAGAAGAATCGCCTGTCCACCGACAGCATCCCGACTCTTTTAGCCGCAGTGAACCGACTTTTGTTGGTGACAAACTTTTATTGAGCCACGAGCGCGTCTGGTCACCAACACAACGTCCAGGATTTATGAAAGAGTTGTCATGGATGTCGAGCGTACCTTCGCCGTTCGCCAGCCAGTCCGCCACCTGTTTGAGTGTCTGAAGGATTTCGCCAACACCGAAGCCTGGGATCCTGGTACGGCGATTTGTACCAGGGTTGACGCCAGGCCCATCGAGACTGCCGTCAACCCTGGTACAATAAATCGGAATTCCGGAGCCGTCGCGCTGAACTCACCTACCGGCTCTTCCATGTGGAAGAGACCAGACTGGCTTTTGTAGGAAAAAACAGGATCGCGACAGCGACGGTCGATCTCAGTTTTACTGCTGACCCCAACGCACCACGATCACCTATCACGCGACGATCTTGTTCAATGGCATCGGCAGGCTGGCCGACCCGTTCCTCAAACCTGGCTTCAACTCCGTGGCCCAGATGGTCAAGGTACTGAACGCATTCTGACACCTTCACCCCGATCCAAGAGGTACCGCGACCGACAAAGTTTCACCCGCACATGCCGATGGTCGCGACGATCGACAAGTAGCCAGATCGGACAAGGTCCTGTATGTCGACCTGGCCACATTGCACCATCGCGATGCTGCAAATCGCAGCTCGCGCACCACCTCTCTGAGCTTGGGTCAAACAACAGAACCGATTGCAGTTCGCAGGATGTCAAAAATCTAGAAGCAGCCGCTGGATCTGAGTGCCGCCCTGGACTAGGAACACGCCGATTGCTGACCTGGCTACCCTGCCCTGACCGTCGCCTTCACGCCGCCCGTGCTGCTCAAGGTCCAGCCCGCGGCGCTCTCGAAGCCGGGATTGTGTACGTCCAGTCCGACCGTCTCGATGGTGTCTACGCCAACGTCGACGGGGAAATCTGTGACGGCCTTTTCCTCGCATAGTAGGAACGTCAGCGTCACGGCGCGTTTTCCACGTACCAGCTCGGAAATATCTATCGGCCCCTGCCAGTCTTGTCCGTTGATCCAGAGATACTGCCAGGGATCGAGGGTGTCGCGGGCGAATACGTTCTGACCGTCAACGCGCAGATATTTGATCTGAGTGTCACGCCGCGACGGCGGGCCGTCCCATTGGTCAATGTGCCAGAACGAAATCTCGTAGCGGGCTGACCGCGGGTCGACCCCTACGACCTGGCTCGCCGACGCGCACGCGCCTGCCGTTGTCGTCGTGTGCGGTGCGACCGCAAGGGAAAGCCGGCCCCGGCCGTACATGGCGTCGTTGCCGGCCGCGGCCGGTGGAATGGGCTCGGGCACGCAGCGGCGGCTGGCGTAGTTCGCGGCGATGGCGCGGCGGATCCGAGCTGGCCGGTCCGCCGCGTACAGGTCGATCAGGGGGTGTAGCTGCTGACTGTCGCCGGAAAGCACCCAGGCCGAGGTGTTCTCAAAACCAGGGTTGCGTACGGCAAAGCCGCTGCCGCGTACGTCGTCGATGCCGACATTCAGTGGAAAGCTGCCGACGCCGTTTCGTTCGTACAGCCGGAAGGCCAGTGCCACCTTGGCCTTTCCGCGCAGCGCCGCGGTCAGGTCGACCGATCGGTGTTGCCAACTGAATCCACCGTCGTCCTCCACATCGGATTCCCAGACCACTGCCCCGTCTACGAGCACCTGTTTGAAGTGATAGCCGGAACCCTCCGGCACGTTTGCGTAGCGGTCGAGGTCTGAAAAGTCCAGTCGGTAGGCCGAAACGTTCGGCTCGACAGTAACCACCTGGGTCGCCTGTGCGTAGTTTCCGGCCCTCGTACCCGATCCCGGCGACAGCGTGAATGCCAGTCGACCGGCCCCACGTTCCGCGTGGTTGTCCGAGCTCATCGCCGGTTTGTCGTCGACCTGCATGCCGTACGCCAGTAAGCCCTGGATCCGCCCATCAGCCGCATACGATCCGGCCGCACGCATGGTGTCATCGACATAGGACTCCGTCGGCGACACCGAGGCGTCGAGGAAACGGCCGCTATAAACCAGGAAAACGAGCCCGAGGCCGCGCGGCTGGGTTTGCGCCAGGATGGCGTCGATGGTCGTGCCGACCTCGGTCGCGTCTTGGGTGCCCGCGCCGCCGAGATAGGGGTGGATGATGCCGTCGATGTACGGGCCATACTTGTCGTAAAAACCGGCCCCGGTGGCGTCGCCGTAATAAGCCGTCGTGTAAAAGCCGAGATCGGGGTTGACCGCGTCCGCCGCGTCGACGATCTGCTGCATGTATTCCGGTGTGAACAGTTTTGCGTTGTCGCCAACGGTGAAGTCGTCGACGGCCCATGCCACCACATTCGGGTACTGGCGCGAAAGCAGAGCGATTTCCTTCGCCCATGCGACAAAGTCGAGCAGATACGGCCGCGAACAGCGACCGCGTGCGGCAAGTGGGCTGGAGTTGAAGCACTCCGACGGCGGCACCAGGTAGACCATCACCCTGATGCCGGCACGCTGGGCCGCAGGTGCGAACTCGCCGACCAGGTCGGCCCAGTCGGTCGGGGAATCCCAGACGCCGTACGTATACATGTTGGCGTTGACCGATCGCAGCCGCTGGATCAGCCGAGGGGTGTCGATGTGCCGATAGCCGTCCATGCGCGGCTTCAGCTCCCGCAGCGCCCCACCGACGGTGTTTCCACCGGTCATCGCGGACTTGATCCCGCCCGCTGGCACGACATGCGCGGCCACCTCGGCGGCAGAATGCGCGCGGTGGCGAGGATAGTCAGCGTGGGCCGGGGCAGGCCCGGCGAATAGGGCCAGTGCCGCGACCGTGGTGACAACGCGTGAACTAAGCCGGAGCACACCCACCTCGACCCTCCGAAATATCGAAGATAAATCCTGTAGACTGAAAATCGTGTCAGGTGTCCGTACGCTCGGACAAGCGTCCGGCCGGATCAGGCCACCGGAGTTCGAGGAATCCGAAAAAATCCGCAAGAAATTCAAGTGGCGCCAGCTCGACCAGGTTGTATCTCTGCAAGTCGCCAGCACGATTAGCGTTCGAGTGCGGTAGCCGCCATTTCACCGAGGGTGTTGAGGACGGTCCTGGTCGCCGGGTCAGGATTGTTGTTCTTCTTTCGATAAAAGGCGGCAATCTGCCGCCCGCCGATCCGGGCGCGGGTACGTGTCACGGCATCGCCGATCACAGATGCGGCGAGGGTGGAGTTCGGAACGATCGCGGCCCCGCGGCCGGCTGCGACCAGGGCGAGCACCGAAGGAAACTCAACGCAGACATCCTGAACCATCGGTGCGACGCCGGATTCGGTAGCGAGTCGGTCAAGAGCCTGGTCACAGGCGGTGCCCGGCGGCCCCGCGACCCACGACCGATCGGCCAGGTCAGCTACAGACTCGACGACCGCCGGCCAGCCCGGTGGCACGATCAGTTGATATGGATCGAACATCAGCCGACGCAACCCGCAGCCTTTAACAACGGGTTCCGCGGTTTGCGTATCGTATTCGGTCATCACGATGTCGAGATCACCCAATCGAAGAGCCGTCTCGACAGCGGGACCGTACCGTTCCACGACCACCGGGCGTACGGCCGGATGCGTGACGGCCAGCTGGCGCAATGCGGGCGCGACCAGCACACCGATAACGCTCTGAAACGCAGCTATCCGGACCCGCCCAGTCACTCGACCGGTCAGTCCGGCTAGGTCGCTTTCGGCTTGGCGCAATTGAGCGGAAATGCGTTCCGCGTGCACGGCCAGCAGCCGTCCGGCAGCGGTCAATGCCAGCTGCCGCCCAGCCCGATCCACCAGAGGCGTGCCGACTTCCCGCTCCAGCGCCTGAAGCTGTTGGGAGACAGCCGGCGGTGTCAGATGCAACGAGGCTGCTGCCGCCACCACACTCCCGCTGGTAGCCAACGCCTGCAGCACACGGAGCCTGCGCGGATCGATCATACGAAAGCTCCTCTTCCGTGTACGTGTAGTTAATTCACCTTTACTTTACTAGAACGCCGTGAACAGACTGGTCATATGATGAAAGAGGAACCCGTGATTATCAGGACTTGGTCCGCCCGTGCCACCGCTGCCGGCGCGAGCGATTACTGCGACTACTTCGCCCATACATTGCTGCCCGAACTGCGTAAACTCGCCGGCTTCGCAGGCGCGACCCTGCTCTCCCGCGACGTTGACGGCGAGGTCGAACTCACGGCACATACTCGATGGGAAACTGAGGACGCCATCCACGCATTCGCCGGCGATGACATCACCATCTCCATTGTCGAAACACAGGCACGAGCTTTTCTCCTGCACTTCGATCCTACGGCCAGTCGCCGCACAGTCTTAATTGAAACTCGCTGATGAACAAACGTCAGACAAGAACAAACCTTATAGCGACTGCACACCTCGACCGTACGCACTACGCCGTTGTTCGCTCTAGAATCCGCTGCGACTGAACTCGTGGCGATCAGACGACCACTGCCCTCGTCCACGAAATGAACAGAAGATGATCACGGAATGCTCAGCTTGGCCGGATACTCTGGGAGAACCAGGGGTATCTAACCGGCCCTCCTCCCAGGGCTCGACCAGCCGGAGTAGATGGAATCGCCCATCCGTTAGCTCACCACGAGCCGGCGTACTCGACGAGACGGCGACGGGCGCTAGGAATGAGCGAGGCCTGCGCCAGTTGGTCTCGTGGCACGGCATCAGCGCTTGTCGGCTTCTGCGAGCAGCCGGCGGATCACGTTCTGGATACGGTGGTTGGAAGGAAGTGGAAGGCCCGTGACGGCGGTGAGGTAAAGGCCGTCACCGGTGAATCGGATGATGTCGGCCAGGATGGGATCGGAGATCGCGGCACGCAGTCGGGTTGACCAGTCCTCGAACACAGCCGCCAACAGACTTCGGGTTCGGTCGGTGGTGGAGCCTGGGTCCGCCTGGACAGCGCTGATAACGGCCCAATAGTGGCGGGCCTCGTTACTATCCGGGCTGGATGTTTCCAGGAAGGTTCGTACGACGCCGTGCTTATCGGCTCGGGCGAGGTTTGCATCGGTAAAGGCGCGTAGTCGATCAGCCAAGCCTTCGACGAGTGCCGGCTTTGCGGGGAAGTGATAGAGCAGGCCTCCCTTGGACACGCCCGCGCGTTCGGCCACCTTCTCGATGGTGACCGTAGCGATTCCGTGTTCGATCAACTGGTCAACAAATGCGTCAAGGATGCGGTCTCTGGTGCCTGGCATGCCGAGTACTGTACCGTCTGGACGGTACATAATCTAGCATGGAGGTAGCACCTGATGGCAGACCTTCTGTTTCAATCGGCAACCCACGTCGCAGGCATGATCAAACGTGGCGAGATAACTTCTCGCGAGCTGACCGAACGACTACTCAGCCGAATCGATGAACACAACCCCAGAATCAACGCACTTGTCGAACTTCGCCGAGAACGTGCCCTGCGCGATGCGGACGCAGCCGACCGCGCACTGATGGATGGGACAGATGTAGGACCACTGCACGGCGTACCGATCACAATCAAGGACGCCTTCAATGTCGCCGACATGCACACCACGTGGGGCAACGCGCAATTCAGCGAGTATGTAGCGGAAACCGACGCTGCCGTAGTGGCACGACTGACAAAGTCTGGCGCGATCATCGTCGGCAAAGACAACCTCGCCTTCATGCTCGCCGACTTCGGTCAAACCAGTAATGATCTATACGGCACGACCGTCAACCCTTGGGATAGCCAGATGAGCCCTGGCGGGTCGTCTGGGGGTGCTGCGGCGGCGGTCGCGGCAGGAATAAGCTTCCTCGGCTACGGGTCCGACCTTGCCGGGTCGATCCGGATCCCTGCGAGTATGTGCGGTGTGTACGGACTGAAACCGTCGGCGGGAATTGTCCCGTTGGCTGGGTTTCAACCACCGGGGCCTCCGCCGAAACCCAACAGCCTCACGTTTATGTCAGCACTTGGGCCCATCGCGCGTTCGGCGGCCGACCTGCGTACAGCACTAGCCGTGACCGCAGGGCCAGACGGTGCGACTGGGGACGCATGGTCTTGGTCATTGCCCACGCCGCGACGATCCCGGCTGAGTGACTTCCGCGTCGGCGTGGTCTACGACGATCCGACCTGCCCGACCACGGCCGAGGTGGGCGATCGACTGTCCGACGTCGTTGACACGATAGCTCGCAGCGGAGCTCACGTCGCCGAGGGCTGGCCCACAGGCGTTGATCCTGCAGCAGTGTACGAAAGCTTCGGATTCCACGTTCAAGCGTTTTTCGCGTTCCAGGAACCCGGCTCAAGCACAACAAAACTCAGTGAATTTATCGAACATGACCACCGTCGTGCGAGCGTCGAGGCGGCGTGGGAACGGTACTTCGCCGACTTTGACGTTTTCCTGTGTCCAACATCCTTCACAACCGCGTTCGCGCACGATTTTCGCCCATTCCCCGAGCGCACCATTGCCACCGACAAAGGTGAGCGGCCATACACGGATCTGTCATTCTGGACTGCACATGCGTCGCTGCCGGGCCTGCCCGCTGTCTCGGCCCCTGTCGGACTGACACCAGGCGGCCTCCCGGTCGGATGTCAGATCATTGGACCTCGCCTCCACGACGACACACCCATCACCTTCGCCGAACTCCTGGCAGATCACCTCGGCGGCTATCAGCCACCACCGCTATGACAGACCCGGCCAGTCCCAGGAGATCCGATGGCTCGCCGGAGCGGGGGCTCACGTCAGTGGTATTGCGGTCGCCGTCGCGAGCGCGTGTACACCGGCGCGAGTTCGCGATGTGGTCTTGCGCTGCTCGGACTCGAGGTAGTCGAGGACGTCGGCGCGCATGGCAGTGAACACGATATGGGCAAGGTATTCGGGGTCTGGGACATCGTGAGCGTCTTGGATACGGCGAGCCAGTTCACCAATCCAGAATTGGCTCGCGGGGTTGGCGTAGTAGGCGTCCGGGCGACGGTGTTCGATCGCGCGGATCAGGATGCGGTTGTCCAGGACGAAGTCGAATCAGGGCGTCGAGAATGCGTGTAGCCGGTCATGTGCGGTGCCGCCAGGCCCACGTGGTGGATCCCCGCCCGGCCGGAGGCAACCTTTCCACGGATGTGAAGCGTCCACTAGGCGTGGGAGTGGCGGGAACGATGTCAGGGGTGTCCGAATGGTGATCGAGGATTCCACCGATGTGGACTTCACGACCTTCGTGGACGTGCATGGGCAACAGTTGCTACGGACCGCGTTTCTGTTGGTGGGGGACGCTCACCGGGCCGAGGACATGCTGCAGACGGCGTTGGTCAAGGCGTACGAACATTGGGGGCGAATCCGGGAGCCGACGGCAGCCTATGCGTACGTACGCAAATGCCTCGCGAACACAGTCGTCTCATGGCGGCGTCTGCGGATGACGCACGAGCGCCCAACCGAGATCCTCCCCGATACCTCGACGCCCGACGTTTCACACAGCCATGCCGAGTCGATGGCGATGGGGCATTACTTGCGGCTGTTGCCGCGCAGGCAGCGTGCCGTGCTGGTGCTCCGGTTCTACGAGGACCTGTCCGAGGCTGAGGTGGCACGCACCCTGGGTGTCAGCACCGGAACGGTGAAAAGTACAACTTCTCGTGGACTTGCTCGGTTGCGGGATCTGATGGGTGAGTCGCAGACAATTGAGGTGAACCGATGAATCCGCAGATTCACGACCGGCTCCGGGAGAGCCTCACTCACGAGGCCAACACCGCACCCTTGCTAGCTCTAAGAGCCAGCTCCATTATTAAAAAAGGGCGCCGCCACAGGCGGGTCAAACGCGTCGCCGTCGTCGCCACCGCTGTCGTCGCCGTACTCGCGGTAACCGGAGCTTCCCTACTGGCCGGCAACTTTATTGGCGGGCAGGGCAAACCACCGCCACCGCCGGCCGCCTCTGGCAAGGCCATAGGCGCCGACCAGCCGCAGGTCGCCATTCTCGACAGCCACGGCATTCACCTTCCCGGCGGTCGTACGGTCCCGGTTCGGACGCCCAAGTACGGGGTTGAGTGGTTGACGATCGACCCTGTGAGCGGTGGATGGGTGATAGACAATACTCTGGAGGTGGAAATGGTCCGGTCGGACGGGACCGCGAAGACGCTGGTGTCAGAAAACCCGGCCGGGCGGTTGGTGAGAGTCACGGCCCTCGCGTCCCCCGATGGGCGACAGATAGCGGTGAGCACAACCGTCGAGCAAGGCCCTGGCACCGTGAAGGTCTTTGATACAGCAACCGGCTCCGTCACAGCATCGACGGCATCAGGTTCCTCGACTGCCTATCGCTGGTTCAAGAACAAAATAGTCCTGCGCACCCAGACTCCGCAGGCTGACGAAACGGCAACAACTCCAGTATCTCTTTGGGACCCTGCCGCGGGTCCGTGGGATCAAAAGATGACCACTGCCTCTCTGGGGTTGTTCGGTGCCACCGCGGATGGCACAAGAATGGCCGCATACGCCACGACCTCGTCCTCGCTCTGTCTGGGATTGGTCGACCCTGCCAATAACTTTACAATGAGGGCGAAACAGTGCAGCTCAAAACGTGAGGACATCGTCTATGCTGCCATGTCGCCGGACCGCACGCGGCTGATTCTGAGCGTTCTTCTCAGCGGCGACCTGGAAAGTAGGCGAATAATGCGAGTGACCGGCCAAGGGCTTAAACTTGAGCACGAACTGTCTAATCCAACGAATATCGATGACAATGTCGCGGTGTGGGAAACGAACAATCTCGTCGACCTGTTCTCGGTGGAATCGATACCCACGCCTACGCAGGTACGCTTGCTCCAGTGCCACACAGACATCGGGACCTGCCGCGAAGTGGCTGGTGGCTACTCAACAGCCGGCTTGGGCCTCATCACCAATCTGGCTCCGGAGTCCTGATGTCCACGACGGGCTGCGTGCGCCAATCTGTATCAATCCACCCACCGATTCGCGCCGAGCGAAATCCTTGCCCTGCGGTGAGTACAGCCGGCGCCTCTCGGAATCTGTCGACCACTGCCACTACCACGCTCGCGCGGGGCCTGCTCGTTCCTTGTCGGTGGCCGTCCGCAGGTAGTCGAGTAGCGTCGAGCGGAGGCGTCGGCGTCCGAAGCCGTTCAAGACCGGCTTGACGAACTGACGGTTGAAGCTCGGATCCGGGCCGTAGACAGGCGCCTTGATCAGCATGTCGAAGGACGCATCAGACAGTGTCAGTCCTTGGCCGCACGCATCTCCCAGCGCCGCACGCGCCAGCAGTTCCCAGCGCTGCTGATCGCCAGGCTCTGTTCAGGGTCGATGTCGATCCCTAGCGTATGGACGACGTCTACCAGGCGTCGTAGGAATGGAGCCGTTCCGTCGTCCGTTCGCGCTGGCAGTGGCATCAACCTCCGTACAGCACTCACCGCGTCATTGCGGCCGGTGTGTCCACACCTGCAGTCAACTTGTCCTGCCTTGTTCCTCGTCGGAGGCCGCCGGATCAATGGCCGGGATGTCGGCGATCCTGCCACGGAGGATGTTGAATGCGTCCTTGCATGACACAGTGACGCCAATCCATCTGTGATCGACGAACTTGATCAGCGGGAAGCCGGTGATACGGCCGCGGACAACACCAGAAGCGGTCGGCACGGCGATGACGTCGCCGACCTTGGGGTTGTAGCCAGTCGCCAGCAGCTCGCCCGCGAGGAGGACGTCCCCGGAGCCACTCCAGTCTCGTTCCACCTGATCAATGCGGAATTGGAAGCTGGTCATAACTACAATCATCGACCAAGCGACGCGTGCGTAGGATCAAACATGGCAAAGGCTGTAGCTCTGGTCGTGCGGTCTGCACCATAGCGCATGGTCGAACACGGTGCCCTCAGTGTCACCCGGGAGGCTTACGACACTGTTGCCCCCCACTTATGCCGAACTGTTCCGCGACACGCTGCGTAACAGTCCCCTGGACCGCGCCATCCTGGGTGCCTTCGCCGAGGTCGTCAACTCGTGAAGTCCGCATGATAGCCATCCCCACCCGAACCCGCCTCCGCTGGGCGCGAATCACAAATTCGGCGCAACTCTAGTGAAAAATTGAACAGATCCACGATCGGTGGCCTACACATGGGCTCATCGCGGCGTCGTGGCCGAGCTATCTCTTACTCAGAAAGAAATAGCAATCCGCTCAGGTCTCGTTTGTCGAACGGATACATGAGTCGCTCAAAGGACTCGAGTGTCTCCTGACCTTCGGCTATACGAGCGGAGGTGGTCTCAACGTCGCGCGACAACAGCTCCCGAGGCACCGGACCCAATCGCGGTGACGTCAAGCTGCTGGGGTTGATCGCGGCCGGCGATCACGCCGCCGTCGAACCCTTTCTTCCACCGACACCACAACGCCTGCCTCGCATCGGGGGCCCGCATCGTCACCGACCCCAGCGCCACAGCGGACATCTCACAAGAAGCATTTCTCTCAGTCTGGCTCCAGGCGAAGCGCTTCGACCCCGCACTTGGGACCGTCCGCACCTGGCTCGTCACGATTATCCACACAAGGCCACCGACTACATACGCCGCGCACGGCGCGACTGGAGGGATCCCGTTTCCGTTGATAGTGATGTTGATGTTCACTGGTCGTGACTGGGAGGATGGGAATGGGGACTCGGCGGAAATTCACCCCGGAGTATCGGGGTGAGGCTGTGGCCTTTGTTACTGATTCGGGTCGTGCCGTTTCGGATGTTGCTCGGAGTCTTGGTATTCGCGAAAATGCGTCGCCGTCAAAATTACTCAATCTGGCGCCCGAATCGTTGGACGGGCTGTACACCAGTTGGGGCATGGAAGGCTTGAATGACCGCCGTGCCTCATCGGGGCGACGCTCAATAGCGGGTTCGGCTGTCACGGCGCCGGTCTTGGTGGACAGCAGGATCAGAGCGGGCGAGCGGCTGTTGATCTGGGTCGATCGGCACGGCCGGCAGGCTGTGCCTCGCCACGTAACGGCTGCGGCCTCGTCGGCGATGGCGGCACAGTCGCTGCGGGTTGCGCTTTGTCGGCAGGCTACGACGCCGTTGTCAGTCGCCGACTCGACCGGGCCAGGACTGACCGATGGGCTGTGGCCTGGCCAGCTATGCCGCGTCTTTGCAGGCCACGTTCAGCTCATCGCTGCGACCTGCGGCGAGGGTCATATACGCCACGAAAGCCGCGATCAGCACTGCGAGCGCCAGACTGACCGGTCCGATTCCCCCCCAGCCGAGTCCATCTCTGCTGGCCACGCCAACCACAAGGTCGCCGCCAGCTAAGCCTGGCCACGCGTCATCGCCGCTGCCAGCCTGCGGATCACCGCAAGCTCCGAAGGGTCGTCGGCGACTGGCGCGTACTCGGTGATGGCTGCTCCGACCACGTTGCCCAATCCGCTGATCAGGTCGACAAGCTGCTGCGAGCGGACACCATCCGGTTCGGGATAGCCGACGGAGGCGAACTCGGTGGGATCGAGCACGTCCAGATCGACGTGGACATACACCGGGCCGATGACCGCTGCAAAAGCCTCTTCCAGATCAACGACACCGTATCTGCGCAGCCCCGTTTTCCTGATATATTCGTGCTCTGAAGCACCGCCAGCCCGCTCCCCCGCAAGAATCACCTGTCCTGGAGCCAAAGTCCAGCTCGGGGTGAGGGCCGGCGGGCCATCGCCGAGAAGTGTACGGACGCCCATCGCGTGGAACGCGCCCGTCTTGAGCTGTCCCGGTCCATACACGTCCGGATGGGCATCGATCCACAACACGGTCAATGCATCCCCGTAGCGTTCAGCAATGGCCGCGATAGGCAGCACGTCCACACTGCATTCACCTCCGATGATCAGGACAAAATCATCGAGCTGGGCTAGCGCGGCACCAATTTGTCTCTGGTTACCCACCAGGGTGTGAAGCGCACGCACACCGTCGACGATATCCACGGCACCGTCGCCGGTCGGGACAGTGACCACGGAATCGGCCGGCACCAGGTCGGCCGCCCTCCGCGCCCCCGACACCAGCCGGGGCGCCGTCGGCACCGCCGATCCTTGCCATTGCGGAACAGAAAGCACAATTGTCACGAAGTTGTCCTTTTCAGAGAACCAGAGAAGCGATCAGCATCAGCGGCGATCCGATCCAGCGACATGACTCGTCTTCATCTGTCCAGCCGGACCGGTGCTCGCGCAGCTGCCGCCGCATCTCGTCCACCTGCCAGGAAACCTCCACTTCCCCACCCTACGGGCAGACTTTGATCACCACCATGCCCAGGGAAAACGGCCGGCAGCTCTCCTCCGACGCTCGACCTCTGGTGTGCGACGGCACAGTGACCAAGCCCAGACCCACTGACTGGCAGAGATCCTCGCTTCGCGGACGCCCGACAAGCGTTCGGCCACCCGCCCAGCTCCTACCTGCCGACGAACTGGTCGGCTTCGGCGAGCTGGTACGAAAAGAATGTGCCGGGATAGGTGTGCGAAGGGCGACATCCCTATCGAGAGAGTGGAAGTGGCACACACGGACCTGCAGACCTTGGATCCGTCCGGGGAGTGCTCTCACCTGCGCAACTGTGGGCGCTGATGGCCGCAACCACACAAAACCTCGCCACCACGCACGTGCCCAAATGACGATTGTGGCCACGACCATCGTCACACCGCGACCCCTTGGACAGCGGCAGGCGAATGACAACTAAAAGTAGCGCGACATCGATCTGACAGCGCAGCCCCCTAATCTCAGATGTATGCACGGTAAGCGCTCCGGAGATCCTTGTAGAGGCCCGCGTCGCGCAGGGCATGGGAGCCGTCATGCTGACCCTGGCGACGTGAGTCTTGATAACACCCAAAATCTTGATCCACGGGTCTTGACTATTTCTCGTGGGTCCGATGCCGACCCGCTGACCGTTAACCGCTTGGAGGCAATTGGCGCCAGCTACCAGAGCGTAGTTGCCGCAGCACTGGAGAGTCGGCGGGTGGATCCGGCGAGGAACAGGCCCGCGAGGGTGGTATTGAGGGCGACCAATAGGAGTGGCAGGCCCACGGTCCCGTGATTGCTAAGCGCTATGAGGGTTGGCCCAGCGGTCACGGCCACGCCCGTGCCAATCCAGGCGAAGGTCGCCGGGAGATGGAGGCGTTTGTTGCTTCTGTCCCACACCAGCGCCATGACAGCGAGGCCTCCTGTAAAGATCAGCACGCCGGTGACAAAGAGAAGAGTCCGTTGCGCGACGGTGTCGAAGCCGCCCGGAGCTCCAGCGGCTCGTCCGAGTACTGACCACGCGACAAAGGCCATGGCACTGCCCACGGCAACGATCGTGCCTATGGCGGTCAACCAGCGCCGGCACCGAGATGCCGTTGCCAGACTCGCTGTCCGCGCCGAGAATGCCTCAGGCCAGCGATCGCGCACATAACCGGGAAACGCCGCGAGCAGGCCAATTGCCTGAACAACAAAGCCGCCGTACACAACGGCATAAACCCAATACTGGAGTCCGTTGCCGGCCGGAATCGCGGGTCCGCCCACGGTCGCCTGCGCTAGCAGGCCCAAGGGAATGCCCACCGCTATCGGTACGAGCAAACCGCTGCCTATCCACATGGGGACCAGCACCAGCAGCACTGGCAAGCGGCGTCCCCACCGGAATGTCAGCCCCAGCACCAGTGTCATCGCGCCCAATTCCATGGCAGCCGTGACAACATCCCCGACGACGTGCCGAAAGTCGATCAGCTCGGCTGCACCTGCCGGTCCAGCCGCCCCGGTGCTGATCCCCAGCACCCACAGTACTTTCAGTACCAAGTAGGGAAGGCAGGCCGTGATCGTCGCCCAGCAGACGGCCAACCGGAGCACCCCAGGTCGGACGTACCTCGTACGTACACGATCCCGCCCGGGTTGTTCCATTCCGCGGTCCTCACCGAAAACTGCGTACCGCCGTGGCAGCTTGCTCTCGTTCACCACAGTCACTCCAACCGCTCCAGATGTACTACCTGCCTTCTTTGTAGTGTCCCAGGCCGCGGCCAACCTCAGCCAAAAGAGGGAGACTCTTGACCAGAAGACCGATCCTTGATCCGTCCGGATCGTCCTCCGACGCTTCCTCACAGTCTGGGCAAGCACGCCGGCCGACCGCCAACGGACAAGACCTCGGGGTGATCGGCGGATCGCGCTCGGCGGGAGTCTCGGCCGAGCATCTCTTCTTAATATCTGTTGACGATTTCCCTGAACCGCATCGAGGGTCCGCAACGAAGGTTCCATGACGGTACAAACAAGGGTTAACGAGACAGCACTCCACTTCGCCTCGTACGACTCACAGACAAAGGGAGAGACGTTCATGAGCAGCAAAAGTAACCGACGGCGCTGCAACGGCGGCAGCATTTTCGGCTTCCTCAGCATCGTTCTGAACATCCGCGGTGGATACCGCGGCGGCTACGACAACTAGGTCCCCTTCACACGCACCGGGTTCCCGTGCCGCCTCCAGCGCGCGGGGGCCCGGTGTTTCCACACCAGCAGGATTCTTCCAACCTACGAAAACGATTGCACCGACGAGCCAAGATTTTCATGGCTGGATGCATGCTGTCAGCTAGAGTTCCGCAGTGAGCGCCGTCACATTATTGGTGTTGGTGGTGGCCGTGATGAATACGAATGGACGGGTTCTTTCCTGGTGTACGGCGCCCGATCGGCGCGCGCCGGTATCCGTGAGGAGATGTGCGATGTCGTTGGGTGACAGGATCGGCAACAAGGCCGAAGATCTGGGCGGTAAGGCCAAGGAGGCGACCGGCAACGTGACCGGCGACGAGAAGCTGCAGGCCGAGGGCAAGACCGACCAGGCCAAGGCGGGTCTTAAGGACGCTGTCGAGGACGTAAAGGATGCTGTCGGTGACGCCGCCGACAAGCTCAAGGGTGTCTTCAAGAAATAGAACACAATCGCAACCACGTCGCCAGTGGCAACTCGGGATTCTGGGTCGCCGCTGGCGACATTTTTATCTGGAGCCACAGCGATCGCCGCGTCGTTCTCCCATCCCACGCCGAGACCATCTCTTAAGTGCACGATCGAGCAATAGCAATAAATACTCGCCACGCCGCACTCTCTGGGGGTCACCTGGAATCCGCTTCGACTGAGACCCACGCCACACCGATGCTGCGTGACGATCGCGTCGCCACTGGGTCCTACTGGTGTGCATGACAGCGAGAGGCGCCCGGTTTCTGCCGCAGACAACAATTTTCTAGCCGAGGAGAATGAGATGACGAACCCGACCAGCACCAAAACTCCGGCGACCGTGCCCACCGGGGCGTTGGTGTCCACACACGGTACGACGACGGTCTCGGACAGCGTCGTGCAAAAGGTCGCCGGGTTGGCCGCACGCGAGATCCCGGGTGTGTACGACTTGGGCGGCGGCGCAGCGCGGGCGTTCAGCGCGATCCGCGAGCGGATTCCGGGGGCGTCTGCCAGCGCCGGTCAGGGCGTATCGGTTGAGGTGGGCGAAAAGCAGGCGGCGGTCGATCTGCAGATCCTGCTCGAGTACGGCGTACCAATCGCCGATGTCGCGAACGCCATTCGCCGCAACGTGATCAATGCGATCGAACGCATCACCGGCCTAGAGGTCGTCGAGGTCAACATCAACGTCAGCGACGTGCACATCCCGGGCGACGGCGCTGGCACCGATCCGGCCGACACCGCTCGGGTCCAGTGATCGCGGACACCCAGGTCGACGCTGATCGCATCGCTGTCGCTGTGCAGGCCGGGCGGCACGTCGCGCGCCTGCACAGCGGCCGGTTCGGCGAGCTCGCCACCTACCTTCCCGGCCGCCGGATTCCCGGCGTACGAATCGGCCTCGCCGAGGTCAGCATTGGCGTCGTCGGGATCTACCCGGCCACGGTCGCTGAGATCGCCCGTGACGTACGTACCGCCGTCGCCATCACTGACCGGCCCGTTCACGTCCACATCTTGGACATGGTCATGACCACACTCGTCGTCCCGATCGTGCTCGTGGCACCGGTGGGACCCTCGGTGTCGGCCGTAGTGGCAACGCCGTCCATTCATTCGTAGTTCCTCGACCGGCCTTGTGTGCTGCTGGCCGATCGGCACCACCCATCGGCACCAGCAAAGGGAGAAACCCATGACGACCACACAGCTCGGTCTGTTGACCGGCCTACTTCTTGGCATCGCCGCCGCATTCGGCGGGTTCGGCGCATTCCTGCTCGTACTCGTCCTGGGCGCGATCGGTCTGCTCATCGGCCGGTACTTGGACGGCAAGCTAGACCTGTCCCAGTTCACTGGCCGCGACCGTTTCTGACCGATGACCACTACCGCCGTCCTGAGCCCACCGAGGCTCAGCGCAGATTTCGACCAGCCTGCGCCTGGCACAACCACGATCGCTAACCGTACGGTCGAACGCATCGCCGGCCACGCCATCACCGAACTCGACGGTGTCGGCGGCTCGGCCCGCCGCGTCCTGGGCGTCGCGCTCGGAAACGAAAACCTCGACGCCTCAGCGAACGTCGCCGCGACCGTCACCGGCAACAGCGTTGTCCTCACTGTCCAACTGTCTGTGTCCTACCCGCAATCAGTCACCAGGACCAGCGAAGATGCCCGCACCCACCTGATGCGCCGGATCCACGACTTCACCGGCCTGGCGGTGTCGCGGGTGGACATCACCGTCACCGCGTTGCACAGCGGCGCCCCGAGCAACAGGAGAGTCCTGTGAAACGCCGACCTCGCCGCAGCATCCCAGCCACTATCTGTGCGCTTGCCGCGCTCGCCGTCAGTGTGGTGGTCGGCGTGGTCGCGGTCCAGATGATCCTTGGCCAGACGCCTTGGATCAACTACCTGGTCGCCGCACGCTCGCTCCACGAGATCCACTGGAATGACCTGATTCCGGCAGTCGCCGGCGCGGTCATCGCCGGGGTGGGCGTAGTTCTCTTGTTGACCGCCTTACTGCCAGGAAAACCGACTGTCCTCCCGCTGGCCGGCGATCTACCCTCGGGCGCGACCCGCCACAGCCTACGGTCCACCCTGCGTGCCGCTGGGTCCACAGTGGACGGAGTGAACGGTCTCGCATTGAACTTACGTGGCCGAAAGATCTCGGCCACCGTGCGCACCGACCGAACCAACACCTCGGGCCTGGCCGACGCGGTCCGCGCAGCCCTGCAGAACCGACTCGACCAGATAGATCCGGCCAGAACTCCGAAAATCAGGATCCGCGTACGCGCGACCAGGAGCCAGTCATGACCAGCCTCAACCGCCCCGCCCGCCTCAACCGCGCCCTGCTGAGCATCCTGGGACTGGTCCTAGTCGGCAGCGGCGGCCTCGCCATCGCCCTCCACTTCGGCAACGTCCCGATGCTCCCGGCCAGCTCACCTCTCGTACCCGGCACTGACGCACCACCGGTTTGGTCCCTGTACGTCACCGTCGCGGTCTGCGTCGTGGTGGGGCTGCTAGCGCTGCGCTGGCTGGTCGCACAACTCGCTCGCAAGCCCAAAAGTCACACCTGGCGAATGGAAAACGACCCCGACCGCGGCCGCACCGAACTGGCCGCCAGCACCGCGATCGCTCCGTTCCTGGCCGAAACCCGCGGCTACCCTGGTGTCCACGACACGTTCGGAACGCTGGCCGGTACCAGGCAATCCCCCGCCCTCGCCCTAGTCATCACCACCGAACAAGACGGCAGCCCCACCGACATCCAGGAACGGCTCGACAGCCACGGCCTACCGCGACTGCGCCAAGCCCTGGACCTCGACACGCTCCCGGTCACGGTGGAATTCCGATTCACCGACAAAACCCACGCACGCGTCCGCTGAACCCCGAATATTCCCACCCCCGGGAGCTCGGCGTCACCATCGCGACAAAGGCGTTTCGCCGGCTCTGGCGCCGAAAGCGATACCCTTCGCTACCCAATGACGAGCTGAGCCCGGGTATCTCAGTGCGGCCGCCCCACCGAGAAGTGATGGACTTGCTGCTGCCGACGCCCCCAGGAATCATCGTGCTGGTGAATTTCATGGACATAGTCAGGTCCAGCATCGCCGAACGCATTGGTTTCTCATCCGTACCGTCAAGATGCGGGCGATCGCGTACCGGCCGGCGCTGGGGAAAATGCCCGGGAATTCGATGACTCATTGTCCTGCTAGGACTAAAGAGTTATCGACGAAGAAAGCTTCTTTGCCTAGCGGACCGCGCCGGTCGCGGCCACGGCACTCGGCGTGACCGGGACGCTGCGCCCCTGCTCGACGCTGACCGCAAAAGCTGTCGCCAAGCTGGCTGGTCCGACACCGGACGCGATGACCTTGATGCGATGGAGCGACGTGCCCGTGTCCGTCACGTCGAAACTCTCGACCGGGACTGGTGGGCTGCCCTTCCCGCGCAGCGCACATAACCAACCGGCATCGACCAGACACCCCAGTAGTCAGTGCTTGCAGAAACGGCGCGCCAAAGTCGGCGAAGAATATCCGTCCCGAACCAAACCGATTCGGTCTCCGCGACGAACACCATTCGAAGTATCCCACTCCGTTCGCCGCCGTCAACGCACCCGGCCTGCTCGACACGATCAACAACCTGCCCGTGCCGACCGGCTTCGTGCCCTCCGCCGAAGTTCTCGCCACCGTCGGAAAAGGCACCTCGACGTGACCGGTAGCAGCCAAGACCTCACCGTCAACGGGAACGCCAAAGTTATGTGCGGCAACGGCCAAAGCACCAATGCCACCGTCTACATCATCGACACCGCCCAAGACGTTACTCGCCGTAGCAACTGTGGAGCTGAACAACCCAAGGGGCTGGTTTAGCTCCGTTCTTGTGCTGTGGTAATGCGAAAGCAAAGTCAAAACTTATCGACTGAAATCAGAACCAGGTAGCCAGTGATCACGAACTAGTAGTAGCGAGGAGTCCCACCTCGGCAACAGATAGGGGGTGTTTAGTCAGCGGCGTCCGGGAGGCGCACACGAGTGCCGCGCTTCAACTCTGGATCCGTGACCACCGGGCGACATCTCGACGATGAGGGTGATCGCCCAGCAGTTCGAGAAAGGCCCATCTGTGTTCGGAAAACGCTTTGTCCGTGATCTGATCAGTCGCAGCGCTGAAAACGGCCCGGACCGTCGCAAGTTCCTCGTGGCCGCTGGCGCGGCCGGGCTCGGCCTGGTCGGTACGGGTGCGCTCGCGACCGCCATCGCGCCGGTGGCCAACGCCGCCACCCGGCCCCCAGCCCAAAAAGAGACCGTGTCGTCAGCGGCGATCAGTGACGCGGCGATCCTGAATTTCGCGTTGAACCTGGAATATCTGGAGGCGGAGTTCTACTCGTACGCCGTCCACGGTCACGGTCTGGCCGACAGCCTGACCACCGGCACCGGCGCCCGAGGTGGTGTCACCGGCGGTCGCGCGGTGCCATTCCTGTCCCGTACGGTGCGCCAATTCGCCCAGGAGATCGCGGGCGATGAGCTCGCCCATGTGACGTTCCTGCGCACCGCGCTGGGTAGCGCGGCCGTCTCGCGGCCAGCGATCGACATCAAGAACAGCTTTACCGCGGCTGCGCGGGCTGCTGGTCTGATCGGCGCCCACCAGACTTTTGATCCATATCAGAACGAGAACAACTTCCTGCTCGCCGCGTTCATTTTCGAAGACGTCGGCGTGACCGCTTATAAGGGCGCGGCGCCACTGGTCAGCAACAAGACGTATTTGGAAGCCGCCGCCGGGATCCTGGCGGTGGAGGCGTACCACGCGGCCACCATCCGCAGCTCGCTCTACCAGCGCGACCTGTGCACCGCGGCGAACAAGATCTCCAATGCCAGGGACAGCCTGGACGGAGCAAGCGACGATGACCAGGGCATCACGCTCAAGGGCCAGGCGAACATCGTCCCCACCGACAGCAACGGTGTGGCCTATTCCCGCAGCGCCGGCCAGGTGCTGAATGTTGTTTATCTCAACCCGAAGAAGACCACCTCCGGCGGATTCTTCCCCAAGGGCGTCAACGGAGCCATCAACACCAGCGCCGGCTGATCCACAGGCTGACAGAGCGAGCCCGGCGCCCGTTGCTCGCACGAGCGCCGGGCCGCGATGAAAATGTGTTGATAACCCTGACGGGCAGCGTCATCCGCCCAGCGTTTGTGGCCGTGAAACGCGTACGTCGCTCCTGAACGTAGCAACCAAGCTCACCGCCGACGCCGGCGATGCCTGTTCATATGACTGATCACGGCTGCCAGCATGTGCCCTGACGATATGGTCGGATGCATGGATCGAACTAGGCGGCGCAAAGTGGAAGCTTCGCGATGAGTGTAGGAGACTATCCGCGGGTGCGTCTCGCGCACGTCCATAGTGAGACGAGCCTTGAGCTGGTTGTCTTCTCTTCGACCACGACTCGCTATTCATTACATCCGTTGCCCGTGCGCCGGCCAGCGAGTGGAGTCGTCGAAGATGTGGTGAGCTGTGGTTCCTGCGGTACGACGGTAAAGATACGGGTCTTCAGTCCCAGGCTGCGATGGCAACTGAAGCTGTGTTGGTTCAGCGTATTCTTGATCGGCGTGGTGATCGAGGCAGTAGCAGTCAACTACCAAGTTGTGCTGGACGACCAGGACAAGGCACGTGCGTTGCAATATCTGCTCTACATTCCAGGCTGTATCGGCCTTACCGCTGCGATCATCGGACTCATAAGGTTCTTCACGGAGGACGGCGTACGCCTTCCCTCATACCTGCGGGACTCTCGTCACCGATTGCGGCGCAGGTGAAGGAGCAGATCGAACAACGTTGACCGGCTCCGCCAGACGTAAGCTGGAACTACTGACTGAATCACACCGTGCACCCGGGCTGCCGATCAGATCCTGTGTCCCGGACGTTTCGCGGCTTTTAGGTGATACCACTGTCACCTCCCGGTTTGTTCGTTCACGACTCGTTTTCGGGTCCGAGATCGCCGTCACAGTCGGGTTCTGACAGTCGCTTCACCGCTCTTGTGACTGGTGGGTTTAGTCAACACGTGGGCGGGTACTAGTGCTTCAGAACCACGCCGTGTCGGGGGGATGAACATGTCGGTGCGACCGACCGCGCCCAACGCTGGCCACCAGAACGAGTACGAGCTGACGGTTGTGGACGGGGATTCCTTGGAGTTGGTTCGACGTTCAGTTCGCGAGCTGATGGCTGGCTATGTCGGCATCGCGATCGATGACGCTGTCTTGGTGGCGTACGAGTTGGTCAGCAACGCTCTACGCCATGGCCTTCCACCTTGTGCATGCCGGCTGATAGCGGTTGACGAAAGCCGTTCCCTCCGCATCGAGGTGGACGACGCATCGGCTGATACTCCACGGGTACGAACACCAGACCTGTCTGGCGGACGAGGACTGTTCATCGTGAACCAACTGGCATCATCCTGGGGCGTCATTTGCCAGGACGCCCACAAGACGGTCTGGGCCGAAATGAATCTGAGCCACTCCGGTGATAGGCACGCCGACAACGATGTTATGGACAGCAACGGACTCCCGCACCGAGGAGGTGGTTTGGGAGTCCATCGAGCTGAATGACGAAATTTGTTCTGAGGTGGGTTTAGCGGCGGCCGTAGCGCCCGCCGAGCCCGCCACGGATACTCAGGACGATGTCCAGAAAGCCGAAGATGCTGCCACCCCGGTAGTTCCGACGGTTGCTGTTGCTCTTGCTCATATTTTCACCTCCTCCTAGTTTTTCGTTGTGCCCTAACTTGTCTTACATAAACTATTCGTTTTGGGGTTGTACGCGGTTCAGTGTTCTAAGCGATTTCTTTTACGGGTTCATCCGTGGTCAGGAGTTGGGTTTGCGCCAGGGTGCGGTAGAGGTCGCTAGCACTCAAGAGGTCTGTGTGTGAGCCGGCGGCGTCGACGGTGCCGTTGTTCATAACGATAATCTGGTCAGCGGCGACCACTGTGGACAGTCTGTGCGCGATAGTCAGTACGGTGGTGCTATCGCGCAGGTCGTCCAGCGCTTCGATGAGAAAGCGTTCGTTGATGGCGTCCAGGTTCGCGGTCGCCTCGTCCATCAGCAGGATTCTCGGCCGTCGAAGGAAAGCACGGGCTATCGCGACCCGTTGTCGTTCGCCGCCGGACAGTCGGGTGCCGCGGTGGCCGACCAAGGTGTCCAGCCCGTCGGGCAGCCTGTCGACCAGTGCGCTGAGTCTGGCCCGGCTCACAGCGTCGTCGATCTGCGTCGAACTGGCTTGGGCGTCGGCCAACAGAAGGTTGTCCAGTAATGAACCCGAAAGAACAGGCGCGTCTTGTTCGACGTAAGAGATCATCGAACGGAGTCTGCGCAACTTCCACTCCTTTATATCTCGGCCGCCTATCGTGATCGTGCCGGCGTCAGGTTCGTAGAACCTCTCCAGCAGAGCAAAAACGGTCGATTTCCCGGCGCCGGACGGCCCGACGAACGCGGCTGTACTGCCGGCCGGGATCTGGAAACTGAGATTGCGGTGCACCGCGGCCGTCGTATCCTGGTACCCGAACCACACTTTGTCGAACCGGATTCCGGCGGGCCCGGGCTGCGCGGGTCGGCTTCGGGTTTCCTTGCGCAGCTCGAATGACTCGATTGGCAGCGTGTCGACCTGGTGGATGCGGGCGACGGCCGCCGCGCCAACCTGCAGTTGTGAGATGGCTTGGACCAGTTCGGTGAGCGGTTCGGCGAGATAGAAGAGATACAGCAGGAAGGCGATGAGGTCGGAGACCTTGAGTCCGCCTGAGGCCACTCGGGCACCGCCGACACCGAGGACGGCAAGGAATGCGATCTGTAGCGAGAGGCCGGTGGATGTGCCGGCGATGGCCTGCCATTTGGCTTCGAGTACGCCCTGTTTCCAGGCCGCGCGGGCGGTGTCACTGATTGCGTCGATCTCATGGGATTCGGCTCCGGCGGCTTTGACCGTACGGAACGCACCAAGAACTCTTTCCAGCGCCGATCCCATGGCGCCGACGGCTTCCTGCGCGCGGCGGGTTGCCTCCCGTATACGGGGCATCATCGCCGCGGCGATCAGCCCGATGACCGAGACGACGCCGACCGTGACACCCAGCAGTGGCAGGTCGACGACCCCCATCAGCACGATGGTGCCGACCAGCATCAGTGAGTTTGTCGCGAGTTGGACCAAGGACTGGGTGGTGACCTGGCGCAGCAGGGTGGTGTCCGCGGTAACCCGGGACATCAGGTCACCTGGCTCGAACCTGTCCACGTCACGCATACGCAGCCGCATGATCCGGCCCACCAGTTGCCGACGGGCGGCCAAGACTACAGATTCGGCGGTCCTTTCCAGCAAGTAATACCCCAGTGCCGAAATCACTCCGGCACCGATTACCAGGGCGGTCAGTAGGGTGACCGCGAGCCACACCGAGCGGTGTTGCCCGAGCGTGTCAATCACCGCGGCGGCGGCAAGTGGCTGGGCTAGGCCCGCAGCGCCGCCCAGCAGGCTCAGCATGCCACCGAACACCAGTACCCGGCGTAGACCCTTGGTGTACGCCAGCAACGCCCGCCACGGCCGTTCCTGCTCGACCACCGCGTCCGTGGATTCGGGGACCGCATCGCTGTTCGTCACCACCATCGCCTCCCGGGCCTCGTAGGACGTTCGCTGTCAGCCATCAGTTGGCTTGCTTTCGCGTTTTTCGTGACAAACAGTGAATGGACCGGCCCGGGAAATACTTCCCGGGCCGGTCCAGTCATTGTTCGTTAACTTGGTTGTCCGTGCCCCGAATGCTTATTTGGGCATCAGGACGGTGTCGATGATGTAGACGGTGGCGTTGGCGGTCTGGACGTTGCCGCAGATGACCTTGGCGTTGCCGTTGACGGTGAGGTCTTCGCCGCTGCCGGTGACGTCGACGGTGCCTTTTTCGACGGTGGTCTGCATGCCGATGACCTGCTCGGGGGTGAGCTTCTTACCGGCGATCACGTGGTAGGTAAGGATTTTGGTGAGCATTGCCTTGTCGGCGAGGACCTTTTTGAGGTCGGCGGCCGGGATTTTGGCGAAGGCGTCGTTCGACGGGGCGAAGACGGTCGCGGCGGGCAGGCTGTTCAGGGTGTCGACCAGGCCGGCTGCCTTGACGGCGGCGACCAGGGTGGACAGCACCGGGTTGGCGGAGGCGGCGTTGGCCACCGACGCGCCGGACATTCCCTGGAAGCTGCCCGCGCCGGTTTTCGGTACGGCCGCGCAGCCGGTGCCGAAGTTCTCCCCGACCGGAGCAGTCGCGGCCGCTGAGGTCGGCGCAGTGGCCGGCGCCGACGTGCCACTAGCCGTGGGAGTCGAGCTACTGCACGCGGTCATGCCCAACGCCAGTGCACCAGCCGCGGCCACCACACCAATACGAGCGATCTTGCTGGTGCTCCACAGATTCACGGTGGAACTCCTTTCCTGAATACCGGCCCAGCCGGGAACGAGGTACGCCCGGACGGTGTCCAGACGCAAAACGAGTTAGTACGGCTTTCTTGTCGCGCTTCCGAGCTATGTTCGAAGCACCAGCCAAAGCGGATTGCGTGTCGACGAATAAATTCACTGACTGGCTTGGCCACCTGTAGGTCGTGTCGCAAGATGGACAGATACGGAAAGGTGGTAAGTGGCGTGACTGGTGAGATCGGCGGCCCGTTAGTCGCGATCGTCGACCAAGTCACCGAGGGTCCGCTTCAGCGCCCGCAAAGCGGTGATGGTGCGCGTCTTTACAGTGCCCAGCGGAATGCCGGTGGCCGCTGCGATCTGGGTCTGGCTATAGCCGCGAAAGTACGCCAGCACAATGAGTTCTTGCTGGCGCCGCGGCAGCCCGTTCACCGCATCCAACGCACGCAGCACCGTTTCCGCTGTCCACACCTCCTGAAATGGACTCGGCCAGGTCACACCGGACGCGCTGGCGTCAAGGTCGTGCAGTGACCCGACGCTGGTCGACTTTTCTTTCAAGGAGCGCCGAATGTGATCAATGGCCCGATGGTGGACGATCGTACGCAGCCAGGTGACCGCGCGGCCCCGGCCCGCCTGAAACCTGGCAGACCCGGTCCACACGGACAAAAACACGTCCTGCACCACGTCCTCAGCGCCGGCGGCATCGGGAATGATTCGACACGCGTACCGAATGCAGAAGTCGTGGTGCCGACGAAAGAACAGTCCGAACGCTTCGTGATCCCCCATCGAGATCCGCCGCAGCAGATCGACGTCGTCCGTTCCCCAATTGGTCACTGGTGGAGTTGCGGCGATGTGAGACGTCTTGCCTGCCCGCATCCGCACATCACCTCTCGTTCCTGTATCCCACAAAGCCGTCGTCTTTTACTTCCGGACAATAAAATCTGAACGCGTGCCACTAGCTGGTCCGCGTTGATGGAAAACGAGCCTTTTGGAAGATCTAGACCTGGCTGACTCCAGTGGCCACAATCTGTGTGGGCCGGGCCGGAGTGGCCGTACCCGGCTCCAGACTGATAGCGAACGTCGACGCGGCCGAGACCATGGCCAGCGAAGCCGCGAGCCGGTGAACGACCGGGCGCTGGTTGCTCGTGTCGAAACCGGCCAGCGGGCGCGCCACGGTCGTACGGCCCGCGTTGATGGCCCAGGCCCAGTATTTGGTCCCGGCCGGGCTCGGCAGCAACCCATCCGCGATGAACTCGACTGTTGCACCGCTGGCCACCAGATAGCCGACCGGTTCACCAGACGGCGTGGTGAGCGTAGAAATACGCGACCGCGGCTGCTCCAACTCCCTCACCAACTGTTGCTCGGCGGCGGCCCGCCCGCTTTCCCGGCTGTCGACAGCCACGTACGTGCCACCGGCCGCCGTGACAACCGCCACCACGGCTGCCGCCACCAAGAGACGGTTTCGCACCTGCCTTTTTCGCGGCGGTACAGGGTCTTCCCGGCTGGCAATTGGCTTTCCCGGCTCTTGCACCGTTATCACAGATGTCGGGCATTGATAGTGGGTCCGCCGGTGAGCACGGATCAGACCGTCCGCCACTATCGTGAGCCGAATTCGGTCCCCCAACTCCGGCGGCGGGTCGTCATCATCGCCGTCTAGGAAGAGCCCATCGAGCACAGGCAGACCCAGCGCCCCAGTCAACAAGATGGCCTCTTCCTGGCAAACCGAGCAATGGGCCAGGTGATCGGCAAATATGGCTTCCTCCAACGGTTCCAGTGCGTTCAGCGCCCATCCCGCTGCCAGGAGTTCATAATCCACATGCCGGGGATCGTCTTCGGCGGCATTCACCGTGCGTCTCGTTCACTGCCGACTGACGCAGACACAGCCCGCGACCCATCACGGTGATGGCCGGTGGAGATCATCGCTCGGCTGACTTTCATGTCTGTCGTTCGCGCACAAACGGCGTCTGGATGTGACGCTTTCCCCGATCGCGGTCCGCCGGCCCACACGGACCAAGATTTAGCTGTGGAATAAGGAAGTCGGGGCGACGGACCAGCCGTCACCCCGACTCTTTGACTCACTTGCGACTAGCGCTGCGAGCCGAACACGTCGTGGTCAGCTGAGCTGTAGCCGTACTGCGGGGCGAACGAGGAGCCATCGAGCCCGAACGGCAGGCTGGTGGCCTTGCGCGAGGCGGTGCTGTCCGACTGCGTGTCGGTGCCGTGCCGGTTGGTGACCGTCGAGCTGTTGTCTGCGGTGTCCTGGTGCGCCTGGTTCAGCACACCGGTGAAACCGTCGTAGTTCGAGTTGCCGGTGGCCAGGAAGTCCACCGAGCGATCCACGCTGCCGCTGACGCCGTGCCGGTCGCCGCTGAACAGCGACTCGGCGGCCTGGTCGTATGTGACGCCGGGCGCGCTAGCGAAGCCGCCGCCGGTGAACGCGCCGGACAGCGAGTCGACCGAACTGGTGGCGTGGTGCTCGCTGCTAGCACCGTGCCGGTTCGCCTCGACCGAGTCGGTGCTGTGCTTGTTCGCTTGGGTGTGCGCGAATGCGCCGGTCACGCCGTCGAAGGACACCGGGATGGCAGCTGAGCCACTGTTCTCGATGGCGGAGCCGCCGTCGATGTTCCGGCCGTTGGTGTTGACCAGGCCCGCGGTGGCGTTGTGGAAGTCGCCCTGCGGGTTGGCGGTCAGCTCCCCGATGCCGAAGCCAGCTGCGGTGTCGCTCGCGTTCTCGTTGTGCTCGGAGGTCGCGGACGTGCTGTGTCGGCCGACGTACGACTCGGAACGGTCCGAGGTGTTCGCCGAGGTCTGCCGTGCGGCCGTGGTGAGTCCGCCGATCGACAGCGGCGAGGAGAACTCGCCGTCGGTCGAGCTGGTGCCGGTGGCCGAGCTATGCCGGCCGTGCTGGCTGGCCGCGAAGTCGCTCGCATTGGTGACAACACCGCTCGGGTCGGCGGTGATCGGCGCTAGGCCCAGCCCGTACGAGCTGCTGTTCGCCGAAGTCTGCCGCGAGGTGGACGTCTGGGTGTCGCCCCTGCGATCGGTGGACTGCCGCGAGTCGCCAGATGACGAGGAGTTCTGGGTGGTGTCGGTCAGATCCAGGCCCCCGATCGAGATCGGCGCCTGCCCGGCGACCGTGGACTCGCTGGATCCCGCGACGGCGCTGTGCCGGCCGCCCTGCATCTGCTGGTACTGCGAGTGCGCTCCGGCGATCGCAGCCGGGTCGATGGTGATGGGGCGTACGTTCAGCCCCAGCTGCTGGGAAGACGAGGACGCCCGGTACGCGGTGACCGTTGTCTTCTTGCCCTTCGAGGTGTGGGTGGCGCTGCTGGTGCTGGTCGAACCGCTGTTGGTCGTCGCGCCCAGGTGCGCGCCGCCGAGCGAGATCGGCGCGGACGCGGTGGCGCCACCGGTGTGGTCGGACTGCTGCTGGCTGGCTCCCAGCTTGTCCAGGCCGATCGGCGACGCGGTCGCGGCGTTGGCGGCCACGGCGCCGCCCAAGATGAGCCCACCGGTGATGCCGGCAGTGAAAAGTCCTCGGGTGATCCAAACATTCATGTGCTGCGAACCTCCATTGGTCCTTCAGTCGTGATCACGGAACGCAAACGGACTGGCCGCCGCAAGAAGCTCCGACGACGGGACGTATCTTCTGTCCGTTTTATTGTGAAATGTGGAAAGATGGCGAGACGCCCGCTTCCACCGAGGCCCGTCGAGTCCACATTCCGGATTCGGCGTGAAGGCTTCGACGGTTTGGACTTGGCGGCATTTTTCTTGCGAATGCAGCACTTTTCTCACTTTGCGCGACATGCAGTAGTCACCTGAACGCGATCAGTCGACTATTTGCGACAAGTCGCCAGGCCCCGTTGGGTCCGAGGCTCCACGCCCTCGCAAGTGCAACTGAGATGACTGGGTACCTGCGACCTTGTCGACATTCCACACGCGGCCCGGAGAGCATCCCGGGCGAGGTCCTCTTGCAATCTATTGGCGATTAGGTTTCTCGGGCTCTGATAGTGAACCAATTTTTGCTCGGCGACGAACCTCTTGCTGAACGATGGTTGGCTTTGGCACGCTCCGCTCTCAGCACGAGCCCATCTATAAAGGTCCGTGCGTTCTGAGAGGACTGCCATTGTCACAGTCCTGTTCTCGAGGTTGACGTGTGTACTTGGAGGGACAGACCATGGGTGAACCAACGCGTCGCGGTTTCTTGGCGCTCGCAGGAGCTGGAGCTGCGGCAACCGCCGGGGTCGTACTTGCCGCCGGCGACGGCGCGACAGGACAGGCCACTGCCACAAGCGGCACTGAGTCCACCGACAACGCATCGAGTGCAACGGAATCATTCGTCGTGCACGTGAAGGACGCGCGACGCGGTCAGATGGCGATTCTGGTAGGCGAGCGGGAAGTGTTGGTTACCAATCCGGAGTTGGCTCGTCAGCTCGCTGGTGAAGCCGCATCTGGAGCGGTCTGAATTTCACCGTGCTCAACGCATCGTTTCTCGATGTCATTCGCTGCCCTTCTCTCGACAAGGAACTGATACGTTATGTCCTCGCATCGCGAAGCGCCTGAAATCTCCAAGGACCCGGTCGCCGACAATACTGATGTGTATGCGTTTGTCAGCCCTGACAAGTCGGACACCGTCACCCTGATCGCTAACTTCCTGCCGTTCCAGAATCCTTACGGTGGCCCGAACTTCTACGAGTTCGGGGACGACGTGCTGTATGAGATCCACGTTTCCAACAATGGCACGGCTGCCGCGGACATCACGTACCAGTTCCGTTTCCACACCACGATCCGCAACAAGAAGACGTTCCTCTACAACACCGGGCCGATCGCGTCGCTGAGTGACCAGACCTGGAACCGCCCGCAGTCGTACACCGTTACCCGCGTCGAACACGGCCGTAGCCAAACCCTTGGCCGCAACTTGTCTGTGCCGCCGGTGAACATCGGCCCACGCAGCACCCCGAACTACACCTCGCTGGCGAGCCAGGCGGTCCACAGTCTCGGATCTGGCGGCCGGGTGTTCGCTGGCCAGCGAGCCGACGGATTTTTCGTTGACCTCGGGAGTATCTTCGACCTCGGTACGCTGCGACCGTTCGAAATGGCGCACTTGATCCCGTCCGCGGCCGCCCCGGGCGTCAACGGCCTGCAGGGCCTCAACGTCCACAGCATCGCGCTCCAGGTCCCCATCACCGATCTGGTTCGCAACGGCCGCAAGCCAACCGACGTTATGGACCCCAAGTCCGTCATCGGGGTGTGGGCCACCGCCAGCCGCCAACAGTCCCACTTGCTGGACGACCTGCTGGGATCGATCTGGCACGGCTCGTACAAACAGGTCTCACGACTGGGAAACCCACTATTCAACGAAGTCATCGTCCCTATGGCCGAAAAAGACCAGTGGAACCGACGCCAGCCCCACGACGACCGCAAATACGCCCCGTACGTCATCAAACCCGAACTTGCGGGACTTCTGCCGGTGCTCTACCCCGGGGTGTTCCCGAAACTGGCCGCATACACCAAACCCCGCGCCGACCTTGCCGCGATCCTGCTCACCGGCATTCCCAAAGGCGTTGTGCCCGGATTCCAGAACTACACCGGAACTACCCAGGCAGACATGCTGCGCCTCAACGTCGCTGTCCCACCGGCCAGCTCCCCTAACCCACTCGGGCTGGTGGCTGGCGACGCCGCCGGATTCCCCAACGGACGCCGCGTCTTCGATGATGTCGTCACCGTCGAACTGCGCGCGATCGCCGGCCTCACCATTCCCCTGGTGGACCCGACCTTCACCCCTGACGGCGCGACCTCGGCGATCAAAGACGGCACCAGTAACACCAACTCTGACTACTTGGCTACCTTCCCGTACCTGGGTACACCCGCTGGCGGCTACCAAACCAAACCCGGTATTCCGGCCGCGTCATGACCGACGTCGTCGAACACCACCATCACCATCCGACGACCGAGAACCCACATGCGGGAAAAGGCCTGTCTGTCGTCCTGGATATCGGCGGCGACATCGGCGCCCTCGTATTGGACATGCCCTCCGAACTGGAAGGCATGGAAGTCGAGATCCGCACCCGTACCAGCGAGCAGGAGGCGTCTTCACGTCGCGGGCCTGATGCTGTTCCCCGGCCACATGTCGCGGTAGTGCCACGCCGCGCGCCTGATGGTCAGGTGGTGCACTCTGCGGTGTTCTTCGAACTCGCCGCCGGTCCGTACGAGGCCTACCTTCGACGCGGCGAAACACCAACCCTGCCGGTGCACATCACTGGAGGGCAGGTCGCCTTCGCCAACTGGCCAGAGTAGGAAATCCGTTTGCCGACAACGATCAACACGCCGTTCCCACGAGCAACCACCTAAAAGGCCGCTGACCGTGCACATTCTCGGTAGGCCGACCGCTCTCGACGGCGGCGCTGGGCAATGACAAACGTGCGCTCTTCGACGGGAAGCGAGTAGGTCGGTGTTGGACAACCTGGATTTCACCAAGGTCATCCTGCTGTTGGTGGTAGCGATGCTGGTGGTCGGTCCCCAGCGGCTACCGGGCTTGATCGAAAGCGCAGCTCGGCTGCTACGCGGCGCAAGAGACATGGCTCGTACGGCAAACACACAGCTCCAGCAAGAGCTCGGTGTCGACCTGGACGTGACCGACCTGAACCCGCGTACGTTCGTCCGCAAACACCTCCTGACCGACGACGACGAGATGGCCCTGCTCGGTCCGCTGCGAGATGCCTTGGGAGGAATGGACGAAGCTGCCGCGGCCCTGACCGCCGACACCCCGATCCCACTAACAAAGGCCACCCCTGCGCCGGACCACGGGCAAGCCCGCGCCGATCCAGCCAGCACCTGAGTCCGACGGCGGAGTTGTACACAGGGCGGCGCCAAGCTATGGCGCCGCCATAAAGGAAAATCTGAGGACGCTGGGCGCAGCCGGATACCAGGGATTTCGGAATATTCCGGTCTCTGGTCTAGACGAGCTGGCTCTTGTTCTGACCGCACCAAAGACGCTGACCACGAACGACCAGCGCAGCCCGCACACCTGCGCGCCACCCACGTTTGACGTTAAGCCACTGAAAGAGTACGTGTTCATGACCTGAGCCGAGAACGTTTTGCCATGGATGATGCCCAGGAAGACCTCGCCACGAATTCTCGCGGGTTTCCCGCGCCGTAAACACTAACCTCGTACGCGACGGCGGCGCCGAGCCGGACGCGGCTTGCCAGTCACGACACGGTGATCGTCATCGTGAGTCACGGTCCAACAGAACCGAGAATCACTCGACCCCGGCCTCGATCTGCGCACGGGCGACTTCCCGCCTCGGCGAACCAAGAAACAGCCAGCGTCTCTCTGTCGACCTTCCACATGGCCGCGACCTGGACGGCCCACAACGCCACGTTTGCACCTCGCGTCACAGCTGGGCGGCGCGCGGCAAGAACGATGCGGTAGTCGGCGGCGCCTGTTCCGAGCACCCACTGGTCGTGCCCCGGCACCGGCGAGGTCTGCCGCATCTGGCCGAGGTGTACGGCGCCGAGGTATCCAAAACGACGATCTCCACGATCACCGACCGGGTCGTGGAGGGCACGGATGTGAGGGAAACACCCGCCCCGGGTGATGTCGGAGATTAAGAACACCGAAGGAGCTGTAGTTTGGCCGTGACCGTCGCCGGCGGATCCGCTTGCGAGGTACGTGCCTGGTGTCAATCCACGGGCAGATTGCTGAGTAGCTCGTCGAGTCGGCGCCAACTGGGCGATGTGGCCGGGCCATCCTTACGGATCATCCGGACGATTATCGGGTCGGCGGCCGGTGCCGGGTGGTCCGGGCTGGGCGGTTGGATCAGTAGCCAGCGGCGTGTACGGTCGGCCAGCGCCGGCAGCCGCGGGTCGGCGGCTGGCCAGTCGTAGGCGGTGTCGTATGCACGGTAGATCTCGCGGAACTCGGGGTCGGCCATCGCGGTCAGCTTGTCGGCGATCCAGCTGGCGGCGTCGTGCGGCGAGACGGTGTGCATGAGGATCCAGAGGTCGCGTTCGATCCGTATGCCACGCTCGCTGAGGCCGAGTTCCTCCAGCTGCCGCAGGTAGTCGGCGATCTCGGTCGACACGAACAGCTCGTCGCCGGCCCGCAGCCGCGCGACCTGTTGTCTGGTGCGCTCCAGCCGCCGAATACGGGTGCGCAACGTGCTTTCGATGTCGGCGATGGCCGCGGCGAACTGGTCTTCGCCGGCGGCCAGCAGCTCCTTCACCCGGGACAGCGGCACGCCGGCTTCGGCGAGTGTCCGGATCTTGATCAACGCGATCGCGTGCTCTGCGCCGTAGCGCCGATAGCCCGACGCGTCACGCTCGGGCTCCGGCAGCAGGCCACGCTCGTGGTAGTGGCGAACGGCCTTGACTGTGCAGCCGGCGGACGCGGCGAGCTGGCCGATGGTGATCATGCGCGTCTGGGTCCCTCTCGTTTTGGTGACGCAGCACTACCATGCCACCGGCAGGCGCTGCACACCGTAGATGTCCGTCCCTTGGCGCAGCGGCACCTCCTCGGCCGGTACGGCCAGGCGCAGGTCCGGGAATCTGGCGAACAGGGCCGGCAACGCCACCCGCAGCTCGGTCCGCGCCAGCTGCTGGCCGAGGCACTGGTGGATGCCCTGCCCAAACGCCAGCTGGCCGCTCGTCTGCCGGCGTACGTCCAGCCGGTCCGGATCTGAGTACTTGTCCGGATCGCGGTTGGCCGCGGCGAGGGAGATCGCGACCGTCTCGCCGGCCCGGACCAGCTCGCCGTCCAGCTCGACATCGGCGATCGCGTACCGGGCGCCGGTATGCGCGATGGTCAGATAGCGCAGCAGCTCCTCGACCGTGCCTGCGGCGAGCTCCGGCTCGGCCCGGAGCAGCGCCGCCTGCTCGGGGTGGCTGAGCAGCGCGTACGTGCCGAGCGAGAGCATGTTCATCGTCGTGTCGAAACCCGCACCCAGCAGGAACGTCGCCACCCCGGCCAGCTCGGTGTCGGTCAGGTCGCTCGCCGTCAGCTCGCTCAACACGTCGTCGGTCGGAGCGGCCCGCTTGGCCACCACCAGCCCGGCCAGGTAGTCGATCATGGCCTGGTACGCCGCGTACTGATCCTCCACAGACGTGTCCACCCCGGACAGCACCGAGATGTGGCGCTGAAACGCCTCCCGGTCGGCGTACGGGACACCCAGCAGCTCGCAGATCATCAGCGCCGGTACCGGCTGCGCGTACGCCGCCACCAGATCCGTTGGTGAACCGTGCTGCTCCATCGCGTCGAGATGGTCTCCGCAGATCTCTACGAGCCGGTCGGTGAGCTGGCGCATTCGTCGTACGGTGAACCGCCCGACCAGCAGCCGACGAAAACGCGTGTGCTCAGGCGCGTCCATCGCGGTCAGCGTCCCGGGCGGCGCCGGACGCAGCGTCCCGATGTCGGCGAGCGGATAATGGCCAAGCTCGTGTCGGGAGCTGAACCGTGGGTCCGCCAGCACCGCGCGTACCTGCGCGTGCCCGGTCACCAGCCAGCCCAGATGACCATCGGGGAACAACATCCGGCGCACCGGCCGCTCGCGTAGCCCGGCCAGTCCGGCGGGCGGGTCGAATGGGCATCGGGGCGACCGCTCGGTCGGCAGCTTTACCGCGTCCTGGGGAATATTCATCGGAAATCCTGTCTCTGTCAGCCATCGGAAGTACGGCGTCATCCGTACGACTGACATGCTCGAACCCTGCCCCAGGGGCAAGGTCAACCCCCTGAAAACACAGGATCGCTGGCTCGGCTGCCTTACCCACAAGCCGCCCGGATCCCGCCGCGATGCTGGCCCGGATCCGTTCCTCGTCGTGCCCGCCGCATCAGCTCAAGAAAAGGGAAGTCCGCGGGCTCGATAACCGCCAGCGGTGTCCGTACCGCTTTGACACGTTCTCACCTGACGCGAAGAATTTCACGACGTGGGGGATCCGATTCACCTTGTCATCACCATTGTCAACGGACACTTGTGTCTGCGGTTTGGCGGTCTGCTCGTCGGGCACCGGTGGCTGGTTTCCCACTGTGACAGCTCGGCAATGTCTCGACCAGCTGCGCGTGAGAAAAGGCGTCGCGAGGTCTTTCTGACTGACGATCGCGCCAATGCCACTCTCGCGTCTCCGGTCGCCGACCGACAATGAATTTCTACTCGCCGAATCGGTAGGCCGCCCCTTACTGGGTGCTCGATCGGCTGCCTCCAGCCCAAAGAGTTGCCTTCGTTTACACGACCTTTTCGAGTCCCGTTCGAGGAGGTGGGTCAGGTACTCGACCGATCACCCTCTTCCTGAAAAGGCTAGCGAGTCGACCCCGAGAACGGCTGCACGGAAACCCTTCCGTAGATCAGCTCTTGACGACAGAACATCTCCGCGTTCTTGACAGCGTCGCGGGGCGGCAACATTTCTGCGCTGCTGAATTTATTGGCCCCGGACGTCACCTACCCGGCATCGTGGTTACACCGACAAGTCGACTTGGATCCGTTCTAAGACTGCCTTTTCCACGATGGACGTATCCCCGCAAATCGACGTGCTCGATGATCGCAATGGCTCGCCGCCGTCATTCTTACGCCTCCGTCTGAAACCTAATCCGCGGTCTCCCGCAGAAGATCGCTCTGCGCGGGTGTTCGCGGTCGAACCTCCGATGGGCCCGGAAACTGCCGGCATGGCACTTCGCCGCCCTGGCCCAGCACGCGGATCGGGGATAAGGACATTGTCATCGCAGGGGTGTCGTAAGGCCGAGAAGAAGCCGCTGGAGCTCGGTCAGGATGGGGACCTTGGGCGGCGCCGTCTCGGTTGGTGTTTTAGCAGGCGGTTTGTTAGGCCTGTCAGACGGCGGGACCGATGCCGGCGGCGTAGAAGGTTTGGTCGGCGTTGACGGCGTACCCGGGGGTTTGCTCACTGGCGGTTTGGTGACCGGAGATTTACGCACTGGCGGTTTGCTCACGGGCGGCCCGGTTTGACTGCCCTGCGACGGGCCTCCGCCACCGGAAGGGATTGTCGGAATGGTTCCGGATTGGCCCGGCGGCACCGCGCCGACCACTCTGGTGGCGCCGAAGAACTCGGCCCACCAGACTGGCGCGATCCGGACCACGTCACCGGATTGCGGCGCGTGGATCATCTTGCCGTTGCCGAGATAGATCGCGACGTGGTGGATACTGTCCCAGTTATTCCGGTCTGTGGCGAAGAAAAGCAGGTCACCGGGCAAAAGCGCGTCGACCTGCACCGGCCGGGTGATACGCCATTGCGGCCGGGCTGTACGCGGCAGCGAAATCCCCGCGTACCGGTATGACTCCTGCACCAGGCTCGAACAGTCATAGGAATCCGTGCCCGACGCGCCAAAGACGTACGGCTTGCCTTGCTGGGCTAGCGCGAATGCGACTGCCTGCAGGGCGGCCGGTGCGGCCGCGCCGCCCGGACCGAGGGCGGACAAATACTGATCGCCCAGCTGGAGGTTGAAAGTATCCATAGAAACCGTCGCGGCGGCGAGCTGGGATGCGTATGCCGTCTGCAGCGTCTTCAGGGCGGCGCTCTGGCTGTTGAAGTGCTTTTGCAGCGCAGCCTGCTGGGCCTGAACCGCCGCAGCGTCCGCGTACGCCTCGGCATACCCCTGGCCAGTTTGCACGACCGCCTGCGCGGCCGCGTTGAAGTCGGCATCGAAGGTCAGCTGGCGCCGCGCAGTCGAGACGTCGACCGGCCCGTCGCCCAGCATGCTCAGGTACGGCATCTGCTGGTTCGCTGACGTGCCACTTATGAATAAGCGGTATGCCTCGGACGCGGACGACCACCGCTGATAGGCGGCGCCCACCGCCTCTTGCTTGCCTGCCAGATCCGCCTTGAGCTGCGTCAGCTGCTCAGATAGCGCCTCAACGGCGGCCTGCTGGGCTTGCACGGTATTCACGACAGCAGGGACCGGCGGCGGCGCAGGTAGTCCTGTCGGCGGCGTGAGAATGCTGCCGTCCGGCAGCACCGGAACCGGCGGGACGGTGGTCCCCGGGTTCGGAACCCCAGGCGTTGGAGCGGCTGGCGCATCCACATATGCCGCAGATATCAGGCTGTTGAGAGGACTGAGCGGAAGTTGCGCAGCCGCGGCCCCCGACGCACTAACCAGGACCGTCGCACAACCCGCGAGCAGAATGACGGGCATGCGCTGCGTAACGCGTGTCGCCCAGCGGCGATCGACCGGTGATGTCTGATTACCTGCCACTGTGACCTCCGACTCCAGATACTCCAGATTGCGCGCGAGGTTGCGGCTAGCCGCGTCGCTGATCGCCGCCCCCTCCACATCGCTCGAGTCGTCGTCATTGTTCTTGCCGCCGTCTCAGCGAACAGAACCCCGGCGCAGCGCGACCAGTCCAGTGCCGACAAGCCCGCGCAGGCGACCAGGGATCTCCGACGATCCGGACCGATTTCAGCGCTGCCGCTGATCAACTAACCCACAAACGCTTGACCGAACACAACCCCCATCAATGTCGAGCGTGCTCCCGGGCCGAGCGCGCTGACTGGGACTACACGGCATCGCCTCGCCATACCTATGTATTCGCGGGCTACGTTCTCGCGGTTCAGAGATGCGTCACATTTCATCGTTTCGGGTGGGCACCGGCAGCAGGGGACAAGTCGCGGCAACGGACCATTGTGTCTGGCTCTGGCGCAAGGTTGTGATCGATTTGGGCGGGCGAGGATAGATACTAAGAAACTACGCGACGCCGGAGCAGGTCGAGGTTGGCTCGATTGCACATTGCCTCTTGATGGATTTCATCCGGCAACCTTCGCCTTCGACTGTTCGGCTGCACTCGGGCGTCCTGGTGTACGGATTTCTGTTTGCTGTGAGGACAAGGCCGCGGAACTGAACGACGATACCGTCGACTGGTTGCCGACGGTTTGTCCGTCTCCAAGCCGATGGCTGCGGGAGGCCGCACGGTTCTCGCCGTTGGCCGCCGCGCGATCCCATTCGGTGCCGTGGTGTCACAGTCAGGTTCCCATCTGAGGACACCGCGGCCACTGGTTCAAAGCGACGGCAAGGCAAACGGGCAGTGTGAACGCGCGGCGATGAGCCCCGATCGGCCGCCACTAGCGCAGGAACAGAGCGGATAGCCTCGCGACGATCCTTCTGATCGTCGACCATCCGTGAACTCGAGAGTCTCGTATCGCTAACCCCGGGGCGTTGCGACATCGGTCCATGCCATGCGCAAACAGCTTGGGGTGCCCTTGAGCCGGGTTGGATCTCCGCCGGGTGGCGGCACCAGCGCCGCCTCCGCGCACGTAGCTCCGTTCGCGCGGTAGAACTGCTGCGCGGCCGTGTTCTGCTTCAGCACCCACAAATACATCCCGTTGCCGGTCGCTCGCTCGGCAACCGCACGCGAAGCGCAGCCCAGCAGGTACGTACCGTGGCCTGTCCGACGCTGGTCGTGTGCGATATGCAAATTATCGACCAGGCTCCCCCATATCGGATCCTCGTCGAGTACGACGTGAACAAAACCAACCAGCCGGTCGCCGCTCTCGGCGACGACAGTCACACTGTTGGCAGGTCCGGCGAACCGCGCCGACCACACCGCGCTCCGGTCGGCCTCAACGTCACCGTCCAAAAACGAGTCGGCGTACGCGCCCCGATAATGCCGGCGCCAACTATCGGCATGCAGCAAAGCGATCCGTTCGGCATCCTCGGCGCAGGCGGGTCGAAACCGTACCGGCGCGAACTCACCGGGCACAGCGGTCTCGCCAAAGAATCGGGACATCAGCACACAACTCCTCTGCTTCGCGGCTTGCCCGACACACACATCTCGGGCCCGGTCCTCACCCGGAGCACCCCGCCCACCCAGGAGGGTTGCCGGCCAGCGAGCCGGGGCTTTGCGCTGGCACTCATGACCTGTACACGACGCTAACACCACCGACCCGCCAGCGGAACTCAGCCGCCGCTATCAGCAGGTCTCGTCCGCTTGACAGCCGAAACATTGGTGTTGCACAGTGAAATTGCGTGCCATCTGACTGTCGTCCAGACCTCAGGCGCATGACCGGATTCAGCACCAAGCGAATGCCGCGGAGACCGAAAGTCGCCAACCCGACAAATGCCAGCGGCTCGCCCTCTGCGCCGGTGAACCATTCAGGTTCCCTGACTGTTTTCGGTGGTGGCAAAGAATTTCCAGGAGAGCCGGTAGGAGCGCTGTCGGGTCCACGTTGTGCTGCTGTTTTTCCAGGACCCGGTGGAAAGCGCCGGGAATAGCTGTGGCGACTGCCATTCCGCCGTTGACCATCCACGCTGGGCTGGCGCCTCCAGTAAGCACCAGCGTTGGCTGCGTCAGCGTGTGGAGGCGCACGGTCGGCAGGGCATTGCCCGGCCCCATCACGGCGGCTTCGTACGCCAGGGTATGCGCGATCGCCTCACTGGCCGGCCAGGACGGGTCGGCCCGCATGGCGGCGACCACCTCGGCGGGGGCCTGCGCTGCACCGGTCAGGAACAGCGCGACCGCGTCCCCCGGCCGGCCAGCGTCGACCAGCTTTCCCAGCTGTAGCGCGAAATCAGCAGGCAAATAGGGCGCGGTCTCGTCCACGTGGTATGGCGGCTCCCACAGCGCCATCCGGGTGATCGGGGCGCCGCGGTGGGCTGCCTCCAGCACCAGTGCGGAGCCGCTGGACCCGCCGAACACCATCGCTGATCCACCGGCCGCCGCGATGACCGCTGCCAGGTCCTCGACCTCGCGGTCCACGGCGTACGGCCGGATATCGCCGCTCTCGCCGCGGCCGCGACGGTCGTAGTTGAGCACCGTGAACCAGGGCGCCAGCGCTGTCGCCACGGCAGCCAGTGTTGGATGCGTTTTGTCGGTGAAGGCACCGTGAACGAGCACGATCGCCGGTCCGTCGCCGGTCCTGTCGTACGCGATCGCGGTGCCGTCCGCCGAACTCACTACCTTCGTCACTGGGGGGCGTCCTTCAGTCGTTTGGGCCGACCAGGCAGAGAGCTTCCCAATGGTGACCGTCCAGATCACTGAAAGCGCGCTGGTAACGGCCGCCTTCGTCGCGGGCTTCGCCAAGCGCGGTCGCCCCCGCCGCCAGCGCCTTGTCGACCAGACTGTCGACCTGTGCGCGGTCCTGCAGCCCCAACGCCAGCATCACCTGGGTGCTCTTGGTCGGATCGACGATGTCGTTTGTGATGAACGAGGCAAAAAGCGGCTTCTTCAGCAGCATCACCTGGGTCCGTTCGCTGATGATCACCGACGCCATGTCATCGGTCGCACCGAAAAAGTCGAAGCCCAGAGCGGTGAAAAAGGCCTTGGACCGGTCCAGGTCCTGGACCGGCAGGTTGACGAACAGCGTCGCGGCCATCGTGGTGCCCTTCATTTTGGTGGTCGTTCGCGCCCACTGGTGCGAACAACGACAGTCTGTGCGGCGCCAACCCGGTCGGTCTTGGGTTCTGGCGCCAGCCGCTTGACTATCCGTGCACACCAGCCGCGGCCGCTGGCAGCAGGCAGCTGCGGCGGTACTCGACGGGCGGCAATCCGTACGTACGATGGAAAAGGCGGCTGAAATGGGCCGAGTCGGGAAGTCCCCACCGGGCACCGATGGCGCTGACGGATATCGCGTGCAGCACCGGATCGGCCAGGTCCTGGCGGCATTTCTCCAGCCGCCGATGCCTGATCCAGGCTGCCACCGTCGTGTCTCCGGTCTCGAAAAGCCGGTGCAGATAACGTAAAGAGATGTGGTGGGTGGCCGCGACCAGGCCTGGCGTGAGGGCGGTATCGGCCAAGTTCGCGTCGATGAAGGCGTGGACGCGTACGAGCATCGTCCGCTGCTGCACCTGTGCCGACACCGCCTCGACGCGGTCGATCCGCTCCGCGACCGCGGTGGTGATCAGGTCCATCACCACCGTCGACAGTCGAGCCACGCTGGCGGGTTGATACGTCTCGATGTCGGCCGCAACCCTGCGCAGCAGCGGCGCCGCCAGCGCGCCGGTGCCCTCCGCTGTGATCGGGACCGCAGTGAGCAGGCCGATCGAGCCCGCCGGCAGCGCCAGCATCTCCCGCGGGAAGCTGAAGACAGCGAGCTGGACGCTCGAGTCGTACGCAAGCTCGTACGGGCGGGCAAAGTCGTAGATCGCGAACTCACCGCTGCGCAGCTGCGAGGCCCGGTCGTCCTGCAGCAACCGCGGACTCCCTGAAATCGCGAGCACCACCCGATAAAGCTCCCGGCTGTCACGGCCAATCTGCCCGGCCGTACGCCGCACCCCGTGCGGTGTACTGGTCTGCACCCGGCCCACCCGCAGCGGACCGAGACTGTCCGCGTGCATCTCACCCCGCAGCGGCACACCCGGATCCACATACACATCAAGCGGGCCAAGCAACTCCGCAGCCACACTCCGCCAAGCCTCGCGGCGCTGCCTCGCCGGCACATCATCGGCACGAATCAAGATCGTCATCGCACTGTCCTCCGCCGCCAATAGTAGGGACGCGGGCCTTCCACGGATACCGGCAAACGAGCTGGCACAACAGCTCTGGCCAGCCCAAAGATGCGGTTCACTGCTGGCAAGACATCCCATGATCAGGGTCCTGCATGCAACAACTGGAGGACCTCGCAACCTTGCGCGGCGGCAAGAACCGCGCACACGCCCGACCCGCTCAAGGCTGTCTAGGTGTCGGCGGACGATCGCCTACTGGCCAAGGCACCGCCGAGCAGTCCGGGCCGCTCCTGGCGGCGCCTTTCAAACAAGACGACAGAATTGTCCACCATTAATGGTCCGCAAGAGGTCATCACGCGGGCCCCCAATCCTGGATCCAGCATCCGGTCGAGCCGGCCAGCGCCCGCATGACGGCCAGCAAGGCCGGCAGGCTGTCGCCAGCTGCCTTCGATGCGGACGGCCTCCAATTACGGGTCCTGGAGCAATATGCAGTCGTGGCCACTGAACCCGACGGACGAGGGTGGGCAGCGGTGTCTGTGACCACCACCTACGACGAGCCGGACCAGCGCCCGTACCAGATCGAGCCCTGTACGACCTGCCCGTGGCTCGTCGATTCCGCAGTCGGCAGGTTCCCGGCGGAGGTCTTTCGTCATAGCGCACGCACCGCCTATGACCTGAACGTCGAGCGGTTCGCCTGCCACAGCTCTCCCGGTGACGAGATAAGGGCCCGCGCCGGGTTCCTGCTCTGCGGTGCCGCAAGCAACCTGAGTATTCGCCTCCACCGACCTAGCTCCGAGGAGATTCGCTGCGACCGCGACCTGTACGCCAGCTACCACGACCTGGCAGTCGCGAACGGCGTTGACCCCGACGACGCCACCCTCGCGTCGTGCCGAGACAAAAACACCTAGCTCGACCGCGGCGCCACACGCGAGAGACGAAATACATCGCCCCACGAGGTAATCGATCACCACCGTTTGGCGTACGCACACAACGCCTGCCGCGACGACCACCAGCTCAGTCTTTTCAACCCGGACAGCAATATCTCGACTTCTACTATTCGAGCTGATGCCGATGAGCGAATGGTGCGGAATTCCTAAGGGCTCGACAGATGTCGTCGGTCTGCATGTTAGTTTCGCATGATCGCCGAGGCGCCAGCGTGGGACTGGTCGCGGCCATCCACCGGGCGCGGGGCTAGAGGTAAACGCCTCGCCGACTGGCTGCCGATCAGCCCGGAATCGGCGATCATGCTCAGCACGTGCGGCTCAGCCGCATGTCCCGCATCAAATTGCCCCGACCGGCCTTGGGAACCGTCGGCCCGATCAGAGCTGAACGCGCCATTTATCTGGGGTCTACGGCATGAAGTTGCACGATATCCTCCAGTCTCTGAGGAGTCGCCATGCTTGCCAGCCAGACGACCCTCCTCCTTCCACCGCCGGATGACCGAACGCCCGTAATCTCTCGTACCAGCCACCTTGTCCAACTCAACGCCGTTGGGCGTGTGACCCACTGCGCGCTGCCGGCAGAAGTAGTCCCACATCACCTCATGTGCCGGCCGAGCCTCAGCACCCACGTCGCGCATCGAGCCGGCATCGCAGGTTTGATTAGAGTCCACCATCGGTGCCTCACCGTTGGCGACAACCGTCTCGAGATCCGCACCCGTCCCGTCATCAGAATGAGCGTTTACCTCCGCGGAATTGGGCTCGCGAAGACTGTCCCCCTTTGCAGTCCCACGCGTTTCAGCTCGGCGGCCACCTAAGAGCTCAACGGACAGCAGCAGCGCCACAGGTGGCCACCCAGCTACGAGTACTGCCTGCCACGTTATCTCTGGAGCGGCGGCAATATTTGACGCGAGCGATACCGCAATCCCTAAGATAAACGCGATCCACGCCAGCAACCGCGTCCGCCAACTCATTCCCCGGTTGGATTTCAATAAAACGCGAGTCGCAAGAAGCAGGAGCCCATCAACAGCCAACGGCCACAGGCTGGCGCTCACAGAATCAGCGCCGCCCATAGCGGCGAACATCCGCTGATGCTGGTACGACGCGTACGCGGCCACGGCAGCGACCACGCATCCACAGAAACGCCGCAACCACAGATCTCCATCAAACGGTCCCCGAAGCAGCGACCGATCATCCTGTTCAGCGCTCATCGGCGGTCCTCGACAGCAGTGCCACTTAGGTCAAGGCTGACCGGATTCGCCAGCGAACTATCAAGGCCTCGGCAAAGTATTGAACTGCTCGCACGCCCAAATACCCACAGATCGCCAAACCGCCCAAAGCGGCGTATTTTCGCAGGCCCCAGCATCGAAAACCTCACTCCATCAGCTCTGGTACACAGCTTTAATCGTGAGTTTTCCCAAGTGACGGCGGTTATCCTTGCTGGTCGAGCCCTGCCAGGGGCACACAGTTGCCAGGCCAGCAAACACCAGCACCGCACCGAGCCAGACGGGCGGGTGCGCAGGTTCGAATCCTGCCAGCGGCACACAGTTGCCAGGCCAGCAAACACCAGCACCGCACCGAGCCAGACGGGCGGGTGCGCAGGTTCGAATCCTGCCAGCGGCACACAGTTGCCAGGCCAGCAAACACCAGCACCGCGCCAAGCCAGACGTCTTGAGCGATCGCTTAAGTCCTGCTACGGTCCTGTTCATGCAAAGATTTGAGCGACCGCTTAAGTGGTGGGCTCGGGTGCCCGTCGCGGCGGTCTGGGCGTACGAGGGCCTCTACTGCAAGGTGCTCGGCGGTGCCGGCGACCAGCGGGCGATCGTGGCCAGCGTGCCAGGGTTGCCGGCCGGCTGGGTGACGGCGGCACTGGTGACGATCGGCGTGCTGGAGACGGCGCTCGGCGCGTGGGCGTTGTCGGGTGTACGCGCGCGGCTGGCCGCCGTCTTACAGACCGCGGTCATCGTCGGTTTCAACGCTGGCGGGCTGGTTTTCGCGGGAAATGAGATCGCCGAGCCGGGCCGGCTGTTGGTGCAGAACGCCGCCTTTCTCACGCTGGTCTGGGTGCTGGCCCGTGGCTGAGGGCTGGGCGGCGCTGCGTCCGCGGCTGCTGTTCGGCCGGATGTACGAGGACTCCGATGTCGAAGCGGCGGTATTCGCGCAGGCCAGCAGGGTGCTGGCGATCGCGTCGGCCGGCGACACCGCGGCCGCGCTCGCCGCCGCCGGGCATCGGGTCACCGCCGTCGACCTCAATCCGGTGCAACTCGACTACGCCCGGCATCGATGGGCTCCCGAATTTTGCCGCCCCCGAACTCGAGGATCCGGGCGGGGACCGACAGTTGTGGGGACCAGCGAGGCGGGCCTGGCGGAGCGGATGCTGGCCGTCGGTCGGTTGGCGGCGCGTACGCTCCCCGGCTGGCGGCCGGCCGCATTGGAACGCTTTCTGCGACTGGGCGATCCGGCCGTCCAAACGCGATGGTGGCGCGATCACCTGGACAGGCCGGCTTTCCGCGCGTTGTTCGCCACTGCGATCCGGCCGCTCGCGGCATTGTTGCCGGCCGGTCTGCGAGAAGTGGTCGAGCCTCGGTTCGACGTGGTGCTGCGACAGCGGCTCGAGGCGGGGTTCGGTCGCTACCCGAATGCGACGAATCCGTGGGCCTGGCGCCTGCTGCTGGGGCGCGAGATTCCCGAAGCGTCGATGCCGTTGGCGACCGGCGTTGAGTGGGTACGCGCCGATGTCGCTGACCATCTTTTGGCTGTGCCGGCGGGATCGTACGACGCGGCAACCCTGTCCAACGTCCTGGACGGGGCGCCGCGGGAACTGGCGGGGCGGCTGGTCGCCAGCTTGCGGCACGCCGTACGTGGGCCGGTCATCCTGCGGACTTTTGCTTCCACACCGCCCTTTCCTGGCCGGCTGTTGCCGGACCGAGCGCTGCTCTGGGGTTCCGCGGTCCAGCTCGACTATGGACAGTGACGAGATGTTGCAGGCTTTGCGAAGGCATCCGCTCGCGATGCGAACAACGTTCGGGCATTCGTTGATGCTGATGTACGCGTTCGAACCGGCGTTGCTCCGACCGATGTTGCCGCCGGGCGTTGAGTTGGACACATACCAGGCACCCGACGGCGGTGAGTACGGCTTCGTCGCGGTCGGTGTGGTGTCGGCGCAGCATTTACGGCCGACGGTGTTGCCGGCCGGCTGGGGTGGTGACTTTCTGTTGACCGGCTATCGGATTGTCGCGCGTTTCCCGAACCCGGCCGGTCGGACCATGCGCGGGCTCTACATTCTGCGCAGCGACACGAATCGGCGGTCGATGCAGGTCGGCGGCAACCTGCTGACCCGCTATCGCTACCAGCTGGCGGATATCAGGATCGATGTGGTGGGGCCGAAACTGACGGCCACCGTGGACAGTCGTGATGGTCGCGCGGATCTCGCCGTGGTCGCGGATCTGGAGTCGCGACCGTCGCCCAGCGCGCCCTTTCGCAGCGCCGCCGCGGCGCGGCGATTCGCCGGACCGCTGCCGTACACCTTCGACTACGAAGCAAAGACCGGCTCGATCGTGGTGATCAAGGCCAATCGGAACCGGTGGCAACCGCACCCGGTTTCGGTGCAGGTCAAGCGAATGAACTTCTTCGAGCATGGCGGTTTCGCTGGCAGCGAGCCAGTATTGGCCAACGCGTTCCACGTCGCCGATGTCGATTACGGCTGGGAGCGCGGATCGCTGCGAGGATGGGATGGTTCGATCCGATGAATGGCGTGCGGCAGATTCTTCGCTTCAACTGGCCGAAATTCCTCCTGTCTGGAGTTCTCGTCGGGCTCGCGCTGATGCTCCCGTTCCCGCAGCCCTGGCGGCTTTTTGTGCAGGGGGCGGCGCTGATCGGCGCAGCCTGGGTGACCGTCGGCATCCTGTTGTGCTGGCTGGTCTACGACGTGTCGCGGCTCTACGACTGGAGCTGGGTTTTTGTTGTCTTACCGAACAAGCCGAGTCGTTATGCGGTGCTGAACACCGGCCTCGACGAGATCAGCGGACGGCTCGCGGAACTGCTGCCGGGCTCCGAGGCGACGCTCTTTGACCTGTACGACAGCACCGGTCGAGACGGCTCGATCCGTCGCGCTCGCAACCTCGTCACACCTCCGGACGCGATGATGCGCGCCACACCGGATCAGCTACCCGCGCAAGACGGCTGTTTCGACGCTGTTTTTGTTGCCTTCGCGGCACATGAACTGCGAAATCCGAGCGACCGCCGCGCACTTTACGGCGAGATCTCCCGGACCCTGCGACCCGGAGGCCGCCTGGTGCTCGTCGAACATTGTCGGGACGCGGCCAATATTCTCGCGTACGGGCCGGGAGCCTGGCATTTCTACCCGAGAGCGGAATGGCTGCGGCTGGCCGCCGGCGCCCGTCTCACGTTGGTGGCCGAAGGCGCCAAGACACCCCTGGTTCGCGTGATGGGATATGTAAGATGATGATTTTTCGGCCTCGACTGGTCGACATCCTGCTCGGAGTTCGGTGACTACCCAACTCCGGCTGGTCGGTGTCGCGCTGGTCGCGCTCGGGTTGGCTCACCTGGTGCTGCCGCGGCTGCTCGGCTGGTCCACCGACTTCGCCGCGATCCGCCCCCTGACCCGACAGATCATGCACTGCCACACGTTTTTCATCGGTGTCGTGTGTGTCCTATGTGGACTCGGACCGTTGCTGCTGGCCAACGAGCTGCTCGCGCCAGGTCGGTTGCCGACGGCCGTACTCGCCGCCGAGACGGTGTTCTGGGGGCTGCGGTGGCTGGCACAGTTCGGGTTTTTCCCGCCGCGGGTGTGGCGCGCCCGGCGGCTGTACGTCGCGGGTTTCGTAGGATTCAGCGTGCTTTGGACGTGGGTGGGCGGAGTCTTCGCGCTGGCGTTGGCGTGTTCCTTGGGAGTCTGGTCGGCATGAGTGACACCAAGCAGCGGCTGCTCGACGGCGCGATGGCCGCTTTGCGCGAACACGGGATCGCCGGCATGTCCGCGCGTACGATCGCGGCCGCCGCCGGTGTCAACCAGGCGCTCGTCTTCTATCACTACGGCAGCGTCGACGAGCTGCTGGCCGCCGCCAGCCTGGTGGCCGCGAAGGCGAGGGTGGACGACTACTCCGACCGGTTCGCGTCCGCCGGTTCAATGCGGGAACTTCTGGACATCGGCCGGGTGATGTTCACCGAGGAACGCGCGCTCGGGAACGTCTCGGTGCTCGCCCAGCTGCTCGCCGGCGCCCAGGGCGACCCGAAACTCGCCGAACCGGTCGCCGTGCCGTCCGCGGTCGCATCACCCGCGCCACCACGCCCTGAGCGCCACTAGCGTTTCATGATGGCGAAAACTCCCCAGCCGAGATAGTCACGTTGGTACCGGCAGCACCGGGAGGTTCCGCCGTCCAAGCGCGGCTCATCGGTAGGTTATTCACATTCACCAAAGATGACCCAAGTAGCCATCTGTTTATACGTTTATACGTCGATTGCCTTGTCTGGCGGGGGTTCTGCGCCGAAGCTGAGAGACGCTCGGGCCCAGCACCACCCCCGTACATCCCCTCGCACATCCCAGCCTTGCCGCCGCCGCGTTGTCGCGCCTACCGGCGCCTTCACCTGGTGACGGCTTTCCTTCAGGGGCTGGTAAATGTGTCCACCTTCCCCAGAGGAGATGAACCATGAAGGCAAAACGTGCCGTCGTCATCACGGCGGCGTGCTTCCTGGCGGTGAGCGCCGTCAGCACCGCACCGGCCACCTCGGCAGCCGCGGCGACCCCGGACGGGCTGGCGGCCAACGCCGCGGCCGCCGTGGTCGCCGCCCACAACCCCGCCCTGCATGCCAGCGCCGACGACCAGTTCGTCGCGCACCCGGTGATCTCCTCCGGGAACCTCAAGTACGTGCCCTATGACCGTACGTACAAAGGCATGCCCGTCTACGGCGGTGATTTCGTCGTAGCGACTGACGCGGTTGGTCACGTCCTGGCCACCACCACGGCGCAGGACCAGACCATCAACCTGCCAAGCGTCACGCCTGCGGTGTCCGCAGAGCGGGCCCGCGCCATCGCACGGGACGAGGCCGCGAAGAGCGGCACCGTTGCGAGCGTGACCACGCCGACTCTGATCACGTACGCACTCGGCTCCCCGCGGCTCGCGTGGACGGCCGACACCACTGGCCAGGACTCCGACGGGCCGAGCAAGCTGAGCGTGTACGTCGACGCGTTGACCGGTCGGGTGCTCAGCACTCAACAGCACGTGCTGCACGGCGACGGTCAAGGCGCCTGGAACGGGCCCAATCCGCTGCACATCGACACCACCCATTCCGGCAGCACTTACAAGATGACGGACCCGAACCACCCCACCGAGACCTGCCAGGACGCGGCCAACAACACCACGTTCAGCGGCCCGGACGACAGCTGGGGTAACGGCAACGCCACCAGCAAAGAGACCGGCTGCGTGGACGCCACTTTCGTGATCCAGACCGAAAACAAGATGTTGTCGCAGTGGCTCGGCCGCAACAGCTTCAACGGCAGTGGCGGCGGCTGGCCGGTACGCATCGGCCTGAACGACGAGAACGCCTACTATGACGGATCCGAGGTCCAGGTCGGCCACAACACCGCCAACCAGTGGATCAGCTCGCTCGACGTGGTCGGCCACGAACACGGTCACGGCGTCGACGACCACACCCCCGGTGGCATTTCCGGCCGCGGTACGCAGGAGTTCGTCGCGGACGTGTTCGGCGCCTCCACCGAGTGGTTCGCCAACGAGTCCAGCAGCTTCGACGCGCCCGACTTCCTGGTCGGCGAGCGGATCAACCTGGTCGGCAGCGGCCCGATCCGCAACATGTACAACCCCTCCGCGCTGGGTGACCCGAACTGCTACAGCAGCTCCATCCCCAACACCGAGGTGCACGCGGCGGCCGGCCCCGGCAACCACTGGTTCTACCTGCTCGCAGAGGGCAACAACCCCACCAATGGCCAGCCGACCAGCCCCACGTGCAACAACTCCAGCGTCACCGGAATCGGCATCCAGAACGCGGCGAAGGTCTTCTACAACGCCATGCTGATCAAGACCACCGGCAGCTCCTACCTGAAATACCGCACCTGGACGCTGACCGCGGCGAAGAACCTGACCCCCGGCAACTGCGCCACCTACAACTCGGTGAAAGCGGCCTGGAACGCGGTGAGCGTACCGGCCCAGTCCGCCGACCCGACCTGTTAGCCATCGATCTGTCCAGCCTCACCTGAATTGCCCGTACCAGCCCGGAAAACGGGCTGGTACGGGTCATTTCACTGTACGGTTCAGTCCCATTCCCAGCTCATGCCGAAAGTGCCAGGGCCGAAGTCCAGCGCCACCGCATGCGCGTCGCCAGTCGGTTCGATCACCAAGCCGCGACTGGTGGCTATTTTTTCTCCCGTTTGTAAGGAAAACTGCTCGATCCCGGTGGGCAGCATCCGCGGATCGAACCGCACCTCGATCAGGTATTCACGTATCAGCTCTTTGAACTTTCGGCACTGAGTGTCGTTGTCCTGAGGATACGGCGGCCCGGGAAACCGCAGCACGTACTCGATCACCACGGTCTCCCGTTTTTTCAGCGGGCGATCGAACAACAGCTCACCGATCAAGAACCCGGCCTGCTCGTCGCGGGCCATCCGACCGAATCGGCAGGCACGGATCGGAACGGTCTCCGGCAACGGCGTTGTCGCCGCCTCCACGTCGATCACCATCACCGAGCGGTCCACCCCATCGCGCTCAGCTCGCAGGACCTGACGAACCGCCATGCTGCGTACGCCGCGATCCGCCGCCACGGTGATCAGATCATGGTGACTGATCGGCACCAGACCGATATCCATACCAGCGTTGAACTTCTCCAGCAACGAGGAAACACTGGCTCTGTCCGCACTCCACAAGGTATCCAGCGACACCCGTTTCTGGCTCCGACTGACCCGACCACGCGGGCGCGGCGGCGCGAGCAGACCCGTCAGCGCCCCGTCCGCCACACCCAGCACGCCCTCCAGACACCGCACCGCGACCAACGACCCGGCCCGCTCGGGCCGGCGCCGGCCCAGCTGCCAGTAGCTCAGTGCCGTGACGCTGATCGGAATACCTCGGCGGCGCAGCCGATACTGAATCCGGTCCAAACTCAACCCGCTCGCCTCGATCGCCGCGCGAAGCGCGACCGCGAACGGCTCGGCGGTGCCCTCGACCACCACTTTTTCGCCGTACGGCTCATAAGCCGACTGATCGACCATCTCACCCACCTGAGACCGATCTCCCCCGTTGCCGGACAACTCCCAAACACTCACCCGAGACAGCGGCCGCCAGCACCATAACTCCATTACCCACGGATCGGAAGAATCACTAGAAAAGCCGTGGAGTTACTGGGGTGACTTGCGGCTAATTGGGATAAATATGCGAATTATCCGCCAAGAGAATATCCAGAGAGGGGTCGACGAGTCTGGGCAAGCAAAAAGGACCGACTCCGCGAATGTAACGAAACAACGCACAAAACGGACAAAAACCGAGCCATACCATTACACTCGCTCGCCATGTGACCTCATGCGGCCATGGTTCACTCCAGTACGGCGGCGAGCGTCCGGCGGGCGTTGTCCGCCATCGCGGGATTGGTGTCCAGGTAGTAGGGCAGGGCGCTGGTCGCCTGCACGATCGCCCACCCGCGGCCACGCTCCCACGCCGCCTCGTCCACCTCCAGCGCATCCCGGTACGCCCCGCGGCCGTCGGCTGTGAACAGGTTCCACGCAGGCATCAGGTCCACTGCCGGATCGCCGACGCAGACCGCACCCGGGTCGATGACAGCGGCCAGTCGGCCGTCCCTCAGCAACAGGTTGCCGGGCATCAGATCGGCGTGCAGCCAGCCGCCCGGGCCGGCGTACGGTGCCGCTTCCAGGCACCGCCGCCAAACCCGCGCGATCGCCCGCACATCAACGAGGTCGACGCTGTCCGCGAGCACGGCCCGCAACTGGTCGGCGCTGCCGGCGAGCGGTCCGCCACGGGAACGGCCGTCCCACCCGCGACCCTCGGTGTCGAGCTCCCCCAATGCGCGTACGAACGCGGCCAGGTCGCGGGCCAACTGGATCTCGTCGCTCATCCTGTCCGGGTTTGCCGGCTCGCCCTGGATCCATCTGTACGCCGTCCACCAGCCCGGATAGAGCTCATGCGGGGCTTGCAACGCGAGCGGCTCCGGCACCTGGACCGGGCTGACCCGCGCTATCCGCCGGGCACTGTCCTGCTCTTGTGCCAGTGCCGTCCGGGTCGGCTCGTCGCTGGAGGGCAGCAACGGAAACCGCAGCACGACCTCGGATCCCAGCCGGAACAATGCGTTGACAGTGCCGTCCGACGCGACCGGACTCACGTCGTACCCGCGCCACCGCACAAGCCGCTCCCCCACCAGTTGGGCAACGGCGTCAACGGTCAGATCGACCTGGCCCTCATGCATTCTCACGTTATGGACTTTAGTTATGTTCGGTTTCAGTAGTACATCGTGCCGTGCCAGTACGTGTCCGTGCCGGCCGACGAGACTTTGTGGGCTTCCACTGGGAAAGCCGCAGGTCACACGCCGTACTAGAGGTCCGATCACCGCCAGCGTTTCACCGCGACCTCCGCCAATATCAGGACCATGCACACCGACGTTGAGGTGGCCAGGCTGCCAGGGCTCCTGCTGTCCGCGCGTACGAGTCTGGTGACGATCGGCCACGGCCGCGACGAAAGCTCGGTGGCCGCCGCGACCGCGTTCGTCGACGGGTGGCTCGCGGTCGGCGGCGAGATCCTCGCGGTCGTCGACTGGCCTGAGGAAGCGGCGTCCTGGCTGCGACCGGCCGAGCGATTCGTCGCCGGCGGCCCCGACGCCTGGGTGGTCACCGCGCGTCCCGCGGGGTTCGCCGCGCTCTGCCGGCGGTTACGCACCACCACCTGGGATCCAGCGCGTACGTACCGCCTCGCAGGCCTGGCCGACCCGAGGTCGCGGTCAACTGGGGGAACCTCGCGGCTCTGATCGTTTGGTGAGTGGTGTTTGCTTTTGTACGGGATCGCGGCGGGTCCGTTCGGTGCGTGAGTGGTTGGCTGGTTCGGTGCCCTGTTTATCCGGTTGGGGTGGTCGGGTTTTCGTGGGTAGGGGCCGGAATTTTCGTCGAGTGTGGGACTTTGTTCCGCTCTGGACGTCGAGTGCGGGTTAAAGTCCCGCATTCGACGCCGGGCCTGTCACTGGCGGGGCTGATGTGACACTTGAAGCGCTGTCGTCCCGTATGTTGGGACGGGGAAGGTGACCCTGGCCAGGCGAGTCACTTCAGCACCGATCGTCCCAGGAACCTCAGAAATCCCAAAAATTCTCGCGCGCGCGGCCTCAAACCCACCCCCCACCCGATCACTGGGTGGGGGCTACTTCATCAAGTAACTACGACAGTTTCACGCCGTAGCACGTACTTCGGTGGATCCAGGCTTGACGTGTGACCGGTCAAGGTCCTGGTCGTCTGCCTGGAGGCCACTTCCCACAGCCGAACCGTTGCGTACGCGTCAGGCCCTGTCGGTAGGTTGGTGATCTTCCTGACGCAGCGGCAGAGAGACTGGGGGACGTGTGGGCAGGGGCCGGCCGATTACCCGAGACAACTGGCCCGAGTCGGGGCCGTACCGCAGGTTGTTGGAGTTTTACGACCAGATTCACCGCGAAAACCAGCTGCGATCGCTGACCGAGATCACCGCCCGCGGGAACCAGTCGCCGATGGCACTTGGCCTTGGCACCACCGCTGTCAACGACATTCTGACTGGCAAGAGGCAACCGGTAGACGAAAAACAGGCCGCAGCGCTGGCTCGCGCACTCGGTGGAGGTACGGACGAGGCTGAGCATGTCGAGAAGCTCTTCCGGTCCGCCCGCTTGGACAAATACAAGCGACCAGCCAAAACCCGAGAGCCGGGCGGACCCGGCACAGCTGAGCTGGATGCGACTGGGCTGGACGGGACCGGGCTGAATCGGACTGGGCTGGATCGGACTGGGCTGGATCGGACTGGGCTGGATCGGACTGGGCTGGATGCCATAGCCAACCTGCTTGCTGACGCGATGCGAAAGCAGTGGCTGACGGCCGCCCACGACCGCGGCCTGCTGCTGCCCGCGCCATTGCCCGTACGGTGGCGGCGCAGCACTGAGCCGGTGGCCGGCGCAGTTTCCCAGGCCACCCAGTTTCGGGACGACGGCTCGTCGTTTGATCCCCTGCCGGGTTTCACTCGGGTGACTGCCCATCGGCTGCGCGAAGGCGGCCGGGACGGCCTGCTGAACGTCTACGGTGGCCTTGCGTCCGGCCGGCTGATCATCGCCGGTGGTCCGGGCGCCGGAAAGAGCTCGGCGGCGGTGCATCTGCTGCTGGACGCGCTTGGCCACCGCGGCCGGCTGATGGATCACGAGCGTACGAAGGTACCGGTCCCGGTTCTGTTCACCCTCGGAGATTGGGATCCGATGGCCACGCCGGTGGTGGACTGGCTGAGCGAAAAACTCGGCGAGATCCCGCTCCTTCGCGGCCGTCGCGGCCATCGGCTCGGCCGCGAACTGCTCGATCAGGGACGGATATCGGTGTTCCTGGACGGCCTCGACGAGATGCCCGAGCCCGCCCGCTTTCGCGCGTTGCAGGCCTTGAGCAAGGACGCCACCACCTTCCGGCTCGTGCTGCTCTCCCGCACCGAGGAACTCGCCGACGCGGCCGGCCAGCATCCACTCATCGGAGCCGCGGCCGTCGAGCTGCGACCACTGGACGCCAAGGCCACCGCGGAGTACTTGCTGCGTCCGGTCACGGATCCGGTGCCCCAGCCGTGGCTGGCCCTTACCAAAACGCTCACCAGTCAGCCGGACAGCCCGCTCGCCGGCGCCTTGACCAGTCCGCTCGACGTCACGCTGCTGCGTGACATCTACACCCCCGGCCTGGCCGTGCCGGGTCTGGGCAACGTCGATGAACTGCTGGACACCGATCGGTTTCCGGACGCGACGTCGATCACCAGGCACCTGCGCGACTACACCGTGCCGGCCGCCTATGCCCCGCGTCCAGGGCAGCGCACGCCGTACGCCGAGGGCACCCCGCACCGAACGCTCGCCCTGATCGCTCGCCGGCTGGGTTCTCGCGACCTCGCCTGGTGGACCATCGCCACCTGGTTGCCGGGTCCGTTGCGGATAGTGATCAGTTGCGTCGCCGGAATGGTGGTGGCCGGGTCCTGCTACGGGCTGGCCAGCCTGGCGGTCAGTGGCGGTCGAACCTGGCCACTGGTCTGGCTGGAGATCGCATTCTGGTTCGCGCTGATCCTCGGCATGCCGGCGAGCCTCGCGGTCACCCTCGCGTTCACTCTCACCGCTGGACGTAAAGACGCAGGGCCGCCTTATCGCGCTCTCGTCCGGATGTGCGTCATGGTGGTATTCGGAGCCGCCCTGTCGCTGCTGCCCGGCGTCATTCTGGGCGGTTGGAGCCTCAGCCTGTCCACTTTCGGGTTCGCGTTCGCGGTCGTGTACGGGATCTCCGCTCGTACGCGTGGCGCCGCCATGCTGAAGTCGCTCAGCATCCGCGCTGGGCTTGGCTCGGCTCGCCGGCTGGGCTCCGCGCTGCTGCTAGGCCTCCTGTTCGGCGCCGCTGACGGCCTGTTCGGCCTACTCGCCTACCTGATCCAGGGCGGCGGCGTCGTACCGGCGGTCGAGTACGGGATCACCGGTGTCGTCGCCTGTCTGCTCATCATCACCCCGACCGCGTGGCTGACCGGAGCGTTCACCGACGGCCCCACCTCGGGTCGTACGGACTCGGCCGATCCGGTCCGGGCGTGGCGGGACGACTTCCGGCTGTGGCTTGTCGTCGGCGTCGCGATCGGGGTGGCCAGCGGGATCAACGGCTGGCTCGTGTACGACACACCCGTCTACGGGTTGGCCGGCGGTGGTCCCGGCAGCCGGCTCGCGGACGCGCTCGCCGGCGGCCTGGCGCTGGGGATCACCAGCGGCCTGATCCTCAGCCGGGCCTGGTTGACGACCGTCACCCAGATCTGGCTCACGCTGCGGCACCGCACCCCGCTAAGGCTGGGCCGGTTCCTCGACGACTGCCGGCGACGGCACCTGCTGCGTACGGTCGGGCCGATCTACCAGTTCCGGCACGCCGAGCTCCAGGATCATCTCCGCGAACGGCCGTAGGGCCGGCTTGTCGTCCGCTCACCGTCCGCTCTCGACGACCTATATTGCCTGGCCAGAAGGCATCTACCGGGCGCACGGCGGCTAGCTGCGTACGCACCGACCAACCAGTCGGGTTGACTCGGCGGGCACAGCTGTCGTCGGCGAACGCGCCCTTCGAGAACGGAATCCATGAGCGGATCGAACGGCGAGGCTGACCTCGCACCGCGGTCGCCAAGTGTCGACGACCTGGTGGGGTGGGAGTTCGTACCGCAGCCAGCAGCCGTCCCGTCGCCGCTCGCCAACGATGCGCCGGTGTGGGTCGATGAGCACCCACCCGCCCAGCCTGGTTGGTCCAAGTACGGGCTGGGGGGCATGCTGGCCGGCGCCGGCGTTTTGGTGTGCTGCGCTGGAATGCTGGTCACCTCGCAACTGGCCCGTCTCCCCGCGGACGACGTGGCGGTGCCAGTCATCGCCGTTGTCATCAGCGTGATCAGCCTCGTCCTGCTGGTGCTCAGTGGCGTCGTGTCCGTGTTCGTAGGGATGCTGCGCGAGTCCTCGGCTGTCGTCGCTTGGCGCAGGGACCGTCAGGAAACTTTCCGGCTCGCTCAGATCTCGTGGGCCGAGGCGGTTCGGGCGCACGACGAGCGGGAACAGTTCCGTACGAGCACGGGTCCGGTCCTGTTTCCGATCACGTTGCAGGGCAATGACCAAATCGACGTGTTCGGCGGTACGGCCACCGGGTGGATGTGCCTACTCACCACCTTGAGTTTGCCGCGGTTGGGTGGTGGGGCCAAAATCCTGGTGCTCGACTTTTCCGAATACCAGGTCGCCGGCGGACTCGCCCAGATCGTCGGTGAGTGGGGGCGCCACGTACGAACCCACGAACTGCCCGCGGCCCTGGACCAGTTCGCGCTGTTGCAAGGACTTCCTCCTGACCATCTGGCCGAAGTCCTGGCCGAATCTCTCACGTCCTTGCGAAAGGATCACCAGGACGCGGCCAGCCTGCGCCGCCTCGACGTCCGGCTCATCAAGGCGGTGGCCAGCCGTCTCGACGGGCCTACCACGTTCGCCAGGCTGGTGGCCGGAATGCGGTTGTTGTGCAGGCTGAATCTGCCGGATGAGGGTTCGCTGAGTAACGAGGAGCGACGAGCCCTTGTCGGATGTATCGACGACATGGTGTCCGGCGATCGGGAAGTCGAAGAGCTGCGGTTTCTCATCGATCAGTTCGATTTGCTGGCCCATCCCGGTGAGGGGCAACGGGGCAACACACCGCTGTGGCCCGAATCCGGTTTAACCGTTATTTCAGCCGTATCACCGTTGGACAGTCGACGGGACATGACCGAAAGAGTTTTGTCGCACCTGGTTCTCCACCAGCTGCGCGACGACCGCGGCGGAGCAGCCCCGAATGTCCTCGTGGTCGCCGGCGCCGACAAACTCGGCGCACCCAGCCTGGAGTCGTTGTCACGACAGACTCGACGCCTGGGTGTACGACTTCTGCTGCTTTTCGAGCACCTGCGGGAGGACGCCGGAAAGCTGCTCGGAAAACCCGGCAGTGTGACCATGCTGATGCAGCTCGGCAATCCGGAAGAAGCCCGCATCGCGGCCGACTTTATAGGCCGCGACTACCAGTTCTCGCTCTCGCAGATCACCAAGCAGACCGGCGAGAACCTGACCCACGGATCAAGCCAGTCATGGGGAGATTCGCAAAGTAGGTCATTGACAAACTCACTGTCGGGGTCGGACGGCGAGTCATCCACCTGGGAGGCGGATTCCGGGCGCTTGTTCTCTCCGGACTCGAAGTCGAGATCGACCTCGACCGATATGGGGGTGTCGGACAGTCAAACCTTTGGGTCCAGTTGGCAGGACGCGATCAACAAGTCCCTCACGATTACCCAGTCTGAGGGGACGACGGTCGCCCGTGGGTACGAATACCTGGTGGAACCAGTGGTGATCCAACGACTGGACCCAACCGCTTTCATCCTGGTGAACGCCGGCCAGGAAGCGCGGCGCTGGGTGGACGGCGACTGCGACCCCACCATCGTGGGCCGTGACGGAGTATCACCGGTCCCTTATCGCGACGCGATCCCCGCTCAGTATTAGCGCGTGTCATGAGAAACAACCAATGCAGGAAATGAGGATCGATGGCCAGGGACACCCACGCCGACAGTCGTACGGACGCTGGAGACGCGCCGGAGCCAACCAGGGCAGCTCAGGATGGGCGTACCCGGCCGGAAAAGAACCCGACCACGCTCCCGCCGCCTGAGCGATCAGGGGCCCGGGAAAAGGCGGCCGCGACCGACTCGTTCCAAAAAGAAAAGGGCGCCTTGGCCGACAGCGTACAAAAGGAAAAGAGCGCCCTGAGCGACAGCGTACAAAAAGAAAAGGGTGCTCTGAAAGATGCCGCACAGCGGGAGAAGGGCGCCTTTGAGGATTTGACCGGGTGATTCCTCGCGCTCCCACGATCCTGGACTCGTTCGAGTTTCACCAGATCAGCACCACCCCACGAGCTCGGACCCGGCCAGCTGAACCGGCCGCGGCGAAGGAGGTGGAAAACCGTATCCGGGCGCAACTGTTCGCGGCGCTGACAGCTGCTCACGGTGAGGTCGGCGGGTGCAGGGCGGTGCCATCGCGATCGCGTGGGATCGGCTGCCCGGCAGTCGTACGCTCCGGCTGCTGGTCGGCGGCCGGCCCGGCTTTCCGCCTGTGCAAAGCGATTCAGCCGCCGGCGGCGAGGTCCCGGTGTTGTACCCACCAGGCAGTCGCGGGCGGCTCCTGGAATCAGGGTCGTTGCTGCGGCAGTGGCAGGCATTGCCTGCCTGGCTGCGGTGTACGGGCCGGTCTGATCCACTGTGGACGGCCGGCGGGGACGCTGCCACCGCGGTGCCGGGCCGGGGTGGTTTCGAGGACTACGTGGCGCACCTGGCCGATGGTTTTGGGTGGCTGGTGCTGGCCGAACCCGCCAGCCCCGCGGCGGTGGCCGAGGAGCTGATCGACCTCGAGGTGCGGCTGCCCAAGCTCCGTTCGCACGTGAACTCCGAGCCGGACCGCATCAGGCTGGCGCGCAGCGAGTCGCGCTATCGGGAACTGGCCCGCGCCGACAGCGCCGGAATGTGGAATGTCAGCATCCTGGTCGGCGCTGCCGATCCCGAGCGGGTCCGAAGGGCCGCGAGATTGTTGTGCAGTGCCAGCGATCTGGACGAGATCCCGTACGTACTGCGAGCCGGCGATCGAGTCGGCGACCTGGCGGAAACACTTGAGTTGGATGAGCATGCAGGCGACGGATTCTCGTCCCCGTTCGCGGCGGCCGGTGAACTCATCGCAGCCATCGCACGGCCGCCGCGCCGTGAACTGCCCGGCATCCGGGTCACTGAACCGCCGGTGTTCGACGTCACGCCCGAGGACGACGGCGAGATCCATCTCGGGTCTGTGCTGGATGACGCCGACCGTCCAGTGGGCGACTATCGCGTCAGGTCCGACACCCTCAACCGCCACACGTTCGTCGCTGGCGCCACCGGGTCGGGAAAGTCCCAGACCATCCGGCACCTGCTGGAGGGACTACACCATCGCGGGATTCCCTGGCTGGCCATCGAACCGGCGAAGGCTGAGTACGCGGGCATGGCCGGCAGGCTGGACGGCCACGTCTCGGTCATCCGGCCTGGCGATCCAGACGCGCTGCCCGTCGGCCTCAACCCGCTGGAACCCGAACGCGGATTCCCACTGCAGACCCATATCGACCTAATCCGGGCGCTGTTTCTGGCCGCTTTCGAGGCTGAGGAACCCTTTCCCCAAGTCCTCGCGTACGCCTTGAGCCGCTGCTATGGCGAGCTGGGCTGGAACACCGTGCTGAGCCAGTCGTCGCTCGCCGGTGTCACGCCGCGCTATCCCGGTTTGGCCGATTTGCAAACCACGGCACTGAAGGTCGTCGAGGGAATTGGCTACAGCCAGGAGATTTCCGACAACGTACGAGGATTCATCAACGTACGGATGGGCTCTCTGCGACTGGGCACGCCCGGCATGTTCTTCCAGGCGCGGTATCCACTCGATATCGCCGGCCTTTTCCGGCACAACGTGGTTCTGGAGATCGAGGACCTGGGCAACGACCAGGACAAGGCGTTCTTTATCGGTGTGGTGCTAATCCGTCTGTACGAGCACTTGCGGACCCAGCCGACGGCCTCGGGCCTGGCCCACGTGACCGTGATCGAAGAGGCGCACCGGCTGCTCAAGAAAGTCGAACCGGGCAGTCCGGCGGCGCACGCCGTGGAGCTGTTTGCCGGACTGCTGGCCGAAATCCGCGCCTATGGCGAGGGAATCATCGTGGCGGAGCAGATCCCCAGCAAGATCACCTCGGACGTGGTCAAGAACACCGCCCTGAAAATCATGCACCGGCTGCCAGCAGCCGACGACCGTGGCACCGTCGGCGCGGCGATGAACCTCGACGAGGACCAGTCCCGCCATGTGGTCGGCCTCCCCGCAGGTCAGGCGGTGATCTTCGCGGACGGAATGGACCGACCGATCCGGATCCAGGTTCCGCTCGGCAAAGACCGCGAAAATCCCGGCAAAGTGACGGCAAAGGTCGCGCTGGCCACCGTTGCGGACTACATACCACCGGCGACGCTACGAGAGTGGGACGAGCCGCGGCGGCTCGCGGCTGATCCACGGATCGTGCTGTGGGCCGAGCTTCACACCATCGCGCACCTGGTGGGACGGGAGCCCCCGCTGCCGCGGCCGGCATGGCTGGACGGCGTCATCCTCCGCAGCGGCCGACCACAGGTCCACCTGGCCGTCCGACTCGGCCTCGAACACGCGGTCGAGCAGCGGTACGCCGGCCTGATCGGCTACTACCAGCCCGAAGAACTGATCCGCCATCTCGTACAGTCCGCTGACTGCGCCATCAAAGGTGGCACCGTGCCGTGCCGGTACGACTGGCCCGAGCGAGGGTGGCAGGCCGGCAGATACCGGTGGGCCGACGTCTGGGACACGCTCAGGTCCGATGCCATCGATGAGACCCAGCCTCATCCAGAAACGCGGGCGTGGGCATGTCGAGGTCTGGACCTGACAGCAGCCACTGTGCCTGGGCAGCGCAGCGAACTGCGAGAACATCCGGACCTGTGGCGGCCCGCCGAGACCATCGTCACCGGAGACGATGACTGGCGGGCCGCCATCGACGCGTTGAGCCGCGCCACCGATCCGGTCGATCGCCTCACGGCGGCCACCAACCACCTGCGGACGGGCGATTGGCTACCAGTTGTTCTGCTCTGACCCGGCCACCACGTTCGGCGTTATTACTGGAAGGGCAATGCCATGGCCCACGAATTCACCCGCGGACCGCAGGACGGTCCCACCACCCCGGATTCGGGTGAGGTGACCGGATCAGCCACGGACCGCTCGCGCGGAGGCACCGACAAGAACGCCACCACCCTGCCGCCTCCCGAGACCAGCCGGGCGGTTGAAGACGAGGAAATCGGCGTCGCGGCGGCACCGGTGGCCGAGTACGAGGCAAAAGACGAGCAAGGAGACTTCTCGACCCGGGTCGCGCAGCACGTCGAGAAACTGCAAGGGATCGGCAAGGACGGGATAGATCATCTGCAGCAATGGAAAGCAACGGAAGCGAAGGTCGAAATACCCACCGGACACGACGCGACCAGCCCCGCCTCGCCGCCAGTGTCGGGCGCGGAAACCCTTTTGGTGGACGGAGCGTTCGTACTCGCAAGCGTCACGAAGGCGATCAAGAATCGGCTCGAAAAAGACCCCGACTGATCGCGCCCGAACGTTCGGCTTGGCGGTCGCGGATCATTAGGAACACCGCGGGGCGCCCGACTGCCCTTTCGGTCGCTGCCGGCACAATCGACCCATGACCGAGAGCACAGTACGCGACGAGTTGCAGCAATATGTCCAGATGCAGGTCGATATCGCCGAGGACGACTTCGAGTCGATCGTGGCCGAGGCCGTGGACATGTTCGCGGACGACGGCGAGGATCCGGACCAGCTGCAGCCGGTGGCGGCGGAGTTGACCGCCGCCGCGATCTCCCGGCGGCTGGCCGAGCAGGCCGACTGGCCGGCCCACACCGACTCAGATCGGCTGACCGCCGCATTCGCCGACCTCACCGCGGCCGGCATCGTGGCGCGGGAGAACTTCTCCTGCTGCCAGGGCTGCGGCCACGGCGAGATCCTCGACGAGGCCACTGGCGACGACCGCGGCTACGCCTTCTACCATTCCCAGGACGCGGAGAGCGCCGCCAGCGGCCAAGGCCTCTACCTCGCGTACGGCCTGGTGAACCACAGCGAAGATCCGGCGGACACCGAGCGAATCGGTCACGAGATAGCCGAGGCCGTCCGCCGCAATGGCCTCCAGGTCACCTGGGACGGCAGCGTCAAGACCCGCATCCACGTCCCGCTGACCTGGCAGCGGCGCTGGACGGCCCCCGCCCCCTGAGTGCCCGTGGTCAGTGCGCTGCCCTTACGCGCCGCGTACGGAAACCGGTGATCATGCTGAGCACCCCAGCGACGACGGCCAGGATCAGCCCGGCGGCCATGATGACGTTTCCCGCCACCGTACCGATGTTGGAGGAAACCAGGTTGGGTTGCAGCTGATCGGCCAACGATCCGACCCCGACGATCCAGAACGCGATGAGCACACCAAAAACCGCGTGCCACCACCACCGGGCGGTCAGCACCACGAGCACCCCACACGCGGCGATGAAGAGGATGCCGGGTGGAATGGAGATACCGAACACGCCGCCGTCCCCGGCGAACTTCGATGGAGTGGCGATCCACTGCACGATCAGGCCGGAAATGCCGATCAGCAGTCCAGCGAAGGAAATCAACGTACTACGGTTGAACCGAAACATTGTGGTCTCCTTTATCGGCGGCGGGCGTAGACAACCGCCGCCACCGCGAAAATGGCCGCTGCGACGAAACTGAGCATCTGGAGCCAGCCGGCCGCGAAGTCAAGAGTGTGGTAGGGCTGGAGCAGCCGGACTGCGAACTCGCCCGCGGCAAGTCCCCCATAGATAAAGAAAATACTCATGGCCGCGGCCAGCAATGGGGTAAAGCGCCACGGGACCAGCGCCACCAGTACCGCGACGGCGGGATAGATAAAAGGACCCGGCCCGTCGTATCCGGTCGCCTCGTCGCCGACGGCGGCCAGGACGAGGGCCACGCAGGTCGCGATCAGCAGTAGTCGGTGCCGGCCACCCGCCCGGCCGATCGCCGTCCAAGCGCGGCGGGACGATAGCTCTGTCTGCGCTGTCACGAGACAGCCTCCTTCTATACGGAATTCGATGCCGGTCCAGACTGGGCTGCTGGGTCGGCGATCACGTCGTGCGCAAAGCGGCTTCGAACGTACGCAGATTTACGTACTCGGACGAGACTGACGCGCGATCGGACTGACCGTGGTCTGCGAAACTCCGCCGGAACTGGTTCTACTCCGGCCGCGACACCCACATTAGGGTCGTTTCATGATCAACGTACGCGAGATCGAAGCAGGACAAACAAAACTCGCCGCCGAAACGATGTTGGCCCTGCGGCCGCGATGGCAAACAGCTGACGCCGTGGTCGCCGTGATCGACACGCACCTGCGCCCGGAGGGATATCGGCTGGTCGGAGCTTTCGAACAAGAACGGGAAAACGCTCTCTCGATCATGGGATTTCGCGAATTATGGTCGAGCGCATGGGGACACCACCTCTATGTCGACGATTTGTTCACGCTGCCAGAGGCGCGGCGTCGCGGTCACGCGGATCTGCTGATGGAGTGGGTAAGAGACGTTGCGCGAAGCCTTGGCTGCGAGGCGATCAATCTCGACTCAGGCGTAAGTGCCGATCGCGCCCCGGCGCACCGCCTTTACATGCGCCACCGGATGGTGATTACCGCCCATCATTTCACCGCCACCGTATAGCGACACGAACCTTTCACCAACTATGGGCGCGCGGGTCGGCGGACGCTCCTGCCCAGTGCGGCATGCTGAACGAAACCCTGAGATAACCCCAACGAAATTCAGCTATTCGAACAGGTGTACGATGTTCGGTATGGGTTGGACAGTGCGGTGGTCCCATGGTCAGTCGGCGGCGCCGGCTGATCTGGAGGATGACGCGCTGGTCACCGATGTGGTGGAATGCGAGCGGATGCGGGCGATGATTGATGCCCGTCAGGTGGCGTCTTTCGCTGAGTTGGCGCGTCGCCGTGTGGTTGCCGGGCCTTCGTTGGTGAATGAGTCCACGGTCGCGACGCGTGAGCGGGTGGTGAAGTGGTGTGCGGCGGATTTCGCGCCGGCTCTGCGGGTGGCGCAGGTGACCGCCCAGCACCGCTTGGACACCGCGATCCAGCTCTATAACGACTTCCCGGCTGTCTGGAAGGCGTTGGCCGCCGGGGTGATCACCACTCCCAAGGCCAGGATCTTCCTGGAGATGCTGGAGAAACTTCCGGCTGATCTCGCCGCGGAAGTGATCGATGCGACGCTGCCGGACGCGGGTGACCGTACGCCTGGGCAGCTGCGTAAAGCGATCCAGCGGGCGATCATCGCGATCGATCCGCAGGCCGCCCAGGATCGTCACGAGGAGGCGAAGCGACAGCGGCGGGTGCAGTCGTCGCCAGCGGATGACTCGATGGCGTGGATGCGGGCTTATTTGACCGCTGATGAGTTGGCGTCGATCATGTCGATCCTTGACGCGTACGCACATTCCTGCCCGGACGATGACCCGCGATCGATGGACGTCCGTCGCGCGGACGCGCTGCTGGACCTGATCACCGGCGGCAGCCTGGGCTATATCCCGCCACCGCAACTCCCGGACAATGAGCTCCCGGACAATGACACCGACAACAGCAACGGAGCCAGCCAACCCGCAGCCGACGACACCGGTGTAAGCGCCGGCGGTGGCACCGACGACTGCGGGTACGAGCCGTCCACTTCCCCAGCAACTGCAGCGGGTTCCGCTTTCCACCAGCGCCCGCGCAAGCCCGGCGTTGACCTGCGAGTAGTCGTCGGGGCCGGCACACTGCTCGGCCTGGACGACAAACCCGCCTTCCTAGCCGGGTACGGCGCGATCCCGGCCAGCATGGCCCGCCGCCTGGCCAAAGACTCCACCTGGCGCCGACTACTCACCGACCCCAGCTCCACCAAGCTCATAGAAGCCGGTCGGGCACGCTATCGACCATCCACAGCATTGCAGGAATTCATCGAAGCCCGAGACGTGACGTGCCGCTGGCCTGGGTGTCGCTGTGCTGCCCAGCGTTGCGACAAGGACCACTCCATCCCGTTTCCGGACGGGTGCACCTGCAAAGAAAATCTCCTCTGCCTGTGCCGTTTCCACCACCGGCTGAAAACACACTCCGACTGGAAAGTCAGACTCGACCCAGACGGCACCTACACCGTCCTGAGCCCCACCGGACGCGTCTACGTCACCGAGCCACCACCACCCGGAGAAGACGTCTGCCCACCCACCAGAAACCGGCGACGCGGATCGATCTACCTGAACGACAAGGACGAACCACGCGTCCAACCGCCCCCACCCGAAAAACCCACCACCTGGCCAGCCGAACCACCATTCTAAGGGGATTCCCGCTGCGCCGTCGGGACCAGTCCCCTAGAGCGCCCATAGGGTCCCGAGCCGGATCTATCGGATAGAACCGGAAGGATGGCTATGCCAGGTTTGAGAACACTGTCCACGGGAACCGTGCTGGCGATGCTGGTCGCACCGTTCGCGGGCTCAGCGGCCGGGCCGGTCCCGCAGCAGAGCGCCGGCGCGCACGCCGGCACCGGTGCGGCGTGTACGCGACACGTCGCCAACCCGCGGTCGCTGGCCGCGATCCAGCCGGGCGACGTGGTTTGTTTCAGCACTGTCTCCAAAACCAGCCGGCTGCACATCACCAAAAGCGGCACGGCCGACAAGCCCATTACGTACTCCGGAAAAGGGCAGCAGGTCGGCGGGATCGACATCGACGCGAGTTACGTCGTCGTGGACGGCTACACCATGACCAAGCCATCCGCGCCCGGGATCGAACTGCACGGCGACAATGTCACCGTGCAAAACAACACTGTCACCGCACCCAAAGGCGACGACGGCGACGGGCTGCGCTTCTTCGGTAACAACCTGATAATCCAACACAACACGATTTCCAAAACCGACAACAGCACCGGCGCCCACGCCGACTGCATGCAGACCTTCGCGACCGGCGACGACGACGTGGCGAGCCAACACGTACTCATCGACAGCAACCGCTGCGAACAGGTCGACAACATGTGTTTGATCGGCGAGGGACCGAACTCCGAGGCCGGCGACGGCAGCGGCATTGGCGTCTCGCAGGACTGGACTTTCAGCAACAACTACTGCCAGACCCAGCAAGCCTCCCAGACCCTGATGATCGACGACATCCAACACCTCACCGTCACCGGCAACACCTGGGCCGCCGGCCCGGACCACGCCATCGGCCTGCAGAACCACTCCACCGACGCGCACGTCAATGACAACAAACTCGATCCGTCCATCAAATGTGAGGTCGGCATCGACAGTTCCTCGAAGAAGGGCTACCAGGGCCCCACCCCACGCTGCGATCCGTAAACGCAACGACAAGCCGCGACCGTACCAACTTTCGGATGGGTGGTTGGCAACTTTCGCGGCTTGGCGCCGCGAGGCGCCGGTGGTGGAGTTGCGGTGCGGCTGAATGTGCCGCACAGTGCCCGGATCGCCGCCGCACGCGGCGGACGTGGTGAGCAGGGGGAGGCCGCGATGGCACGGACTGGCAATCGACGGGCAGCTTGGCTGCTGGTCGTTCTTGCCCCATTGATCGCCGAGTTGGCGTTCGGCAGCACTCCGATGCATCTGGCTTACCTGATTTTGTTGTGGCTGCCCATTTACGGCGCCGGCATTCTGCTGGTACGAGAGGCGGTCCGCCGCTCGGGACGTGGGTGGCCGAGCATCGTGTTGCTGGGAGTGGCGTACGAACTGGTGGAGGATGGATTCGGGCTGCAGGCACTGTCCAGCCCGAATCTCTACCATGCGGCGGGCTGGGCGCCCCGGATTTTCGGGCTGAACCTGGCCTACTGGGAAGTGAACGTGATCTACCACGTCATTTTCAGCGCGGTGATCCCGATTCTGCTGGTCGATCTGCTTTTCCCGGCGCACCGCGAGGTGCCGTACCTGAAAAAGACCGGGCTCGTCATCACCGGAATCGTCGCCCTGATCGGAGTGGGCTTGCTCCGAGTTTCGGTGCCGCCGAGCCAGGATCCTGGATATGTGGCTCCGCTGGCGGTTTTCATCGGTTGCCTGATCCTGGTGGTCGCGCTCGCGATCATCGCACTGAAAGTGCTCCCCCGCCGCGGGCAGCCGGTACGATCGGCCGCCTCGGTGCCACCCGTCTGGGCGCTGGCCGGGCTCGGACTCGTCGGGGTGCTGGTCATTCTCGGGCTGCTCTTTCCGTTTGGTGGAGCCAAACAGCCGGCATTCACCCACGGCGCCTGGGCTTTCCTGCCAATGGGGATCGCGGCCGTTCTGGTGGCCGGTCTGGTCGTGCTCGTACGCCGCTGGGCCACTTCCACGGCGTGGACAGACGAGCACTCGCTCATCCTCGCCGGCGGAGCCCTCCTCGGTCACACTGTCTTTGGGATGGCGACCGTCCACACCACCTTCGATCGCCTCGGGTTGGTGGGAGTCGCGATTCTCACCGTGCTGCTGGTCCTCTGGATGAGACGTCTGCTGCGTACGCGGGAAGAGCTGCCGGTCTGAACGGGTAGGCTGCGGTGTCGTGCCGCAAACACGTCTCGACATCGCTCGGATCCGGGCGGCTCAGCAGGTCATCGACCCGATTTTTCGCAACACCCCGCTCTATCGCTGCGAGGCGTTGGAGCCGCATCTCGGGTGCGCGGTGAGTATCAAACTCGAGACGGCGAACCCGGTCCGCAGTTTCAAAGGCCGCGGCTCCGAGCTGGTCGCGAGCCAGCTGGCCGACACTGGCTCGCGAGCCCTGGTGTGCGCCAGCGCGGGCAACCTCGGTCAGGCCCTCGGGTGGTCCGGGCGCGGCCGGGGGCTGGATGTCACCGTCGTGGCATCCCGCTTCGCGCCGGCGGTCAAGCTCGATCGCATTCGCGCGATGGGTGCCCAGTTGGAACTGGTGGACGGCGACCACGAGGTGGCGCGCGAGCGGGCCGCGGCCATCGCGCGGTACGACGGTATCCGGCTGGTCGAAGACAGCCTGGACATCGAGACCTGCGAGGGCGCGGCGACGATTGGCCTGGAACTGGTCGACACCGTGCCGTCGTTCGACACCGTCCTGATCGCGCTCGGCGGCGGTGCGATGGCCACCGGCGTGGGTCACGTGGTGAAGGCCTTGGCACCCGGGACCGAGGTGATCTGCGTCCAGCCGCTGGGCGCACCGGCGATGACACACTCGTGGCACCAGCGGCGCGTCGTCAGCACCGACTCGACCAACACCATCGCCGACGGCGTCGCCGGCCGACATCCCATCCCGGCCGTACTGGACGACCTGCTCCTGGTCGCCGATGACGCTGTTCTGGTGCAGGAGAAGTCGATCGTCGCCGGCATACGACTACTCCTGGACCACGCCGGCCTCGTCGTCGAACCGTCGGCCGCACTCGGCATCGCGGCGATCCTCGAAGACCCTGACCGCTTCGCCGGCCGGCACATCGTCACCATCGTGTGCGGGAGCAACGTCGACATGGACGCCTATCACCGCTGGGTTGGTACGTCCCGCTGATAGATATCACCTGACAGGAAGTTTCTGATGACCCTCATCGCCATCGAAGAGCACTGGATCATGCCGGACCTGATATCGGCGCTTCAAGCCCTACCTGAGTCACAACGCGACGAAAGCCTTGCCTTCAACGAAATGGGCGACAAGCAGCAGCGTCTGCAAGATCTCGGAGACGGCCGGATCGCGGCCATGGACGCGCAGGGAATCGACGTGTCCATCATCGCCCTCACACCACCCGGGACCCAGCCGCTGCCGCCCGCGGACGCGATAGCTCTCAGCCGCGCAGCGAACGACACTGCCGCGGCTGCCGTCGGAAAGCACCCGACCCGGCTCCGGGCGCTTTCCACGCTGCCGATGTCGGCGCCCAAGGAAGTCGCGCGCGAGCTTGAACGGGCCGCCGGCCTGGGTCACGTCGGCACCATGGTTTACGGCCGATCGGGCGACCTTTTCCTGGACGACCCGGCGTACGACGACTTTTTCGCTACCGCGGCGCAGTTGGGCCAGCCGGTGTTCATCCATCCTCAACTCCCCTCCAAAGCCGTCCGCGACGCGTCGTACCGCGGCTTCGACCCCATGACGGACCTCGCGCTGGCGACCTTCGGCTGGGGATGGCACCTGGATGCCGCCACCGCCGCGCTTCGGCTGATTCTGCGGGGCACCTTCGACCGGCATCCGGACCTGCGGGTGGTGCTTGGCCACTGGGGCGAGATGCTGCTGTTCTGGTTGGACCGCGCCGACAGCCTTTCCCGCATCGCCGGCCTGGAACGGTCAGTGTCGGACTACGTCCGGTCGAACTTCTTCATTACCAGCTCAGGCATGCTCAATCCGGCGCTCCTACGACACGCGTTGTCGGTGACCACTGTTGACCGATTGATTTTCTCTACCGACTATCCGTTCCAGTCTCCCACCCGAGAAGACATCACCACATTCCTCGGGCATTTCGACACCGACGCCGACCGCGACAAATTCTCCTCCGCCAACGCGGCGGCTTTGTACGGCATCAGTTACTAGTCCACAGTGGACAGTCGGGCGATGTCGGTCAGGTCGGCGGCGGTTAGCGGCGGCCGGTCGAGGGTGCCGAGGTTTTCTTCGACCTGCGCGATGGTCCGACAGCCTGGGATCGGTACGGTCTGCCGGCTCCGGGCCAGCGTCCACGCCAGCGCGCCTTGCGCGAGCGTACGCCCACCGCCGGTGAGGATTTCCCGGATCGCGTCCCGGCGGCGCAAGAACTCGGCGTCCGGCCGGCCGTCGTGGAACCAGCGCAGCCACTCCGGCTGCCGGGCCCGGATGTCCGTGCCGCCAATGTGCGTCTGCGCGGTGATTTTGTCGCTCAGCAAGCCCATCGCGAGCGGACTGCGGTTCAGGCTGGCGAGCTCGCGCCGCTCACACAGCGCCAGCATTTGCGGCGCGTCGTCAAGGACGTTGAGCTGATGCTGGACGACCGACGCCTGCGCGTCGGCGAACCTCTCGGCCAGCGCGACCGTGTCCGTACTGCAGCCGTACGCGCGAATTTTGCCTTCAGCCAACAGTTTGTCGCACGTCTCGAGCAGGCCGTCGGCCACTGACACGGCAACATCGAGGTGCAACTGAAGAATGTCGACGTAGTCGGTTCGCAGCCGCCGCAACGATGCCGTGAGCGCGGTCCTGACATATTCCGGTGTCGCGTTCCACGGGCCCATCTCGCGGGTCGCCTCGTCGTACGTGTTGCCCCACTTGGTGGCGATCACCACGTCGTCGCGCCGGCCGGCGAACGCCCGCCCGATCACCGACTCGGCATGCCCGGCGCCGTACACATCGGCGGTGTCGATGAGGTTCGCACCGAGTTCGACGGCCCGGCGCAGCATCCGGACCGACTCGTCGTCGTCCACGTCTCCCCAGCCAAGCGGCTGGCCACCGCTGAAAAACGGGCCGCCGATGGCCCAGGTGCCGACGCCGATGGGACTGACCTCGATGCCGCTGCGGCCGATCTTGCGAGTCACTTGTCGCTCCTTCCGTCAGTGTTACCACCGTATGCCGGCCTGGAACGACAACCCCAGTCCACTTCGGCGGCCGGAAAGGCAGGCCAATCAGCGAGCCGCGGCAAGGATCCTTACGGCGTCCGGAAACGCGCTTTCACCGAGGTTCGCATAGCCGACCACGATCCCAGGCCACGGCTGTGGCCCGCGGTAATAGCGGCCGAGGCCGCTGACCAGCAGCCCAGCGGCCGCAGCCGCGCGTACGAGCGAATCCTCGTCGAGGTCGGCGGGGAAAGTCACCAACAGATGCAGCCCACCGGCGGCGCCGCAGACCTGGGCTTTGGGCAGCTGTGCGGCCAAAGCCGCGACCAAAGCGTCCCGGCGCCGGCGGTAGACGCGGCGGATCCGCACCAGATGCCGGTCGTAACCGCCGCTGTCGATCAGCCGCGCCAACGCCAGCTGCTCGACCACCGAGGGCGCCGTGCCGGTCACCCGCATCGCGTCCGCGAGCCGGTCCACCATGGCCGGTGGCGCCACCAGCCAGCCGACCCGGACCGCCGGAGACAGCGTCTTGCTGACCGATCCCAGATGGATGACCCGATCCGGTGCGTCGCCCTGGATCGCCAGTTGCGGACGCCCGTCGTAGCGATGCTCGCTGTTGTACGCGTCCTCAAGAATCCAGCGACCGCCGTTCGCCCACTCCACCAGTGCGTCCCGACGGGCCGCGGCCAGCGCCACCCCGGTCGGGAATTGGTGCGCCGGCCCGACAATCGCCGCCGACGCGGTGGCCGGCAGCTCATTCGTACGAACGCCAGCCTCATCGACCGGCACGGCGACGGTGTCCAGGCCGGCGGCAGCGACGGCCTCGGCGATCCGCGGCCAGCCCGGATCTTCCACCGCCACCACCGACGCGCCATCGGCCGCGAGCATCCCCGACATGAGTGAAATACCGTGCGTGACGCCTGCGCAGACCAAAATGGCGTCGGGATCGGCGCGGACACCTTTCACCCGCCCGAGATAGGCCGACAGCGTCTCGCGCAGTTCGGTGGCGCCGCGCGGATCGGGCTGGCCCAGGGCGGTCGCCGGCGCCGCCCGGACCGCGTCCCGGACGGCCGTCGCCCAGGTCGCGCGCGGGAAGTCGGACAGCCCCGGATAGCCCGGCCGCAGGTCGTACCGGACAGTCGACGATGGACGGTCCGGCGGCCGGGCGGATCCGCCGAAGACCACCCGCGTCCCGGAGCCGACCACCGCCTCCGCCCAGCCCTCGCCGACCAGTTGTTCGTACGCCATCGACACCGCCCAGCGCGAACAGCCAAGGTCGGCGGCCAGGGTCCGGGTCGCCGGCAGCCGCTCGCCGGGACGCAGCCGGCCTCGCGCGATGGCGTCCCGCAGGGCGGCGGCGATCCGTTGGTGCAGCGGGCCGGGACCGGCGAGGTCAAGGGCGAGATCCACCCCGTGAATCTATGCGGTCACCAGGTCTTGCCGGCCTGCTCCCTGATCGAACGGTTGATCCGGTTGAAGAAGTTGGTCATCGCGATGTGCAGGATGATCGCGGACAGCTGGGCCTGGTCGAAATGCGTGGCGACGCTGTCCCAGATCTCGTCCGTCACCCCCGCCTCGCCGTCCTGGATGCGGGTAGCGGCCTCGGCCAGCGCGAGCGCGGCCCGCTCCGGCTCGGTGTAGAGCGACGTCTCGCGCCAAGTGACCACGTTATGCAGCCGTTCGTCCGTCTCTCCGCGCTTCTTCGCGGCTAGTACGCCGGCGAAAACGCAGGGGCTGCAGCCGTTGATCTGGCTGGCCCGCAAATGCACCAGCTCCAGCACCAGCGGGTCGACGCCGCCGGCGTGAATCGCCTTGTGCAAATGCTGGATCGCGGTGGTCAGATCGGGATTCACCGGGCTGTTCATCCGTGCTTCCATCGAAACGCTCCTCATCGGTTACCTGAGCCCGTTCGGGCCCGTCATCACCCATGACGGAGCGGAATCGAGGAAGGTAACACCATGCCCGACAGCCCTGCCGAACCGATCGCGGCCGCGTTCCAGGCGCACCGCGATCGGCTGCGCGCGGTCGCGTACCGCATGCTCGGCTCGTACGCCGACGCCGAAGACGTGGTCCAGGAAGCCTGGCTGCGGCTCTCCCGGCAGGACACCGCGACCATCCACAACCTGGCCGGCTGGCTGACCACGGTCGTCGGCCGGATCAGCCTCGATGTCCTGCGGTCCCGGCAGTCGCACCCCGAGTCGTCGTACGACGACCAGGTGCCCGAGATGGTCGAGGAATCCGCGGAAGAGGACGTGGCGATGGCCGACTCGGTCGGGCTCGCGCTGCTGGTCGTGCTGGAGTCGCTCGGGCCAACTGAGCGGCTGGCGTTCGTGTTGCATGACCTGTTCGCGGTGCCGTTCGACGAGATCGGCCAGATCATCGGAAAGTCCAGCGACGCGGTGAAAATGCTCGCCAGCCGGGCCCGCCGCAAGGTGCGGTCGACCGAGCGGCCGCGGCTGGTCGGACGGGAGCAGCGAGAGGTCGTCGAGGCCTTCCTGACGGCGGCCCGCCGGGGGGACTTCGAGGGGCTGCTGCGCGTACTGGATCCCGACGTACGACTGACCGTCGACGGTCCCGACGGCGAGGTCGTCGTCCTGGGCGCCACCAAGGTCGCCGCCGGCGCGCGACTGGGCGCCGCTGCGGCCGTACGTTGGCAGCCGACGCTCGTCGACGGCCGTCCCGGGGTCCTGTCCTGGCGCGAGGACGGCACCCCGCTCTCGGCGATGGCGTTCACCGTCGTCGACGGGCGGATTTACGCCATCTCGGTGGTGACCGATCCAGCGAAGCTCGGGTCGCTCAGCGAAAGAAACTGAGAGCGCGCTGGGCGACCAGTTGGGGTGCTTCGGTGGCCGGGAAGTGCCCGACGCGCGGGATCAGTTCGACCCGAACATTCCGCGCGCGCGGGCCAAGTCCGGCCATCATGCTCGGCGGCAGCAGCGGATCGCGATCGCCGGACAGGACGAGCGTGGGCACCGTCAACCGGGCCCAGCGATACTGGCCGGCCAACGCGAGCGGGATTTCCCGGCCGAGCAGGCTCCGGTAGTAGCGGACCGTCGCGCGTACTCGCGCGGGTTCGTCGAACTGGGCCAGGAACATCGCCCAGTCGTCAGGGGTGAGCGCGTCGGTACGGTAAATCCAGTGCCGCAGCGCCCACCGCGCGATGCTCCCGACGATCGGGAAGGTGTTGCCCGGGATGTGCCACAGCCGTCGCCCGTTCGCGAAAACTCCAGGCGTCGGGCGAAGAAACGGATGAGCGGTGTTGATCGCGATATAGCGGCTGACGCGGTCAGGATGGCGCATCGCAAGGAGGTAGCCGGCCACGCCACCGCAGTCGTGGCCGACCAGGCCGAACCGGTGCACGCCGAGGCGGTCGAGCAAGCCGAGGACATCGTCAGCACTGTCGGCCGGCCCGTATCCAGCCGGTGGGGCGTCGGTCCAGCCGAGGCCGCGCAGGTCCGGGCAGATCACCCGATAATGGTCGGCGAGGGTGGGGATCACGTGCCGCCACTGCCACCAGTGCTGGGGCCAGCCGTGCAGCAGCACCAACGGCTCGCCCTGACCTGCGAGGGCGACGTGCGTACGCAGCCCGTTGACATCGACGAACCGGTGTTCGACGCCCGGCAGCGCGGGCAACGCCCGTCCGGTCACCGTTCCCCCGCATCGGACGCCTGGGTCTGGTCGACGAAACGGGCGATGGCGGAAACCAGCCGGGCCGGCTGGTCCTCGGGCGAGAACGTACGCGCGCCCGGGATCCACTCCAGGCGGGCATCCGGGAAGTCGTTCTTCAGCCTTTCCGCGTGCGACATGGGAAAGAAGCAGTCACGCTGTGACCACGCGATGAGCACCGGCCGGTCGAACTTCGCAAACTGACGGGCGGCGGCCAGCGTGTGACGCTTGTCCAGGCCCCGCAGCAACCGGCGCAAATCCGCCCGGACGCCGCCCGATACGCAGGCCGGCAGCGCGTACGAGTCACTGGCTGACCTGGGCACGCGTCGAGCGCTGAGCAGGCCGTACGCAAGCGGGAACCGACGCAACGGGCGCAATCGCAGGGCGTTGAGCAGCAGCATCGCCGCTGGCACGGACGCGAGCACCTTGAGATAGCCGAACGCCTTCGGCGGGAAGTTGTCGTACGCGTCACTCGACGTGAGCACCAGTCGTTTGAGCAGCTCGGGACGGGTAGTGGCGACGATCTGACAGATGGCGCCACCGGTGTCGTTGCCGACCAGCGTCACCGGACCGACGCCGAGCGCCTCGATCGCCTCGGCGACGAGCCCGGCCAACCCCGGCGGGGTCAGGTCCGCGGCCGGCATCGCGGTGGCATGCGAACCAAACGGAAGGTCCAGCACCACGCAGCGAAAATCAGCTGCCAGCGACGGTACGATCCGCCGCCAGAGATTGGCGTTGACCAGCAGGCCGTGCACGAACACGACCGGTTCACCTTCCCCTGCTTCGAAAACCGTTAGTCGCGCACCTCGCACCGCGAGCTCGCGCCGCTTGCCGAGTGCTGGGTCGCGCCACCACGCTGGTGAGTCGGTCATCTCGCACGTCCTTGGTCGAGGGAGAATACGTACAGCTGACAAGATAACAAACAGGCTGCCTGTTTTATAGATGGAGGTGACAGGAACCGGTGATGGGTCGCCAAGCCGAGAAGTCCGAGACCACCCGGGCCGCGCTGGTCGCGGCGGCGCGCGAGCTGTTCGCCGAGCGCGGCTACGCGGGCGTGGGCACGATGGAGATCGTCAACCGGGCGGGCAGTTCGCGCGGCGCCATGTACCACCATTTCAAGGACAAGCAAGAGCTGTTCCGCGCGGTGTACGAGCAGATCCAGCAGGAACTGATCCAGCGGGTGACCCAGGAGATGGCCGGCATCGGCGACGCCGGACCGCTGGCCGCGTTCCAGGTCGGTCTGCACGCGTTCCTGCTCGCCTGCCTCGATCCGGACAAGTCACGGATCGGCTTGGTCGAGGCCCCGGCCGTACTGGGCTGGCAGCAGTGGCGAGAACTGGACCAGCAGTACGCCCTGGGGATAGTGACAGCGGGCTTGCAGCTGGGCGTCCAGGCCGGCGCCCTGCGCTGCGACATACCGATCCGGGTCCTCGCCCATCTCGTCCTCGCCGCCCTTGGCGAAGCCGGTCTGCTTATCGCCAGCGCCGAAGACCCAGACGCCGAGCGGCTCGAGGCCGAACGCGCCGTGCTCGCCCTCCTCGACGGACTGCGTACCGATCAGGGGTAGTACGGGGTGTAAGTGACCGAGGAAACCTTGAGATAGCGGGCGCCGTCAGCGGTGGCCCATGTCGAGGAGTCCGGGTTGCCTGGCCAGTCGCCGCCGACGGCCGTGTCGATGATGAAGTGCATGCCGACACCGGAAGCGGTGGAATACCACTTGGTGCCCTTGAAAACTCCATCCACCGAGAAATCGATGTGATCGGGCCACCAGGTGGCCGAATAGGTGTGGAAGTTGTTCGTCCACCCGCCGGAATTGTCCGACGTCCACTGGGCTTGGGCGTTGTTGGGATCATGGAACGTCTGATAAACGGTGGTGGGATTCGACCCGACGATCTCGGCCGCGTCCATCTCGGGCAGCCACGGGTTCAGATAGGCCGCCCACACCGCCGGCAGCAATCCCTGACCGTTGGGCATACTGGCGGTGAAACTGTAAGTGCCGTAGCCATAAAGGGCGCTGGACTCCACTCGACCGGAGTAGTAGACCCCGCCGCCCGCGTTATATGTCTTGATAATCAACGTGGAACCCTCGTACCAGACACAGCTGGGCGTGTACGTCTCAAGCTCGTTGTTGGGCGTCCACCTCTGGTTGATGACGTTCCACGAGGTGACGGTCTGCGGCGCGCCCCAGGAACTGGCCTGCGCCGGCACTTGTCCGACGAGAAGCACGAGACACACGGCCAAGGTCGTACAGATGATCCGGCTCGACTTCGCAACTGTGCCTGACATCGGACCTCCGATACTCGGACGGCTTGCCGCGCGGTCAGCCAAACATGTGAACGTACGCCGGTAAATACCCGGCGGCAGATTAGACGGTACGACCGTAGGTCAGCATTCGATGGAGCCCGAAAAGGTTGTCGAACCGGATTCAGGATGAATACCTTCCCAGAGGCGGAAAACCCGCCACTGGGAGGAATCATGATTTCAGCGAGGAACTTCGCCGTCGCCGCGGCCGGCCTGGCGCTGGCCCTGTCACCGGCATTCGCGCCGGCCGCCTCGGCGGCCCCGGCCGATGCCATTCGGACAAGCTGCCATAATGCGGACGTCATCTGCAACACCTCCGACGTTTCTTTCGGAGGCGGCCGGATTTCCATCGACGTGGACGTGAATGGCACCGGCACGGCCCATTGGTGGCTCTACAACGACAGCCAAGGCGGCGTGGCCTGCCAGACCGACTTCTCAGCGCTGGCCCCCGCCGCGTCCTGGACCTGCGATGTCGGCGCTGGCACCTACCGCCTGGGCGTACGCGGGACCGGCAACACGACCGACACGCGCGGCGACCTACGCTGGTAGAGCCGTCGGCGCGACTTGTGGCATGACTGCTAAACGGCAAATATCAGACAATCAAGTCGACGGGCATCCCTGGTTCGACGGTACGGCTGACGGTGCACGTACGCTCCACGGCCCGGTGGACGAGAGTCCTCAACGTGGCCGCATCGGCTTCACTCAAGGAAGAAACGTCCAGTTCGAAGCGGGTGCTGGCGGCGGTCAACCGATCGGCCTCCTCGTCTTTCGTCCCCTCGACGACAACCTCGATCGACGCGTCGTCACCGAGCCGGCGGGAGACGATGTGGTCGGCCGAGAGGCCCGCGCAAGCACCCAAGGCGGCCATCAGCAGCTCCACCGGCGAGAAGTCGGCGCCATCCTGCGAGCGGCCGATGGTGATCTCGGCGCCGCGGGCGTTGGTCGCGACGAACTTCGCGGGCGCGGTGCGGTGAACACGAACAGGTGTAGGACTCATCTCAACTCCCCGATAGCGTGCCGGCCTGCGATGACCATATCTGTGCGAGGCTCTCGGTAATGGAGTCGTACGTCGAACGTCCGCCGCTGCCGGAATTGGCGGCAGTGGTCCGGACAGTCTGGACGCAGCGCACCGGCGCGGCCGCGTACGTGCAACGGCACCTGCCCACGGGTGGGGTCGAAATCCACTTCCCGATCGGCGGCCAGCCCCGGCTGATCGGCCCGCTGACCGGTCCGATGATCGAGGTCATTCCGGCGTACACCACCATCGTGGGCGTGCGGTTCCATCCAGGAACCGCGCCGCCCTTTCCGGCAGTCCTGGACGATCTGGTCGACCAGCGCGTCGCTCTGGTGGACCTGTGGGGAAATGCGGTGGATCGTCTGGTGGAGGCGATGGCCTTGGCCGGGACCCCTGAGCGCGCGCTTATGTTTTTGCAAACCCATCTCATACGGGAGTTCCGGCGTACGGCCCGCGTGGACCTGCTGGTGAGTGAAGCCGTACGGGCGCTGATGCCCTGGCAGCCGGTCAACATCGACGCCCTGGCCGCCCACCTCGCGCTGTCCGCGAGCCAACTGCGTCGCCGCTGCCTGCATGCGGTCGGAGTGAGTCCGAAGGTTCTTCAGCGGACGCTGCGATTTCAGGGATTTCTGGCGCTCGCCCAGGCCGGCGCCACCGCCACCGGCCGGCGCGGCTGGGACGGCGTGGCGGGGCTGGCGATTGACGCCGGGTACGCCGACCAGGCACACCTGAGCCGGGAATGTGTCCGGCTGACCGGCCGCACCCCCAGTCAACTGCTGGGCGGCGGCCTGGACGGCAGCGTCGATCGCTGCGCCTGCGGCCACGACCACTCCGCCTCCTACCTGCCCTTCCTCGCCACCCGGGCCAGGCCGCTCCGACGAGTCTGACCGTGCGCGATTCGTTCAAGACCAGGTCGCCAGGCTGCTCGTACGTTCGAACCTGTGCTCGACCTCATGGTGTTCAGCCCGGACTCGCCCGGCTACGACACGATCCGTCGCACGGTGAACCCCGCCTACCAGCACGTACGCCCCCGACTAGTGGCTATGTGCCGCTCGGTCCAGGACGTCGTCAACGCCATCGCCTACGCGGCAGCCACTGGTGACCGGATCGCCGTTCGCAGCGGCGGCCACTGCTTCGCGGGCCGCTCGTCGACGGACGGGATCGTGCTCGACGTGTCCGGCATCGCCGACATCTCGATGGCGAATGACCAGGTCGCCACCATCGGGGCCGGTGCCCGCCTCGGCCAGGTGTACGCGGCGCTGCATGCGTACGGGCGGACCCTGCCGGCCGGGTGCGGCCAAACGGTCGGCATCGCCGGCCTCACCCTGGGCGGCGGGATTGGCTTGCTCGGACGCAAATATGGCCTGACCTGCGATCGGCTCGTCGGCGCCCAGGTCGTACTCGCGGACGGCAGCGTGGTGGAATGCGACCACCACCGCGAACCGGACCTGTTCTGGGGTTTGCGAGGCGCCGGCGGCGGCCAGTTCGGCGTCGTCACCGCACTGCGGTTCGACACCGCCCCTTCGCCGCTGACGACCCGGATACAAGCGCGCTGGTCGGGCATTGCCGTCGACAAGCTGGTCGCGGCCTGGCAAACCTGGGCACCGGACGCCCCGGACGACATCACCGTCAACCTCACTGTCGAGTCCGAACCCGGCGTACCGGTCCACGCCACTATTTTCGGAGCCGCGACTCTGGACGAGCAATCGACCCGGGAGCTGTTGCGGGAATTCACTGATCTTGCGGGCGCGCCGAGCAGCCTCGCATTGCGTACGGGTTTACCTTATCCGCTGCTGAAAAACAGCTTCGCCGATCCGCGGGAAATCCCTGAACGAGTCGTACAAAGAAAGTCGGAGTTCTTTTCCCACTCGATGTCCGGCAACACGCTGGCCGCGCTTCTGGCCCCACTCGACGATGCACCCAGCGCGGGTCGACGGCAGCTCGCGTTCACCGCGATGGGCGGGGCGTACAACAGGATCGCCGAGGACGCGACCGCGTTCGCCCATCGAAGCGAACGCTTTCTGCTCGAACACCTCGGCGAAGCCGCCGATTCGTGGGTCGACCACTCATGGACGACCGCTCACACCGACGGATCCGGGCGGGTCTATCCCAACTTTCCCGATCTCTCGCTCGAAAACTGGGCCGAGGCATATCACGCGGGAAACTACGCCCGACTGGCAGCGATCAAGAATATCTATGACCCGCAACGATTTTTCGATTTCCCGCAAGCCATCTAATCACCAGCGAAGGACAGCCATGAGCAAGGTCTTCAGCTCCCACGCCGTCTCGGTCGACGGCTATATCAGCGGTCGCAAACCCGACGGCGAGCACACTTTCGGCCGCGGCCTTGGTGAAGCGTCGATGCTTTTCAACTGGTACAACGACGGGGACACCCCGAGCAAGGTGTTCGACGGGTTCAGGCTCAGTGCGCCCAGCGCCCAGTTCTTCGACCTCATCGCGGACCGGGTGGGCGCGGCGGTGGCGGGCCGCACCACGTACGAGCACTCCGGTCATTGGGGCGGCGACAGTCCGCACCCGACGGCGCCGCTCATCCTCGTCAGCCACCGCTCGGCGCCCAAGCTCAGCTCGAAGCAGACCCTCATCACCACCGGCATCGAGGACGCCATCGCCGCCGCCAAGAAAGTCGCCGGCGACAAGGACGTCGCGCTTATGGGCGGCGGCTTGCTGACATCCGCCCTGGAAGCGGACCTCGTCGACGAGGTGATCCTGCACCAGGTGCCGATCCTGCTGGGCGGCGGCCACAGCTTCTTCCAGGAACTTCCCAAACACGTACGCCTCCGCCTGCTGGAGGTCATCGCGGCACCTGGCGTCACTCACCTGCACTACGAGGTCATTCGGTAGCCGGCGACTGGGCGAGGGACAGGCTGTTCCCGTCCGGATCCAGGACGACGACATGGCGTACGCCGTTACCGTAGGTCTCCGCCGGTTCGTGCTCAATGCCGTGGGCGGCGAGCCGGGCCAGAATGTCGTCGAGGTCGGTGACACCCAGCGTCACCATCGCGCCGCCCACCCGCTCGGCCCGTACGTCCCGGTCGTCGACCACGATGTACGCGTTCTCCCCTACCTGCCACAGATACTCCTCGCCGATGACCACGTCCGCCGGGCGCCCGAAGAACACCCCGAACCACTCGATCGCCTTCGCACTGTCACGCACTGCCATGATGCTGTACAGGTCCATGCCAGTTATCTTTCCCTACTTCGATGCGCTCACGAGTCGAAAGGTCCTCCAGTCGGACAAGTTTCAGCCAAGGTAGTCGGCGTACTCCTGACGGAGTAGCGAAAACCGTCCGCGCACGGAGGACGCGAGCCGCGAACGCGCCCTGACAGCATCGGGCCTGGGCGCGTTCCGATGGCGCGATCTTGGTTCAGGCGGAGGGAAATCGGCATGACCTCGGTTCGGCGCGCTGGAGCGATCTGCTACCTCCTGTGGGGAGTCCTGCACATCTACATAGGATTCATGCTGCTGAGCAAGCTGCTGTCAGGTGGTATCCACCAGGGTAGGGAAATCGCTTGGGGCCAGATGTACTACTCGTTCGTGGTGATTTTCGGGACGCTGGTGGCTGTCGTCGCGATCGGACTGAACTGGCGCGGCGATCCCGCCGGCTACTGGATCAACTTGGCCGTCGTCCTCAGCACGGACAGCGTCTTCGCGGTGATCATGATGGCTCCCGGATACATCACCCTCGGACAGGGCATTTCCGGTCCGATTCTGGCCGTACCGGCCATCGCGCTCACCAGCGTCGCCACGGCCTGCCGGTCGACCTCGAAATTGTCCCTGCCACCGAGCAGATAGTCGATGCGCCCACTGACATTCATCATGCGAACACGTGACAACGATCAATTGTCACGGGCCGGCACATTGGTCAAGATTAATCTATGTCAATACTTAGCATGATTGGTGCCGCCTGCGCGGCTATGTCCCTTGCCGTCACACCGGCGGCCGCTATAGGCCCGCAGGACACCATCCGGGAAATGCCCTGCAACGCTGATGGCTATTTGCGGCTGGCCGGAGACAACCTTCTCGGAGACCACTGCTACGCGTACGCGGGCACCCTCGACACCACTTATCCGGCCCACGCCCTGCGGCGGGCCAATCATTGGTACAGCGGCAACAACGCTGGCCATTTCGCGTTCAGCAGCCCCAACTGCTCGGGGTGCTACATCTATTTCCCCAAGTTCTCCAACGGCCAGGTCGATCCGAGCGACTATTACGCGCTGGGCACTATCACCTCGATCACCATCGACTGACGGGTGACGATCAGACAGAACAGGCTGTGGATCTCCTGACGGGCTTCCTCCGTCAGGTTCGCTTGTTCCAGATGGTCCAACGCGAGGCTCAGATGATGCCGGGATAGCCTTTCGGCAACAGACTTTCCACCGGCCTCTTCGATAAGGCCACTCACTCGTTCGAGGAACTCGTCGTCCCGCTGCGCGGTTTCCCATATCGCGGCGAGCGTACGGCCGGCCGGCGACTCCGATCCAAGGGCGGCGAGTACGGGAAGCGTGCGCAGCCTCTGCCGCAGGTCCCCTCGCGTCTTCTTACCGGTGACTGCGAGGTCGCCCCAAATATCCTCAACGTCATTGGCCGCCTGCCAGGCGACGCCAAGATGATTTCCGGCGGCTCGCAGCGCATGGACGGTCGACGAGGAGGCGCCGGCCAGTATCGCACCGAGGCCAAGCGCGCACTGGACCAACGAACTGGATTTGTCCGCGGCGACCCGCAGGTAGTCATCCACGGTGACCTCCAGCCGGTCCGCCAAGGTCAGTTCTCTCGCCTCTCCGGCGATGAGCCGGGCAACCGTCTCATCGACCAGATCCGCGGCCTGACGACTTTCACCGGCCACGTCCCGTAGCGCCGCATACGCGGCCGCGAGCAGCGCATCGCCGGCCAGCAGGGCGAAATTCACTCCGAACAGCGACCAGGCGGTCGGCCGGCCGCGGCGCACTGGGTCCGCGTCGACGATGTCATCATGGAGCAGAGTCCAATTGTGCACGAGCTCGACCGCGACAGCTCCGGGCAACACAGCCCTTTCGGTGCCGCCAACACCCCGCGCCGCCGCTAACAACAATGCCGAGCGTACGCATTTTCCGCTCCCGGCTTCGCCCTCGGGCGCAGCCGTACCGTCCGGCCTGGACCAGCCAAAATGGTATTGGCAAATGCGCGCGAGAGGCGGCTCCAGGCCGCCGACAACGCGACGTAAATCCGGCTCGACAAGGGCTCGAGCGGCGCCTGTCTCCATGGGCTTCGCAGGTGTGGGCAAGGTCATCGAACTCCGGTTAGGTTCTTCGCATTGCGGTTCGACAGTAGATGCGGGTTTATGAAGCGTCTAGTGACATTTATCAGCAACCAAAGCGAACTCGACGTTTCGCTTATCCGTTGCCGGAGGCGCGCTGCGAGCGAAAACGTCGAGTTCGCGGTGCGGAGGGGGAAGAAATTAGGGGGCGTTGACCGGGTCGGTGCAGACCTGGTTGTTCCCGCCGCCGACGCCGTCGTCCCAGCCGCAGGCCTGCATTGTGTTGGTGGCCAGCACCTCGGAGGTGTTGATCGGGCCTTCCCCGGCTCCGTCGCCCTGCACCACGGCGCGGTGGTTGACCGCAACGACGATGTGCATCCCGATAAACCAGCCCTGTTCGGTGAGCTCTGCGTGCACGGTGTGGTTGTCGTTGTTGTACCAAAGTTTGGCGACCATGAACCGGCCGAGCTTGGTGCTCGGTTTCTGCGCCAGCAGAGTGAACCCGGCCGGAGCCTTCGGGCTCGCGGTGCCGGCCTGCGCGGCGGTCGCGTTGAAGCCGAGGGCGCCGAACAACGCAAGTACGGCGATCGAATACCAGAGCTTTCGCATCTATCCTCTTTCTCAGCGAGGTGACTGGGGCGATGGCGAACGAATGCACAGAAAAGGATGACAGGACGACATTCCGGCCAGCAAGCTCTTCGAATGTCGTCGAAAAGCCAGAAGTGTGGATCACCTGAGAAAGGGACGACAATCGTGGAGTTCTGGATCGCGGACGTACCGATTCCGGGCCGCACAGCGGTGGCCGCGGAGCGCGCCGAGCTGGCTGGTTGGGACGGCTTGGTGCTGCCTGACACCCAGTGTGTCGCCGGCGACCCCTTCGTTGAGTTGGCATTGGCCGCCCGGCAGACCACGCGTCTTCACCTCGCCACCTGCGTGACGAACCCGATCACCCGGCATCCTTCGGTGGCGGCTTCGACGGCCGCCACTGTCCAGCTCGAGTCCGGCGGCCGCATGCATTTGGGCATGGGCCGAGGAGATTCCTCGCTCGCCCACATCGGTGTCCCGGCCGCCTCGGTCACGGCTTTGGGGGCGTACGTCGACACGGTACGGACGTATCTGGCCGGCGATGAGGTCGCGGTCGCCGGCGCCCCGGCCAGCAAGATCCGCTGGCTGCCACGACCGGGAATGCCGACCGTGCCGGTGGAAATCGCCGCCACCGGGCCAAGAGTCATCCAGATGGCGGCAACGGCCGCCGATGGGGTCTGGTTCGCCGCCGGCGCCGATCCCGGCCGGCTCGCCGGCTTGGTCGAGTTGGTTCAGCGGACCAGGGAGGCCGCCGGTCGTACGCGAACACCGTTCGCGATCGCCGCGACCGTCGCGGTGGCCTGCCTGCCGGATCCCAGCGCCGCGCGCGACCTCATCCGCGGCACGACCGCGTCGTTCGCCCGATTCAGCGCGATGCACGGCGAGGTCACCGCCGATGCGCCGACCGAGCATCGAGAGGCACTCGCCACGTTGGGCCGCGATTACGACATGAACCAGCACGGATGGACAGCCGCCCCGCACACCACCGCATTGTCGGACCAGTTCATCGACCGATTCTCGGTGGCCGGCAGCACCACCACGGTGATCGCACGGCTGGCCGACATCCTGGCTACCGGAATCCAGCGGCTCATCGTCCTGCCGCGCTCCCTGGACTCCGATTCAGACCTCGCCGAGCGCAGCGTGGCCGCCCTATCCGCGGAAGTGCTACCCGCATTGCGGGAGCTTGCCCTTTAAGACTGGGGAACCACGGTGAATCCGCGGCGAATACTGGCTCGCCGTACGACCGACCCTTGCGCAAGCCGAACCACCGCCCTAGCATCCATCTGTCATTTGGGAGATAGCTTCGATATCTCGAAGACTTGCAGCAGGAGGCAGCATGTCCTCTCAGTTGTCCCGCCGGCACCTGCTCCGCCTCACCGCGGGAGGGGTAGCCGGCGGAGCACTCGCCGCCGCCGGTCCCATCGGCGCCCCACCCGCGGCCGCCGACACGGTGGTCCCGATCCCGGCCGCCGCTGAACCCGATATCCAGTCCGCGCTGACCTGGTGGCCGCCGGCCCGGCAGGTGTGGACACCACTGGGCTGGAAAGGGCATCTGTTTCGATTCAACCAGTTCTACAACGGCACGGTTGTCTGTGAGCCGGGCGCGGTCCTTGCCGGCCCGAAACCCGATGTCGTGCCGTACCAGGGAAAAAACTTCCAAGTCACCGTCACCATGCCGAACCCGGACGGCAGTTTCGCTCCGTTTCCGACGGTCGACGGCGAGGACCTCTGGAACTTCGACCTCGGCCTGCGAAAACAGGGCTGGACGGCCGAAAACGACACTCCGCTGCTCTGGACCGACTTTCCGCGCCAGGAAGGCCTGGTGCTGCGCCAGTCGGTGTTCGCGCACGTCAAAGGCGGCCAGCCGGTACAGACCGCGATCGAACCAATCTATGCCTGGATCCGATTCGCCATCAACCACGTCGACGAGCGGGCGGCGCCGGGTTCCTTCTCCTTCGCGCTCCGGCTGAGCAAGGCGTTTTACAAGCTCAACGGGCAGTTCAACCAGCAGGAGGGGGTGCCGATGGTGGTACGGCCAGGCGTCGCCGCGCTGGACGGACCACTGCGAACAGACCGGATCTACAATCCGTCCGGCAAGCCACTGAATGTGCCGATCTACGACTCCGCCGGGAATGTCCGGCTGATGGTCTCCACCCCCGAGCACGGCACGATCGCCCTGACCCCGAACAGCACCCACTCCGGCGTGTACGACCTGGTGCTCGGCCTCCCGGTCAAGGTCGGCACCTACGTCGACATTCTGGTGCCGATGCTGCCGCAGCCGGTCGACGAGGCGAACCGCGAGCTCGCGCTTGGCCGCGACGGCGCACTGGCCGAATGCGAGAAATTCTGGCAGCCGACCGAGGCGACCGTCGCCGGCATCGCTACCCCTGAGCCGTACGTCACCGACTTCTTCCGCCGTGCTCCCGAACTTGCCCAGATCGTCGCGGAGAAGAGCACGGACACCCAGCTGTTCACGTTCCTGTCCGGCTCGTACGCGTACGACGTGCTGTGGAGCACGCCGACGTCGATGATTAGCCACATGTTCCTGGACCTGCTCGGATATCACGACGTTGTCGAGCAGCACATCGAGATTTACAAGGCAACACAAGGAAGTCGTACGCCGCCAGGCCCGGTCTTCGACGGCAGGTCGTGGCCGGGCTATCTGGCCACCCCAGCGTCCCTGCAGGCGATCGACTGGATGAGCGACCATGGCGCGATCCTGGAAATTCTCAGCTCCCACGCGCTGCTCACCAACCGACAGGCATTTATCGACCGCTGGCTGGATCCGATCGTGAAAGCCTGTGATTTCATCAAACAGGCCTGCGCACTGACCAACCACAACGGGGTGCAGGGACTGGTCCCGCCCGCGGTCAACACCGACGAAGGCATTGTCACCCAAGGATTCGGCAGCCAGGCTTGGACGTACAAGGGCCTGCGGTCGGCGATACGACTGCTGCAGCGGGTCAATCATCCGCGGGCCGCCGAGTTCGACACCTTCGCGACCGGATTCCAGCAGACCTTCGGCACCGCGATCCGTGCTCTCGCGGCGAAATCCGCCACCTGGACCGACCAGGACGGGCAGCCCCAGCCGGTTCTGCCGGCGAGTTTCACTGGCGAACGCGGCTCCTTTCCAGAGCTGGTCATGTTCGACACCGGCGCATTGATGTCCGTCTGGGCGGGCCTGCTGCCGGCCGATGACCCGCTGATGCGGTCGTACGTGGAGTTCTTCCGGGTCGGGCCGAACACCCAACTTTTCGATTCCGCCCACCACAACGCCCTCGACCGGGTGGTGCTCGACCACGAACAGTCCTCCGCGGAACCCTGCTACAGCTGGAATCTCTTTCACACCTGGCAACGGGGCGACCGGACCCGCTATCTGGAAGGCATGTACGGGCTGTTCGCCGGCGCGATCTCGCAGGACACGTACATTTCCTGCGAACATCGCAACGCCATCTACGGCAACCTGTTCGCCGCGCCGCTGATCACCTGGGCGGCTCGGCACGCTGTCATCGACGACGAAATCGTCGACGGCGACCTGCATTTGCTCCGGCTCTGCCCGCTGGCCTGGGTTTCCACCCAGACAACGATTTTCGACCGGATACCGACCCGCTTCGGGCCGGTCAGCCTACGATTCACACTGTCGGCCGACCGCGGAACCCTCACCGTCACCTTCGCCAGCCAATGGCACCATCGGCCGGGCCACCTCGTGCTGCATCCGCCACCCGTGCCCGGTCTGCAGTCGGTGGTCGTCAACGGGCAGACGTACGGCAGCGACCAGCCGATCGGACTTGCGTTGTGACCGGCCGGACGCGGACCGCGGCGCTGATCGCGGCGGCGATTTTGGCTTTGTCCGTACCAGCGACGGGCGCCTCGGCGAGTGGGCCGCTGCCGCCGCGGCATCGGCTTGAACTCTCGGCCACGAACCATCGTCCCACCGCCAAGGCCGCCGTTTCGCAGGCCGGCGCGAGCGTGGTCGCCGGGCATCCCGACGCGATCAGCGATCAACTGTGGATTTATCCCCATAATGGCGCGACCAGCGGTAACCCGTGGACGAGCAGGACCGTGGCCGGCGGCCAGTGGCGGTTCGCGGACGTGCTGCTGGTCGGTGATGTGACCGGCGACGGTCACCCGGACGTCGTCGCCCGCGACCCGGCCGTCGACAACGGCACGTTGTGGATATATCCGAACAACGGCTCCACCACAGGAAATCCCTGGACCAGCCGATTTTCCGCCGGCACCGGCTGGAATATCGCCAACGCGATCATGCTGGCAGACGTGACCGGCGACGGGCACCCAGATATCGTGGCCCGCGACCCAGCCGTCGACAACGGCACCCTGTGGATATATCCCCACAACGGCTCCACCACCGCAAACCCGTGGACCAGCCGGTTCTGGGCCGGCACCGGCTGGAACCTCGCCACCGCGCTCATGCTCGGCGATGTGACCGGCGACGGCCACCCGGAGATCGTGGCTCGCGACGCGACAGGCAGTTTGTGGATATACCCCAACAGTGGCGCACTCACCAGCAATCCGTGGACGTCGTCAAGGTATCCGGCTGGTACCGGCTGGAATCTGGCCGACACGCTCATGCTCGGCGATGTGACCGGCGACGGTCGCCCTGACGTAGTCGCTCGCGACCGTACCGGCGCACTGTGGATTTACCCGGGAAATGGCTCCACGGCCGGAAATCCGTGGACGACCAGCCGGGTCGCGGCCGGCATCGGCTGGCAACTGGCCGACCGGCTCATCCTCGCCGATGTGACCGGCGACGGTCACCTGGACATCGTCGCGCGCCCCGGCGGCGATCTCTGGCTCTACCCGTACAACGGCTCGGCGAACGGAAATCCTTGGACCTCGCGAATTTCTGCCGGTACGAGTTGGGGCGCGATTGACGACCTCGCGATCGGCGATGTCACCAACGACGGCCATCTCGACTTGGTCGCTCGCGATCCCAGCCTCGACAACGGCACGCTTTTCGTTTACCCAGGCGATGGTTCGGTCACCGCGAACCCGTGGACGGCCGCACCGGTGGCGGCCGGCACCGGCTGGGATCTCGCCACCGCGCTGGCGGTCGGCGATCTCACTGGAGACGGCCATCGTGACGTACTTGCCCGCGACGCCAGCGGAAACCTGTGGATCTACCCGAACAATGGCGGCACGACCGGCAATCCCTTCACGGTCGCCCGCCAGTGGGCCGGTACGGGCTGGAACACCGCGAAAACGCTGGCGCTGGGCGATGTGGACGGCGACGGTGTCGCGGATCTCATCGACCAGGAACAGGACGGCTCGATGTGGATTTACCTGGCGGCGACGCCCAACACGCCGGTACGCGTCGACGGCGACTGGACGGCCACCAATGCGGTTGCTGTCGCGGACGTGGACGGCACCGGCAAGCCAAATCTGATCACTCGCGACACCAGCGGCTCGCTGTGGATCTACGCCAACAACGGCTCATCCACCACGAATCCGTGGACAACTCGGCGTACGGCCGGCACCACCTGGCAATACGCCGGCCCGGTGTTGCTCTGACCGGACGCCAAAGATTGTCTACTAACAGTACAAAATAACCGTCGCGATCGCGGGCACGACCCAGAGGTCAACACGTCTCACTGTCACGCCGATGCCATGCCGTCGTCGCGCCGCTGCCATCGGCTGCGCGGCGGTCTAAGCTCCCGTTATGCGAGTAGTGCTGACAATCATCACCGCGGCCAGCCTCGCCGTGCTGGTGCTCGTCTGGTGGGCGGCTCCCTGGTACTTCGCCACCAAGAGCGACGAGACCACTCGGTCCCGAGTGCTGCACGTCTTCAAAACTTCCTTTCCGGAACCGTGGCTGTTGATCGTGATTCCGGCATACGTGGTGGTTCTCGCGCTGATACCGGGGGCCGTGTGGCACTCGGTGCAGTTCTGGAATCCTGCCTTGGCCACGGCCGGCACGGCCTGCGTTGTCCTGTCGGTGGCCTTGATGTGCTGGGCTCGCTGGACCCTGGGGACGATGTGGGCGGCTCGGCCGCTGGTGCAGGACCACCACGAGCTGTGCACCAGCGGTCCGTACCGTTTCGTCCGCCACCCGATTTACACGGGATTGCTCGGGATCATCGTCGGCGTCACCCCGCTGGCCGGTTTCGGATCTCTGCTCGCGGCCTGTCTTTTCCTGTTCGTGTTCGTCTATATCCGCGTCAGACGGGAAGACCGGATGATGATCAGGACTTTTGGCGAACGCTATGAGACCTATCGCCGGCAGGTGCCCGCGGTGATTCCCTTCACCCGCTGGCGGCGAGTTTGACTCATTCGCCGGGCGCGAGCGTACGGGCGACCACCGCGGCGGCACTGGCGACGAGCGGCTCGTCCCAGCCGGCATCCTGAGTAAATTTGGTCGTCAGCACGGCGATCACGATCGGTGTCCCATGCGTCGTCCACACAACGCCGACATCGTTGGCCGTGCCGTAGTCGCCGGAGCCGGTCTTGTCGCCGATCACCCAACCCGACGGCAGGCCGGCGTGGAACCGGTTCGCGCTGGTGGTGTTGGCCTTCAGCCAACCGGTCAGCCGTTCGCGGTGTTCGGGACACAACCCTTCCCCGAGGACCAGCCGGCGATAGTCGCCGGCGAACGCGGCTGGTGTCGTCGTGTCGCGCAGGTCGCCTGGGATCGAGGTGTTCAGGGTGGGCTCGTTGCGGTCCAGCCGGGTGTACGGGTCGCCGAGCGACCGAGCGACCTGGGTGACGGCGGAAGGCCCGCCGATCAGCCGCAGCAGCAGGTTGGCGGCGGTGTTGTCGCTGTAGTCGATGGCCGCCGCGCAGAGGTCGGAGACGCTCATGCCCGTACCAACATGGTCCTTGGTGATCGGCGAACCGTCGATCACGTCCTTCTGCGTGTACGTGATGACCCGTTTGAGGAACTCGCCGTCGTGGTCGCGCCGCAGGATGGCGGTCACCGCCAGGGTCTTGAAGGTCGAGCACATCGGGAAACGCTCGCCCGCGCGGTAGGCGACGGTGGCGCCCGTACGTGTGTTGGTCGCCCACACACCAAGGCGTGCGCCGTGCTGACTTTCCAGCGCCTGCAGCTCACTGTTCGTCGTCTTGTCGCCGCGCACCAGCAGCGCGGGGGCGAGCACGCCGACGGCGGACAGGGCAAGCAGCGAACGGCGGGTGATATCTGGCATCTGGCACTCCATTTCAGCGGTTGTCTGTTTTGAGCCAACCAGCGCGCGCCTGTCCATGTCCAAGAGACATATTTGAACTACCTATATCTTTTTGATATGAGTAGGTGGTGGACCTGTTCGCGCACCTGGAGGCATACGTCGCCGTCGCCGAAGAACGGTCCTTCTCCCGCGCCGCCGACTTGCTCCATATCGCCCAGCCAGTGCTCAGCCGCCGGATCAAGGTCCTGGAGAAACACTTCGGCGGCACCCTTTTTGACCGTACGCACCGGCAGATCACCAGCACCGAACTCGGCGTCCTGCTGCTGCCTCACGCAAAGGACGTGCTCAGCCGAGCGGACCGGCTGACCCAGGTCGCGCGGGAGGCGCTGGCCCCGACCGCGTACACGCTGGGGGTGCCGACGGACTGCGATCCGGCGGCGCTCGCGCGGGTGCTGCGAGCGGCCGCCGAGCGGGGCATCACGGTCGGCGTACGAGAGCTGCCAGCGGCTGAGCGAGATGCTGGCTCACTGGCGTTTGCACTGCTCAGGGTGCCACCAGAACGAGCGCGATTGCGGGTGCCGATGGGCCTTTCGGGGGCTGTTCCGGCGAGCCGGCGAGTGCACCTGGAGAGCCTGCGGCCGCGTCGCGGCGACTCCGCAGTGGCGCCGCCGATCCTGGTCACCGCCGAGGACACGGCCAGTTTCGCGATCGACCGGATCCGTACGGCGGCCGCCCGGGCCGGCCTGCCAGCGGCGCGCGTACGCACCGTCGGGGCGACCGGGAGCGCGGTCGCCCAGGCACTGGCCGGTCACGCACTGCTGCTATGCCCTGAGCCGTACGCGCGACGGCACGGCCTGCCGTGGTCGCCGCTGGCCGACCCGTCGCTGGACCGCGGCTACGATCTGGCGGGTCGCGACACCGACTGGCTGGAGCCGCTGCTCGCCGAGGCCGTCGGCGCCGTACGCACCGCTGTCCCGCGGCCGGCCGCAGTGCACAAACCGGTCGACACAGACGACCGGCGAACCCGGCTGGCGGCCAGCGGATGACCCACCCGGCGTATGTGGCGACCACCGCAGAACTGCTGTCCGTCGCCGAGTCGATCGCCCGGCACTGGCACCAGGTCGGCGCCGACGGGCACCTGCTCGCCCGCAACCTCGACACCGGCGCGGAGCTGGGCTTCGACGTGGACACCCCGGTGCCGCTGGCCTCGGTGGTCAAGGTCCCGCTGGCGCTGGTCGTCCTGGACGCGGTCGCCGCCGGGACACTCGACGCGGCCATGCCGCTGACCGTCGATCCGGCTACCAAAAGCGTCGGGCCAACCGGCATCGCGGCCTTCCGCTATCCGGCCACGGTGGCCGTCGGCGACCTCGTCCACCAGATGCTGACCGTCAGCGACAACGCCGCCGGGGACGCGCTTTTTGACCTGATGGGCGTGTCCGCGATCGACCAGCGGCTGCGTGACTGGGATTGTCCGGGCGTACGAGTGCGACATCGGATGAACCGGATGTACGAGTGTGCCGCCGGGGCCGCCAACAACGACTTCGGGCTCGCCCTGCAGCTGGCCATCCGCGACGAGCTGTCCATCGAGACCCTCGACCCGGCGCACGCGAACACCGGCAGCGCGGCCGCTTTGGTGACATTGCTGGAACGGATCTGGCTGGACCGGATCTCCCAGCCGTCCGCCACCGCCGAGGTGCGCCGGATAATGGGTCTGCAGGTTTTCCATCAGCGGCTTTCCAGCGACCTGCGCTCGGACACTCTGCACGTCAGCGGCAAGACCGGCACTTTTCTGCACCTGCGCCACGAAATCGGCGTCATCGCGGCCGAGTCCGGCGACCGGGTCGCGATCGCCGCACTCACCCGGTCCCGCCGCCCAGCCACCCTCGCCGCCGACATCGACCTCGCCATCGGCACAGCCGCAAGAGCCGCCTTCGAAGCCCTCCGCCCCTGACCCGTACGCCCACCAGCTGGTCAACCTACAGTTATCGGACAACTCTTGTGGGTGACGTACGGATCTGCTGAAGTAACAAGCATGGCGCGCAGATCACTACTGGCGGAGGTCATCCGGGCCCAAGAGCAACGTCGTCGCGCGCAGGAGCGGACGCAGCGGGAGTGGGGCATTGCGCAACGGCGTGCAGAGCAGGAGATGCAGCGGGCGGAGCGCGACGCTACCCGGCAAGCCGCTGCCGATGGCCGGGAGCGGGAACGCCTGCTGCACGAGGACGGCACGGCGAGCGCCGAGCGATTGTCTCGGGAGGTTGAGCAGCGAATGGCCGCACTCAACGGCCTGTTGGTAGCCGCACTGGGAAGCCAGCAAGGATTGTCCTTTGCCGCGATGCGCCAGCGGCCGCGGGCGGCCACGTTCAGCCCCAGACCCGATCTGTTGCCATCTCCACCACCGCAGTGGGAGCAGTTTGCTCCCCTCAGCCCAGCTCCGACCGGACTTTCCGCAAGGTTCGGTGGAAAAACACGATACGAACAACAGATAGCGTTGGCGCAGCACAATTACGCCCAGGCCATGGCCAATTATCAGCGCGCTGAGGGAGACCGCCAAGCGCGCCTCGCCCAGGCTCGGGCGAATTTCGAAAACGCAGCTAATGCCGAGCGGGCGGAGGTGGCACGGCATAACGCTGAGGTCGACGCGTTGGAGACCGGATTCCAGGCCGGCGAAACCGAAGTAGTGGAGGACTGCTTTAGTCTGCTGCTCGCGCGGTCCGGCTACCCTGCGGACTTTCCCGACGATCGCCGGGTGGCATATCGACCAGAGCCACGCGAACTGTGGGTCGAGGTCGAATTGCCTGACCGTACGGTAGTGCCCGAGGAACGCGGATTCCGTTACGTGAAAACCCGAAAACAGATCGACACACTGCCCCGGCCGGAGCGAGAGGTGAAGCAAACATACGCCTCCGTCGTCGCACAAACCGCGCTGCGAACACTCTATGAGTGCTTCTCGGTCGATGCGCGGGGCCTGGTGGACACGGTCGTTTTCAACGGTCACCTCAGCACTCGGGATCCCGCCACCGGCTCGCCGATCCATCCGTGCCTGGTGAGTGTGAGCGCCAACCGCGAGACGTTCGATGGGTTCGAACTGGCTCACCTGGATCCAGTTGCCTGCCTGAAACACCTCAACGCGTTGGTGTCATCCCATCCGTACGACCTCGAGTCCGTCGAACCGGTGGTGGATTTCGACAAGGCCAAGTTCAAGTTCACCGACGAGTTCGATGCCGCCGCGGAACTGGACGGCCGCTACGACCTGCTGAAGATGGATCCCTACAAGTTCGAGCAACTGATCCGGCAGCTGTTTGAAAAGATCGGGATGAAGTCGTGGGTCACCCAACCATCTCGTGACGACGGCATCGACGGCGTGGCGATCAACGAGGATCCGATTCTCGGCGGGGTTTGCGTTATCCAGGCCAAACGCTACAAACGCGTGGTGGAGGCCGACGCCGTCCGCGCACTGTGGGGCGCGATGGAGGACAAGCAGGCGACCACCGGCATTCTGGTCACAACCTCGTGGTTCGGCAGTACGGGCCGGCAGTTCGCGGCCAACCACCGAGAGCGGCTCCGATTGATCGAAGGTGCCGAGCTGAAGCATCTGCTAGCCGAGCACCTCCAGCTCGACGTCCGGATCGGTCTGGATCGGCCACCGCCTCGACGCCGGTAGCCGACTTCACCCGAGTCTGGGCGCAGGACACCAACCTCGGGGCTGTGTCTGGGCGCCGCAGGATGGCTCGGTCCACTCGCTGGCTCTCATGCCCAGGGCCGGCACAGTTCTCAACCCTCCAGCGCGTCCAGGCCCGGTGCCATGCTGGCGGCCCGAAATGCCTGCTCCGCATCGCCGTTGGCCAGCCGACCGGCAATGCGGTCGATCCGCGGATCATCACCAAAGCGCGAGCGCAACATGATGCTGAGGATCTTCGCCTCACCGCGGGCCTCACCGCGGGCTTCGCCACGGGCTTCGCCATGGGCTTCGCCGTCCGCGTACGCCTGGATAATGCCAGGCGACGGCGGAAACTCGCTCAGGTCGAACGGCATCCGACTCTCCCTCCCGATCGCGACGACCTCATGGAGCGGCAAGTATACCCGCGCGAGGGTCTCCGCAATTTCCATCAGTGTCTTGGTCGTCGGCTCGCCCGACTTCGCGATCGTCTCCAGTACGTCGCGCAACAACTGCCGCCGGCCGGCCGGCGTCGACCTCGCCAAGACAGCCAACGGCGCGGTGGCCGGCCGGATCAACAATTCGGCCGGATCGCAGTCCCGGAGCCGGTGGACCCGGAAGCGCACCGACAGCGAGTCGCGGCGGAAATCCTCCTCGACTTCGCCGCCGCCGAGCAACAGGATGTGTTGCTCGATCCGAAACCGCGGAAAGCGCTGCCATATCCGAGCGAGATATTCCACCATGCGTGCGCCGGAGTCACGGTCGGCGCGCCTGAAGAACTCGATGTGCGCGAGCTCCATCTCGCTGACGCGTACCAGAAGATCGACCCGTTGACCGTGGGCCGGCAACTCCTCCGACTCGGCGACGATGTCCGCTGGTGTGCCGAGGCCCATCCAGGCGCAAATGCCGCCCAGATGGTCGGCCGTCAGCCGCTTCAAGGCGTTGTCGTAAATCGGCCCCGGCTGTTGGTCCGCCATGTGCCACCTCCTGCTAATGACGCTAGGAAGTGGGTCTGACAAAAATTCGCCGCGGGGCAGAATCAGGTCAGGCGGGCCTCGATGGCTTCGATGATGCGGGGACGCAGCTCCGAAGCGCGGATGACGGCGTCCACCGAGCCGACCTCGACGGCGCGTTGGATGTTGTGGATGCGGTCAAACTCGGCGGCCACCTCGCCGAGCTTTTCGGCGCGTACGGACGACCGCAGTTCGTCCAGCTCCGCCGTCAGAGCGGCACGGTCAGCGCCGGTGGCGGCGCCCACTCGAGCCTCCACCTCGTGGACTCGAGGGTCATTGGCCGTACGAGCGTTGACCTCGCCGGAGAACACCGCCGCGGCGGCCGGGGCGCCGCCGAGAACGGACGCGAAGGAGCCTTCCAGGGCCAACACGGTCATGCTCGGGTTAAGCGCCTTCGAGAACACCACGAAAGCGCCGCCGTGGTAGCGCGAAATCACGCAGAACACGATCGGGCCACGGAAATTCACGATCGCACGGCCGATTTCCGCGCCATATTCCAGTTGCAGCCGGCGCATCGACTCCGGCGAGCCGTCAAAACCGGAGAGGTTCGCCAGCACCACCAACGGCCGGTTGCCGCTCGCCGCGTTGATCGCTCGCGCGGCTTTTTTGGACGAGCGTGGGAAAAGCGTGCCCGCGGTGTACGTGTCGGGGCCGTCGGTGGGTGGGAAACCGCGGCGCGGCACGGCCCGCGACTCGATGCCCAGCAGGCAGACCGGCAGGCCGCCGAGGTGCACGTCCTGGACGGCGGCGGTGTCCGCGTCGGCCATGCCCGCCCAGCGCTCCAGCACCGGGTGGTCCTGGTCCGCGACGGCCCGCATCACGGTCCGAATGTCGAACGGCTTCTTGCGGTCCGGGTTCGCCTGGGCGGAAAGGATTTCTCCGACCGTAGCGAAATCGCTGTCCGGCACCGAATGCGGGAAGTCCGAGATATCCCGGTCGGACGGGTCGATCGTACGAGCGCGCCGCGGCCGGTCCTCGCCGGGCACGACATAGCTGTGGTCGTAGTGCGCCATCAGCACGTCCCGCGCGGCGGCGAGGTTCGGCGCCCAGTACTGAGCCTGGCCGTTCGGGCCCATCACCCGGTCGTAGCCGCCGATGCCGAAGTTGTCCTCGGCCGACACACCACCGGAGAAGTCGAGCGCCTGCTTGCCGGTCAGCACCATCGCCGACTCCGGCGTCATCACCAGGACGCCCTTGGTGTGCATCAGCATCGTCGCTTCGGCGTTCCAGTACGGCTGCGCGCCGACGTTGATGCCGGCCACCACGATGTTGATCTCGCCGCCGTCCTGGGTGAATTCGACGATCCGCTTCAGCGCGGCCGCCACCCAGTCCATGTTCTCGGTGCCGGACTCCATCGAGATCCGGGCGCCGGCGGACACCGCGTACCACTCCAGCGGCACCCGCATCTGCTCGGCGAGGTTCAACGCGGCGATGACCCGGCGGCACTCCGCTTCGGACAGCGCGCCGAGTGCCTTGGTCGGGTCGCCGAGCAGCACGACTCGGGTGACGCCTTCGGGGTGCCGCTCGGTCTGGGTGGTGACGACACCGGCGACGATCGCCGCGGTGTTGCGGCCCTTGGGCCGGTCGACCGGCACCAGCACGTGGGCGTCGTCGAGGTCGTGTTCGGTGAAGGTGCCGAGCAGCGAGGTCAGCTCGTACGGGTAAACCGTGTTGCGGCTGCTCGCCCGCAGCACCTTCTGCCGGTAGCCGTCGAGCGGCTCGACCAGCGCGTCGGACGGCGCGTCGATGCTCAGGTGGCCGATGCCGTTGAGATCGAAGGCGACTCGTACGGCGACCTTCACCAACTCACCGGTCTCCGGCATCCGCCGGCGGGCGATGAACAGGATCTCCTCCAGCCCGGCGCCGGCGGTGGTCGCCAGCACGCGCTGGGCGATCGACTTCAGCTCAGTGCCGGTGATCCCGCTCGGCGGCCACACGTAGACCACGATTCGGTTGGTCGGGAAGCGGTTCTTCGCCGGCCGCCGCGACTGCGCGCGACGGATCGAGTCGACGCAGGTGGCGATGGTGTCTTCCGCGGTCGGCAGGGCGACCAGCCGGCCGTCGTGTTCACGCAGCTCGGTCAGGTCCCTGACCTGCGCGAACGCGACAAGTCGGTCGTCCGACGGATTCTCCCGCGCGACGCACTGAAAGAGGTAGACGTCCTCGTCCGAGGACGGCAGCCGGGTCAGGTCGAAGTTGCGCAGCCGCTCCAGCTGCATCCGCTCCGCGATGTACGGGTGCAGGCCGCGGATCAGCCGATCCTCGGTCATCCCCGCCGGCGACGGCCGGAAGGTGAAGTGGTGGTGCATCACCGCGCCGCCGCTGCCGGCGACCGTGGTGGTGAGCCGGCGGACCTGCCGGGGCAGCGGGTGCGCGCTGACGACCTCCTGCAGCGCCGCACCCATCGCGTCGAAACCGTCCGGCTGGTTCTCCCACGCGAGGTAGATGTCGGCGTCGACGTCCTCCTCGGACGTACGAGCGACTTCGGCGAGCCCGCGCAGCGCGTCGCCGAGCGCATCGAACCCCACCGCGCTGGACACCAACCGGAGGTTGGCTCGCTCGGCGACCACGAACATGCAGTCCGCCGCGTCGCTCGTACGCACGTTGACCAGGCCTTTGTTGCCGTAGTAGCGACGGGTCAGCACTTCCAGCATCGGTGCGTGGTCCAGCCCGCCGCGGCCGAGCCGCTGACCGAGCAGCCGCACCAGCGGTTCGGTGCTGCCGACCATCGCGGCGATCCGCTCGGCGCGGTCCGGCGCCTGCGGGTTCGCGTCGAGATAGCGCAGGTGGTTGCGTACGTCCGCGTAAACGCGAGCACGGGTACGACGAAGGAGCGGCTGCCCGAACCAGCCGAAAACGACGCCGCGAGCGAGGTCGGCGACCACCGGGAAACGCACCTGCGAGGCCGCGACCAGGCGTTCCAGCGCGAGGCCCGACGGCTCCCGGAGCGCCTCGCTGGGCGGCGCTTCGCGCAACCACTCCCGCAGCAGGGTGCTCACGACGGTGGCGTCGGAGGCCGCGCGCTGCTGCGCGAGGAAGATCCGGAACACCGCCTCTTCCAGCTCGGGCGTACGGTCCAGATCGGTGACGCCGTAGTGCCCGAGGGCCTTCGCGAGCCGGGTCTTGAACCGCTCCGACAGCCCCGCGCGGTCGACGTCCAGGCTCTGCAAATACGTGTGGAAGTATTCGCGGTCGCTGTGCACATGGAAGTCTTCGTCACCGATCTCCTCGCCGGCCGGCTTGTTGCGGCTCAGGTCGGCGAGGTCAGCGAACATCGACAGCAGCTCGACCTCTTCGGCGAGCGGACGCTGGCCCGCGTCGACCAGCTCCTTGCGAGCTGTGAGGTAGCCGGCGAGCACCCGGCGCTCGTCATGTGGATCGACGTCGAAGCCGAGCAGCAACCCGCTGAGGTCCCGCAGTCCGCGAGCGGCCCTTTCCCGAGCCGGTACGTCGGCCCGCTCGACCGGCAGGTCCAGCTCGACGGCCTCGGTGGCGGCCGGCGCGTCATCGTCGCTCTCGGTGACCAACCGCTCGAGCCGCAGCAGCGGCGCGCCGGCCTCGACCTGGCTGCCGACCGAGACCGAGCACTCTTTCAGCCGCGCGCGAAACGGCGCCCGCAGCACCGTCTCCATCTTCATGCTCTCCAGCACCAGCAGCGGCGCGCCCGCCTCGACCTCGGCGCCGACCGCCAACGGGGTGGCCACGACCAGCGCCGGAGCCGGTGAGCGTACGACGCCGCCCTCGTCCCGGCTGACCCGGTGCGTGACGCCGTCGACCTCGACCAGGTGGACGACTCCATGAGTGCCGGTGACCAGCCGGAACCGGGTGCCGTTGACGGTGATCTGGCCGGTGTGCCGGTCGAACCGGTCCAGCCACACGTCCGCGGTGTGCGCCGGCGTACCAACGCCGGTGTCGATGCCGACCCGGAAGCGGTGCGCGCCCACCCGCGCGACCCGGACCCGGTAGCCGGCGCCGCGCAGCTTCAGGTCCAGCGGCCGGCCGCTCTGGTGCTGCACCTGCGGACGGCCGCCGGCCGCGGTCGACAGCAGCCGCTGCCGCTCGACGCGTTCGTCTTCCTCGTACGCCTCGATGGCGGCCGCGGCCAGCGCGACCGCGGAGTGCCGGTGCGAGACCAGCCGGCCCTCGCCGCGTACCCGGTCGATCCAGCCGGTGTCCGCGCTGGCGTCGATCACCTCGGGCTGGTCGAGCAGGTCGAGCACGAAACTCTTGTTGGTCGCGCCGCCCTCGATGATCACCGTGGTCTGCGCCATCGCCCGGCGCAGCCGGCCGAGCGCCTCGTCGCGGTCGCTGCCGTACGCGATGATCTTCGCGATCATCGAGTCGAAGTCGGCCGGGATGGTGTCGCCCTCGCTGACCCCGGTGTCGACCCGGATGCCCGGCCCGGCCGGCAGGTCGAGCCGGGCGATCCGGCCGGGTGACGGCGCGAAGTCGCGGTCCGGGTCCTCGGCGTTCAGCCGGGCCTCGATGGCATGCCCGCGTTCGGCTGGCTGCGCGCCGGTCAGCCGCCCGCCGGACGCCACGTGCAACTGGAGTTTGACCAGGTCAACGCCGGTTGTCGATTCGGTGATCGGGTGCTCGACCTGGAGCCGGGTGTTGACCTCCAGGAAGGCGAACAGCTTGTCGCCGGGGTGGTAGAGGAACTCGACGGTGGCCGCGCCCGAATAGCCGACCGCGACCGCCAGACGCTCCGCGGAGGTCTTCAGTTCCAGCGTCTGGGTGGGGCTGAGCACCGGCGACGACGACTCCTCGATCACCTTCTGGTTGCGCCGCTGCACCGAGCAGTCGCGGACGCCCAGCGCCCACGCGGTGCCCTGGCCGTCCGCGATCACCTGCACCTCGACGTGCCGGGCGCCGGTGACCAGCCGCTCCAGGAACACCACCCCGCTGCCGAACGCCCGGGCGGCCTCCTGGCTGGTGCGCTCGTACGCGTCGACCAGCTCGACCTCGTTCGTGATGACCCGGATGCCGCGCCCGCCGCCGCCCGCGGTCGCCTTGAGCATCAGCGGATAGCCGATCTCGCCGGCCGCCCGTACGGCCGCGGCCAGGTCCTCGACCGCGCCGCGGCTCCACGGCGCCACCGGCACACCGACCTCTTCGGCGAGCAGCTTCGCGCCGATCTTGTCGCCGAGCTTGCGCATCGCGTCCGCACTCGGGCCGACGAACGTGACGCCGATCTTGTCGCACAGCTGCGCGAAAGCCGGGTCCTCGGCGACGAAACCCCAGCCCACCCAGGCGGCATCCGCGCCGGTCTCGACCAGGGCTCGCTCCAGGACCGCGAGGTCGAGGTAGGGCCGCGCCGAGGCCGGGCCGAGGTCGTACGCGATGTCGGCCTCGCGGACGAACGTGGCCGTGCGGTCCACGTCGGTGTACAGCGCGACCGTCTCGATCGGGGTCCCGGTCTCGGCAGTGAGATCCCGGACGGCGTGGATGAGCCGCATCGCGGCCTCACCTCGGTTGACGATGGCGACCCGACTGAACACCTAGCAAGCCCCTTCTTGTAGCCGACACACAAACGACAGGCCGCTCATGCGGACCTCTGCGCGTACACACTTCCCTCTTCCGGCTGGTAGGGGAATGTCGTAAGGGGAGCATGCCACCAGCCCACGTTTGTGGAAAACGTACAAGAGCGAGTGGCCACCTGCGGCTGACCTGCGGATCCCTCCGGCGCTGACCCGACAGACCGTACGGCGGCCCGTTGTGACGTTCGCTATGCCCCCGGTAACGGTTCGGTCACTCAGTGGCGGATGCCGACTAAAGTTTCCACAAATCAGCGGCACGGGGAAGGTGGCACCGCGGTGGAGCCCGGGCTGGTGGTAGGCGGACGGTATCGGCTGGCCAGCCGGCTCGGTCGAGGCGGCATGGGCGAGGTGTGGGCCAGCCACGACGAGCTGCTGGACCGGCCGGTCGCGGTCAAAATCCTGTTGGCGGTGTTGGACGACGATCCGGAGCTAGCCGCCCGACTGCGGCAGGAGGCGCGTACGGCCGCCGCCCTGCGGCACCCGGCCATCACCGTCGTGCACGATGTCGGCGACCACGACGGCCACCCGTATTTCGTGATGGAGTTGCTGACCGGTCGCACTTTCGCCGCTCTACGCAGCGAAAACGGCGGTACCCTGCCGATCGAGCGGGCATTGGCCTTGATGGCGCAGGTCGCTGACGGGCTGGCGTACGCGCACAACCGCGGGGTGGTGCACCGCGACATCAAACCGGAGAACCTGATCTCGGATTCCGGCGGGGTGAAAATCTGCGACTTCGGAATAGCGCACTACGCGCAGGCTTCGGCCCGCTTCACCAAGACCGGCCACACAGTGGGCACCGCACCATTTATGGCTCCCGAACAGTGGCGCGCCGATCCGGTCGACGCCCGTACCGACCTCTACGCGTTCGGCGTCACCTTGTATTTGCTGGTGGCCGCCGAAACACCGTTCGCCGGTCCGTCATTCCCGGCTTTCGCCCACCAACACCTGGAAATCCCACCGCCGCGACTGTCTGGTGTGCCCGCCAACCTCGCCGACCTGGTGGATCGCCTGCTGGCCAAGAAGGCCGCCGACCGGCCCGCCAGCGCGAGTGAGGTCGCCGAGACCCTGCGCGCCATCCGGGACAATTTCGCTGGGGCCGTAGGCCCGCAGGCTCCGACCGTTCACAAGCGCCGGTCCGACCGACCATCCGCCGGTCAGACGACACTCACCAACACCAGGGCCGCCATGCTACGAGCGGGAATTCGGTCCGGCATCCGCGCTTTTATGCTGTTCGTGGTGGTGCTCTGCGTGTCTCTGCCATTCCTGGCACCCAGTGACTCGTGGCTGGCCTTTGGTCCATGGCCAGTCATGTTGCTGACCGGAGTGCTGATTGGCGTCGTCGCAGGGTGCGTTGTCGGCACGCTCGCCGGCTTGTTGTCAGGTTCTATGGGAGAAACTGATACGGTCACGTTGGACAACGACCAGCTGACCGTCACCCAGCGGGTAAGACGAAAGGTGAACGGCAAGGTCGTGGAGATTTCCCCGCGTACTTTCTCGGTCCGCTGGGACGCACTGGAACACCTTGCCATCGAAGGAAAGACACACACCACCACACTCGTCGGCCGCTTCCGGCCAGCCAACGAGCCACCCCTGGCCTGGGCCGTGGAACACGGCCTCCAACGCCGCGAGGATGGCAGCTACGCCATTTACGGCCCGACTGACCGTGACCTGGAGAAAGTGGACGTCGGGCGGCTCCGCGACGCCCTCCCCCGATACTTCGGGAGCTGACGATGCGGGCTGGGGACGTGTTGGGCGGTCGCTACCGACTGGACCGGCGGCTCGGCCGCGGTGGCATGGGTGAGGTGTGGGCCGCCCACGACCAGGACCTGGATCGACCGGTAGCGGCCAAAATCCTGCTGACCGCGCTGGACGACGATCCGGAGCTGACGGCCCGGCTGCGACAGGAGGCGCGTACGGCCGCCGCTCTCCAGCACCCGGGAATCACCGTCGTCCATGACATCGGCGACCACGACGGCCACCCGTACTTCGTGATGGAACTGCTCACCGGCCGCACCTTCGCCGCCCTACGTACCGAAAAGGGTGGCGCCCTGCCGGTCGAGCTGGCACTGGAGTTGATGGCGCAGGCCGCCGAGGCATTGGCGTACGCGCACGACCGCGGGGTCGTCCACCGCGACGTCAAACCGGAAAACCTGATCTCGCTGTCGGGCGGTGACGTCAAAATCTGCGACTTCGGAATAGCGCAGTATGCCGAGGCGTCCGCACGTTTCACCAAAACCGGCCACACCGTCGGCACCGCGCCCTTCATGGCTCCCGAACAATGGCGCGGAGACCCGGTGCACCAGCGCACCGATCTCTACGCCTTCGGCGCCACCCTGCATTTGTTGCTAGCCGGCGAGCCGCCTTTCGCCGGCCCGTCCTATCCCGCTTTCGCCCACCAACATCTGGACAGCCCACCACCCCGACTTTCCGGCGTACCCACCGAACTCGCCGACCTCGTCCAGTGCCTGCTGGCCAAGGAAGCCGGCGACCGGCCCGGCACCGCGAAGGGCGTCCGCACCGCTTTGCTTGCCATTCGGGACAATCTCGCCACCGTCGTACCACCGAGTGCCCCCACTATCACCCGGCGCAAGCCAGCTCGACTCCCCGCCAGCCCAATAACGGTCACAAACACCAGGCAGGACATGGTCACAACCAATTCCGAGGAGATGGCCAAGTTCACGACCTGGCTCGGGGTCGGGATAGCCATCCTGTTCTTCGGTGGCCCTCATCCATTCACGGATTGGTGGGCCCTGGTCGGTCGAGGATTCCTCAGAATGATAGTCGGTTATGGGTCCGGGTTCGTTCTCGGCGCAGTGGGCGGCTGGTTCATGCCGCTGTGGAGCAGACCGGACGCGATCACTCTGGACGCCGAGAAACTGACTGTCACTTACCGAACAGTTAGCTCTGACGACGGCAAGCCCGTCGTCACGGTGGCTCGGACCTTCACGGTCCGCTGGGACGCGCTCGAACATATCGCGGTGGACGGCACTGGCGACAGTGCCGCGCTGGTTGCCCGGTTTCAACCAGCAGACAAACCCAAGAATGCCTGGCTCCAAGAAAATCACGTCAAGCGCCGCGAGGACGGTGACTACGTCCTCTATCCTCCCGGCCCGTACATAAAGTTCCCGCGAAACCTGAAAGTCGATCACCTCCGCGCGGTGCTCCCCCAGTACGCCGGCCACTTCGACACCGACTGACCCGGACAGCCGCCTCCGCACCCACGAGATGGGCATCTTCAAACGCTACTTCACCCTCATCGCCAGCGGCCGCAACCCACCGAAATCCGTGTCAACGACCCCAGCCGCGCCAGGATCAAGCCCAGCGCACTCATCCGCCTTCGCTACCAGGGCGACGTCCTTTCGCGGCCAGGTGATCCCCTGCCTCGCAGGATCTTGCGCACGAGGGCAGGGTTGCGGGCCGCCGGGTGTGGTGCTGCCCGGCGGCCAGGTGGATATTTTCTATGCGGCGAGTTGGTTGATGCCGCGGATGGGTCTTCGTTCGCGGTCAACGTACGCTGGCGGCAGGAATTCAACAATTCCGTCAACAATGCGTACATCCCAACCACCGTGGTGCACTAAACGATGGCACCGGTCGCACAGGAGCACGCAATTTTCAAGGCAAGTAGCCCCACCATCAGCCCAGTGCTGCACGTGGTGCCCCCTCGTCCAGCGGGGTGGTCGGCCGCATCTGGCGCAGCCTTTGTCTCGTGCTATGAGTGCTTTGCGTAGGGCTGGTGTGATGAGTCGTTCGTTGCGTCCGACATCCAGCGGTACGCTGTCGCTGCCCAGCACGATCGGGATGATGTCCGCGTCACACGCGAGCCGGCGGACGCCTTCTGGGGAGATGGGTGCGCCGCTGTGTGGGTAGGCGACTCCGAGCCGTTCCCGCAGCATGTCCCAGCTCATGGTGATGGTGAGATGCGGCCGCTCGGCACCCTGAATCGGGAGTTTCCCGGAGTCCGCGATCAGATTCAACGCTTCCGCTAACGCGTCCCCGTTGCGCTCGGACACTGACCGCTGATCAGGGGTGCCATTCTCAGCGGGGCGGGGTTTGGCCAGTGGGCTCAGAATCTCACTGAACAAAGTGCCGGTTTCACCGTCGAACGAGCCACTGAAGTTCAGCCGTCCATCTGTCCCGGTGTGCAAGGACAGTTCGCGGCGTGGTTTCTCGTTTTCGTGTTCAGAGGGCGCGGGTCCGTCAGGGTCCAGGTGGTCATGGATGCGTCGCCCGACTTTGGCCAGGCCTGGTGCGGTGTACCGTTTCGCGTACTCCACCAGCGACGCTTCGGCTTCCTCGCGATCCTTGATGGTCACCCTAGCCGGGAGCCTGTTAACAACCCCAACAATCGTGTCCATCTGTGAATCGGCGAGCTCACCGCGACGCATCGCCTCACTCGCTATGCTGAGTGTGGGCGCGAGGGTTTCACCGGTCAGGGCTTGGCTGGGGCACAGGTTCAGGGCCCGTTTGTAACGCCGGGACGCCTCCGTGGGGGACAGTCGAAGGAGATCCTGCAGCATCCCCAGGGTGTTGCGGTGCCCGAGCGTCTTGCCGACGTTTCCCCGGTGGATCGCCGCGACAATGTCCAGCACTTCGACCTGCAGTAGCCGGACCGCTTTTTCTTTCTCCTGTAGCAGCTCACCGAGCTCGTCCGGGTCACACCTCCAGAGCTCTGGAGCAGTGAGGTCATCGCCGGCGGCCATGACATTAATTCTACCGCCGGCACCGACATTTTGGTCGCGTACGGGTGATCAGGAATTGCATACTTTCACAATAACCCCAACGAAACATAGAGCGCGCGCGTTCAAAGTGCGGGATTATCCCATGATCAAGAGAAAAGACGCCCCATCCATCACACCGGCCACAGGCGTGAGCCGGTCACCCAACAGACACCGGGCCAAACAGCGCCTCCCCAGGTGGGGTGGCTCACTTGCGCAAGTAGTTGACAGTTGGGGTCACTGGGGTGCACTCTTGGGCCCGGCGGCATCTGCGGCCATGCGGTTTTCGTAGCAGGACGCGAGCGCGAGGAGGTGGGTCGACGTGAGTTCCGACGACGGACATAGTACGGCCCTGCCATCGCGTCTTTTCCCTTGCTGATCTGAACTTTTCCTTTTGCGTTGCTAACCCGCGCCCATCACTGGGCGAGGGTCGCATCGCCATGCCGTGAGGCAGGTTTCGCCATGTCCAACACCACTTTGACCAAGACGGCTTTGACCAAAACCGCACCTGCGGTGCTGGACACCGCGCACACCGGCGATATTCGCGGCGCGTTCGGCACCATCCGGCAGGACGACGACGCACCTCGTCGTACGATCGCGGCGAAATTCAAGACGCTGATAGCGATCGTCGGCCCCGGGCTGATCGTGATGGTCGGCGACAACGATGCCGGCGCGTTCGGCACGTACACGCAGGCCGGCCAGAACTACGGCACCCGACTGTTGTGGACTTTGCTGTTGCTGATCCCGGTTTTGTACGTCAACCAGGAAATGGTGCTGCGACTCGGCGCGGTCACCGGGGTGGGGCACGCGCGGCTGATTTTGGAGCGGTTCGGGAAGTTCTGGGGCGCGTTCAGCGTGATCGACCTCTTTGCGCTGAACGCGTTGACCATCGTCACCGAATTCATCGGCATCAGCCTTGGCTTGTCATACCTGGGAATCCCGACCGTGCCGGGAGTGATTGTCGCGGCACTGGTGATCATGGCCGCGGTCAGCACCGGCTCGTTCCGCCGGTTCGAACGAGCTTGCCTGGTGCTGGTGGCCGGCAGCCTGTTGCTGGTGCCGATTGTGCTGATGGCGCACCCGCCGGTCGGCCAGATCGCCCGCGACTTCGTGCTGCCCGGACTGCCCGGTGGCGCCGAACTGTCCACGGTGATGCTGCTGATCATCGCCATCGTCGGTACGACCGTGGCGCCCTGGCAGCTGTTTTTCCAGCAGTCGTACGTGATCGACAAGCGGATCACGCCGCGGTTCATCCGGTACGAGAAGGCCGACCTGTGGATCGGCATCGTCGTGGTGATCGTTGGCGGGGTCGCGATGATGGCGTTCAGCGCGGCGGTTTTCGCCGGTCACCGGGAATTCGGGAACTTCACCGACGCCGGCGCGGTCGCGACCGGACTCGGACATTACGTCTCCCGTACGGCCGGAGTGCTGTTCGCGATCGCCCTGATCGACGCCTCGATTATCGGTGCCGCCGCGGTCGGTCTTTCGACCTCTTACGCGGTGGCGGACGTGACCGGCATGAAACACTCCCTGCATCGCCGGCCGACCGAGGCCAAGGGCTTCTACGCGGTTTTCGGGCTGCTGATGGCGATCGCGGCGGCGATCGTGGTGATTCCGGGCAGCCCGCTGGGACTGCTGACCGAGGGCGTGCAAACACTGGCCGGGGTGCTGCTGCCGTCCGCGTCGGTGTTCCTTCTGCTGCTGTGCAACGACAAAGCCGTCCTGGGGCCTTGGGTGAACGGCCGCAAGCTGAATATTTTCACCACTTTGGTGATCGCGGTCTTGGTGATGCTTTCGGTCGTACTAACCGCGAGCGTGCTCTTTCCGTCCATCACCAGCGGCCAGATCCTGGGCATTCTGATCGGTGGCTCGTTGGCGGGATTGGCGATTGGTGCGGTGTCGCTGTTTCGCCGGCGCGCTCGTGCGGCGATCGATCGTACGAGCCGGAGCACCTGGCGGATGCCGCCGCTGGCACAGCTGGATCGCCCGGAGCCCTCGACCGGGCGGCGGCTCGGTCTCGCGGTGCTGCGCGGCTATCTCCTGATCGCGGTGGCACTGGTGGTCGTACGCATCGTGCAGCTCGCCATCGGATGACCCTACGGCAGCCGCGGCGCCCACATCAGGCTCATCGCGGCGGCCGCGAATCCACACAACAGAGCCAAACCTGCGTACCACTGGGTGACTTCCTGGGATTCGGTGTGGTAGCCGACCGAGCTGCCCAGATCGGCGTAGGCGCTTTTCAAGGCGTCGCTGCTGGCGGCCTCGTAATAGCGGCCATCGGTTTGGGTAGCGACCTTCTGCAACGCGTCGCGGTCGACCGGCACCGAGACTTGCTGCCCGGAGAGCTCAACTGTGCCGTCCAGAGTGCCGAAAGCGATCGTCGACACGGGCACGCGGGCTTTCTTCGCGGCCGCCGCGGCTTGGGCGTTCGGCCGTCCGTAGGTGGTGTATCCGTCCGACATCAACACGATCCGAGCCGGCGGCGCCCCCGAGGCGCCGTCGGCCGGGACACTCGCTATCGCGTCCAGACACGTGAAAATCGCCTCGCCGATGGCCGTTGACTCCTGCAGCTGCAGCGCGTCGATCGCGGCGAGCACCACACCGCGGTCCTTTCCCGGCGACACCTTCACCTCGGCGGTCTTCGCGAACGCGACCAGCCCGAGGTTGTAGTTGGCCGGCAGCTCCTTCACGAACAGTTTCGCCGCCTGCTGGGCCGCGACGATCCGGTTCGGGGTGACGTCGGTTGCCTTCATCGACAGCGAAACGTCAATCGCCAGCATGATCGTGGCCCGCTCCAACGGCACCTTCACGTCCACCGACGGCTTCGCCATCCCGGTGGCCATCGCCAGCAACACCAACAAAAACGCGGTCGCCGTCAGGTGGCGCCGCCAGCCAGGTGTCTTGGGCACCAGTCTGGTCAGCAGGTCCACGTTGCTGAACCGCACCCCGGCCACCTTGCCCCGCAGCTGCGTCCACACGTACGCACCGGCCGTCGCGAGAACCGGCAGGACCAGGAGCAGCCACCACGGGCTCAGGAACCGAATCACTTCAGGCAGCCTGACTCATGCCACGTTGATTGCGCAAGTGTTTGACTATTACCTGAACCCGGCTTGGGACTTGTCAGGTGCTTTCCGGGTCAATGGCCGCCTTCGTGAGCGGCACAGTCTTCGTAAGCGGCACAGTCTTCGTGGGCGGCAGGGTCTTGGTCAGGTCCAGCTCGGCACTGACCGTCGCCGTTGCCTCGTTGACCTCGCTGAAAGCGTCCTTCAACGGCCCCAGCAAAGCCTGTTGGTCGACATCGGACAGCAGGTGTTTGCGGACGAACGTGCGCGGATTCAGGTCGCTCACGTCCAGGTCCGTGCCCAGCTCGTTCTGCAGCTGCTGGGTCGCGCCCTGAGCCATCTCACGCATGGTGCGCAGCATCCGCGCCGCGCTCTGGATCAGCCCCGGCAACCGCTGCGGGCCGACCACCAGCATCGCCACCACCAGCAGCAGGATGATCTTCGTCAGGTCCAGGTTATCCAGCACGCGCACTCACCTTCGGGACAGCTCAGACAGCGGATCGGCGACGTTTCACCGGAGTGGCGGACTGGCTCGCGACCGCGCGTTCCACGATATCGACCAGATGCGGGTTGTCGACGAAGTAATGCTGGTGACGGCCATTTCGGCGGGCCCCGACCAGGCCGGCGAGCTTGAGTTTGGCCAGGTGTTGGCTGGTGGTGGCGACCGTCTGGCCGATCTCGGCGGCAAGCGTACCAACGTCCTTCTCGCCGTCGGCGAGAAGCCAGATGATGTGCGTCCGGGCAGTGGCCGCGAGCATGCCGAAGATGGCCGCCGCATCCTGCAGGGTGTCGGCGGGCAGGGGTGGATGGTCGCCGGTGGGTGCGGGCACAGCCGTCCTTTCTGCGGTTCGTACGACAAGAGTGAAGCAGCGGCAACGCTTGCGCAAGTGTCTAACTGTCACGGTGCGAACGGGTCCGTAGGCTCTTCACCGTGAGGACCATGCCGTGACCCGCGTTGTACCGCTCTTCGGCCACTCCGCCAGCTCGCTCCGGGGCCTGACCGAGACCGAGGCCACCGAGCGACTGCACGCGTACGGCGAGAACACCCTCGACGCGGACCTGGCACCTTCGGTCCCCATGCGTGCCCGCTCAGCGCTGGCCAGCCCGTTCGTTGGGCTGCTAGCTGGCCTCGGGGCGGTGTTCGCGCTGCTGGGCGACCTGCGTGGTGCGATCACGGTCGCGGTGATGGTGTCGCTGAGCGTGGCGCTGCGGTGGTGGCAACAGGCCCGGTCGGAGCGTGCGGTGCGGGGCCTGAAGGACAGCGTGACCACGACCGCGACGGTACGCCGGCGGGCCACTGCCGACGCCCGTCCGATGGACCGGGAGGTGCCGTTCGACGACGTGGTTCCCGGAGATGTCGTCAAGCTGATGCCTGGCGATCTCGTACCAGCGGACGTACGGCTGCTGTCGGCGACGAACCTGCTGGTGGACCAGTCGGCCCTGTCCGGCGAGACGCTTCCGGTCCATAAGGACGCCCCAGACGACACGTCGTCGGTCTGCTTCGCCGGCACGTCGGTGGTCGGCGGCACCGGCACCGGGCTGGTGATCGCGACCGGGCCGCGCACCCGGTTCGGTGCGATGGCGCGTACGCCCCGGAGCACCGCCCGCGAGTCGAGTTTCGACCGGGGCGTCCGAGCGGTCGGCTGGACGCTGCTCAGATTCATGTTCGTACTGGCGCCGTTTGTGCTGGTGGTGAACGGGATCGTGACGGCGAACTGGGCGCAGGCGCTGCTGTTCGCGGTGGCGGTCGCGGTCGGGCTGACCCCGGAGATGCTGCCGGTGATCGTCACCAGCAACCTGGCCCGTGGCGCGGTGTTGCTGGCGCATCGGCAGGTGATCGTGAAGCGGCTCGGTGCGATCCAGGACCTCGGCGCAATGGACGTGCTGTGCGTGGACAAGACGGGCACGCTGACCGAGGACCGCATCGCGTACGTCCAAGGCTTCGACACCGCCGGGCAGGCCGATGAGGAGGTCGTCGACTACGCCGGGCTGGCCTGCCATTTCCAGGATGTCGCGGACAACCGGCTGGACGAGGCGATCGCGGCCCGGTCCGGGGCGGTCCCCGACGCGCTCTACCGCAAGGTCGACGAAGTGCCCTTCGACCACGTCCGACGCCGCTCGACCATCGTTGTCCAGCGAAGTCGCGATGAGCACCTGCTCATCACCAAAGGCGCTCCGGACGAGGTGCTGGCTCGTTGTACGGCCGAGCCGAACGGCAATCTGACCGACGAGCGCCGACACGCGCTCACTGAACTGGCCACCGGATTCGAGAAGCGCAGCGTACGACTGCTGGCTATCGCCACTGGGCACGTCCCGGCGCGACTCGAGCACTACACCGCCCGCGACGAACGCGACCTGACGCTGCGCGGCTTCCTCGGGTTCGTCGACCCGATCGCACCCGGCGCCGCGGCCGCGGTGGCCACCCTCCGGGAGCACGGCGTCGCGGTCAAGATGCTCACCGGCGACAACCCGTACGCGGCCGCCCAGGTCTGCGAGCAGGTCGGCCTGGATCCCGGTGAGGTGGTGCTCGGAGACCGGGTCGAGGCAACCACCGACGCCGAGCTGCCGGCGCTGGTGACCGGCGCCAGCGTCTTCGCTCGCCTTACCCCGCCCCAAAAAGCGCGGGTCGTCGCCGCTCTGCGCGAAGCCAGCCACACCGTGGGGTTCATCGGCGACGGCGTCAACGACACCGCTGCCCTGCGTACGGCCGATGTCGGCATCTCGGTGACCACCGCGACCGACGCGGCCAAGGATGCCGCCGACGTGATCCTCGCCCAGCGCGACCTGAGCGTCCTCGCCGCCGGTGTCACCGAAGGCCGCCGTACGCTCGGCAACACGCTCAAATACGTCCACGCGACCGCCAGCTCCAACTTCGGGAACGTGCTGAGCCTGCTGGTTGCCAGTGTCTTTCTGCCTTTCCTGCCCATGTTGCCCATTCAGCTCGTGGTGCAGAACCTGCTCTACGACACGGCGCAACTGGCACTGCCGTGGGACCGCGTCGACGAGAGCTACCTGCGCGCGCCGCGGCGGTGGGACGCCGCCGGACTGGCCCGTTTCATGCTGGTGTTCGGGCCGGTTAGCTCGCTGTTCGACGTGGCGACCTTCGGGGTGTTGGCGTGGGTGCTCGGCACCACTACGCCGGCTTTCCAGGCGGGGTGGTTCCTGGAAAGCCTCGCGTCGCAGGTGCTGGTCGTCCTCGTTCTGCGTACCCGCGCGACCAACCTGCGTGCCCACCGCCCGTCCGGCCCGGTGCTGGCGGCCGCGTCCATCGTGCTGCTGACCGGCCTGCTCATCCCGCTGTCCCCGCTGGCCGGCGCGCTGCACATGGGCGCCCTACCAACCGCGTATTTCGGCTGGCTGCCGCTCATTCTGCTCTCGTACGTCCTCACCGTGCAGGCCGTGAAAATCGTCTACGTGCGCCGGTCTCGCGGCTGGATGTGAACGTTAGTCGAGGTCCCAGAGCCGGCCATCGCCGTCCGCGCCGACGGTGATGACCGCGTTGTCACCGCAGAATGTCACGTCAGCCGCTTTACCTTCATGGGCTTTTACTGTCCAGATGCATTCCAGCGAAGTGCTGTCCCACACCCGTACGAAACCATCGGCGGCCACCGAGGCAAACCTGTCACCACTGGGCGACAAAGCCAGCCCCAGCACCTGGCCGGTGTGGCCTTGCAGCGGCGGGAGCCGCTCACCGGTTTCCGTGTCGAAGACGTCCATCGCCGTAATTCCATTGTCTATCGCGAAAATGACCCGCCGACCGTCCGGGAGAATCAAACCAGCACTATCGGCTTCCGCCAGCATTTCCGGGTCATCGTGAGCGAGTTTGATTTCGCGTACGAGCGATCCATCGGCAACCGAGAAATACATCAGCCGCTCCCCACAGCGGCTAATGATCCACTCCCCGTTGGGATGCAGCACGGACGGCGACCCACCCGGTTCTTTGTCCTGGGTCCACAACGGCTCCGTCAGCTCACCGTCGAGATCCCACAGGTCGAGCTGAAGGTACGCGGTGAGGATGCGGCGATTATCCGGCAGCAGAAGGAAATACAGGGTGTCATCGGAGATTCCGAAAGCGGCCTCCTCGACGCCGCTTTCCAGATCGTGCACCCGTACGACCGCGCCAAAAGAACCATTCCCGCTCAGCAACCGTCGACCGTCCGGATGAATGAGTAACTGGTTGCAGTCTTCGGTGTATTCAGTCTCGAAACTGCGCAGCAACTCCCCAGTCGCAACATCATAGACGGCGAACAAACTGTAATCAGTCGTGACGACCGTACGAAGATCCGGCGACACCGCGACCGCCTGTCGCCCATGTCCCTCAAAAGTGACCCTCGGGCTCGACACCTAGACCACGTCCCACAGCCGGCCATCGCCGTCCGCGCCGACGGTGATGACCGCCTCGTTACCGCAGAACGTCACATCAGCGGCCTTGCCTTCATGGGCTTTTGCCGTCCAGACGCATTCCAGCGAAATGCTGTCCCACACTCGTACGAAACCGTCGTCAGCCACCGAAGCGAACCTGTCACCATCGGGCGACAAAGCCAAAGCCTGCACCTGACCGGCATGACCTTCCAACGGCGAGAACCGCTCTCCAGTCTCGATATCGAAAACCTCTAGAACCGGCACTCCATTGCCCACCGCGAAAACGGCCCGCCGAGCATCCGGAAGCAACAACGCGCCGTGATCGACCTCCTCCAGCATGCCCGGGTCGTCGTGGGCAACCTTGAGCTCCCGTACGAGCGATCCATCAGCCACCGAGAAATAGGCGATCCGATCGTCGTCCCGGTTGATGATCCACTCGCCGTTCGGGTGCAGCATCGGCTCCAGGCAACTCGCGCAGTCGTCTTGAGTCCACAACGGCCCCAGCAATCCGTTGTCAAGGTCCCACATATCGAGCTGACAATAGCCGGTGAGCACACGACGACTATCCGGCAACAGAAAGAAACCCAGAGTGTCGTCGTTGATGCCGAAGTGGTCCAGCTCGGTGCCGCTTTCCAGGTCGTGGATGCGCACGACCGCGCCGTCGTATCCGCGCCCGGTCAGCAACCGGCGCCCGTCCGGATGAATGAGCACTTTGTTGATGTCTTCTGGAAACTCGGTCTCGAAACTGTGCCGCAGCGCGCCGGTCGAAGCGTCATAGACGGCGACCAGGTTGTCGTCGGTCGTCACGACCGTACGAAGGTCCTGCGACACCGCCACCGCCTGCTGCCCATGGCTTGCAAAAATGACCCTCGGGGTCTGCTCGTTCGTGGACATGCGGGGCAGCGTAATGGCGGCCTTCGGGCGTACGCCTGCACTTTCAGCCGTTCATAAGGCCACCCCTGTCAGCGGCTGCCCTAAAGGCTGGTCTTCCAGGCACTTCGCGATCTCCGGCGCGGCGATAGCCTGGGCAGCACAGGTCCCCGGCGGCGGAGGTTCAACGGTGCGCATTCCGGACGAGCGCGCCTTGGAGCCGGGTGGCGGACACCGCGCAGCACCGGCCCGCTCTCGCAGCGGTGGGCTCACCGACCAGGTGGTCGGCCTGCAGCGGTCGGCTGGCAACGCGGCCGTTGTCCAGTTGATACGGGAAAACCGCAGCGTTCAGCGCGACCCGACCGGCACCGTGGACGACACCGAGTTCCAGAAGAACGTCAGCGCCGGCGACTGGTCGAAGGGCATCGGATTCCTCACCGGCCTCGACGACACCGCGGTTGTCGCCACCGTGAGCAAACTGAAGCCGGGCGACCGGGAAAAGCTCCGGCAGGCCGCGCACAGCGCATCGTCGGCCCGGCTGATCCGGGTGCTCGACGGCGTGGCCGGCAAGAGCGTCAAGGTCAGCCAGGGTGAGCAGGTCGGCGGCAACACCTTCGGCATTCGCGGCGCGTACAGCTGGCAGATCACTCCAGATTCGATCGTCGTCAACGTCGGGATGCAGTTCAAACCGGACGCCGGCGTCACCGTGCCGTCGGGTGCCTGGTTCGGCTACATCCGCTCGACGTGGAACCACTACAGCGCGGTCAACCAGGCCGACCCGACACAGAAGAAGCAAATCGTCTTCAACCCGTACGAGGGCGCCGGCCACGTCATCCAGGTGACCAACGGCGAGGGCCGCGCCAACGCCGGGCATTACTACGTCGGCGACAGCCGGGCGGCCCAGTCGGTGCCGCACGAGTTCGGCCACCTGATCGGCCTGGAGGACGAGTACGAGCGGGACGCGGCGGATTTCCAACGGGTCACCGATGCCCCCGCGCCGGCCACCGCGGCCCCGGTCGAGCAGGCCCAGGCGGCCGCTCGTGGCCTGCGAGAAGCCTTGCACGCCAAGGAAAGTTTCTTCGAGAAACACAAGACCGCGGAGCACCGGCGAATGGGCATGGTGAATGCCGTGCTGGCCGCGAACAACATCGTGCCGGACTACCAGCGGGCCGAGAACGCCCTCACCCACCAGGTCGCGAAGCAGTATCAGAGCCTCTTCTCGGTCGAACTCAGCGCGGACGTCATGGCCCAGGTCGACTCGGACGACAAGGATATCTCCGACTGGCGTGAGCAGCTCGTCGGATCGTTCCAGTACACCACCACCTCGATCATGGGCGATATGTCCGACCATTCGCACCCGGTCGAGCCCCGGCACGTACGAGCCTTCGCCGCTTGTGTCCAGCAAGCACTCGGCGGCACGTGGGCGCCTTCGATGGACCACTGATGCCGCTGCTCACCTACCGCCAGTCCGGCGGCACGCCACCGCCGGACGCCGAGGCACTGGAGGTGCACGCCGACGGCACGTACCGGCTGTGGCGGACCATCGACCGGGCCTCCCGGCCACCGAGCCCGGTCGGGAGATTCGCAGGCCGTCTCGACGAGCCGCAACACTCGGCCGTACGAGCCGCCGTGGACGCCTGCGGGCACGCCGAACCGGTGTCACTGACACCGCCCAGAGGCGCCGCCAAGGACCGGGTCACGATCGGTGCGCGCTCGTCGGAATGGGGCGACGATCAAGGACCACCAGCCCCCTGGGACGCGCTGGCCACTCTCCTGCATGAGCTGCTCGGAACCCTCACCGCTAGCCCTTCCGCCGCGATCACCCTCCGCCAGCACGATGGTGAATTGGCCCTCGTACGACTTGGGCCCGACGACTTGGAGCTGGACCTGTCCGGCGCGAACGTACGAGCGGTGAGCTGGCAGGACGGCTCACCGGTCGACGAATGGAAGGCTCCGGTCGGTGGACCGCGGTCGGCGGTGACCGGCGCGGGCTGGACTTTCCCGTTGCCCTTCGGTCATCCGTTCAGCGGGACTGTCACGGCACACGCCGATGACGTACTCGCCTTCGACGGCGAGTTCTGGCGCGCCTGCTCGGTGTCCGTACGAGACTCTGACCGGATCTTGCGTCCTGTTCAGGCTGCCGGGCTTCGGTAGCTGAGGATCACGACGCCGCTGTCGAGGCTGGTCGAGTCGATGAGTTCGAAGCTGCCGGACGAACCAGGACGATAGAGCAGGTCGCCGGCCGTCCCGGTGCCGACGAAGATCGGGTGCATCCATAGCCGCAGCTCGTCGAGTAGTCCCGCGGCCATAAGTGCGTGGGACAGGGCGCCAAAACCGTACTGCACGATGTCGTTGCCGGATTGCTGCTTGAGTTCGCGGATGGTCTCGATCGGGTCATGGTCGATGACGGTCGTGTTGTGCCATTGCGGATCGGTAAGGGTCGCCGAGACAACGTATTTGGGGAGTGCGTTCATACGCTCGCTGAGCGGGTCGCCGGAGCGGGCTGACCACACCGGGGCGAACAGGTCGTACGTGTGCCGGCCCATCAACACCGCGTCGCATCGCTCCAGCAGCTTTGTCTGCACCTGATTGCCTTGGTCGCTGAAGCCGCCGGGCGATGGCCAGTTCTGCGGGTTTTGGATGACACCGTCGAGGGTGACATAGGTGGAATTGATGATCTGACGCACGAGGTCGCTCCGCCTTTCTATTCAACAAGCCCCATGGCCAGGACCGTATCGGCTTACGCGAGGACTGGTCTTGTACCGAAACGCAGGTCATAAGTCCAGGAACACGCCTCCTCGCAGCACCTCCGCCGGTGTGTGGCCGATCAGCTGTCGTAGGGATCGGGTCAGGTGCGGTTGATCGTGATACCCAGTACCGAAAACCACGTCCACGATGGGCGTACCCGCGCGCAACAGGCGGGCTGCGTGTCGCGCTCGCTCGATCACCTGCAGCTTGCGACGCGACAGGCCGACAGCCCGCGCGAACCGGCTTTGTGCGGTTCGTTCCGGCATGGTGCGGGCCGCGTCGCCGTACCGCAGATCCTCGATAAGCGGATCCAGTATCAGTAGGCCAGCTTTCCCGAGACGGTCGACGAAGACATCGACGTTCTGTGGTGTTGGCATCTCCCATGCCTGCCCGCCCAACAGGATCCGGCCGTCGGGCAGGGTTGGCAGCACCACGTCCCGGAGATTGCTCAGCCTGGCGGGAGAAAACAGCGGCAGGTACGCCCCGAGGCGAAAATCGGCTCCGAAGTATTCCGCGTCACGTGGGCACGACAATGTCGAAGCCTTTGTCGCCGGGCCGCGCAGGTGCACCGTCGTGGTGCCGCCAATACGTGCGAAACCTATCCCCGGGTTGACCGAGGCGATAGAGCTGAAGTCGGTCGGGCTGTCGCACTCGGCGGCCCAGACCCGGACCAGCGGCCCGGCCGGTCCGGCGATGACTCGATTTCTGAGTCCCATTTACCGAGTGAAGCAGAAATTTCCTCGAAATTAAGTAGAATCGGGAGATTTATTGAGCAGCATCGCAGATTGCTTTCCGTTGCGCTATTGCTGGGCGAATCGATTGAGCGCATTGATGACATTCTCGCGCATGGCGTCACTGCCGGTGTGTCCCGAGTCGCCGACGACGATCAGCTCCGCATCCGGCCACCTTTTGGTGAGTTCCCACGCGGTTCCGATGGGGCAGCCCATGTCGAGCCGGCCGTGGACCAGTACGCCGGGGATGCCGGCCAGGCGGTCAGCGTTGCGGATCAGGGCGCCCTCTTCGAGCCACGCGCCGTTGCTGAAGTAGTGCGAGCAGATCCGCACGAAGGCCAGTTGGGCGGCGGCTGGCCGCCCGGTGTAGACGTTCAGCGATCCGCTTGGCTCCGCTGACACTACGGCGTCCTCCCAGGTCAGCCAGTCGATGGCCGCCTTCGCTCGTACGTCGGCGCTGGGGTTTTCCATCAGCCGCGCGTACGCCGCCACCAGGTCGCCGTCGCGCTCGGCCTCGGGGACTCCGTCCCGAAATTTGTCCCAGGCTTCAGGGAAAAACCGGCCGACGCCGCGATACAGCCAGTCGATTTCCGAGCGACGAGCGGTGGTCAGGGACACCAGGACGATCTCCGACACCCGGTCCGGATACCGCTGGGCGTAGGCGAGGATCAGCGCGGGTCCCCAAGAACCACCGAAGAGCATCCAGCGTTCGATGCCCAGGTGCGTACGCAGCAACTCCATGTCCGCGATCAAATGATGCGTCGTGTTGTAGCGCATGCTGGTAGCCGGATCGCTCGCGTGCGGCGTACTGCGTCCACAGCCGCGTTGGTCGAAGCGGATGATCCGGTAGCGGCTCGGGTCGAACGCGGACGGACGCGGCGTCGGCGAGAACCCGCCTCCGGGGCCGCCGTGGACGTTCAGCGCTGGTTTGCCTTTCGGGTTGCCGCTCACCTCCCAGTAGACGCGGTTGCCGTCGCCGACGTCGAGCATTCCGTGGTCGTACGGCTCACCTGCGGGGTAGAGCTCGGGCATGTCCGAAACCTTTCTCAACGAGAGACACAACAGCGCGGACATACGTTACGCGACCACCATCGCGTCATCACCGGACTAACCCCGCACCCATCACCAAGAAATACTCGACACTGCGGTGGTCGGGCTCAGTCCAGCAGGCCAGCGTCGTGCACCAGGATGGCGGCTTGTACGCGATTTGTCAGGCCCAGCTTCGAAAGGGAGCGGCTCACGTGAGTTTTCACGGTCGCCTCGCTCATCGAAAGCGTGCGTCCGATCTCGTGATTGGACAGCCCTCGGGCGACCGCTCGGATGACCGTGGTTTCCCGGTCGGTCAGTGCGGCCAGCTGGGCGCGAGCCGGGGCGGATTTCTGGGGAGTACGGGCGAATTCCTCGATGAGTCGTTTGGTCACCGCCGGGGCGAGCATCGCACTGCCGGCGGCGACGGTGCGTACGGCGCCGGCCAGCTCCTGCGGTGGGGTGTCTTTCAGCAGGAAGCCAACCGCGCCAGCGCGCAGGGCGGCATGGACGTATTCGTCGAGATCGAAGGTGGTCAGCATGATGACCTTCGGCGCACCCGGCAGCCGGCCGATTTCGCCGGCCGCTGTCAGGCCGTCCATGACCGGCATGCGTACGTCCATAAGGACCACATCGACACGGTGCCGACGGCACGCTTGGCTTGCTTCGGAGCCGTTCGAGGCCTCCGCGACCACCTCGATGTCCGGGGCCGGGTCGAGGATGAGCCGCAGGCCCGCGCGTACGAGCGCCTCGTCGTCGACGATCAGGACGCGGATCATGCTGGCTCTCCGGAGGTTGGGATGCGTGCGGACACCACGAAACCGCCATCCAGGCGGCGCTGGCTGGCGAAGTCGCCATGCAGCAGGTCGATCCGCTCCTGGATGCCGACCAGCCCGAGCCCGCTGCCCGGCAGCGAGTGGACGGCCGCCGTCGGCGGCTCGTTGCGTACCGACACTTCAAGCGTGGATGGCAGGTAGCGCAACGAAATCTCGGCGGCCGCGCCGGTGGCGTGCTTGTGTACGTTCGTCAGCGCCTCCTGGACAAGCCGGTACGCCGTGCGTTCCACCGCGTCCGGCAACGGTCGTGGGACACCCTCGACGGTGCGGGTAACGGGCAACCCCGCCCTCTCCACCAGGCGATCCAGGTCGGCCAGCGTCGGCGGCGGTTCGACCGCGGCGTCGCCCTCGCGCAACACGCCGAGCACCTGGCGCAGCTGGGTCAGCGCCTCGCGGCCGGTGGTCCGGATCAGCTCCGCCTCGGCCGCCAGCTTCGGCTCTGTCAGGTGCATCTCGAGACCTCCGGCGTGCAGCACCATCAGCGAAACCTGGTGCGCCACCACGTCGTGCATCTCGCGGGCGATCCGAGCTCGTTCGGCGATCCGGGCCCGCTCGATCTCGATCTCGTGTGACCGCTGCAGCTGTTCGGTCCGCTCGCGCAGGCCTTCGACCACCTGCCGGCGGGCCTGTACGAGCAGCCCAACAGCGAACCCGAGGACGGCGAAAACCAGGTTGCTGGCGGCCGCGGTCAGGACCTCCGAGCCGCCGGTCACGTACGTCACGACGATGACCAGCGCGACCGCCACGCAACAGAACCAGACGAGATGCTTCCGGCGTACCAACCGGCTGCCGGCGACGTAAGCCGCGGCCAGCACCGGTGGCAGCAGCGACTGAGTCACGTAAAACACCGACGCCACCAGGAAGAGCGGCCACGGATGCCGGTGCGCGATCCAGACAGCACCGGCGCAGAGAACGGCGACGATGACGGTGATCGCGGTTTGCGGTGGCGTCGAGAAAGTGAGCCACAAAGGCAGCAGGGTCGGCCGCTGCTGACCGATCGCGGTCACCGCACAGAGCACCAGCACACCGATCGCGAGCCCGGCCAGGTCCACCGGCGCCAGCCATCGCCCTTTCGTCATGTGCCCAGCGTATCGGCGCCGCCGCCGGCCGGCCTCCGGCAAGAGTCGACGGCGGCGCGTTCAAGGCGGTCTGACAATGGAGCGATGAGTTTCCGTATCGTTCCCGGCGCGGCGCAGTCCCCGGTGATCCTGCACGTACCGCATGGATCTCGGACGCTGCCCGCGTACGTCCGCAAGCACATCCTCCTCGACGACACCGCGTTGGCCGTCGAGCTGGACCGGATGACCGACGCGCACACCGGGCTCATCGCGTCCGGCGCGGCGAAGAACACCCGGCCATGGATTTTTCACAACGAATTGTCACGACTGGTCATCGACCCGGAAAGGTTTCCGGACGAACGCGAGGAAATGCGCACGGTTGGCATGGGAGCGGTTTACCTGCGCACGTCGCACTGTCAGCCCCTGCGGCCAGAAAATCCCGACCACATCGAGGAATTACTCAACCGCTACTACCATCCTTACGCGGCGGCCATGACCGAATTGGTGGACGACCGGTTAGCCGCGACCGGCCGCGCGGTCATTATCGACGTGCATTCCTACCCCAGCGAGCCATTGCCGTACGAATTGCACGCGACCGGCAACCGGCCGGCGATCTGCCTCGGTGTCGACGAGTTCCACACTCCCGGGCAGCTGCGTTTTGCCGCGACAGAAGCATTTTCCGCACTCGGCGACCTCGACGTGAACACGCCTTTCAGTGGCGCGTACGTCCCACTCAAGCACTATCGCGAAGTCCCTGCTGTCACCGCGCTCATGATCGAGATCCGCCGGGACATCTACCTGACCGAGCCCGGCGGAGCTCCGACCGAGGGAATCAACGCGGTCGTACGCGCACTGGCCCGCCTCGTCACCCTGACTGATGAGTCGACAGGCTGAACTGATCAGCTCGAACTGGACAGTCTGACCTGAAGGTTCTAGGGTGAGGGCATGGACAAGATCACCGAGGGCACGTCGGCCGTACGAGCCGCGCGCGATGTGCGAGTGGTGTTCAGCCGGTTGCGGCGGCGGCTCAAGGAGATGTACGACACCGAGGGGCTGTCGCCGTCACAGACAGCCGTGCTCAGCAGGCTGGACAAAACCGGCCCAGCGTCGGCCAGCGCCTTGGCAGCGGCCGAGGGCGTACGCCCGCAGTCGATGGCGGCGACGCTCGCGGCGCTGGACCAGCGCGACCTGATCGACCGCCAGCCAGATCCCCATGACGGGCGGCGGCAGGTCATCTCGGTCAGCGAGGCCGGCCTCGCGTACATCAATGACCGGCGACAGGCCAGCGAGGAATGGTTGGCTCGCTCGCTGCAATCCCAGCTGACAGAGCAGGAGCGACAGACCATCATCACCGCCTGCGCACTGTTGGAAACGCTGATACAGCAATGAAAGCCGACACTTTCGATCGACGACTACTCGCGCCGATGATCCTGGGCTCGGTGCTGAATCCGGTCAATTCCTCGATCATCGCGGTGTCGCTGATCCCGATCGGTGCCGCTTTCGGCGCTCCACCTTCACAAACCGCGTGGCTGGTCGCGTCTCTCTATCTGGCGACCGCGATAGGGCAGCCAGTGGTCGGCCGGCTGGTGGATCTGTTCGGGCCGCGGTGGCTTTTCCTCGCCGGCACCGCACTGACTGGGCTCGCCGGCGTGGTCGGCACGTTCGCGCCGAACCTGCCGGTCCTGGTGATCGCGAGGGTGTTGCTCGGTTTTGGTACGTGCGCTGGATATCCGGCCGCGATGTACCTGATTCGCAGCGAGGCGACGCGGACTGGCCGGGACAGTCCGGCGGGCGTGCTGACGACGCTCGCGATCGCCACCCAAACCGTCGCCGTCATCGGCCCCAGCCTCGGCGGACTGCTGATCGGCCTCGGCGGCTGGCGAACCACCCTCGCGATCAACATCCCACTGGCGGCCGTCGGCCTGATTGTCGGCGCGGTTCGGCTGCCAAAGAACGACCGAGCCGCGAGCGTACGTTCGTTGGCTGTGCTGGATCTGCCGGGCATGGCGCTTTTCGCGACCATGCTGGTGGCGCTGCTACTTTTCCTGCTCAGCCCGCAACTCGCGCACTGGTATTTGCCGCTGATCGCGGCGACCGCGGCGGCTGGCCTGGTCATCCGGGAATTGCGCACTCAAAACCCGTTCCTGGACGTACGAGTGCTCGGCGGTAACCTGCCGCTGCTGGTGACCTACATCCGCAGCATGCTCGCTTACGTGGTGGCTTATGCGGTGCTTTTTGGCTACACGCAATGGATGGAAGAAGGGCGCGGGCTGAGCCCGTCGCAGGCCGGACTGGCCCAGCTGCCACTGTTCCTGACCGGGATCCTGGTCTCGGTGACGACCGGCCGGCGTCCGGAAATTCGCGGCAAGCTGCTGGTGGGAGCCACTGCCCAGATCGTGGCGTGCGTTTTGTTGCTGCTGCTGCAACCCACCAGCCCGATCTGGCTGCTGGTCATTGTCGCCGTTGTTTTCGGCCTCCCGCAGGGCCTCAACAGCCTTGCCCTGCAGAATGCCGTCTATCACCAAGCCGACCCGGACCGGCTGGCTTCCTCCGCCGGCCTGCTCCGCACTTTCGCTTACCTCGGCGCGATGATCGCCTCGGCCGCCGCCGGAGCCTTCTATCCACACCGCGCCGACACCGCCGGCCTGCACGGCCTCGGTTGGTTCATGCTCGTGCTCGCGGTCCTGTTCCTCGTGGTGACCGCGGCGGACCGGACGCTGGCACGCGTCGGCCGGCCACCCGTCGAGCAACCGGCACCTACTGAAATCGCCGCCAAATAACGGAAAGTGAAGGACTCATGACCACATCCGCCCTGCTCGTGATGGACGTACAGAAAGCCATCACCGCTCACGTCTCCGACCGCACCTACCTGCCCCGACTCGCGCGAGCGGTCGGATCCGCCCGGGAGGCCGGCATTCCCGTCATCCATGTCGTGATCGGTTTTCGCACCGGCCATCCGGAAGCGCACGCACGTAACAAGATATTCGCCGCGGTGCCGCCAACTGCCTTCACCGAGGCCGATCCGCACGCCGCCATCGATCAGTCTGTGGCGCCGCGGCCTGGCGAAATCGTGGTCACCAAAAAGCGGGTCAGCGCTTTCACCGGCAGCGACCTGGAAGTGGTGCTGCGCTCGGCCGGCATCGAGCATCTGGTGCTGACCGGCATCGCCACCAGCGGTGTCGTGCTGTCCACCCTGCGCCAGGCCGCCGACCTCGACTACCAGCTCACCGTCCTGTCCGACGGTTGCTTCGACCCTGACCCGGAAGTCCACCAGGTATTGGTGGGAAAAGTCTTCCCGCGTCAAGCCGAGGTGACCACCGTCGACGACTGGATAGCAGCAGCTGGGTAAGGCGCCGAGACGCCTTACCCAGGAGTCAAGCTAAACCCCGCCTACCGTGTACGCGTACGGAAGTGCGGCGATTTGCTGCACTCCGTTGCGTACGCTCGTGTTGCTCACCACGTAAAGCGTACCCTGCACTGCCGTCCCTGGCGCGGCCACCGGAACGACATTCGCGGTGAACAGCGCGGTCATACCGGCCGCCAGGTAAATCGGCGTGCTGACCGCGCCGCCGGTGACATCGCCGGTGGCGCTCGTCAGCCGGAACGACCGGCCCACCCCGGCCGGGTTGGTGACCCGCAAACTCACCGGTTTGCTACTGCCAGCGGCAATAGTCGCGGTCGGATTGGTGGGCAGTGCGTACACACCGACCGCGGATCCGTTGTATCCGACCGTTCCCTTCACCGTCTGGGTGAATTCGTTGCCACTGGTCGTCAGGTTGAGAACCACGTCGATTTCCCAGCGACCGGCGATCGGCTTGGCCTGCACCAGACCGGCGTCCGCGGTGGGCTTGTCCGACCCGACGCCCTGCAGCGTGGTCGCGGGCGTGGTGTCCCGGGCGACGATCTTTCCGTTCGGGTCGATCAGGTAGAACGACAGCGGGTTGTCGACGCTCGCGTCAGCGGTGTGGAAAGTGACGTCGAGCTCGTTCTTTCCCGTTGGTACGTCCAGATTGTACGTGCTGATCTGACCCACGCCACGACCGACACTGCTGGTGATCGTCGTCTTGAAACTGCCGCCATTGGTGGGAATCAGCGTCCGACGCAGCACCGGCAGCGAGGTCTGCCCGCCATTGCTGCCGGCGAACTGCACCGACTCCGGGTGGTCGCCGGGAGCGCTCGGCAGCTTGACGTTCAGCGGCACGGTGACGCTGCCGTGACTGGGAATCGTGACCGGCGCCGAAGCTTTCGCGGTGGTGTAGTGCTGTCCGGTGGCCCGGAAGGAAACGTTGCCGCGATAACTACCCGGCACGTTCGGCAGCTCCTGCAGGTGCGAGCGGCCGTTGGCCCACAATACCTTCACCGTCCAGGTGCCCTTGGTCGGCGCGGCTACCTCGACGTGCTGGATGTTCGGCACGGTACCAAAAGTGCCCGGACGCGCAGCGACTTTGCCGTAGTCGTAGGAGATCTGCGACAGCCGGCCCTTCGGATCGATCAGGGTGAAGGAAAGGATCGTCGAGTTGGTCGGATCCGGGATCACCAGATCCGCGTTCAACCGATCCAGACCAGCGGGCACGGTGAAGGTGATCGGCGCGGCGGCCTGCGCTCCGGCGGCCGGCACCGGCAGACTCGGGTCCGGTGCGCTGACCGGCTCGGTGACGGTGTTGCCGAGCTGGCTGGCGGTGTCCAGCGCACGGTACGTGCCGGCGACCCGCGCCGGCTGGCTGCCGGTGTTGTAAAGGCTGACCTGCTGCGCACTGCTCGTACCAGCCTCGCCGGTGACGGCGATTTGCGAGGTGGAGGCGACCAAACTGGACGAGTCCGAGGTGTTGTTGGCGGCACCGCCCGGAACCTGCTGAGCGGCCCGTACGGCGGCATAGACATTCAGCAGTCCAGCACCCTGCAAATCGGCTGGCGCGCCGACATCCTGTGCGGTGCTGGTGAGGACCTGCTTGATCAGCGCCGGCGTCGGTTTGGCGCCACCGTGGGAATCCGCGTAAGCCTGGATGATGTCGGCGACCGCGCCGGACACCAGCGGGCACGACTGGCTGGTGCCACCGAATGCCTCAGTGAGCGTGTTGGTCGGGCAGTCGGTGCCGGCCGGGCTGCAGGCCGCCTCGCCGCCGTAGCCGGGCGCCACCAGGTCGACGACCCGGTTGTTCGGCGCGGTGCCACCAGAGGAAAGCGGCGTGATGTCGTTGTTGATCCAGTTGTCATAGCCGTACGCCTGCGCGTTGAGCCGGAGCGTGTTGGTGGCCCCGACCGCGATCACCTGCGGATCGGTGGCCGGCGACGACACCGTGCCGGAAACGCCGCTGTCGCCGGAGGAAACGACGACCGTGACACCGGCCGCGACGGCCGCGTCATTCGCGCCGTAGAACAGCGAATACCGGCCGGGCGCCTGGGTGTAGCCGTACGACTCGGACATCACGTCGGCGTGTTCGACCACGACCGCGTGGTCGATCCCGGCGACCGCCTGCGACTCCGAGGTCGTCTGGCCCTCGCCGTTCTGCGACTCCGGGGTGTCGATGTTGTTGGTGTCGACCAACGAGGCGTCCGGCGCGACGCCCTTGATGCGGAACGTACAACCGGCCGGCAGCCCGGAATACGGCAGCTCTTTCGAGTAGTCGTAAACAACCAGGCCCTGTCCGGCGATCGAGGACGCGTCGCCGTAATATTCGCCGTCGCTGTCGTCCTTGGTGTAGTCCGCGGCGTCGATCACCACGTGCGAGCCGTCCGGCCGGACGAAGTTCGGGTTGCCGGCGAGGTCGTCGATGCCGTCGTTCGCGACGATCACGCCCTTGCCGGTAGCGATCGCGGACGCCTGGTCCGGGTCGTTCTTGTTGCCGGTTTCCACGTGCAGGACCGAAAGCGCCTCCGGTTCCAGGAACGGCTTGGCCGGATCCTTCGGGCACAGTTTCGAGCTCAGCTGTGCGGTTTGCTGTTTCGAAACGACCTTCGACGGTACGAGCAACGGCAGGTCCGGGACCACCCGTTGGACGGCCGGATTACGGCGGACGCGATCGACCTCGGCGGCCGACAGGTGCGCGGCGACGGCGTTGACGGCGACAAGCTGCGTCACATCCGTACCGCCGTGGGCCTTGATGTCCTGCACGATCGAGGTCTGATCGGATCGCGTGGTGGACGTACGCTGCGTCCCCTGCGCCCTCAGTTTCAGGTTCGGGTGCTGGTCTTTGAGCACCACGATCACCGCGCCACCGGCGTCTGCGCCATCCACCGCGGGCGCCGGCGACGGCGCGGCGGTGGCGGCAGTCCAGATCCCGCCGGTGAAGGTAAAGGCAACAGCCAACGCGAGCGCCGAACCGGTCGCGAGCAGGCGGCGTCTATCCACAGGAGCTCCTACCGAATCAGGAAAATGCAGGGGTGAACCGGAACCGGGGTTTTGGCTTGACCGCACCGAAGCAACGCCGACTCGGTGGAACCACGAATCAGCGCCACTTCGGAATTCAACCTAAGCCGGTGACTGTGAGACCACAAGCTTCTTAAGCAGCCCTTGAGCCGTACGAGCACACAAATGGCCGACTGCGGACAGCGTGACCGTGTTTGGGTAGAGTTTTGTCCGGTTCGCACCACGCAGGCTCGACGTCGAGTGCGGGACAAAAACCCACACTCGACGACAC
>NZ_BAAANY010000008.1:0-162110 GCF_039530045.1 Fodinicola feengrottensis | reverse complement strand
CCCCCCCCCCCCCCCGATTCAGGCCGAAGGTGACCAACGCCCTGGCAGCCTGCCCGTACGGCCGAATCGTACGTAAACTCCGTGGGGTGCGGACGCGACCGACGCTGACCTGGGCATCCACTGGCGAATCCTGGCCACGGACGACCAGCTTGGACGAGGTCTGCCGAGTGGTCGCCGGCGGCGAGGTCCTGGTGCTCAGTGGCGCGGGGCTGTCCACCGAGTCGGGAATCCCGGACTACCGGGGCGCGCAGGGCAGTCTGCGCCGGCACACCCCGATGACGTACGAGGATTTCGTCGCGAGCGCGGACGGCCGCCGGCGCTACTGGGCTCGCAGCCACGTCGGCTGGCGGACGATCACCCGCGCCGATCCCAACGACGGCCACCACGCGGTCGCCGCTTTGCGGGCAGGTGGCTATTTTTCCGGTGTCATCACCCAAAACGTGGACGGCCTGCACCAGGCCGCCGGCACCCCGGACGTGGTGGAGCTGCACGGCAGCCTGAATCGGGTCGTGTGCCTGGACTGCCGGCGGACCAGCCCGCGCGAAGACCTGGATAGCCGGTTGCGACAGGCAAATCCCACTTTCGACGCGACCACCAGCCGGATCAATCCGGACGGCGATGTGGAGCTGGACGACGCGGACGTACGACGATTTCAACTGGTCGACTGCGCGTCCTGCGGATCCGGACTGCTCAAGCCGGATGTGGTGTTTTTCGGGGAAAACGTGCCGCCTTCCCGAGTGCGAGAATGCTATCGGATGGTCGACGACTCCCGCGCGTTGCTCGTCCTGGGTTCGTCCTTGACGGTGATGTCTGGCCTGCGTTTTGTCCGGTACGCGGCCAAAGCCGGCAAGCCGGTGCTCATCGTGAACCGCGGCGAAACCCGCGGCGACCCGCATGCGACAGCGCGCGTCGACCTTGCGCTCGGGCCGGCGCTGACCGATCTCGTCAGCAGACTTTCCCTATCCAGCACAACACCGCATCGGAGATAGTCGCCAGCGCCTTTTCCTGGTTTCCCGGCACCGAAAACACGTGGTCGCCACCGGCCACCTCGACCAGCTCGACATTCGGTGGCACGGCTGGAAACTCGCGAACCGTGCCGAACGGATCCCGGCCGCCCTGGACCACCAACGTGGGCTGGCCGTTGCCCGTCAGCTCGGTGAGATTCCACATCTCGTTCGGTCGACCGTATGCGTGCAAGGGAAAGGCCAGCGCGAGGACCGCGTCGACGCCCGCTTCTTTGGCCGTACGACAGGCAACTCGCGAACCAGCGCTGCGCCCACCGGAAATCAACGGCAATCCTGGCTGGGCCACTTTCGGCAGCACCGCCAGCCAGGCGGCATCCAGGCTCGCGTTGTCCACTCCGCCCGGTCCGCCGGCCACCAGCCACGGCTGCTCCACCAAGGCGACCGTGCTGCCGTGCCGCGGCAGGACGGTCGCCAGCCACTGCAAATCGCGCGCGTCGATGCCGGTCGAGGCACCATGCCCGAGCATCACCACCGCTCGCGGCTCGTCGGCGGCGAACCACGTGATGCGGGCGTTTCCCGCCGGAGTCGGCACCAACTCGGTATTCCCCATGCCCGCCCCCTCCGCCGGCCTTTGCGTACCGTACCGAGGCTCTACCAGGAAAGACAGGCATTTGTCTGCCAGAATCCGTACGGACGAAAGGAGATCGGGCGCGGCCGACCGGACCGGCCCGGACTCACCGTGGCGACCTGGGATGACGTACGCAAGATCGCGCTGGCTTTGCCCGAGGCGACCGAAAAACCGAGCTACGACGCACTGCCGGCGTGGCGAGTCAAGGACAAACTGTTCGGATGGGAGCGTCCGCTGCGAAAGTCAGACCTCGCGGCGCTCGGCGACACCGCGCCGCAGGGCCCGATCCTGGGCGCGAGAGTGCCCGATCTGGGCGCCAAGGAAGCGCTGTTGGCCGACCGCCCGGACATTTATTTCACCATTCCGCATCTCACCGGCTACCCAGCGGTGCTCGTACGACTGGACCGGATCACGATCGACGAACTGACCGAGCTGCTCACCGAGGCCTGGCTCTGCCGCGCGCCCAAACGCCTGGCCCGCGAGTTCCTCGAGTAGACAAACGGGGCGCACGTTCCGTATCTTAAACGGGGTAACCGTTCCGTTTAGAACAGAGGCACGTCATGACGACCATCTTGATCACCGGCGGCACCGGCGGGACCGGGCGACCGCTGGCCGCGCTGCTGGCCGAGGCCGGGGCCCAGGTACGCACAGCGAGCCGGCATCGGCCGGACAGTTCCAGCGCTGAGCACGCGTTGTTGGACTGGGACGACCCGGGCACGTACGCCGAGGCGCTCAAGGGAGTCGACCGGCTGTATCTGCTGCCCCCGACGTTCGCCCCTGACTTCCACGCCCTGCTCACGCCCTTTCTTGCCGCGGCGAGCGCGGCCGGCGTCCAGCGGATCGTGCTGCTGGGAGCGGCCCAGGCCCCGCCAGCCCAGGCGGCGATCCGTACCAAACTGCAGGAGGCGATCGCCCGGGCCGTACCGGAATGGGCGGTCCTGCGGCCGACCTGGTTCATGCAGAACTTCATCAACGGCCATCCCTATTACGCCGGGCTGCACGAGCGTGGCGAGATCGTCACGGCCACCGGCTCCGGACGGATCGGATTCATCGACGTACGGGACATCGCAGCGGTCGCCGCGCACCTTCTCACGGCAGAGACAGCGGGCGAGACCGACTATTTGCTGACGGGCCCGCAAACGCATGACTACGACGAGGTCGCGGAAATGATCACCGCGGCTTCCGGCCGCCAGATCCGCCACGTCAAGCTCACCCCCCAGGAGCGGTACGAGCGGGCGATCGCCGCCGGTCTGCCCGAAGCCCACGCCCGCGGCGGAGTCTCCATTGACGCAATCGTCAGCGCCGGCAGCGACGACGTGGTCAGCGACGTGGTGCCGAAACTCACCGGTCGCCCGGCCCGGACTCTGCGGGCATTCGTCGACGAACACCGCGAGGTGTGGCGCGCCACGAAATAGTCAGCGAGCGCCAAACCGCTCGATAAGGTCGGCCCGGTAGGGTGCGCGGCGAGCGAGAGGGGCGCCCGTGGCCAGACCGAACAAGCTTGTGACCTGGATGATCGTCGCCGGTGCGGCGGTGGTGGCGGTGCCGGTGGTGGTCGCCGTCGTCTGGTCCACCAGCGGATCAACCGATCTGCCGCCCGTACCACAGGGTCACACGGTTCGCGTCAACGAGAAACTTCTCGGTCAGGCCAAGCCCAGCGCGGCCTGTCCACAAGGGACTCAGCAGGGTGCGGGAGGCTCCGGTCGTACGATTCTGACCATCGCCCGCATGAAGGGCACCTGCCTCGTCATTGACAGCGAGGTCGTCGCGACCGGCCAGGTCGACACGCGGCTCGGCGCCCTGCGCAAGACCGCGGATGTGGTGGCCGCGGACCGCAAACCCACCCTCGCGCCGCACCCGCGGCCCTGGTATTGCCACCTCCCCGCGGCGCCGTGCCAGTACGGCGAGCCCGATCAGGGCGACCAGTGGGCCGACAAGATGTTGAACGGTCCCGACGTAAGAAAACTGTGGCCGCAGGGCGCCGCGCCGGTCCAGGTGGGCGTTGTCGACACCGGAATCGACGACGCCAACACCGACCTGGAAAAAGTGGTGGCGCGGCCGTGGCCGACCACGATTTTCAAGGGAGACTACGACAACCACGGCACTCACGTGGCCGGCATCATCGCCGCGAAGGACGACAAGCAAGGCGTGGTCGGCCTAACGCCGAAGGCTCAGCTCATCGACGCGCAGTATTGGGGCGGCGACTCGACGCACGACCACGGAATTGCCGCTTCCATCGTGGCGGCGGTGAATCTTGGCGCCGACGTGATCAACATGTCACTCGGCGGGCCCGAGCCCAGCGACACCGACCTCGCCGCGGTGCTCTACGCGGAGCGGCAACAGGTCGTTTTGGTGGCCTCCGCTGGAAACTGCGGCAAGGCCGGCGGAGGTACGTTCGAGGGCAAACCGATCTGCCCACAGGCCAACCAAGTCGACTATCCGGCCGCCTATCCGAACGTGTTGTCAGTCGCGAATTTCGACAAGAAGCTCCGCCGGTCCAGCAGTTCGTCGGCCAACTGGACAGTCGATGTCGCCGCGCCCGGCGAGGAGATCTGGTCGACCTGCCTGACCCGGGAGGACGGCCCACGGGCCCGTTGCGAGAATTCGGGCACCTCCATGGCCGCGCCTTTCGTGGCCGCCACCGCGGCGCTGCTGCGAGCCCGCCACCCGCAGGCCAGCGCGGCCGCGATCCGGCGGGCGATCACCGAGTCCGCGGTGACTCCCAAGGATGTCCCGGAAGGTCAACGTACCGACGCGTTCGGGTGGGGGTTGCTCAAACCGACCGCCGCATCGTCCTTTTTGGACAGTCACCCGGACGTACCGGTGGACGACCCGCTGGCCCAGGTGGTGGCCGGTTATGTGACCCGTCCAGACGGCAACGGCGACGGCGCGATCGAGCTGGCCACCGCGGCCGGGCAACGCATTCCGGTGGGTACGACTGCGGAGCCCGCCACCGCCGTCACCGCTTTCAGCGCCGACGGGACGAATTTCGCGACTGCCAATGGCAAAACGCTCTCCATCGTTAAGACTGGCTCGTTCGCACCAGCGCAGGTCGACTGCGCTTGTACGGGTGCGGCCTTCACCGGGCAGGGGCAGGTGGTCACCGGAGACGCCCAGCAAAAACTCGGGTACTACGACTCGACCGGCAGCAGTGTGCGTACGGTCACACTGACCGGCGTCGACCCGAGAATGACCAAAATTCGAGTGGTCGCCGCGCACGACGACCGGGTCATCATCGCTGCCGCTCTCGAAACAATCCCTACCCAGCAAGAAAATCTCTACGTCGTGGACAAGTCCGGTGCGGCCGTGCGACTGGCCACCTCCACCGGGGCCGCGCCGTTCTCCCAGGTGGTGCTGGACCGCAGTGGTACGCGACTGGCGTTCGCACTTCAGAACGGTTGTTACCCAGCCGCGAAAATCGGTTTCGCCCAACTGCCCGAAAGCGGCTCGCCGTCGGTGCGGCTGATCGACTCGCCATCGGGCTCCGACGGTGGCGTCGCCACTTCGTTGGCTTTCGACAACGTGGCGCTGGTGGCCGGCTGGCGCGGCGGGCCGGATGCGTGCCCTAACGACAAAAACACGGCCCAGCCAGCGCTCTGGCGACTCGCCAACCCGGCAACCGGCCGGACCTGGACCAAGCAGGCGGACGGCCGAGGCATGGTCGCGAAGACCCAGTTCGGCGTAGATATCTACACCGAGCCGTATCCCGATCATCCCGAGACTTTCACTCTCAAACTGCAGGGTCTGCCCAGCTATTTCAACCAGCCGGCGCAGCTCGGGGACAACATCTGGTCGGTCACCCCGCGCCCGTTGGGCAGCCCGTTCGTCGCATCCTATCTCTCCACCGGGAAGGGCCAGCGAAACACCGAGGTTCGGCTGGCTCGCGAGGACGGCACTTCGGTGCCGGTGCAACAAATCGTCGGCCGGCCGTTGGACGACGACCCGTCGATGACCTTCAGTCCCGACGGAACCTGGTTCGCCTCCGCCGACGAGCATTCCCTCACCACCGTCAACACCCAGACCGGCGTGCAACGTACGGTCAGTTGTTCCTGTAAAGGCACCGCTTTCACCGCCAAGAACCTGGTGATGACACAGGTTGGCCCACTGATGACGATCGTGGTCGCCGGTTACGACCCGCAGACGCTGACGGTGAAAACCAGAATCCAAGGGCCCACGGACACGTACAAAATCGGCGGCGGTCGGGTGGTGGCGCAAGCCGGCGATCACACCATCGTCCAGAAGGGCAGAGGCGGCCAGAGCATGCTGGCTCTGGACCCACGCGGCTCGGCAATCGACCTGATTGACGCGGCCGGCCCGATGCTCGGACACGTCGCTGTGTCGGCCGACGGCAATTTCCTTGTGACGTCAGGTGTTGCTGACTGCCTCGATGGCGTCGGCCTGCGGGTCGTCGACCTGAAACGTACCTTCGCCACCGGCAAGGCGGCGTTGAAACAGCTGTACATGAACGCCGTTGTCAACGGCACCTGCCTCGCCACCTCGTTGCATTTCGAAGGCGATGTCCTGTATGGCGGCTGGATGGCGGTCACCGATGGCATTCGGGACAGTTGCTCGTACTCTGACGAGATCGAAGGTGTGGTTCCGTCCAGTTGGAAAAGGCAACTACAACCCTTCACCGACGACAAACCCCTGGACTTCGCCGGCTGGCAGTCGGTCTCATGTAGTCGGGTCGGCCAATGGGCACCCGCCGACGGTGGCGTGGTCTACCTGACCGCCGGTGAGCAGAAACCAACGCTCACCCGTGAGCCGATCGACTACAGCCTCTACCGGATCGCGCCGGGGTCCAGCAAACCCGTGCTGCTCGCGGGCCACATCGCCGCGGCGGAAGTACGGATGCGGTGACCGCGTCGGGCTAGCGAAGTATGGCCGGACTCGGCCACCTGTTCACCGACATCTCGTCTGCTGCTCATGGCATTGTCGAGTGGCTCGGTTTGACTGTGCTGGCCCGTTATCGTGCACGTACTCCGCGGAGGCCGCGATGGCTGAGATTAGTCGACGGACGTTCCTGGCCGGCGCCGGCGCTGCCGCACTCGCGGGAGTGGGATCGTCAACAGCGTTCGCAGCGCCGGCCGCCGCGGCCACCGGCACCATCGCGGATGTGAAACACATCGTCGTGCTGGTGCAGGAAAACCGCAGCTTCGACCACTATTTCGGAACCATGCGTGGCGTACGCGGCTTCGCCGACCGGAGCACGATCACCCTCGGCGGCGGATATTCGGTGTTCAACCAGCCACGTGGCAGCGGCCGGCAGTATCCGTTCCCGCTGCGCGGCTCGTCCAGCGACGCCGAGACGCTCGTCCAGTGCCAGGGCGACATCTCGCATGCGTGGTCCGATCAGCACGCCGCCTGGAATCTCGGCAAAATGGACAGCTGGATGTCGGCCAAGAACAAAATCGGCTGCCTCGGTTATCTGGACCGCGGTGACTTGCCGTTCCACTACGCGCTGGCCGACGCTTACACCATCTGCGACGCTTACCACTGTTCGGGACTGACCGCGACCGGCCCGAACCGTACTTTCCTGTTCAGCGGGATGATTGACGCCGCCGGTCAATACGGCAGCCCGGCGTACGACGGCGGCGACGAGTCTGGGCTGACCTGGCAGACCTACGCTGAAGCGCTGCAGAACGCCGGGATCAGTTGGCGAGTTTTCCAGAATGCCAAGGACAACTACGGCGACAACGCACTGGCCTATTTCAAGCAGTTCGCCGCCGCCAAAGCCGGATCTCCCCTTTACGACAACGGGATGAGCAGCGTACCGGCCACCACCGGAAAAACACCCGACGACATTCTCGGCGCGATCAAAGCCGCCGTCGTCGGTGGCACTCTCCCGCAGGTGTCGTGGGTGGTGACCGACCAAATCACGTCCGAACACCCCATTGGTCCACCAGTTAATGGCGAACGCTTTGTCAGCGGCCTCTTGCAGGCCCTCGCCGCCGACGCGAACACCTTCAACAGCACGGTCGTTTTCCTCAACTACGACGAAAACGACGGATTCTTCGACCACGTCCCGCCACCGTCGCCAGCTGCCGGCACCACCGGCGAGTTCGTCAACGGAACACCGGTCGGGCTCGGCTTCCGGGTGCCGATGATCGCCATCTCGCCGTGGACTCGCGGCGGCTGGGTCGATTCCGAGGTTTTCGACCACACCTCGGTCATCCGGTTCATGGAAACCTGGTCAGCGGCCGTCGGAAAACCGGCGAACTGCCAGGTCATCAGCGCCTGGCGGCGCTCGGTCTGCGGAAATCTGACCTCGGCTTTCGACTTCGCGAACCCTGTTTTCGGGCTGCCCTCGCTGCCCACGCCGGGCGCCGCGATCGCCGGCTCGACATGCACCTTCAAACCCAATCCGTCGCCGCAAAACAACGCGCTGCCGCCACAGGAGTCCGGCACCAAGCCGGCCAGAGCCCTGCCGTACCAGACAAATGCCTCGGTTTCCTCATGGACGTACGGCGCCAACAACCTCATCCAGGTGAACATCGCCCTCTCGAACGAGAGCCCGCTGGCCACCAAACCGGCCCATTTCGCCGTCTACGCCAACGCTTTCCGTACCGGCGGCCCGTGGCAATACACCGTGCCGGCGTACGATCCGGCCACCGGAGCGAACGGCTCGATCACCGACTTCTTCAACTGCGGCCCCAGTTTCGGCAATGGCTACTATGACTTCAGCGTGGTCGGACCGAACCGTTTCCTGCGCCAACTCCGCGGCAACGCCACCGGCGTCAGCAAAAACGTCGAGACGCGCTCCCGGATCGCGGTGACCGCCAGCACTGGAAAACTCGCCCTCTGGCTGGATTTCGTCAACGGCTCCACGTCGCCGACCACCTTCACCGCCACCTCGAACAACTATCGAGGGGACGGCCCCTGGACCTACACCGTGGGTGCCGGCCAGACCGTCAGCGACTATTTCAACGCGGTCGCCTTCACCAACGGCTGGTACGACTTCACCGTGACCGTCTCCACCGACATCACCTGGTCGCGCCGATTCGTCGGCCACATCGAAACGGGTGCCGCCAGCGTGACCGGATAAGGTGGAGTCAACCGAAAGGATCATGGATGGATCTCCCCGACGATCTGGTCGACCTACTGAAACGGCCGAGCCTGTGTTTCCTGGCTACGTCAATGCCCGACGGCTCACCGCAGCTCACCCAGACCTGGGTGGACACCGACGGCAAAAACATCATCATCAACACCGTGCAGGGGTTCCAGAAAACAAAGAACATCCAGCGCGACCCACGAGTGGCGTTGAACATCGCCGATGCCACCGAGCCGTTTCGCTATTACGCCGTTCGCGGGCGGGTGATCAGCAGCACCGCCGAAGGCGGAGCGGAGCACATCGAGGAACTCTCCCAGCGCTACACCGGCGGCCCGTACCAGTGGTACGGCGGCCGCGACCAAGTCCGGCTCATCCTCACGATCGAAGCGGACAGCATCAGCTCTGTCCCGTAAAAGTCGGCGGGTCGGTCGCTCCGCGCCTACCATCGAGTGGTGTTCTCCCTAACTGAACCGCCGCTGTTCACCCGACTGCGTGGAACAGACCGGGTCCTGATCGCCGGAGCCGGCGGCGGATTCGACGTCTATGCGGGACTTCCGCTGGCCGTTTCCCTTCGACAGTTGGGCAAGCAGGTCTTTCTCGCGAACCTGACGTTCAGCGATCTGAATCAGGTCGATCTCGACGACTGGCCGCACCCCGGAGTTGCCTCGATTCGTCCTGACACGGCTGGCAGCCCTGACTACTTTCCGGAGCGTGTGCTGGCGCGATGGCTCGCCTCCCGAGAGTTGCCGTCCACGGTGTACGCGTTCGAGCGCACCGGGGTGTGGCCGCTGCGATCTGCGTATCAGGCATTGGTGAAGCATCTTGCCGTCGACGCGATCGTCTTGGTGGATGGTGGCACCGACATTCTGATGCGCGGCGACGAAGCCGGGCTCGGCACCCCGGAAGAGGATATGACCAGCCTGGCTGCGGTAGCCGGCATCGACGAGGTCGAGCGGCTGGTGGTGTGTCTGGGATTCGGCATCGACGCGTACCACGGCGTCTGCCATGCGCAGGTGCTGGAAAATCTCGCCGCATTGGATCGCGACGGCAGCTACCTCGGCGCCTTCTCCATTCCCTCGCGCTCCGCCGAGGCTCAGGCCTATCTCGATGCGGTTGCTTACGCCCAGGCGATGACTCCACTGCGGCCTAGCATCGTCAACGGCCAGATAGCGGCGGCGCTCAGAGGCGAATTCGGCAATGTCGGTTTCACTGCCCGTACGTCCGGGAGCGAGCTGTTCGTCAATCCGTTGATGGGCCTGTATTTCGCGGTCGACCTTCTCGCCCTTGCTCACAACGTACGGTATATCGACCGCTTGGCAGATACCCGTACCATCATGGACGTGGCACTGGCAATCGAGGAGTATCGCGACCAGAGCGACCGTCGCCCGTGGCGCGCTATTCCCCACTAGTCCGACCGAATAGACGCGTCGTCGCCGAAGTACACCACAGCACCTACAACAAACCCGCCTTAATAGGCGGTTGGTGTTGATCATGGGAAATCCCGCACTTTCATAACGAAAAGTGCGGGATTGTCCCATGATCAACAACGAACATTCAGCCAGGAGTGGCTCGGCGCCGTGGACTAATTCAAGAACCGGAACAACGTTCCCGCGGCCGGCAATGGTTGCGGGACTCCGGCGAACTGGTTGACGCCGACAGCGAAAAGCACCTCCTCTGGCGCGGTGAAAGCGCGCTCCGCGAAACCCGCCGCGGCAAACCACTCACGGATTTGCGGTGTCAGGTCAGGATCTCGCCGCGTTCGGGTCCAGATCACGGTCGCGTCAGCGGCGCACAACTGCGGCAGCGCGGCGATGGTGCCCCGCACGTCCGCATCGCTGATGTTCCCGAACACGCCGGCCATCAAGACCAAGTCGGCGGGCACCGCGCCCGCGTACGACGCCAATTCTCCTGCATCCGCACACAAAGCCGCCACCGACAACCCGGCCCGCTCGGCACCCGCGGCGGCGATGTCGACGTTGCGCTGGTCGTACTCAATGAGCGTGACACGCACTCCGCTGGCGTCCGCACGCTGAGAAAGAACCCCGAGCAGGTCGTCCGCTTGCCCGGCGCACGCGCTCACCACCGTCAACGGCCGCTCCGGCCGCTCGTCCAGCCAGTCTTGCAAAAAGCCCCGAACGACCCGCAGCCGCTGAGACAGCGCTGAGTCAGGGTCCGCGTACGATCGGTGCCAATCAGTCCAGTCTTTCGTGCCAGTCATGACCCCATTTTGGCACGCAGCTGCCGGAAAAACTCGCGGATATCGGCCACCAGCACATCCGGCGCTTCGTGGGCAGCCCAGTGGCCGCCCTGCTCGTACGAGTGCCAGGACACGATGTTCTTGTGGTCACGCTCGGAAAACCGCCGCATCGAGTGGAAGTCGTCGGCGAACTGCGCCAGGCCGACCGGCACGGTGGTCGGCTCCGGTCGCGGCCCAGCGTCCAGCTGGGTCTGCTCGAAGTAGAGACGCATCGCCGAGCCCGCGGTGCCGGTCAGCCAGTAAATCATCACGTTGGTGAGGATGAAGTCCGCGTCCAGGGCGCGCTGGAGCTGACTTTTCCACGCCAGCAAGCCAGCCGGCGAGTCCGCGAGGGCGTGCGCGAGGGTCTGCGGTTGCTGCGACTGCAACATGTTGTACGCGCCCATAACCCGTTCGAAGGTCTCGTGGCCCTCCAGATACTCCAGATCCTGCTCTGAAAGTCCCACTCGGTCGGCTTCTGACAGCGGGAACGACCAGATCTGCTGGACGTGCACACCAACGACCTGCTCCGGCACCAGCCGGCCCAGCTCGACGGAAACCTGGGAGCCAATGTCATTACCCACCACGCCGTACGACGAGTAGCCCAGTCGGCGCATCAGTTCGGCCCACGCCGCCGCAATACGCCGACTGTGCCAGCCTCTTTCCTTGGTAGGGCCGGAAAATCCGTAGCCCGGCAGGGAAGGGATCACGAGATGGTACGAGGGGCCCTCAGTCGGATGAGTGAGCGGCTCGATGACATCGAGGTATTCCGCCGAGGTGCACGGCCAACCATGTGTGAGGATCAGCGGAAGGGCGTCCGGATCCGGCGATTTCACGTGCAGGAAATGGATGTTCTGGCTGTCGATCTCGGTGGTGAACTGCGGATAGCTGTTGAGCCGCGATTCCCAAGCCCGCCAGTCATAACCGGACCGCCAGTAGTCCAGCAACTCCTTCTGCCGCGCGACGGGCACGCCGTAGTCCCAACCGCCGTCGGCCAGTTCCTCCGTCCAGCGGGTACGGTCCAGCCGCTCCCGCAGGTCGTCGAGCTGCGCCTGCGGGATATCGATCTGGAACGGCCGCACGTCTTGGGTGTTCGTCACCGCGTTCTCCTGTCTGTGATCGAGCCCTATCACCAGAAGATCGGAGCCGCCATCGGGATTTCGACAGGCCCGGTCAGGCTCCCGGCTCCAGCTTCCTCCCGGCGTCCCGCCAGGCCACCACCCCGCCCGTCAGGCTGGCCGCGCGATGGCCCTGCTGGCTCAGAAAAGCGGCGACTCGCCGCGAATACTCACCGATCGGGCAGACGAAGACCACCTGCAGACCGGGCGGGAAAGGAACGCCGTCCGCGAGCATGTCGTCGAGCCGGTCGTCGCGGATGTTGACCGCTCCCGGAATGTGGCCGATTCGGTACGCCATGCTGCCGCGAGTGTCCACCAGCATCGCGTTTCCGCTGCCCAACAACTGTTCCAGCGCATCCACCCCGATCTCCGGAGCGACCACGTCGGGCGGAAGATCGCGGACCGACGGGCGGCGGGCCAGCCCGAAGATCTCCGGGCGGCGCTTGCGTACGTACGACAAATACCACTCCAGCCGGTCACAGACGATCAGCACCGCCTTTCGCCGCTCGGCTGAGGGCTCACCCCGAAGGTGTTCCACCGCGGCGAAGTACGTCGCGCCGCTGGTCGGCCCGGCCAGCACGCCATAGCGGCGAGCCAACTGCACGGCGCCATCCACCGCGTCGGCGGAGTCCACCGCGACGATCTTCTCGTAGAAACCACGGTCGAAAAGGCCCACGTCCCACAACTCGTTCGCGGACCGGATCCCGGGGATGAAGTCATATTTCGTGGACACCACACCGATTGTCTTCAGGGCCGGATTCTTTTCCCGCAAGTACGTGCCGATGCCGCGGGTGGAGCCGGTGGTGCCAAGACCACCAAACAGAAAGTCGACCGGGCCGATGTCGGCGAAAATCTCCGAGCCGGTGTCCCGGTAATGCGTTTCGACATTCTTTTCGTTCGTGTACTGGGATGCGTGATAGTACGCTCCGGGGCTCGCCGCCATGATCGACTCGATGGTGGAAAATACATCGTTGGGCACGGTCGGGTCCGGGCATTCGGACAGGCCCGGCAGCTCCTGCACCTTGCTGCCCAGCACGTCCAGCACGTCCCGGACCTCCGGCACCTTCACCCGGTTGGTGAGCACCTCCAAGGTGAGCCCGCGCATCCCCGCCAGCACTTGCAACGCTTTGGCCGTGTTGCCGCTGGAAGCCTCGATCAGCGTCAGGCCACGCTCGACGATGTCCGCGAGATCGTCCCGGATCATTCCCCAGGCCACCCGGTCTTTCACTGAGCCGAACGGGTTCAGGAACTCCAGCTTGGCATAGAGGTCCACATTGGACAGGCCGTGCACCCGCTTGTCGAGCAACAACAACGGGGTGTCGCCGATCAGTTCGGTGATGTCGGTGTAGAGCATTCGTCTCTCCCCGATTCCGCTTGGATCCTGAACTCCCCGTCGCTCTCGACCGCGGCGACCTTCGGTGTCCGCGGGTGCATCAGGCCCTCAGCGGCGGACAGGTCCATCTGGTACGCAGCGGTGTTAACGAAAACCACGAGGTCACCGGGTTTCGGCAGCCTCTCCAGCCAGGTTTTGTGCTCGTAGACCAGATCCCGCTCAAGGCAGAGATTTCCACCGAAATAGACCCCCACCGGCTGATCATCGTACGTACGTGGGTCGGCGCGATAGATGACAACGGGGTCGAGCATGACCTCCTGGTCAGCCGGGCAAATCCGGTCCCGGCTGACATCCAGGCTCACCAGTGTTTCTTCGTTCCCCACGGTTTTGGTGAATTCCACGCCGGTAACGGTGACGCCGGCCTGGTCCGCGAGCGCCTTCCCCGGCTCCAGCCAAAGCTCGATCATGTTTTCCAACAACACCTGCGCGACTGGCCGGCCGCCCTGCCCGGGCAGCGGGCTGTCCAGGATCTCGCGAAGTTGGTCCGTCCCGGTCGCGGTGTTCGCATACCGATGAAAGGTCGGCGTCCCGCGCAGGTCGCGGTAGCCGAAGGTGTTTCCCTCCCAGGAAAGCGATTCCGCCGTGCCGGCGAGGCCGGCTTTGAGTGCCTGGACATACCGATCGAAACCATCCGGGTCCGCCGCGAAGACCTGCCGGAAGCCGCCGCCAATGTCCAGCACCCGAGGGGAGAGCCCGCGGGCGTACGCGGACTCGAAAAGTCGGAGGCACGCATCGATCGCGGCCACCTTTTCCTTGAGATCGTTGGTGTCCAGGTGAAAGGAGAATCCTCGCAGGTCAAGAACCTCGCGATGGTCGAGAATCGTGTCCAGGAGCGCGGGCATGCCCGACTCCGCCGTCCCGAACCGGCTGGTACGCCCGCGAGACGGGCACAAGCGCAGCAGCACGGGCACGGCTTGGTGGGCGACCCGGGCCACCTCGGTCAGCTCCCAGTGATTGTCCACGTTCACGGTCGCGCCGGTACGGGTCAGCTCCCACAGGAAGGCGGCCCCTTTTGGCCCGGTGGCTTCGATCCGTTCGGAGTCGAATCCGGCGGCGACCGCGTGGTGCAGCTCCCCCACCGAAGCCACGTCGATTCCGATGCCGGCCTCGGCGGCGGCTCGTACGAACGAGGTCGACTGGTTGACCTTGTGCGCATAGAACAGCCTGCTGGCCACCGGATAACGAGCCAGCGTCTCCCGAAAGGACTCGACATTCTCCTTGAAAACCTGGGGAAAGACCACATTGGCGGGCGTGCCGAAGGACCCGAGCAGATCGCCGCGGGTGAGCAAGGACCGGACCGCAGGATGGATCCGGGGTGCGAGTTTGTGCACTTTCTCAGGCGCGTCCCGGTGGGATCACCGTGTAGCCGGAGTTCCTGATCGCGTCGAACGCCCGCTCCCGCTGGTCGGTGGCATGGAACCCAGCGGTGAACTTCTTCGTGACCAGGCTGGAATCCAGCACGACGATGTTCATCGACTCCAGCAGGCCGGTGATGGTGGAGATGCAGTGCTTGCAGTTCATGTCCGGGACGTGGAAAATCCGCTCCTGCGGATCGGTGATCAACTCCGTGGTCGCGTCCACCGCCAGCGCCACCAAGTCCACATTGGACAACTGGCGGACGAACTCGGCGACGAACCGCGGCAGCACGATCGGTAGGATGGCGACCTTCTCATCTCCCATCACGTGACTCATCGCGGCCAGGCACCGCGGTTGCTCGTGCTCGCCCATCAGCGCGTACTGCTTCGAGATTTCGTCCAAATCGTGGTAATACTTCTGGACCGCGTCGGCGACCGTAAGCCCCTCGACAGTGGTCGCCCGCCGCATCACCGTGTGGGCGGCCGCGATCGTCTGTTCCTTCATCTGCCGCAAGGTGGTCAACGACCGCGGTGAATAGCGCACTGTTCCGTTGGCTTGCGTCACGAAACTGACCGGGATCATCCCGCGCCGGTACGTGGACGCCTGCAGCTCCCAGTACCACTGGCTCGCCACCGCCTGGAAAATCCCCGAGTCGACCAACCCGTGAACGAAATCCTCCGGGGTCTCGTATGGCGTCTGGTCGGCGATCAGAGCGTGCTGGGTCAACGCTCGACCGGTCGCCTCGATCCCGACCCGGAAGATCTCCAGCGGTTCCTGGTCGGTCGTCGTCGCGGCGAGCACAGCCTCGTCGTCCTCGCCCACCTGTCCAGCCATCGCTGGGCTCGCGGCCAGCTCGCGCCACAGGTGCAGAACAGTTTCCCGGACAGCTATCGGCACGATGGGACCAAAACCCGACGGACCGTAATGGCCACTGTTCGGGATTCCCTCGCTGTCGTCCCAACTGATCCGGTGGGTGGCGCTGGTGACCTGCTCCGGCGAACACGGCCGCATGTACGCCTGAAGGTAACCCAACTGGGCAAAAGTCAGGTGACTGTCCGGCTCCGGCCGCAGCTCGACCTCGGCATACGCGATCCGCTGGCGGCCGGTTTCCCCGATGGGGGCGAAAAGGCCGGTCGCGGCCAACCCGGCCAGAATGCGCGAGGCCGCTTGCCGATCGTATTTCTCGTAGCCTAACCCGGACATCCTTCAGACCATCCCTTTGGCGACGCGCCCCAGGAAGTCGGCGAACCGCTCGACTTCGGCTTCGGTGTTGTAAAGATGCAGGCTCACCCGTACAGAGTCCTCGAAGTCCGCCCCTTCCGGTAGACAGTGGTTTCCGGTGCGTACGTAGAAATTCTCCGAGCTGAGAGCGAAACCGACATCGCTGGCGGAGATCTCCGGCAGCCGGAACGAGACAATCCCGTAGCCGGCCGCACATCTGCTCCAAGCCGGGCCTGGCGTAAACTCCAGCCGGGGCACTGTCCGCAGCCGCTCGACAACCAGCCGGGTCAACAGTCGGACATGCTCGGCGATGCGGTCAATGCCGACTTCCGCCACGAAGTCGATGGCCTTTCCCAACGACAGCACCGCTGGAATGTTCGGCGTGCCACCCTCCAACAAAGCCGGCAGCCCTGCGGTCGTACGGCCCGAACCGCCCGGCAGGAAAGGATCGAGTCTATCGTGCACGCGGCGGTGGCAGTAAAGCACTCCGGCTCCCGGTGACCCGAAGAGTTTGTGCGCGGAGAAGACCGCGAAATCCACCCCGAGCTGCTGTACGTCCACGTCCACGTGTCCCACACTTTGGCTGCAGTCAAGGCATCGCACGATCGACGGGTTCAGGTCATCGAGAGCGCTCAGTGATCCGAAGACGTGGTGGATGTGGGTGGCCACCACAATTCTGGTCCGATGAGTGACCTTTCCCAGCAGGTCCTCGACGTCGATCTCACCGGCGCCGGTCATCTCGTACGGCACCAGCCGCACCTGAACGCCGAGGCGGCGCAGGATCCGCTGCAAGTTCCGCCACGGCGCCACATTCGACGAATGATCGACCGGGTTGAAAAGAATCTCGTCACCGTCGCGCAGATTCGGCAGTCCCCAGGAAAGGGCGACCGCGTTCAGCCCCGCGGTGGCGCCGGACGTGAAGACGATCTCGTCCGGACCACTCGCCCCGACGAACCGGGCCACCTGTTCGCGTACCCGCTCGACCTCGCGGGTCACCCGCGTCGACCATGGATGGGTGCCGCGGCCAACGCTGCCGGTTTCCCGGGAAAGATAGGAAGAGACGGCGTCGATCACCCGGGCCGGTTTCATGGTGGTGGTGGCGCTGTCCAGATAGACCACGTCCGGTTGCCCGGTCAGGGCCGGGAACTGGTCCCGGATCCGCACCGGAATCACACGGCCCCTTTCCCAACAGTGGGGAAACGGCCAGCACCGGACGGAGGACCGTACGACGGCAGCGGTGGCGACTGGGCCAGTCTAATCGATCTTCGGGTCACGACAGCGGGAAACCTTTCGTACGGCAGCGTGTGGTGCCGACGCCGCCGTTGCCATCGGACTGGTGAGGCCGTGGCCTCCCAAGACCTATGTCGTCGGCCCACCCGGAAAAGTTCCCGGGAACCTGAAGACGACCACGAGGCTGCGTACGGCGGCGGGCGTAGGACGGCAGCCGGTGCCTACGCTCGAAGTGCTAGCGCCGAAGCCGCCTTCGGCCCGACGACTGACAGGGCGGATCGGCGGACCATCGGAGCTATGACAGCTGCGGTCCGCCTCTCGGTGCCAGTCCGGAAAACGGTGCTCCTGCTGCACATTCTGTCCGGCGTCGGCTGGATGGGCCTGGACATCGGCCTCTTTTCGATGGTCGTCACCGCGCTGACCACGTCAGACGGTCGGCTCGCGGCCAGCTGTTTCGTCGCCATCGGGGTCGTGGTGCCGGTCGGCGTTGGACTGCTGAGCCTGCTGATGGTCGGCTCCGGTGTCGCGCTCGGCCTCGGCACCCACTGGCGACTGCTGAAACACTGGTGGGTGCTGACAAAACTCGTGATTGGGCTGGCGATGACGGTGCTGGTTTTCGTGGCGCTTATCCCCGGTGTCGCCCAAGCGAGTCAGCTCGCCACTTTCGGGGCGACCGGCGATGTCGTACGGGCCAGCCTCGGTCAGGTGGGCACCAGCCTGCTCTTTCCGCCGGTCGTTTCCTTCTCGTTGCTGGCATTCTCCGCGGTCCTGTCGGTTTTCAAGCCGTGGGGCCGGATTGTCAGACTGGCTCCTCGACGACGGCCTTGATCCGCTCCAGGGTCGTACGCATGCCGTTCCGGTTGGTTTTGCCGCGCGTCCAGCCGAACATCGCCCAGTAAAGCCGCACCGCCGGGGTGTTGGTCATCTCGAAAGACTCGGTGACATCGGTGCCGTCATCGGCGGGCTGGAACTCGTACCGCCACGTGTTGATGGACCGGCCGGCGGCCTCCACCACGAAGGCGAACTCCCGGCCCGGTTCGCAGGCCACGATCCGGCACGTCGTCCAGTAGATCGGGCCGCGCCCGTTTCGCTTGACGTGTCCGCGAAACCGTACGCCCACCGCCGGCTCAGTGGCGCCACCGAGCCATTGCGCCTCGAAAGTCTCCGGGCTGAACCTGCCGGTGTTGGTGATGTCGCTGACCAGCTCCCAGACCTGCTCGGGAGAAGCCGCCATCCGTACGGTTACCGAGTCGCGCATGGCGACACCATAACCCCGCGATCACAGCCCGGGAATCGGCGCGCCCGAAGGCATCCCGCCGGCGACGTACGCCTCGTACAGCGGGTGCCACCGCTCGGCGGTGTCGGCGTGCGGGCCGCCGCCGGGCTCACCGTTGATCGCTTTGTCCAGCTCAGCAAGGCAAACGTGCCAACCGGCCGCGTTGCGGGCCGCCGTGTCGGTGTTTTCCAGTACGTCGATCAGCGTCAGCCAGCACCGTTGGTCACCGTCCGGCTCGATCTCGAACCGCAGCTCCGAAGCGCCCCAGGTGAAGGCCAGCCGGCGGGGCGGCTCGTACACCAGGATCTCGCCCTTGCGGTCCGGCACGTTCGGATCGTCACCGAAGGTGATCGTGCCGCCCTGCTGCGGCTCGATCGTCACCGCGGCCGGAAACCAGTGCTTCAACTCGCTCGGCTCGCTGATCGCCGCCCACACCTTCGCCGCCGGGTGCCGCAAGTTGCGGCGGAACCGCACCGCCGGCCGGCCCTCAACCTGGACGTACGTCCCATCTTCGGTTGCCATGACCCGAACATACCCAGTTGGTTATGTACGCGTCAAGCTATACACCGTCAGTCGAGGTCTTCCAGCAGGGCCAGGTCGCGCGGGACGAGCGTGGTGGAGAACATCAGCTCCTGGATCAGGTTGTGGTTGAGCGAGTTGCCCACCGGCTCGCCCACCTCCTCGCGGAGCAGGCCACTGACACCGGCCCGGGACAGCCGGTCGCGCACCGAGGCGACCAGATGTTCGACCTTGCGCGGCGTCCAGCCCTCGGTCGGTTGCAGCTCGGCCAGTTGCTCGTACGTCTGGCGCCATGCCAGCGGTTGCGGATACGGCTCGTGCGAGAGGTAGCGCTGGCCGAGCACGATCAGCGCGAGCCGCTCGTTGGCCTGCAGTCGCCAGGTTCGTGGCGGCTGGGTGTGGTCCTCATGCTTGGGAATCGGCTTCGCGCCGTCCGGTCCGGTGACGTAGAGTTCCAGCAAATGCTCGCGTTTGCGTGAGCCACGCAGGAAAATCGGGGTGTAGCCCTCGAGCAGCGGGATTTCTTCCTCACCCGGGAAAAGCAGCCGCTGATCGGCCAGCCGGATCGGCAGCTTGCCGAGATTTCCCACCCACCACTGGTCATCTCGGTGCGTGAGGGTGCCGTGCCGACGGCTCACCTTCGGGTCGTCCTCACCGAGGCAGACATGCACGTCCGTACGATTGCGGCCGAAGTAGATTTCCCGGCCACGTCGCGGCGGCACCGCGATGCCGCCGGTCAGCGCCAGCGCGAAGATCGTCCGCACCTTGGACCGCGGCACCCCCAAGGCCAGACTCTCGTGCGTCGCCGTCAGTGGTCGCGCCCCAGGCGTGACCAGTGTCTCCGTCATCTCCCGCCCTCCGATCGGCCGCCCGCACCCGGTGCGGACTCGCGAGCTTCCCAGACCGTAACCACCGCCCTCGGGACCCCTCCCCAACGAACATTCTCCCCCGATCCGCCGGGTATAGCGATCCTGATCGCACACTGCCGGAAAGCCTATTGGCCGCTGATCCACCGGCAGACCTAGCTTGGGGTCGCGCCATACCCGTCTCGTACGCCAGGAGATCCGAGTTGTTGCTTCGCATGGCGGCCGCGCTGGCCGCCCTCACTTTGGCCGTACCTTTGCCTTTTGGTGCGCCACACATCCTCACCCACCTCGATCTTGCCGCCGGCCAGCAGCCGGAGAACATTGCCGTCGAGTCCCCGTCGGCCGTCGATGTCACTTTCGGCTTCGCCGGCAAGGTGGCCCGCATCGACCGCTCCGGCGCCGTACGCGTCCTCGCTACGGTTCCGGTGCCGCCTAACGGCGATGTGCCGGGCTCGCACACGAAAATCTTCACCGGTGGCATCGTCATCGACCGGGGCGTCCGCTATTTCGCCGTTTCCACCGGCCTTGCCGCCGACACCGGGATCTATCGCTTCCGGGTGGGACAGCCGGCCGTACGCATGACTGCGTTGCCTTCCAGTGGTTTTTACAACGGGATGGCGTTGGACGCTGTCGGGCGACGGCTGTTGGTGGCCGATTCGGCTCACGGCACGATGTGGCAGGTGCCGCTGTCGGGTCGCGCGCCGTCGATTTGGTCGGCCAGCCCGCTACTCGCCCCCAAGGCTGGTTTCGGTGCCAACGGGGTGAAAATCCATGGCAACTCGGTGTGGGTGTCCAATTTGGACGCCGGCACGTTGGTACGCCTTCCGTTCGTCGGCGTTCCCCGCGTGGTGGTTTCCGGGCTGGGACCAGTGGACGATTTCGCTTTCACGCCCGACGGGCGTTTCGTGATTGCCGCTATTAACCAGGAAAACCGGGTCGTACAGGTCGATCCGTACGGGTCAGGTCAGGTGACCACGCTGTGGACGGCCGCCAATGGACTGTCCAATCCGACCGCGGTCGCGTTCTCCGGCGAGAGCGTGTTGGTGACCGATGCGGCCTACTTCACCCAGCAGGATCCCAATATCCTGACCGCGCGGTGGGGCTAGAGCCACCCGCGAATCAGACGGCGGGCAGTTTCCCGGCGACTGAGGTAGCGATCGTACGAGCGGGGGCGCAGAGCTCGCTGCCGTCGATGTTGTCGCGGTGCACCTTGATGTCGATGAGCTCGAAAATCGGGTCACCGGACCGGTCGGCGGCCGAGCGGTAGCTGAGTTGGGCCAGGCACATGTGGTCGTCGTCGTACTTGGGCTGCAGATATACCGTACGACCAGCGGTTTTGACTGGGGTGCCGGCGCTCGGCGCGCTGTTGTTCCGCTCGTAGGTCACCTCGACCGAGGTCGCGGTGTCCTTACTTTCCCAGACGCAGTCCCAGCCGCCGAAGCCATGGTTCGGGGTGCTGGTGGCCGCCGCGGGCAGCTGGGCCAGAGCCTGCTGGCCGACCAGCGAGCAGGCGTCCAGGCTAGCCAGCGAGGTGGCTGGCAGCGGTGCCGTACGCCGTGGCACCGCCTTCTGGGTGAGGATCCCGAGCGCGGTCCGAGTAGCCGCTTCGGCGATCGCGCAGAGGTTCGCCGGCCCGTCCTGGACGGCTTGCACTCGTACCAGATTGTGGTCGGCGAGCTGCAGGATCCGGTCGCATTCACCGTCCACGAGCGGCGATCTATAGACCGTGATCGGCCCGGTTTTGGTCGCCTGCGCGCCTTCTGGCGGGCTGGACTGCGGGAGATCCAGGATGACCTGCACGTCGATCGGGTCCGCCGCGCTGGTGTGCACGAGCACGTCACAGCGGTTGAAATTGGCGTCCGCGGCGGACAACTCGACGCGCCCGTACTTGGTGAAGTCGGATGTCTTGAGCAAGGCGCAGGGGTCAGCCGTACGCGGATCGCCGACCGTCGCGGGTTTTGCCGCCGCGGACCCGGACGGGCTGGGATCGCGGCCGGCGACCGGTTTGACCGGCAAGCTGTGGCGTCCGACCCCGGACACGAACACCGCCAGCAGGACGACCACCACCGCGACCGCCACTGCCGCGACGCCCACCATCCGGCTCCGCCGCCGGGTCAGCCAACTGGGCCACCACTCGGGCGTACGCTCCGGCAGCCCGTCCGGGCCGAGCAGCGCGGCCGGCACCGAGGGCAGCGCACTGCCGTTGGCCACCTCCGCCAGCGCTTGCGCGGCCTGCGCGGCGGTCGGCCGATCCGCCGGCTCGGGCGCGAGCATCGCCGATATCAGCGGGGTCAACGGACCGGCCCTGCGCGGCTCACCGATCTGCATCCTCGCCGCTTTTCGCAGCGTCTTAAGAGGATTCTGCTCCAGGCCGTAGATGGGCTCGTCCTCGATCGCGGCGAAAAGCGTGGCGCCGAGGGAAAACACGTCCGAGGCGGTGGTCGGGTCGTCGCCGTTGGCCACCTCGGCGCCCATGTACGCCGGCGTGCCGCCGACCTGGCCGCTGTTGGTGACTGTCGGATCTCCCCAGGAAACCCGGGAAATCCCGAAGTCCGCGAGCTTGGCACTGCCGTCCGGGGCGATCAGGATGTTGCCGGGTTTCACGTCCCGGTGCACCACCCCTTCGGCGTGTACGGCGGCCAGCGCGGAGGCCATCTGCGCGCCGAGCGCGGCCACCTGCCGAACGCCCTGGTTCGGCGACTTGGCGATGATCTTGTCCAGGCTGGCCGACCTGACGTATTCCATCACCAGCCACTGCACGTTGCCGTCCCGCACAGTGTCCAGCAGGCCGACGATGTTCGGGTGCCCGAGCCGGGTAGCGGCCTCCATCGCGCGTACGCCTCGGCCGGTGTCCGGTCCGGTGCCAGCGATCTTCAGGGCCACCAGGGTGCCCTCGGCCTGGTCGACGGCCAGCCACACCTCGCCCATGCCACCGGCGCCGATGACGCGCACCAAGCGGTAACGGCCGGCGATCAGCTGCCCCTCTTGCACGTCTCTCCCATCCCCTGACGGTCGCGGGCAGATCTTCCCACGAGGACGGGGCCTGTTGTCACGGTTTCTGCCGTTTCCGCGACAACGGGCCTGATCAGAGGGGTTTTAGCAGGTTGCTGCCAGCTGCCCAAACCGGGGTCAGGAGCCGTACGCCTCCAGTTCGTCGACGAAAATGTACTCGGCGAAACTGCCGTAGGTCTTGGTCGCGTCAAAGCGCAGGTAGCGGGCCGGGACCTGCGGCAACGCGGCCGCGAACCAGTGCGGACCGGCCGGGCCGCCGAGCGTCTTCTGCAGGGCGAAATTCGTCCCGTCCGTGCTGGTGGACACCTTCACGGTGTCCGGTTGGTAGTTGTGTACGCCGTCGTTGTAACGCCAGAACCGAGCCAACGACAGGGTTCTGGTGGTGCCGAGATCGACGGTCACCGTGACCGTTTTCGTGGTTCCCGACTGCATCTGATAGCCGTACGAGCGGTGGTCCGGATAGCCGCCGGCGATGAACCCGTCGGTGGAGTCGTTGGCATTGTCGGGATAGCCCGGGTCAGTGCCCGAGGACGCCTGATATACCTTGCCGCGCGCCAGATTCGTCGGCGCGAGCGCCTGGTTTCCGTACGCGGCGATCTCATCGACGAAGATGTAGTCGGCGTAAGTTCCGGTCTGTTTGGTCAGATCAAGGCGGATGTAGTTCGCCACGGTGTCCGGGAAAGCGATCTCGTACCACTGCCCGGTGCCCCACGCGGCGCTGCCCGCGTACTGGTACGAGCTGCCGTCCATGCTCGTGTAGACATCGACTTTGTCCGGGGCGTAGTTGTGGACTCCGTCGCTGAATTTGGCGAATTTAACAAGGTTGAGGTCTTTGGGCGCGGGTAATTCGACCGTCAGCGACACCGGTTGGTGGGCGACCGCGGACAGCTGATAGCCGTAGCCGATGCCATCCCCATATCCGCCGGCGATGACGCCGTCCGTCGACTCGGTATTGTTGGTGTCCGGGTAATGCGAGTCCGGATTCTCGGATTTTGTGTACGACGCTCCCTGCGCGACATTGACTTCCTGACCGGCCGGCGGCGGGTACGCCTCGATTTCGTCCACGAAAAGGTAATCCGAGACTGGGGCGTAGTGTTTGGTGAAAGTCACCCGGACATACCGCGCCTGGGTGGCCGGGAAAGTCAGGTCGTACCAGAGGGCGTCCTGCCCGTTGGCCTTTTGCACGCTGGCTTTCTGGGTGAAGTTCACCTTGTCCGTGCTGGTCGAGAGCACCAGGCTGTCCGGGTCGTAATGCTGCGCGTAGTTCTCGTAGCGGTGGATTTTCACGCTGCCCACCGACTTCACGGCCGCGAGGTCGACGGTCACTGTGACGGTCAACGGCGTGCTGCTATTCGGTACGACATACCCGTACGAGCGGTGGTCTGGGAAGACCGCGGCGAGGACACCATCGGTGGAGTCGGAATTCCCGTTATCCGGGTAGCTGCCGTCCGTCGCCGGTTTGTCGTACGTCTTGCCGCCGGCCAGGTTTTCCAGCGCCAGGAACGATCCACCGACCTGCAGGTCGGCGATCGAACAGCCGGCCGCCGGACAGTTGTCGCTGGACACCCTCAGGTAGCGCGCCTTCCCGTTGATGCCGACAAAAGTGTCGCCACCGGCGCCGCTGGACGTGGTGTAGGCGTCCGCCCATTTCGTTCCGTCGTACGAAAGCTGGATCTTGTACGCGGTCGGGAAGCTGGCGCCCCAGGTCATCCGGACACCGTCGATCTGCGCCTGCTTGGTCAGATCGACCTGCCACCACTGGGTCCCACCGGCCGCGGATTTCCAGCTGGTGGCCGGATCGGCGTCGATCGCGTTGGCTGGATCGAAACCGCTCGCCGAGCTGGCGGCGGAGAGGGTGCCGGTGGACGCCAGGTTGGTGCCGAAGGTGGGACCGCCGGCGGCGGCCGCGACCAGGGCATTGTGCATCCGGGTGACGAATCCGCTGTCCTGGCTGTAAAGCGTCGCGGTGGTGACGAGCGCGGTGGTGAATGCCTTGGCCAGTGCCGGCTTGGTCTGGCCAATGATCTTCAGCAGTTCCCAGTCCTCGATGCCATCGCGCAGCGACTCCTCGCGAATGGTCGCCTTGACGGTGTGGTGGTCCGGGTCCGGCTTGACGATCCAGCCGTCCCCTTTCTCGCTCTGCTGGGCCATCGTGAACTGCCAGTTGTTGTAGGCCCAGTGCAGATAGCCGGTGGCCCCCAGCTGGTAGCCGTACCACATCATTTCACGCTCGGCGTAGACCGGCTGGTCGATGAACCTGTTCAAATAGGAGCCGGTGGGGATGTTCGCGGTGTAGAGCCAGAACGGTTTGCCCACCGACGAATAGAAACCGCGGTTGGCGTCCGCGGTGATCAGGCTGGGGATGAGGAAACTCTCCTTGGCCGCTACCGCTTCCTCGGACGACTCGATGTTGTTGGCGTCCGAGATCCGGACCGCCGGCCAGATGGTGCGTACGGTCTGGACCGCGGCCGTGTATCGGGAGACCTGGGCGTCGGTGATCTCGTCGGCGATGTGCATCCAGAACATGCCGTCCCATTGTTTGGCATTGATGTGATCGCGCAGGGCCGGCAGGAACTGCGAGTCCCAGTTGCTGACGCCGGCGCCATCGGAGGGCGCGTACGTACGCACCGGATTGCCGGCCGAGTTTCGCGCGATGATCTCGGTCTTCGCGCTGCCATCACTGTAGATCCCGTAATACCACCAGAAACCCTCGAGCTGCTTGACCATGTGCCGGTCGATGAAGAACTGCACGATCTGGTCGAACCTCGTCCAGTTGAAATGGTACGTGCCGGCGGCGTCCAAAGTGGACCCGCCGTCCATCAGCGAGGTGACCAGCGGGATGGGCAGGTCGTTCTGCCGATACTGGGTCATCGAGACGGCGATGTTGTTCATCAGCGCCCACCAGTCGGTGGAATATCGCGCATAGCCGTAATACTGCTGGATGGTGTCCTGCGCGTTGGGATCACCGGTGTCGTCGCCCAGCGAGCCGAAAGCGCTCATCCACATGGAAAGCGTGAACGAGCTGTCGTTGGAATTCGGGATGGCGACGTTCTTCACGTCGACAGTGACCGGAACGCTGGTGTTCCCGGCATCGGTCACCACGGTCGCGGTGCCGGTGTAGACGCCGGCCGGCGTCGAGGTCGGCGCGAAGGCCCGGATCCAGATCGGCTGAGTGGTGTTCGCGGGCACGGTCAGGGTGGTGTTGTTCGACAGTGCGTCCGGGAAGTCACCGGGCGCGGGCCGGACCGGGTTGTCCAGCGGCCACGGCGGTGGCCAGTCGGTGGTGGTGTTGTGGTCCAGGTGCTCGAACTCGACGAACTGGTATTTCAGGTTGGCCGCGGCCAGCGTGTTCGCACCGCTGGTGAGGTCACCAAAGGCCACTTGCTGGATGGTGAACTGCTGGTTCTTGCGGATCACGACCTGCGCCGACTCGTACTCGTTCTTCGCCAGCACCAGCGAGATCGCCTTGCTGGCACCGGTTTTGGGCAGATCGTTCTGGAAGACGTTGACCGACGAGTTCTCCGTCCACACGCTCGTGACCGGATCGGCGGCAGCCGCGGCCGGACGGGCCGCCGGAACAGCGGCCGCGGACTGGGCGGTGAGACCGCTGGCGGCCAAAACAGTGGCCAGAACCGCGAGCGGGACCACGAAACGAGCCAGGACGCGGTGGGATCGGGACATTGGCAGTTTCCCTCCGGGGTGACGGGCCTTCGTTATAAGGGCGCGAGCGTACGGCTGCCAATGCGCTAAACCGCACTAACGCAAGTTCGGTACGGAATTCGACTGGACCAGTTGAGCGCTCCAGGGCCACCCAGAGCCACCGCGCTTGATCTGTCCGCGACCGACAGTGAGTTGCCCAAAGGTCTAAACCATCAGTCCAGCAGCGCATTCGCCCCCCGCGGCCAGCGGTGACCCGTTAGACCACTGGTCCTGTCCAGCGCACGCATCGTCGCAGAGCAGCGACGACCGCACGTTCACGGTTATGGACAACTGGTCTACCGGGAATTCTTCGCAAAGGCCATCGGGAACGGCGCTCGCACTTTCCGGATCGGGCAATCATACGGAAGCATCCGGGGCCACTGGGCGGAACCGTCGGAAAGGCGCTGTTGCATGAGGACGTACGACATCGGTGGAGTGACAGTGGACCGCCGCACGCTGATCCGGCTGGGCGGGGTCGCCGCGCTGGCCGCTGTCCCGGCCACTGGCCTGCTGTCCGGCTGCGCGTTCTCCGGCGGCGACGACGGCAACGGGTCCGCCGGCGCCGGCACTAGGAGCGCTAAAAACCCGCTCGGGGTGAAGGAGGACGCGCCGGTCGAGTTCTTCAACTTCGAAGGCGGCTATGGCAAGGACTGGCCGAAGATCGACACGACCCTCTATCGCGGCCGGTTTCCGCGGGCGAAGGTCACCATCAACGGCGGGCAGCAGCTGAAACAGCAGCTGCAGCCACGTTTTGTCGGCGGCAACCCGCCGGACCTGACCGCCACCAACGACCTCGACCTGCCAGCGCTGGTCCAACAGGGCCAGCTGATGCCGCTCGACCAGTTGCTGCAAGCACCTTCGTTCGACACGCCCGGCAAGACCGTGGCGCAGACGCTGCTGCCCGGGGTCACGACCTTCGGGACCCTCGACGGGAAGATCTACGCGCATCCGTACGTCGACGGGATGTCCGGGATCTGGTACAGCCAGCCGCTGCTGGACCAGCACGGCTGGCAGTATCCACACACGTGGGACGAGATGATGGCGCTGTGCGCCAAAATCAAGGCCGCCGGTATTGCCCCGTGGACGTACCAGGGCAAATATCCGGGCTACATCGTCAATCCGATGCTGAACATCGCGCTCAAGGCGGCCGGCATGGAGCTGGGCCGCACGATCGACAACCTCGCCCCGAACGCGTGGAAAGACCCAGCGCTGCTGGCCACCGCGACCCGTTTCCACGAGCTCGCGGCCAAGGGTTACCTGTTGGAAGGCACCACCGGCCTCACCCACACCCAGGCGCAAACCTATTGGGCGCAACGAAAAGCTGTCTTCATTCCGTGCGGTTCGTGGCTGGAGAACGAGCTGGGCGACATCGCGCCGAAAGACCTCGGGATGACCGTTAACTCACCGCCGAGTCTGTCCGCCAACGAAAAGATGCCGTTCGAGGCCGTACAGGTGAACGTCGGCGGCGACTTCGCCGTCCCGACCAAGGCGAAAAACCCGCTGGGCGGCATGGAACTGCTCCGGATCATGCTTTCCAAGCAGGCGTGCGCCGATTTCACCAAACGTACGAGCGAACTCGTGGTCGTCGACGGCTACGCCGACAACCTCAGCCTGTCGTCAGCCCTCAAGTCCCGGCGTGCGGCGGTCAAGCTGGCCGGCAGCAACCTGATTTCGCTTCCGCACTACCAAACGTGGTATCCGGCGATGTCCAAGGCCATCGAGGACGCCACTTCCGCGCTGATGGGCCTGCAAATCACCCCGGCGGACTGGGTCACCCGCTGCCAGCAGGCCGCCGACACCACCGCGAAGGACTCCACTATCCACAAGTTCCACGCCTGACATCAAGAACCAGCTGATCGGGCCACCAGCCCAATCAGCTGGTTCGTCAGTCCTTCCCTTACGCCGTTGGCAAACATCTCGTCCGCCGGCGGCGCCTTCAGCTCCGCCATCACCTGAGCGACCGCGTGGGTGGGCTTCGCGTACGGCCAGAGCCCAGCGACGGTCACCACCACCGCGCCGACAAACGTCGCAGCTGCCTGCTCACTCAGCTCTGGCACCTGCGCCCGTACGAGCGCGGCGAAGCGGGCGTTGTTGACCGCTGCCCGGCGCTTGAAGCCACGGGCAAAGTCGATCGAGATGTTGCGCTCCAACACCGCGGTCATCGTGCTGATCAGCTCGCACAGCAACGGGCACCCGACCGCCGCGTCCGCGATCGCCGACGCCAGCGCGATTTCCCGCTCGTACGCCCCAGGGCCGAAGCGGACCTGGGGCAGCGCGATTTCCAAGGCGTCCAGCCACTCTCGCTGGGTGCGGTCCAGGATCTCCAGGAAAATCGCTTCCCTGCTGTCGAAATAACGCAGCACGTTGGACTTGGCGAGGCCTACTCGCGCGCTCAGCTCACGCAGGCTGATGTCCGCGATCGGATGCTCGGTGAGCAGCTGCGCGGCCACGTCGAGAATGGCCGCCCGGCGCGCCTGAATCTGCTCCGGCCGGCGCGCCCGCTGGAAGTCCGTCACAGGTCCCAGATTATCAGACCACTGGGCTCTTGATAAGAGACCGCCGGCCCGCTAACGTCGGGTGGACCGGATTGCTCACCAGAGTGTCTGAAAGGACTTTCACTGTGACTGTACACGGAACTGTCCATAAAGGATTCGAAGCTGTCCGTGACGGTTTCACGCAAGGCCAGAAGGACGATGTCGGCGGCGCCCAGCTGGCCGTCTATCGAGGTGGGGAGCTGGTCGTCGACCTGTGGTCCGACCCGTCCCAGCCGGGCGATCGGCCGTTCGACGGTGACACTCTGCACGTACTGATGTCCTGCACCAAGGGCTTCACCGCCACGGTCGCCCACCTGCTCAGCGAGCGCGGCCTGCTCGACTTCCAGGCGCCGGTGGCGAAATACTGGCCGGAATTCGCGGCGAGCGGTAAGCGGGACGTCACCGTACGACAGCTGATGAACCACAGTGCCGGCCTTTTCGGCTTCACTCCGTCGGCTGGCATGGACGGACAAGGATTGCTGGACTGGGATCTGTGCACCAGCACATTGGCCGAAATGGCGCCCTTGTGGGAACCGGGCACGGCTTTCATGTATCACATGGTCACGTACGGATATCTGGTCGGTGAGGTTATCCGCCGCGTCGCTGGAAAAACCGTCGGTCGCGTCTTCGCCGACGAGATCGCCGGCCCGCTTGGCCTGGACATCTGGATTGGCCTGCCCGAGTCCGAGGAAGACCGGGTGGCGACCCATTTCAGCACCTTGCCGGTGGTCAGCCTCGACCAGCTCAGCGAGTTGATGCGCAGCGCGGGCGTCGACGTTGAGCACCCCATCGCCCGTACGCAGCTGAGCAATTTCACGTCTTTGGCCCAAGGGCTGGCCATCATCAACGAACGTGCCGGTCACGCCGCCGAAGTGCCGGCCGCCAACGGCATCGGCAATGCCCGCTCCATCGCCCGGCTTTACGCGGCCCACCTCGGCGAGGTCGACGGTTTCCGCGTCCTGCGGCCGGAAACCATCGAGGCCGCCCGCATTCCGCTGACCGACAACCTCTCCGCACCACCGCCGCTGGACGTTCTTCCCGCCGACTATCCGCTGCGCTTTGGCCTCGGTTACGAGTTGTCCCGTGCCGGCAACGTGATGCTCGGCGAAACCAGCTTCGGGCATGCCGGCGCCGGCGGCCGGCTCGCCTTTGCTGACGTGGCCAGTGGCATGTCGGTCGGCTACACCTGCACCAACATGGCCTGGGATGCACAGCGCGGCCCGGATGCCCGCTGGCTCCCCTGGATCAGCGCCCTCGGGAGCGTGGGATGACCGACCGGGCCGGTTTTCAGTACGAGATCTACGCAACCGGGCTGTTCAGCGGGGCGGTCCCCCAGCTGCCCACCGACTTGAGCCAACTGGAGGCGGCGGTCGCCGCCCATCTCGCTCCCGGCCCGTACGGATATGTCGCCGGCTCCGCGGGCGACGGCAAGACAGCCGCGGCGAACCGCCGCGCATTGGACCGGTACGAGATTGTCCCGCGAATGCTACGAGACGTCGGCAGCCGAGACCTTTCCACCGAACTTTTCGGGAAGAAGCTGTCCAGTCCACTGGCCCTCGCGCCCATCGGCGTACAGTCCATCGTCCATCCCGACGCCGAGACAGCCGCCGCGAAAGCCGCCGCCGCCCAACAGGTGCCATTCGTGCTTTCGTCAGCGTCCAGTACGCCCATGGAGCAGGTCGCCGAGGCAATGGGCGACGCGGAGCGATGGTTTCAGCTCTACTGGCCAAAAGATCCCGAGGTGACCAAAAGTTTCCTCAAGCGGGCCAAAGACTCGGGTTACCGCGTGCTCGTCGTCACCCTGGACACCTTCATCCTGGCCTGGCGCCCGCGCGACCTCGACCAAGCCTACTTGCCCTTCTTGCGTGGCGTGGGAACGGCGAACTATTTCAGCGACCCGGCTTTCCAAGCTGGGCTGGACAAACCCGTCGAGGAAGACCCGCAGGCAGCGGTCGGACATTTCATCCAGATGTTCAACGATCCCACCAAGACCTGGGAGAATCTGCCCTTCCTGCGGGAAAACTGGGATGGCCCCATCGTGCTGAAGGGCATCCAACATCCCGACGACGCCCGGCTCGCCGCCGACGCCGGCATGGACGGCATCGTCGTCTCCAACCACGGCGGCCGCCAGGTCAACGGCGCGATCGGTTCCGTCGACGCACTTCCCGGCATCGTCGACGCCGTCGGGGATCACCTGGAGATCCTCTTCGACAGCGGCATTCGTACCGGCGATGACATCGCCAAGGCCCTCGCACTGGGCGCCCGCGGAGTTCTGTTGGGCCGTCCGTACGTTTACGGACTCGCCCTGGACGGCCAAGTCGGCGTCGAACACGTCATCCGCTGCATCCTGGCCGAGTTCGAGCTGACCCTGGCCCTGTCCGGCCACTCGACCCCCAGTTCCCTCACCCGCTCCGACCTCCGGGGCTGAGGGTGACGAGTCGCCGGCGCAGGTGATCGGCCTGCGGTTCGTTCAGCTCCAACGCGAGCGCCCGCTCGTACGCGTCGGCGGCCTCGGTGCGGCGGTCGAGGCGACGCAGCAATTCGGCTCGGGTCGCATGCCACCACGGGTACGCCGCCAGGCCGCTGATTTCGTCCACAATGGACAGTCCGGCGGCCGGCCCGTCCCGCTCACTGATCGCCGCCGCGCGGTTCAACCGGACGACCGGCGTGTCATTTACGGACAGCAACACGTCATACCAGGAGACGACCGACTCCCAGCTGGTCTCGGCATAGCTTGGTGCGAGCGCGTGACAGGCGGCGATGGCGGCCTGCACGACATAGCTGTCGGGACGGTCCGGCGTACGCCGCAGCGCCACGCCGATCAGCTGCACGCCTTCCTTGATCGCGCCGGGATTCCAGCGCGACCGGTCCTGGTCGGGCAGCAGGATCAGGTCGCCGGACGGTCCGACCCGCGCGTCGCGGCGGGCGTTCTGCAGCAGCATCAAGGCCAGCAGCCCGAGGACCGTCGGCTCGTCGGGCATCAGCTCGGCCAGCAGCCGGCCGAGCCGGATCGCCTCGGCCGCCAGCTCGGTACGTACCAGCGCGGCACCTCCACCGGCCGCGTAGCCCTCGTTGAAGATCAGGTAGACGGTCGCCGCGACGCCGGACAGCCGGCTGGGCAGCTCGGCCGGCTCCGGCACCCGGTACGGGATGGCGGCCTGCCGGATCTTCTGCTTGGCCCGGGTCAGCCGCTTGGCCATCGTCGCCTCGGGCACCAGCAGGCCGCGGGCGACCTCGCCGGTGGACAGTCCGCCCAGCGTGCGCAGGGCAAGCGCGACCTGGGCCTCCAGCGACAGGGCCGGGTGGCAGCAGGTGAAGACCAGCCGCAGAAGATCGTCGTGGATAGTCTCCGCCGACTCGTCCTGCGGATCAGTCGTCCAGTCCATCGCCGCCGCCTCCTTGCCGGCGCGCCGGGCCTCTCGACGGATCACGTCGACGGCCCGGCGCTTGGCGGTCACCAGCAGCCACGCGCGCGGGTTGTCCGGCGTGCCATCGCGCGGCCAGGTCTCCAGCGCGCGAACGACCGCGTCCTGGGTGGCGTCCTGGGCGAGGTCGACGTTGCCGGTGACCCGGATCAGCGTCGCGAGTACGCGCGTACCCTCCTCGCGAACCAGCCGCGCGACGGCGTCCAATCTCAGGCCGGGAACTGGATGACTGGACGCACCTCGACGGCGCCGTCCCAGGCCGCCGGAAGGCCAGCGGACATCTTCACCGCCTCGTCCAGGTCGGCGCATTCCAGCAGGTAGAAGCCGGTCAGCGCCTCTTTGGTCTCGGCGTACGGCCCGTCGCTGGTGACCACGTCACCGCCTTTGCCGCCGGACACCCGGACAGTGGTCGCGGTAGCCGTCGGATAGAGCGCCTGTCCGCCCCGGATCACCGCGGCGGCGGACTTGGCGAAGTCCTCGTATCCCTGCAGATCGCCGGCTTGCTCAGGCGCCGTCCAGTCGACGTCACGGGTGTAGGTGAGTGCCACGTACAGAGGCATGTCGCTCCTTGGTAGGTCCGCCGCCGGCGCCGATCGCCGGCATTCAGATTAAGGACGAACGGCCTCCGCCGCGAAGGACATCTTGGATGGCTCAGTTTTCGACGCGCACCAAGCGCTTGGGGTCAAATCCTGCTACAGCGTGTCATGCGCGAGTACTGTCTTGCCGTCGGATCGCCTCACACCAAGGAGCTGGACATGGCGGGCAAATTCGAGATCTACGAGGACGCGGCGGGCAAGTTCCGGTTCCGGCTGAAGTCCAGCAACGGCCAGATCGTGGCCACCGGCGAGGCGTACGAGAGCCACGCCGCGGTCGTCAACGGCGTCGAAGCCGTCCAGCGGGCCGCCGACGGCGCGTCGGTGGACGACCAGACCAAGAAGTAGCGAACATCGCTGCTGGTCTTCAGGTGGGCTAGGTAGTGTCTGGTTATTCCGGGGGGATGAGAGTCGAGATCCAGAAGTTGGCTGCTGGTGCCGTGGGGAAGCCTTCATAGCAGCGCTATGGGGGCTTTCCCACGGTGCCTGCAGGCGGCTTCTGGGCTCGGCTATCGCCCGGCGGAATAACCAGACACTGCCTAGGCGCTGATCCTGTCGCGGGGCGTGCGTTCTTGCTGTTGGTCATGGGCGAATCCCGCACTTTGCTCGGGGAAAGTGCGGGATTTCCCATGATCAACGAGGTTGACAGAAAACGGCCTAAGAAACGACCTCGATAAGTTTCCCAGTGGCCACGTCGAAAACGAACCCTCGGACGCTCTCGGTGTGCGGGATAAACGGGCTGGCCTTGATGCGGGCGATGGACTGCTGTACGTCCTCGTCCAGGTCCGGGAACGCTTCCGCCGCCCAGGTCGGCTTGATGCCGGTTTCTTCCTGGATGGAGCGGCGGAAACCGTCGTCGGTGAAGGTGAGCATGCCGCAGTCGGTGTGGTGGATGAGGATGATCTCGGTGGTGCCCAGCAGCCGCTGGCTGATCGCGAGGGAGCGGATCTCGTCATCGGTGACGACGCCGCCGGCGTTGCGGATCACGTGGGCTTCGCCTTCGGCGAGCCCGAGGATGCCGTAGACGTTCAGACGGGCGTCCATGCAGGCCACCACCGCGACGCCCTTGGCTGGCGGCAGCGGCAGCGGGCCGGTGAAGCTCGCCGCGTAACGGGCGTTGTTCTCCAGATACTCATCCGTCACGGACATGATGTTTCTCCCGCCAGAGGGGTGGACAGCGACGACCGGAGCATGCGGCAAGGTATGCGCATGTGGTGATATCCCGGCCTTCCTCCTTGGTAGTGACGAAGTGTTTCCGGAAGGTTGCCACCGCCGGGCGAGGCATCGGGGGCTGGTGGCCGAACGGTACTATGAGCTGGGCGTACCCAAGCGGCAACTGGCGGAGAAGGTGTACGAAGTCGTAAGTCAGCTGGCGTGAGGCACAGTTCCCCGGACGACGCCGACGAGCCGACCCCAGGCCGTCAACCGGACGACACCGGTCGGTGGCGGCGTCGGCGCGGCAGCGGTCGAGCCGTCGGTACGGCCAAGGTCGGCGAGTCGGTCGGCGCCGTCTACGTGTCCTCATGGGTAAGGGCCGGCGAGAACGCCAGCGAGGCCGATGTCGGCGCCATCCCGGTGATCTCGATCGTGGAGATCCCGCAGCTGATGAGCGGCGGCCTCGACCAGACCGGCCTGCTCGACCTCGGTGGCCCGATCCCGGCGCTGGACGAACCGCAGGAGAAGGAAGATCGCGGCGCGGCCGGGGTGGCCAAGAACTCCGCGATCATGGCCCTGGGCACCATCGCGTCCAGGGCGACCGGCCTGCTCCGGCAGGTCATCATCACCGCCGCGGTCGGCTCGGCGGCGGTGTCCAATGCGTACACGTACGCGAACAACCTGCCGAACCAGGTGTACGAACTGCTGCTCGGTGGCGTGCTCGCCAGCGTGGTGGTGCCGTTGCTGGTCAAGGCGCAGAAAAACGACCCGGACAAGGGCGAGGCGTTCATCCAGCGGCTGCTGACGCTGACGATCGTGCTCTTCACCGCGATCACCGCGGTCGCCGTGGCGGCGGCGCCGCTGCTGACCGACATCGTCACTCCGGACAAATTCCGTGCGGTGCCGGGAAACGCGTCGCTGACGACCAGCCTCGCGGCGCTGATCCTGATCGAAATCCTGTTCTACGCCATCGCCGCCGTGCTCGGCGCGGTGCTGAACAGCCGCGGCAAATTCGCCGCACCGGCCTGGGTGCCCGTGCTCAACAACGTCGTGGTGATCGGCACCGCGGCGGTTTTCGCCGTCATGCACGGCGGCGGAGCCCTGACGATCTCGTCCCTCACGGTGCCGGAAATCGTCGTCCTGGGCGCCGGCACCTCGCTCGGCATCGCCGTGCAGGCGGTGGCGCTGTGGATTCCGATGCGCCGGCTCGGATTCCGCTGGAAATGGCGCTGGGACTGGCGCGGCACCGGCCTCGGCGAGACCCGGTCGATGGCCGGCTGGCTGATGTTGTACGTGGTGTTCAGCCAGATCGGGCTGACCATGATCCTGCGCGCCGCCGGCAGTGGCAGCGCGGATGTCGGCTCGACGGTCTACAACAACGCGTTCATTCTTTTCACGTTGCCGCACGGCCTGGTCGCGGTCAGCGTCATCACCGCGCTGCTGCCCAGAATGAGCCGCGCGGCGGTGGAGGGCCGGCTGGCGGACATCACCGACGACCTGTCACTGGGCACCCGACTGTCCTCCACCCTGCTGGTCCCGGCGACCGCGGTCGCGCTGTTTTTTGGCCCAGCGGTGGGCGTCCTGCTCTACGCGCACGGACACACCACGGTGGCGCAGGCCCAGCTGACCGGGCAGGTGTTCGCGATCGCCGCCATTGGCCTCGTCCCGTACGCGATCAGTCAGATCCAGACGTTCGTGCTCTACGCCATGCGGGACGCCAAAACCGCGGCGCTGATCAACATCCCGGTGGTGCTCGTACGAGTCGTCGGCGTGCTGGTGCTGCCGCTGTTCAACGTGGGCGGCTTTTTGTTGCAGGCACTCATGATCATCAGCACTTTGTCGTACGTGCTGGCGATGGTTCTCGGCGCGGTCATCCTGCGCCGCCGGCTCGGCCCGCTGCAGCTGCGCCGGACTTTTTCGGCGGTCGGCCGGATCGTGCTAGCCACCGCACCGGCGGCCGCGCTCGCGGTCGGCGTGCAGTGGCTGGTCAGCTCCGCGTTGCCGGCCACCATGCCGGAGTGGATCGCGGCCGGGATAGCACTGTTGCCAGCGCTGGCTGTCGGCGGCGCGGCCTACGTCGGATTCGCCTTTCTGTTGCGGGTACGGGAAATCCGCGAGGTGATCGCGCAGGTGCGCCGCCGAGTCGGCCGTTAGAGGGCTTTGGACGACGAAGTCGTCTTGAGCCCTCTAACTCGCCGCCAACAGGGCCGGCCGGATAGGTACGTCCACCTGCACCGGGTCGATGAACTCGCGCATCCACAGCTCCAGGTTGAAAAGCCGCCAGAACGCCATCGTGTCCACTGTGGACCGACCGCGGATGAACTGCCGGAAGGCCTGCTGGGTAGCGGCCTGGTCGAAGTACGGCCGGGAGCCGAACGAAGCCGACGAGAAGACCTCCAGCACCGGCCCGGTCATCTTCCGGAACCAGGCGTCCTCCGGAGTGGTGAAACCGATCTTCTTCCGGCGCCGGTTCACCACCGACGGCAGCAGCCCGGCGGTGGCCTCGCGGAGCGCCCGCTTGTTCCGGCCCGCGTGCACAATCGCGGTGTCATCGAGGCTCCACAGCGTCCGCAGCAGCTCGGTGGTCAGGAACGGCACCCGGCCCTCCAGCGAGAACCGCATGGTGTTGCGGTCTTCGTAGCGAAGCAGCGCCGGCAGGCTGTGCCGGAACAGGTCGTCCTCCAGCCGCACCTTCAGGTCGTCGGTGACGATGTCCATCCGCTCGTCGGCGTGCCGGCCGACGAAGTCGTGGGACAGCAGGTCGGTCACAGTACGGCCGGTCCGCATCAGCACCTTGTCGGCCACCTTCGTCCGCCCCAGCCCCCACAGCAGGCCGCTCACCGAGGCCAGCTCGGCCGCGGTGGCCGCGGTCCGGCCGGCCCGCCGCAGCTGCCGGGCGTGCACCAGGTAGTAGGGGATATAGCCGGCCATCATCTCGTCGGCGCCCTGCCCGTCCAGCATCACCGTGACGTGCTGGCTGGCCTCTTTCATCACGCAGTACTGCGCGTACGGGCCGGTGGAGATGACCGGTTCTTCCTGACTACGGACGAAATCCGGCAGGTCGACCAGGAAGTCGCGGACCGACGGCTCGATCTTGTGCACGCGTACGGACGGGAGGCTCGCGGCCACCGCGTCGACGTACCGCTCCTCGTCGTTGGTCTCGCCCGGGAACACCGCCGAGAACGTCTGCTGCTGATGGCCGATCGCGCTGGTCTCGCTGTCCTGCCCAGCCAGCAGCTCGCTGACCGTGGCGGCCACCGTCGACGAGTCGAGCCCACCGGACAGCGCGGTGCCGACCGGTACATCGCTGACCAGCCGACTGCGGATCGACGAGCGCAGCGCGTCGGCGAACCGCTGGCGCGCCGCGTCGTCGTACGGCCGCGGGGTCCGCGCCAGCGACCGGAGGTCGGCATAGAGGCTGGTGTACGTCCGCCGGCTGACCCGGCCGGCCGGGCTGATCACCGCCAACTCGCCCGGCATCAGCCGGCTGATGCCGGCGAAGAAGGTGCGCTGGGTGTCGTCGTGCACGCGGAACTGCAGGTAGCGGTAGACCGTCGTGTCGTCCGGCCGCGCCTGGATCAGGCCGGTGGCCAGGATCGGGCGGATCTCACTGCTGAAGAAGACCCGGCCAGCGCCGTCCTCAGCGAGATAGAGCGGCTTGATGCCGAACTGGTCGCGGACCAGCGTCATCTGTCCGGTCACGGTGTCCGCGATGGCGAGCGCGAACATGCCGTCGAACCGGTCGAAAGCCGCCTCGCCCCACTCGATCCAGGCGGCCAGCACGACTTCGGTGTCGCTGGCGCTGGAAAACGTGTGCCCGGCCGCCACCAGCTCGCCCCGCAACTCCCGGTAGTTATAGACCTCACCGTTGTACGCCAGCACGTACCGGCCATCTTGCGAGCGCATCGGCTGCGCGCCGCCGGCCCGGTCGATCACCGCGAGGCGGCGGTGCGTAAGGCCCAGGCCGGCCTGCACGAAAGTGCCATCCCCGTCCGGCCCGCGGTGCACCTGGGCCCGTGACATCCGCCCCAACAAAGCCATTCCGTGCGACGAATCCACCCCGATATATCCCGCTAATCCGCACATATATATCCAACTTCCCAGCTCAGCTGTCACCATTGACCTGCCGAGGAGACCTCTTGGAACCTGAACCTGCGCTGAACGTCTTCAGCGTGCGTTCAGCCAAGGCCAGCGACACTGGGGCCTCACGGGGAGGAGCGGGCGTGCGAGTGCTGGTCGTTGAGGACGAGGTCCGGTTGGCCGAGACGGTCCGTCGAGGCCTGGTCGCGGACGGTTTCGCCGTCGACGTCGAGCACGACGGGACAAGCGGGCTCTGGGCGGCGACCGAGGTCGCGTACGACGTGATCGTGCTCGACATCATGCTGCCCGGAATGAATGGCTACCGGGTGTGCCAGCAGCTGCGGGCCGCCGACGTGTGGACGCCGGTGCTGATGCTGACCGCCAAGGACGGCGAGTACGACCAGGCGGACGCCTTCGACCTCGGCGCCGACGACTACCTGACCAAGCCGTTCAGCTTTGTGGTGCTCACCGCACGGCTGCGAGCGCTCGTCCGTCGCGGCGGACCGGTCCGGCCGGTCCTGCTGACGGTCGGCGACCTCGTACTGGACCCGGCCCGCCGGCGGGTCGAGCGGGCTGGTGCGGAGGTCCAGCTGACCGCCCGCGAGTTCAGCGTGCTGGAGTTCCTGATGCGCAACCGCGGCGATGTGGTCACCAAGTCCGAGATCCTGGAGAAGGTCTGGGACGCCAACTTCGACGGAGACCCGAACATCGTCGAGGTCTACATCGGCTATCTGCGGCGAAAACTGGACCAGACCCGGATCGAGACCATCCGGGGCGCCGGCTACCGGCTCGCGGACGCCTGACCGTCCGCCTCCAACGGCAGGCGGACCTCCACGGCTGTGCCCCGCTCGGGGTTCAACATCTGGACGGTCCCGCCATGGGCGGCGACCACCTCTCGTACGATCGCGAGTCCCAGCCCGCTGCCGCCGTCCAGCCGCGTCCGGCTCTCGTCCAACCGTACGAACCGTTCGAAGACCTGGTCGCGGTCCTCCGCCGGGATGCCCGGCCCATCATCGCGAACCTGCAGATACGCGTTGCCTCCCAGCGACCAGAGGCGCAGCTCGACGGACGCGTCGGCATACCGCTCGGCGTTGTCGGTCAGGTTGCGCAGCACCTGGCCAAGCTGGTGCCGGTCGCCACGGACCCGGACCGCGGCGACCTGCGCGGTGACCCGTACCCGCGAGTTGGTGGCCAGCCGGCGACGCTCGGCGTCGACCAGGTCGTCGAGGTCGACGTCCTCGATGTCCAGCCGCAGGCCGCGCTCGTCCACCCTGGCCAACAGCAGCAGGGCGGAGGTTAGCCGATCCAGCCTCACGGTCTCGTCGTAGAGCATGTCGACCACCTCCGCGTCGGAGGCGCTACTCGTACGGCGGAGCAGCTCCAGGCCAGCCTGGACCGTGCTCAGCGGGCTGCGCAGCTCATGACTCGCGTCCGCGACGAACCGGCGTTGTCGACGCACCGACGACTCGAGCCGCTCCAGCATCTCGTTCATCGTCTCGGCGAGCTTGCCGACCTCGTCTCGGGCCGCCGGCACCGGCACCCGGGAATGCAGGTCACGCACGCTCATGACGGACACTCGGCGGCGGATCTGCTCCACCGGCCGCAGCGCTCCACCGACGAACCCGAAGGTCGCCGCACCCACCACCAGCAGCAACAACGGCCCACCAATGGACAGCAGGGTGACCAGGTCGCTGACCCCGTCGCTGACCGGCTGCAACGAGCTGCCGGCGAGAACGACGACCAGCCCGTCCGGGGTGGTGACCCCGATCGCCACGATCCGGAACTCCTCGTCCGAACCCGGCAGCGTTCGGTCCTCGCGGGCGATCTCACCGTCACCCGGCCGGAGGCGGGAGATCGGCGGCGCGGTGGCCAGCGAGTCGCTGCCGCCCAGGACCTTGTTCCTGGCGCCGACCACCTGAAGGATCGCGTCGTCTCCCGGGCCCGACTGGGCCGACAGGAAGCGGTCGTCGACGCCGTCCCGGGAGATCTCGCTCACCACGCTGTTCGCCAGCTGCACGGCAGCCGAGTCCGAGTTGTTGACCAGGGCATCTTGGTACGCGTACACGAAAGCGGTGGTGGCCAGCCCGTACGCGAAGGCGACCACGAGCGTCGCGGCGAGCGCCGACCGCACCCGTACGCCGACGTGCCGCATCACCCGCTCGATCACGCGCCATCCCTTCGCTGCCCTGACGGTAGCCGGTGCGGCAAGATCGTCCCCTTGCCGACGGATCCGCAGCGTACAGCCGTTCTCGCCCTGCACTGGCAGGTGAACGTGATCAAGCCGGAAGGCTTCTTCGGCGCCGCCGAGCTGCCTGCATAGCCAGTGATCCGACACGTCTAATATTGCTTTCAAAACCACTACAATTGCTATTCAACCAGCATCAAAAGGCTTGCTGGCAAGGCTCACGCAGGCCGACACTGCCCGCATGACAAAGAGACGTTTCCTGATTTTCGCCACCACACTGGCCGCGATCACAGCCGCGGCCGCCATCCCGGTTGGCGCACAGGCGCAGCCAGCGCTACGAGAGACCTGCCCGATGAAGGCCGGAAGTGCGGTTACCGCCGCGCCGGACCCGAACAGCAAGATCCTCGCCTGGATCGACACCGGCGAGCGCTTTGAGTTCGACGAGCGAGGCGGCGGCTACACATACGGCACCGCCGTACTGAGAGGTCCCCAGTACGTCTACGGATACGTGCCCACCGGAGACATCGCAAATGACGGTGAGAGTGTCGGTGCCGAGACCTGTCTTGCCATGAGCTGACCGGCCGTACCGGTGGGACCATGGCCGTTGAACCGCGGCTCAACGATGGTGGTCAAGCGTCGAAGGCCGCGATAGCCCGCTTGGTGGCGGCCATCCGCCAGGCCTGCTCCAGCAACGCGTCGACCTCGTCCCAGTCCGGCTTGCTGGCCGGGTCGAGGCCGACGCCGACCCAGCCGGACGGCCCCACGTAGGCCGGTACGAAGTAGCTGTCCGGGTCGCCGCCAACCAGCGCCTGCTGCTCGCCCAGCGGCGCCTTCACCCAGAGCGCGAGCCGGCCGTCGCCGTGGTGGTCGACCACGAACCAGGCAATCCGCTTGCCGCGCAACAAGTAGCCGGTGTGCCCGTTCCGGTCATCGGGCACCACGTCCGGCAGCCGCTCGATCAGGCCATTCAGCCTGGCTCGAGCGGCGGCCACGTCCTTCTCGCCCCACTCCGCCATAACGCCACGCTAGCGGACCCGCGTCCGATTGCACCTCCGGCTCAGCGCAGGATGCCGGCGGCCCGGGCGGCGCTCAGCCAGTCCGGGAACTCGCCCAGCAACAGCTCGTACAGCTCGGCGTCGGACACCTGATCGACATCGTCGAGGGCGAAGAAGCCGGCGTTGTCGACCACTCGGCCAGACATCTCGTCGAGCGTGTGCAACAGGCCGTAGTCCACCGCGGCCAGCTTGCCGAACGGTCCGAACGGCTCGGACCGGCCGATCCCGACGAACTGCCAGAACACCGGCTTGTGGGCGGCCTGGATCATCAAATCGGTGATCTCCCGGCGCTTGTGGAAACCGCCGTCGGTAAAGAACAGCACCAAAGTCGGCACCCGCGGGTCGGTCGCGCTGTTGAGCACCGCGTTGATGATCGGCAGCTCGTCGTTGACCATCCCGATCGAGTCGTAGTGCATCCCGCCGTGGGTGCCTTTGAGGTGCAGGAACTCCGCCGGCCAGGTCTCCAGGTCGGCGACCCGCAGGTCCGGCAGCCGCAGGAAGGTCTTGGCGTAGAGATATGCCTCCAGGGCGCCGTCGTCGTCCAGCTGGATGGCCACCGGCACCATTCGCTCGACCACTCGGTTGACGACTTTTTCCTGGTAGAGCTTGTACATCGAGCCGGTCTTGTCCATCACCAACACGACTCGCGCGCGTACGTCCGCGGCCCGCTTGGTCATCAGCACCTTGGCGACCTCGCGCTTGCGCAGGTCGAGTTTTTGCCGTTTCTCCAGCGAAAGCCGCTCCTCGCCGGGAACCGTACGCGGCTGCCCAGCCGCCGGGGGTGCTGCTTGTCGCGGTACGGCCGCCGCTGGAGCCGGCGTCTCGGCCACGTCGATGCCGTGTTCGCGCAGCACCGCGGCCAGGCCCGCGGCCCAGCCCTGCGAGACATTGCGGACCTTCCACGCACCGGCCCGCCGATAGATCTCCACCAGCAACGCGGCGCGCTCGGAAGAGAACCCGCTGGCCGCGGCCCGGACCGGCGCACCGCCGCCGGAAACGGTGACGCCGAGCGACGCGATGCTGGCCAGCGAACCCTGCACGGAGTCGTCCAGCGAGACCGCGACGGCCAGCACGGCCACGTCCGCCGGCACCCGCGAGAGGTCGACCTGGACGGTGTTTCCGTTCAGCCGTACGGCACCTTCCGGCGACTGCGGCTGGTTGAAGAAGACGAGATCGTTGTCCGTACGCACCCGACGCTGCTCGGTCAACTGCAGGACCATGAGGTCCACCGACCCCTGTTTGGCGCCTTCCACCCCCACCTGCAGGCTCGTCCCGGTCAGCGCCGTGTTCGCGCCCCTGTCCAGCTCGGCCATCGCCCGCGTCCCCCTTCGCCTGTCAACGCTTCCTAGAGACTACGGGTGGCTTGCTCGATAACTCGTTGAAGCATCAGCCCGCGATGCACGTCCAGGGGGCCAGAAGTGCCCTTTCGTACGGCTTGGGCAAACTCGGCCCGCAACAAGGACCAGCGATCCTTGGCATCGAGATCCGCCGCGTCGAAGGTCAGCACGCCGGAACCGCCGTACAGCTCCAGCCGGGTAACACCGCCGCGAACCCCGACAGATCCGGAAAAAGACGCCTGGCTGACCAGGCCGCTCTGATGCCGACAGGTGACCTCGACCCAGCGGTGCGGATCGCCGGCCGCGGTCACCGACTCGATCGGCCCCAGCGCCGCGTCCAGCAAGTCGAAAACGTGCGGCCCGAGGTCGAGCAGCACACCATCGACGAGTCGCCAGCCCACCGCGGCCTGCTGGCCCGGCCGCAAAAGTCCGTGCACGAACAGCGATCGCGCACCCAGCGCCGGGAATGTCTGCGCCTGGGCCAAGAAATCCCGGGTCACCTGCTGGTAGCGAAAACTCAGTACCACCTGCGACACGACGCCGGCCGCGTCCACCGCTTCGGTCAACGCGGCCGCCGACTCCAGGTCGCCGGCGATCGGTTTGTCCAGCAGCAGAGCCTTTCCAGCTCGCGCGGCCGTGATCGCCAGCTCGCACTGGACCGCCGGTGGCACCGCGAAAGCGACCGCGTCACACAAATCCAGCAGTTCCTGGTACGAGCCGGCGACCGCGCAGCCGTGCTCCCGCGCCAGCTCACGGGCGGCCTCCGGGCGCCGCGCCCACACCGCCGCCAACCTTGTTTCGGGCCCAGCCGCGAGCATCGGGGCGTGCGTTTCACTCGCCCACGGCCCCGCGCCGACCAGCCCCACCGACAACGCCTGCATCCCACCAACCTCCACTGTGGACAGGCGCATAGTTTAAGCGGTGTAGTCGCAGAAGACCTGCACGAGTTCACCGATCAGGAGGACCACCAATGTCACGCCGAGACGCGATCACCATGACCGAGGACGAGGTCACCGCCTTTCTCGAAGACCAGCGGACCATCGTGGTCGCCAGCGTCGGACCGAACCAACGCCCGCATCTGGTGCCACTTTGGTACGTGCCGGTTGGTCAGATCATCGAAACGTGGACGTACGGCAAAAGCCAGAAGGTCTATAACCTGCGCCGAGACGCACGGGCCACCGTCCTCGTCGAAACCGGTGACTCGTACGACCAACTGCGCGGTGTGTCGCTGGAATGCGATGTCGTCATCGACGACACTTTGCAGGAAGTGACCCGAATCGGCCGTACGATGGCCGAACGGTATTCCGGCGGCGCCCTCGACGAAGCCGGCGTCGCCGCGATCCAGAAGCAGGCTTCCAAACGCGTGCTGCTCCGCTTCGTACCGACCGCCGCCGTCAGCTGGGACCACCGCAAGCTCGGTGGTGTTTACTAGGGTATATGCGCATTCTCGTGCTCGGCGGCACCTCGTTCGTGGGCCGCGCGATCGTCGACAACGCCCTGCGCGGCGGAGCCGACGTGACCCTGTTCGGCCGCGGCAAAACCGGCGCCGACCTGTTCCCCGCCGCCGCCAGACTGATCGGTGACCGCGACACCGGCGACTATTCGGCTCTGCGCAAGGGAGATTGGGACGCCGTCGTCGATGTCAGCGGATATGTGCCGCGGCACGTCGGGCAGGCAATGGAAATGCTCGGCGACCGGGTCGGCCGGTATGTCTTCATTTCCAGCCATGCGGTCTACGTACGGGACAGCCTGGCTCCCGGCAACGACGAGAGCACGCCACGCCGATCGCCCGTACGCGACACCGAGGAACTCCTCGAAGAGACTTACGGGCCACTAAAAGTGGCCTGCGAGGATGACGTCACGGCCCGCTACGGCTCGCGTGCGACCATCGTTCGCCCCGGCAAGGTCGCCGGCCCGTACGACAGTATGAACACTTTCACGTACTGGACCCGCCGAGCCGTCCGCGGCGGCCGCGTCGCCGTTCCCGGCCACCCCGAGCAGCCGGTCCAGATCATCGATTCCCGCGACCTCGCCCAGTTCGTCGTCCGGCTGATCGCCGACGACCGCCCGGGCGCCTTCACCGCTGTCGGCCCAGCCGAACCCACCACCCTCGGTGGCCTCATCCACACCTGCGCGGAAGTGGCCGGCACCACGGTCGAACTCGTGCCCGTCACCCTTGCTCCCATGCCACCGATTTTCCCTTTGATCAAGCCGCGATCCGCCTGGAGTGGCCAGCAGCGCAGCGCCGCCAAGGCGCGCGCCGCCGGCCTACCCGCCACTTCGCTGGCCGTCACCGCCGCCGACGTGCTCAACTGGGACCGCGACCGCGGTGAGCCCCCGTTGGGCCGTGGCTTTTCCCCCGAAGAAGAGGAAAAGCTCCTCGCTTGTCAGGTGAGCGACGATTAACGGCTGAGGCCTGCCCTTATACGTGCCCCGAAGGTGTTGCCCAGTGGTTCGGTTCAGCGGATGCTGACCGCATGCGTACGAGGACATCGCACCTTCCCGAGGAGCAGCACGACGTTGCTGGGGACTCGCCGAGCCGCCGTACCGACCCGGCCGCGGCGATGCCGCCCCGGCTGGACAGCGACGCCGGCTCGCGGGAGCGGATGGCGATGGCCGTACAGCACAGCGCCGGAAACCAGGCCGCGGTCCAGCGGCTGGATGCGGGAGATGTCCTTGGCAGCGTCGGCGACATGGCCAAGGCGATCGCCACGAGAGGGCTCGAAGACGCCTTCGACTTCGTACTGAAGAAAAGCCTCGCGACCTCGACCGGGGGCTTGGCCCCCGACCCGGCTTGGGACCAGGACATCGACTTGTACGCGCTCTACAACCCGGTCGACGGCGCCAAGATCAATGCGGGTCGGGCTCGGCATCCGAGCTTCCATCAGGACGGCTACATCCTGACTATCCAGAGCGGCGCGGCCGCGATCACCCTGGACACCGACATCTTCGTCCGGTCCGGGTACTGGCAGGAGTCCACCTACGTCCACGAGCTGGTCCACGTGCCGCAGTACAGCGCTGGCCGGGCGGCCTTCGTCACCTCGTACTTCGGCCTGGCCGCGGCCGAGCTCGCCAAGCGTCTGGTGAGTGGCAAGCCGCTGGACCCGTTCACCGCCTCCCCGCAGGAAACCGAGGCATACGGCGTCGAGGACCGGTTCAAGGCCTGGGTGAAGCTGGGCAAGCCCACCACCCCGCCGCCGCCGGCCGCACCTTAAGTCGCAGCGGGTTTCGATCAGACCGGGCGGCAGATTCCCCCAGCGTCACCTCCACCACCAGCCTGAGCACCCATGAAGAATTGCTTAGGGCTTGAACGCGCGCGCTCCGCATTTTGCTGATGTGATTGAGAAAATCACTACGTTCCGATCGTACGAACTCGATCTTTTTGACGGTGATGGCGGTAGAATGGTGTCATGGCCGCTGGCGATGACGTCACAGATCCAGAGCTCTGGATGTGTAAACCCAGGCAGTTGGCCGATTTGCTGCGTGCAGCCGAGCAGGACATTCGGCGGCGGCAGGCGCGGGCATTGGACATTGTCGCGGCGATTCATCGGAACCGGGTCGGTAAGGCACTCGGGCACGACAACACCATGAGGCTACTGCAAGATAACCTCCTGTTGTCCCCGACCGAGGCTGGTCGTCGCCTGAAACGGGCATTGAACCTGTGCAGCAGCCAAGCCCTCACCGGCGAAACCCTCGCACCCAAACTTGGCCTTGTCAGCGAAGCCATGCGCAGAGGTGAACTCGCGGATTCCCACATCGACACGATCATGGGGATCGTGAACAAACTCCCCGCCAGGGTGAACATCGAAGAACGCGAAAACGCCGAAGCTTCCCTGGTGGAACACGCGAAACATCACCCCGCCCGCCGCCTCGTCGAACTTGGCCAACGCATCCACGACCACCTCGACCCCGACGGCCCAGCACCGTCCGAACAGGAAAACGAAAAACCGCGCCGCGAACTGTCCCTGCACACCGGGCGTGATGGGCGACTGAATTTCCGGGGCTCCTTCGACGGCGAAACGGGCACCCTGCTCACCGAAATCCTCAGCCCACTGGCCAAACCCCACCCCACCCAGGACGGCCACCGAGATGAGCGGTCCGTTTCCCAGCGCAACGGTGACGCGCTCGCCGAGGCGCTTAATCTTGTTGCGGACTCCGGGAAACTCCCCGTCCAAGGGCAGGAGCGGCCTCACCTCACTATTACCCTGGACTGGGAATTGCTTCGGGAACGTCTCGGTGTCGCGTACGCGCACACCGGCATCGCTATATCTCCAGAATCCGGCCGCAGGCTCGCCTGTGACGCGGAAATCACCCCGATGCTTCTGGGCAGGAACAGCGTACCGCTCAATGTTGCCCGCACCGAACGACTCATTCCCGCGCACCTACGAAAAGCACTCATAGCGCGAGACAAAGGCTGCGCCAAATGCGGTCGACCACCCCGCTGGTGCCGCGGCCATCACGTCACGCACTGGGCCGATGGTGGCGATACCTGCCTGGAAAATTGCGTGCTCCTGTGTGATGCCTGCCATCGACTGATCCATCATAGCGACTGGGAAGTACGCATCATCGACGGAATCGTCGAATTCATCCCACCCGCGTACCGAGACCCCGAACGAAGACCCATCCGCGGCATCAACCAACTCGCCGCATAAACAAACCACCCGGCCGCCGGGCACCACCACACCCGGCGGCCCACAACCTGCCCGGACGTGCTCATGCGCGGAGATCACGACGTCGTCGACCATACTGATGTCGCCAACCGCAGCTACCGCCTCCGGGGTAGGTCAGATTTCAATAGTAAGCGGCGTCGGTGGAGGTCGAAGAAGGCCGTGGAACCATCCCAAGTCCGGCGCGCGGTTGACGCCGCCGCGGCGACCGCCGCCGCGTTCGGTCTTGACGTCGACGATGCGGTCGTCGTGCACAATTCGGACCGCATCGCCGTGCGCCTGATTCCTTGCGATGTTCTTGCTCGCGTCGCACCGTCATCGTGGCAAGCGGGCATGGAGTTCGAAGCAGAGGTAGCCCGCCGTCTCGCCGAAACCGACAGCCCGATAGGCGAGCTGGAGTCCCGTGTGGAGCCGGGCGTCCATGTGCGTGGCGGGTTCGCTATCACGCTATGGACCTACTACGAGCCTGTCGCTGCCGACCGACGAGCCGCAGCGGCGCATGAGCAGCTCGGCATGTCCACCGCCCTCACGCCCGCGGATTACGCGCACGCACTCGTCCGCCTCCACGGCGGCTTGCGCCAAGCCGATCTGCCAACAGCACCACACATCACCGCACGAGTCGCTGGTTGGGCACACGAGCTTGGCGACCGAGAGCTGACTCCAGAACTTCGCGATCCCGACCGGGCACTAGTCAGCGACACACTCAGCCGCATGAGCGCGGGGGTTAGCGGTTTTGGTTCCGGCGAGCAGCTGTTGCACGGTGAGCCGCATCCGGGAAACGTGCTAAGCACCAAAAAAGGGCCACTGTTCATAGACCTCGAGACCTGCCAACGGGGGCCGGTCGAGTACGACCTCGCCTACGTCCCGGAAGACGTTGCAGAACAGTATCCGGGAGCCGACCAAGACCTCGTTCACCAGTTCCGCATCCTCATGTGGGCGGGCGTCACGACGATGCGCTGGAATCGAGACGACCAGTACCCCGGCCGGGACCACTGGCGAATCGAAGCGCTCCACCAGCTTCGAGCCGCACTGTCCTCGTCTGTTAGACCGGGCGGCAGATGCCTAACATTTCGGTGCGGTCGTTGATTTTGGAGCGCGTACGCCCCTGCGACTCACCTCGGGAGAGCTCGTGCGCGTCCAGCCGCAGCCAGTCATTCCACGTCACGTACGGCACGTGCCGGCTTTCCAGCAACGCGGTGACCGCGGCCGGGTCCGGCGAAGCGGCCGGTGGGAGAGACTCGGCGTCGGCGAGCAGACTTCGCACTGTCTCCACGGCATCGGCTTTGTTGTTGCCAATGACGCCGATCGGGCCGCGTTTCACCCAGCCGGCCACATAAAGTCCGGGCATGTCGATCACCCGGCCGGCGGTGTGCGGAACCGTCCCCGAAGCCGGATCGAACGGCAACCCGGGCAGCGGCTGCCCTTCATAGCCAATAGCGGCGAAAACCGACTGGACCTCGATTGTCTCGATCTCACCAAAATGCGCTGAGCCAGGCTGCGCTCGCTCGAAGCGGATCGCCGACACGTCGTCTGAACCTGCCACATCCTTGAGCTTGCGCCAAAAGAGCAGATGCAGCCGGCGAGAAGCGCCGGTCGGCGGCCGTTTCGACCACTCGGTGAAGAGGTTGACATTCGTCCTCACCTTGCGGTTGGTGTCGACCAGCTGCTGGCTCGGCTCGTCAAGGACCATGTCGTCCGGGTCGACGATCAGGTCGACGTCGACAAGCTCAGGCAGCTCGCGCAGCTCCGGCGCGGTGAACTTGGCATACGCCGGACCGCGCCGGCCGACCACGTACACATCGGTGACCTTGTTCGTACGCAACGCGGCCAGCACCGCGTCCGGCACGTCCGTGCTGGCCAGGTCGTCGGCATGGGTGACCAGCATCCGGGCCACGTCCAGCGCCACGTTGCCGGCGCCGATGACCGCGACCCGCTCGGACTCCAGCGGCCGGGCCGGCAGCGCGTCCGGATGGCCGTTGTACCAGGACACGAAATCGGCGGCCGGCTGACAGCCAGGCAGCTCCTCGCCGGCCACTCCCAGGTCCCGATGGCCGGGAATGCCCGTACTGAACAGCACGGCGTCATAAAGCCGCCGCATGTCGTCCAACGCGAGATCCTCGCCGACCCGTACGTTTCCGAAGAAGCGCAACTCCGGACGCTCCAGCACCAGCCGCAACTTCTCCGAAATGGACTGGATCTTCGGATGATCGGGCGCGACGCCATAGCGAACCAGGCCGTAAGGCGCGGGCAGCCGGTCATAAACGTCGACCGTCACCGGCAGGTCGGATCCGACCAGCGCGTCCGCCGCGTAGATCCCGGCGGGGCCGGCTCCCACGACCGCTACCCGGAGGGGACGATCCATCTGGTAAGCCATGCCTTACCTAACTTTCCGAGGACCAGTTTTTGGCTACACCTCTGCGATTTCCCACCCTAGTCGATCATCGCGCCGACGTAGACCTGCCCAGATCGCGACACCAAGGCCGACGCCCATGAGGGCCGGACCGTACCCAAGAAATGTCAGCGGGCTAAAGGTGTAGACGCCATAGAGGACCACCACCAAGCCGCCGAGAACCAGAATCGCGGACACCGCCCGCGCCAACCGCCCACCGGCGGGCTTGGGCTGGCCGCGGAACAGTCGTACGTGCTGGATCGCGGCGACGGCCAGGAAAATGCCCATAAAAAGGAACCACGGCTCGAAAACCAGCAGGTTCCACAGGTCGGCCCCACGCAGCAACGGGGTGTAGTCAGGCACCGCCATCACCCCGGTCAACCGGAGCACGACGACCACGGTGAAGGCGACGAAATGCAGGCTGCCGGCGACCGCGCCGATCCAGGCCGTCCCCAGCAGCCCCCAGCGCGGCAACAATCGGCCCCAGGGGCGTACAAGCGCGAAAGCCGTCAGCCCGGCGCCGAGCAGGACGACCGACGCGCCCCAGTTGGCGATCTGGAAGTCGGCGTTCGTACGAGCCAGCCCCAGGAAGGCCGCCGAGCCGCCGAACGCCCAGTAGATATGAATCGGGATGTACGCCAACGCCCAGACCAGCCCGGCGTACCCACTCCACCGTTTTGTCGAAGTCATGCCCTGAGCGTGCTCCTGGACCCGCTCCCAGCCATCCCCCATCCGCACTAACCGACGGGTTCCTCCTCTGCCTTTCGGCCGAGGTGCGCCTTCCACCAACAGCGCGCTATGCCCCCGCCACGGATGACATGCGTCATCGAAGAATGATGGTCAATCACATCTACCGTGCCTCGACGCTGCCAGCAGATACTGCCGAGGTGTGCCCGAGGGCTCGGGCGTACTGCGATCACGGAAAGGGTGTCTCTTGTCAATTCACCGTATAGCGGCTGCCGCGCTCATCGCCGGATCCGTTGTTCTCGGCAGCCTCGTCGCTGCCCAGCCCGCCGTCGCCGGGCCCCCGACCGGATGGTTCGACACTGGACGAAACTTCCGGACCGTAGGTGACTGCGCCCAGGCCGGCGATCTCGCTCAGGACGAGGAAATCACCAGCTGGCACTGTCCAGGAGGCGGCTCCAGTTGGGAACTTTGGCTGTATCGCCATGGATAAGTCGTAGGAATATCTGCCAACCGAGCGTCGGAGCGGTCCGCTCCGACGCTGGGTTGAAGGGTCAGACCAGAACGCGGGTGACGAACTCGGCCACGCAGACCGGCTTGGCGATGCCCTCGGCCTCCACGATCACCTCGGCGACGACCTGCACTCCGCCGGCGATGTCGTCCACGCTCGCCAACGTGACGGTGGCGCGCACTTTCGAGTCGACCGGCACCGGGCTCGGGAAGCGGACCTTGTTCAGCCCGTAGTTGATGCCCATCTTCACGTTTTCGACCGCGTACACCTCATGTACGAGCAGCGGCAGCATCGACAGGGTCAGGAAACCGTGCGCGATCGGACCGCCGAACGGACCTGCCTTCGCCTTCTCGATGTCCACGTGGATCCATTGATGGTCGCCGGTCGCGTCGGCGAACAAGTTGATCTGCTGCTGCCCGATCGGGTGCCAGTCCCCCGGCCCCAACTGCTCTCCCACCGCACCGCGCATCTCATCGATCGACCCGAAAGTCCGCACGCCAGTCTCCCCTCGTCGCCTCCCAGCACACTAGTGTCCTGCGTTCACCGCGACCACTAGATCAGCATGGCGTCGACCAGGTCGCCGGCTTTGTACGGGGTGTTTTCCGGTGGCAGGACCAACAGAGCGTTCGCGGCGGCGAGCGAGGCCAGCCGGGAGGAGCCCTGGTCGCCGGTGGCGGTGGCGGACCAACCGTCGGGTTCGCGGCGAATAATCGCTCTGACGTAGTCGGTCCGCTGCACGGGTTGCACGTCATGCGACAGCCGTACGAGCAGCCGCGGCCGCTCCGGCCAGGCGGCACCTTGCAGGGCGAGCAGCGTGGGGCGTACGAACAGCTCGAAACCGACCAGCGACGACACTGGATTACCCGGTAGGCCGAAAATCATCGCGCCGTCGCCGCCGGTCGCGAAGGTGATCGGCTTGCCGGGTCGCATGCTGACCTGCCGGAAATGCACCGTCGCGATCTCCGGCAGCAGCTGTTTCATCAAGTCCTTGCGGCCCATCGAAACACCGCCGGAGGTGATCAACACGTCCGAGTCAGCGAGCCGGTCGGTCAGGAAAGCGCGCTGCCGGTCGGCGTTGTCCGGCGCGAGGCCGGCATAACGTACGTCTGCGTTCAGACCGTTGAGCGCGGCCAGCAGGGCGAATCGGTTGGAGTCGCGGATCTGCCCGGGCCCGGGCCGCTCGCCCGGCTCGACCAGCTCGTCACCGGTCGACAGAATGCTCACCCGAGGCCGCCGGCCGACCAGCGCCGTGGTCCGGCCGGCGGCGGCGAGCAGGCCGATCGCGGCCGGCGTCAAGAGCGTGCCGGCGGCCGCGACCTCCTCGCCTTTGCGCAGGTCATGGCCGGGTTCGCGGATATTCTTGCGATCTCCAGGCGAGCCTTGCAAGCGTACGACGCCGCCGGTTTCTTCGGTGAGCTCGACCTTGACGACGGTGTCGGCGCCGGCCGGCAGCGGCGCGCCGGTGGTGATGTAGGCGGCTTCACCGGGACCGACCGTGAGCTCATCCATCTTGCCGGCGAACCGGTCGCCGACCAGCCGGCGGTCCACTTCACCGTCGGCGGCCCTCACGGCGTAACCGTCCATTGTGGACGCTGGGAACGGCGGCAGATCGTCCTCGCTGACCACCGACTCGGCCAGCACCCGGCCGGCCAACTCGGCCAGCGGCACCGATTCGGCCGGCAGCAAGGAAACCTTCGAGCGTACCAGCGCGGTCGCCGCGCCCGGCGAAATCAGCCGATCCAACTCGTCCATCGACGCTCGCCCTCTATCCTTCTTCGATTTCGACCGGCAGAGCGGAAAACGTGACCGCGAAAGTAGTGTCCACCGGCCGCAGCTGGTACGCGGGAAGCACGCCCGGACCGCATGCCGCGGTGCCCAGGCCATGCAGGGCCGCGTCGATGTTCACATGTACGTGGTCGCTGGCTACCAGATCCGTGGTGTGCCTGGCCGCGTCCAGATCCTCGGTCGTCCACCGCCGCGCGGCCACGTTCACCGTCGGCTGGCCACCGATCCGCAGCCCGAGCCCGTCCGCGTCGGTGAGCTGCGCCCATCGTACGCCCGAGCGGTTTCCGTTCTCCTGAGGGAAAACGTAGGGCGTCTGCCAGGCGTCCACAGTGGACTGATAACGACCCACTCGAACAGCCCGATCGCTGTCCGGATACGACTCTCCGGGACCCAGCCCGAAGAACTCCACACTGTCCACAGTGGACGGTACGCGCATCCGCAGCCCGATCCGCGGCACACTGTCCGGCCACTGTCCCCGCGGTTCCACCTGGACGGTGAGCGCGAGCCCGGTTTCGTTGGCCTGCCAGCGATAAGTCACGTACGCACCGAAGCCCAGCGCCGGCGGCGCGACCCGGGTGTGCACCACCAGCTCGGTCCGGCCGAGCTTCACGTCAATGGTCCGGTGCTGCAGCCGGTGCAGGCCATTGCCGCGCCACCAGCCCTCTTCCGGGTGCTCGCCGCCGCGGTCGTTGTCGGTTGGCGCGCGCCACAAGTCCAGCCGTGGCCCGGAAACCTCCAGCCCGCCGAGCCGGCGCAGCTCACCGCGGGCCGCGTCGAAAACACCTGGGCCAAAGACGATGTGGTCACTGCGCAGCTGCGGCCGCCGACCGGTCGGGGTCGGCTCGGGGTCGCGGCGACGGACCTGCACCTGCGTCCACGCCACCTCGTGGCCAGCGGCCGCCCACGGCTCGTCGGCGACCAGCACCGCCTGCACGGTCAGCCAGCTCTCCGCGTCCGTACGCGGCAGCTTCGGCAGCGCCACCTCATGGCGCTGGCCAGCACCGACCGGCGGCACCGCGAGCAGCCCGTCGGCCACCGGCTCACCCTCGGATTCCAGTGTCCAGCGGAAAATCAGGTGAGCGGTGGTCACGAAGTCGTAGTGGTTCTCGATCACCAGAGAGCCGTCGGCGCCGTTCATCACGACCGGCTCGATGACCTTCTTGAACTCCAGCAAGCCGGGCGACGGCGTACGGTTGGGGAAGACCAGCCCGTCGATAACGAAGTTGCCATCGTGGATGGGCTCACCGAAATCCCCGCCGTACGCGAAAAACTCCCGCCCGTCGGCGGTGTGCTGGCGGATGCCGTGGTCGAGCCATTCCCAGATGAAACCGCCCTGACACCGTGGATATCGCTCGAAAAGCTCCTGATATTCGGAAAGCCCGCCTGGCCCGTTGCCCATCGCGTGGCCGTATTCGCAGAGAATAAAGGGCATCGAGCGGCGCTTCGCGTCGGTGGCAGCGTCCACATTCGGGTGCTGCTCTTCCTCGCGCTTGCCGATCAGCTCCACTTCGGACGGCGAGGCATACATCCGGCTGTAAACGTCAACATATTCGCAGGCCGCGTCGCCCTCGTAGTGGATCGGCCGGCTGCTGTCCCGGTCGCGCGTCCAGTTCGCCATCGCGGCCAGGTTGGCGCCGGTGTGGCTTTCGTTTCCCAGTGACCACAACACGATGCTCGGGTGGTTCTTGTCGCGCTCGACCGTGCGGTGCATGCGGTCCAAATAAGCGGGGGCCCACACCGGGTCGTCGGACGGGTTCCTTTTCCAGTCCAGCAAATGGAAACCGTGGGTCTCCAGATCGCATTCGTCGATCACCCAGAAACCCAGCTCGTCACACAGATCGAGCATCGCCGGATGCGGCGGATAATGGCTCGTACGAATGGCGTTCACGTTGTGCCGCTTCATCAGCAGCAGGTCCTCGCGCATCGCCTCGGTCGGCACGGCCCGGCCGAAATCCGGGTGGTGCTCGTGCCGGTTCACGCCGCGGATCAGGATCGGCCGGCCGTTGACGGTGAGCTGGCCATCCACGATCGCGACCGTCCGAAATCCGATCCGGATCGGCACCCGTTCGTCGTCGGTCACCAGCTCACCGTCGTACAGACGCGGGGTCTCGGCCGTCCACGGCTCCACGTCATCAATGACGAAGACCTCGTCGGCCGGACGGTCGGTGATACCCAGCTCGTCGATGACGAGCCGCACCGGGCAGTCCGCCTGCACCTCGATCCGCAGCGTGCCCTGGCAGCTCAGGTGGTCGAAATCGGCGTGTACGAAGAAGTCCGTGATCGACGCCGGCGGCCGCCGGACCACCGCGACCGAGCGGAAGATGCCCGGCAGCCACCACATGTCCTGATCTTCGAGGTAGCTGCCCGCGGACCACTGGTGCACCTCGACGGCCAGCACGTTCTCGCCGACCTTCAGCGCCTCGCGTACGGAGAACTCGCTCGGCAGCCGGCTGCCCTTGATGACCCCGAGTTCGCGGCCATTCAGCCACACCCGGGCACATGAGTCGACGCCGTCGAACCGCAGCACCGCGTCGGTGTCCTGCCAGGTGTCCGGCACGTCGAAAACCCGCCGGAAACTGCCGGTGGGGTTGTCGGTCGGCACGTACGGCGGATCCACCGGAAACGGATAGACGACGTTCGTGTAAGCCGGGCGGCCGTGGCCGTGCATCGGCCAACTGGAGGGCACCGGCAGCAGGTCCCACCCGGCGTCGTCGTAGTCCGGCAGTTGGAAACCGGCCGGCGCCGCGCCGACCGTGGGCGCCAGATGGAAACGCCAGTCACCGTCTAACGGCAGGCGGGCCGCGGTAGAAGTGAAGGTGCACCTCGGCGGGAGCGCGCCATAACCCGGCGCCGGGTCTTCGAGGTAGCCGGTCGCACCCGCGGCCCTGCCGGCGGAAACATCGTCGGGAGTGGAGGTCACGATGTCATTTCTACCCGCTCCACCGGTTGCCCGGTGCGCGAGCGTCGGACCTGTCACACGATGGAATGACGTGCCTTGGTCATGACTGCCCCGCCGCCCGTACTTTCGGGCAGCACTGTCCGACCGCCAACTAGGGCGCGGTCGGCGCTTCCGGCACCGGCCACAGCGGCGGGAACGCCCGGTCGGCGGCCAGGTACTCCGGCACGTCCCGGCGAGCGCCACGCAACTGCGTCGCATACTCCCGGCGAGCCACATACTCGGCTTCGAACCGCTCGGTCACCTCGGCCGGCGTCGGCTCCAGCTTCTCCAGCACGCCGTGCACCATGCCGACGCTGCGCCACCAGTTGGCATATGCCTCCTGGAGGCGGTCAGCCATCAGCGGCGGATCCTCCGTCGAGCGGTGCACCCGCTCCACGCCTGGGACCAACCGTTGCTCGGTGTCCACACTCATGTCATCCCCCCGGTCCCTCTCATCACGTAGACCTCACCTACCCAAGCAGGGCCTACGCCCCCACAGCGCGATCCACTGTGACTGGCATCACACAGTCTCCCAGCGCCACCAGCATCCCGCACCCTGGCCGACACTCACTGTGCGCCCTCGCAGACCGCACCCCACCTGGGAAAAGTCTAGTCCCGATGGCACCCTCTAGGCATCCCATCACCGCCTACCGGGTGGGAAGCGGCCCCTAAGGGTAACTGCTGGTATCCGATACCGGCCCAGCTTCGGTCCGAATGGTTGCCTATTGGAGACTCAGGTCTCATTCTTTCCTGCTTTGTTAACGAACGCCGACGTGAGTTATGTGCCTTTTATTCGGCGGAAAAATTCGGTCAAGAAGGCATTAAATGGGCATTAATCAGCCTGACCGCGGCCGCCAGCTCGGGAATTTCCATCACATCCACCCCACCGGTACGGAGAATTTCGGCGCCGTCACAGTCAGTGAAAATTGCCGGCTCCCGCCAACCAAAAACGACTCGCCCGACTCCCGCCCGTAATATCAGCCGCGCGCATGAAACCGGCCTTGAGGCCCGTTGAGAGCATGGTTCCAGGGAGCTGTAGACGGTCGCCCCAGCCAGATCCACCCCCGGCAACTTCAGAAGAGCCACTTCTTCGGCGTGTACGACCGGATCGCCCTCCCGCGAATACCCAGTCGCCAACACGGTGTCGTCCGCGTCCACCACGTACGCCCCAACCGAGAACGCGGTCCGCGACGGAGGACAACTCTCGGACAGCTCAATCGCCGCCGCCAACCACCGATGATCCCGATCGCCGTCCACCGTCACGGCCCCCATCCTGCCAAAACAGGGATCAGCGGGGCGGTACGCGGTCCGTCATCCGGTAGCGCAGCAGCGCCACGTCGCCAATGGCGGCGACCCCGGCCAACCGCATGGTGTTCGTCGGCGTCCAGAAAAAGCTGCCAGAGCCGACGAACCGCGGCGCGTCCCGGTCGCCGACGAAGAACGGCGCCACCGCCAGCTGCAACTCGTCCACCAGCCCCGATGTGAGGAAGGTGGTCAGCACCGACTGGCCGCCCTCGACCATCACCCGCTGGATCCCACGGCCGGCGAGGTCGTCCAGCACCGCCTCAAGTTCCAGGGAAGCCCCCACTCCGACCACCGTCGCGCGGTCTCCGAGCCGTTCGCGTAATGCGGCCGCGACTCCGGACGGGCAATAGACCAGCGTCAAGGTGTCGTCGGCGAAGAAGTTGGCCGCCGGATCGAGGTCCCCACTGACGGTGAGCGTCACCTTGGCCGGCGACGCCGGCTGGCCGGCGGCCACCCGGTCGCGGCGGCGGGCCGGGGAACGTACGAGCAAGCGCGGGTTCTCGCGGCGGATGGTGTTGGCGCCGACCACGATCGCATCGCTCGCGGCGCGCTCGCCGTCGACCCGGTCGAAATCGGCGGCATTGGAGAGCAGCAGGCGCTCCGGCGTCGCGTCGTCGATGTAGCCGTCGACGGACATCGCGCAGCTCAGGAGCACGTACGGGCGATCCGTCCCATCGGTCACGGGCACCGCCCGGACCCGTCGAATTCCACCTCGAACACCCCGCCGCACGCTTTCCATGATCGCCAGCACTCACGCACCGTAGCCAACACAACGCGGAAATGCACTAGTCGAACAGGCTTGATCAAAAGTACGAACGGATGCCGCTCATCACAGATTTGACACCGGACCTGCCGGACCGGCCAGCTTTGTTAGCCTAACCTAAGCAAATGCGCGAGCCGCCCGCCTGCGCGTACGTGCCGACCGCGACCCCAGGAGGCGCCCCGCTGTGAGCAAGCTCGCGGTCGCTGCCCCGGCCGGCGACACCGTGGTCGGTCCGGAAGCGGCCGGCCGGCGCCACCGGAGCATCGGGATCAGGCTGACCGGCCTGCTCGTTGGCCTGACGGCGCTGGGGATCGTGGCGATCGCCAGCATCGCGATCGGCGCCCGCGCGATCCCGCTCGGCGTCACCCTGGACAGCCTCTTCGGCGGCCTGACCGGCCGAGACGCGGAAATCATTCGTACGCTCCGGATCCCGCGCACCCTGCTGGGCGCCGAGGTCGGCGTGGCGCTGGGCCTCGCCGGTGCGCTGATGCAGGCGCTGACCCGCAATCCGCTGGCCGACCCGGGCATTCTCGGCGTCACCGCCGGCGCTTCCGCCGCGGTGGTCACCGCAATCGCCTTTATCGGCATCGCGTCGTTGTCGGGTTACGTGTGGTTCGCACTGCTCGGCGCGGCGGCGGCCATGGTGCTGGTCTACACGCTGGCCAACCGGGGCCGCGGCGGCGCGACACCGGTTCGGCTGGCGCTGGCCGGTACGGCGATCACGTTCGCTCTCGGCGCGTACGTCTCCGGCGTCTCGCTGCTGGACACCACCACCTTTGACCAGTTCCGGTTCTGGGTGGTCGGCTCGCTCGGCGCGGCAACCTACGCCACGGTCTGGCAGGTGACACCGTTCCTGCTGGTCGGCGCGCTCTTGGCGCTTAGTCTCGTACGCCCACTGAACGCCATCGCGCTCGGCGAGGACACCTCCCGCGCACTCGGCGCGAAAGTGGAGCTGACCAGAGGCGTAGGAGTCGTGGCGATCACTCTTATGTGCGGCGCGGCGACCGCCGCTGTCGGGCCGATCGCGTTCGTCGGGTTGACCGTGCCGCACATCGCCCGCGCGATCACCGGCCCGGACCAGCGCTGGGTCCTGCCGTACTCGCTGGTCATCTCCCCGGCGCTGCTGCTGGCCGCGGACGTGGCCGGTCGCTGGCTGGGCAGCCCCGGCGAGCTGCAGGTGGGCATCGTGACACCGCTGATAGGCGCCCCGCTGTTCGTCTGGCTGGTACGCGGGCGCCGGGTGCCGCAGCTGTGACCGCCGCGCCCGAAGTCCTGCACCGGCGGACCGTACGTACGCGGCAGCTGTCGCTGCGGTTCCGGCCACGAACAGTCGTCGTCTGCGGTGCCCTGGTCGTCGCCCTGCTCACGTTGGTGGTGATCGCCACCGGGACCGGCGACTTCCCGATCTCACCGCTGGACGTCGTACGTACGCTCGTCGGCGCCGGCGACCACATCAACGACTTCATCGTCTTCGGCCTCCGGCTCCCCCGCGTGTTGGTCGGACTTATGTGCGGGATCGCGCTGGGGATGGCCGGCGGGATCTTCCAGAGCCTGTCCGGCAATCCCCTGGGCAGCCCGGACATCGTCGGCTTCACCAGCGGCTCGGCCACCGGCGCGCTGCTGATGATCCTGGTTTTCGGCGGCGGCCAGTTCGGCATCGCGATCGGCGCGGTGGTGTCAGGTGCGGTGACCACCGCGCTTGTCTACGCGCTGGCTTTCAAGCGTGGCGCGCAGGGCTACCGGCTGATCCTGGTCGGCATCGCCGTCGGCGCCGCTCTGTCGTCGGTCAACGCGTACTTGTTGACCAGGGCCGAGGTGAACGACGCCCAACAGGCCGCGGTGTGGCTGATCGGCAGCCTGAATGGACGCGGCTGGTCGCAGGTGTGGCCGCTGGCGGCCGCGCTGGTTGTGCTGATGCCGGTCACGCTGTGGCTGGGCCGCGGCCTGGACGTGCTGGAAATGGGCGACGACGCGGCACGGGCGCTGGGCGTACGGGTCGAGATGACCCGTGGGCTGCTGCTGCTCGTTGGCGTCGGGCTGACCGCGGCGGCGACCGCGGCGGCCGGCCCGATCGGCTTCGTGGCGCTGGCGGCTCCGCACCTGGCCCGCCGGCTGACCGGCGCGCCGGGCGCCGGGCTGCTCGCCGCCGGCCTGATGGGCGGCGCGTTGTTGCTGGTCAGCGACCTGGCAGCAGAGCGGCTCATCGCCGGCGTACAACTACCGGTCGGGGTGATGACCGGCGCGATTGGCGGGATCTATCTGATTTGGCTGCTGGCGAGCCAGTGGCGGGCAGGACGGGCATCATGAGCAATCGGCTGGCGGCGCAGGACCTCCGGCTCGCGTACGACACGCGAGTGGTCGTCGAGGACCTGTCGGTGACGATCCCGGACAGCTCGTTCACGGTGGTGGTCGGCCCGAACGCGTGCGGCAAGTCGACCCTGCTGCGGGCGCTGTCCCGGATGCTCAAACCCAAGACCGGTGCGGTCTATCTCGATGGCGCCGCCATTTCCTCGTACCGTACGAAAGAAGTGGCCCGTCGCCTCGGACTGTTACCGCAGACCTCGGTCGCGCCGGACGCCATCTCGGTGGCGGACCTGGTGGCCCGTGGCCGCTACCCGCACCAGAAGCTGCTGCGGCAGTGGTCGCCGGCCGACGAGTCGGCAGTCACCCGCGCGATGGCCGCGACCGGGGTGTCCGACCTGGTCGGGCGCTATGTCGACGAGCTCTCCGGCGGCCAGCGGCAGCGGGTCTGGCTGGCGATGATCCTGGCCCAGGAGACCTCGATCCTGCTGCTGGACGAGCCGACCACCTTCCTGGACATCGGCCACCAGATCGACATGCTGGACCTGTGCGCCGACCTGCACTCCGAGCATGGGTACACGCTGGTCGCGGTGCTGCACGACCTCAATCACGCCTGCCGGTACGCGACCCACCTGATCGTGATGGACGGCGGCCAGATCATCGCCTCCGGCCCGCCCGCCAAGGTGATGACCGCCGACCTCGTACGGGATGTCTTCGGGCTGGCCTGCCGGGTGATCGACGACCCGGAGACCGGCACCGCGCTGATCATCCCGGCCAGCCGCAAATCAGCCGGACAGGTCCGCGACCTCGCAGGGTGACCTGTGGCGTCATACGAAAGGGGGTGGTCACCCCCACAGGTCTCATCATCAAGGCTATTTCTGCGAGACCAAGGTCTTCTCTCAGGGTGAACCCCGTTGCCACCCGCTCCGCCGGCTGACAGCCTCGGGACAAGCGGTTAAAAGAAATCCCACGGGGAGGCACGTACACCATGCATGACATCGGGATGTGGCTGAGCCACGCTCCAGCTCTGCTCGTGTACGCGACTGTCGCGCTGCTGATCGGTCTGGAGAGCATGGGCATCCCGCTGCCCGGCGAGGCGACGCTGATCAGCGCCGCACTGCTCGCCGCGGCTGGCGTGGTGGACCCGTTCGCGGTGGCCGCCGCCGGCATCACCGGAGCGGTCGTGGGCGACTCGCTGGGCTACTACATCGGCCGGCGGGGTGGCCGGTCACTGCTGGCCCGGCTCGGCCGGCGCTTCCCGAAACACTTCGGTCCGGAGAAAATCGGGACGGCGGAACAGGTTTTCGCGCATTCAGCGGTGTGGGCGGTGTTCTTCGGCCGGTTCGTCGTGGTGCTGCGGGTCCTCGCCGGACCGCTCGCCGGCACCCTCCGGATGCCGTACAAACGCTTCCTCGCGGCCAACGTGGCCGGCGGGGTGGTGTGGGCCGGTGGGATGACCGCGCTGATGTACGGGCTCGGTTCGGCCGCCCGGATCTGGCTCGACCACTATTCGTGGGTGATCTTCGTGGGCGCGCTCGGCCTCGGGATGCTCATCACCGGCATCGCCGGGATGGTGGCCCGCCGCCGGCTGATGGCCGCCGCACCGGAGCCGGAGAGTCCACGGGAACTCGCTTCGGCCGGCCAGGCACGCTGATTCGCGTACCGTACGACCGGTGCACGAGTGCCGGCGGACGGAGTGACCGATGGAAAGCGTTGTTCTGCTTGACGAGCGCGGCGAGGCCATCGGGACCGCCGCCAAGGCGACCGTCCACCATGCCCGTACGCCGTTGCACCTCGCGTTTTCCTGCTATCTCTTCGACTCCGCCGGCCGGCTGCTGCTGACCCGCCGCGCGCTCACCAAAAAGACGTGGCCAGGCGTGTGGACGAACACCTGCTGCGGGCATCCGCTGCCGGGCGAGGCGGTCGCCGACGCGGTCCGCCGCCGGCTGACCGACGAGCTCGGGATCGCCCCGACCAGCCTCGACCTGATCCTGCCGAGGTTCCGCTACACGGCGACCATGGACGACGGCGTACGGGAAAACGAGATGTGCCCGGTTTTCCGTGCCACCACTGACAAACAACCGCACCCCGAACCGGCCGAGGTCGACTCGTACCGGTGGGTCGACTGGACCACCTTGCTATCCGGCGTTGCCGACGGCAGCCAGCCCATCTCGCCCTGGTGCACCGACCAACTTCGCGAACTCGCCGTGCTCGGCGCTGACCCGCTGGGCTGGCCGACGGGCTCGACGGCCGAGCTGCCGCCGGCGGCCTTGGCACGAAACGGGGATCTGCGCGGCTGAGGCCGAAACTACCGTCACCGGTGAGTTCGTTCCTCTCACCGGCACGGAGACAGCGATGGCCAGCACGCCAGACATTCCTGACACGCCAGCGGATCCCGGCACCATCGAGGCCGGCGCGAACCAGCTGCGTACCATCGCCGCCACCATCACCGGGCACGGTCAGGACGTGAACGCCGCCGTGAACACCGCGGCCCTGCAGTTCTCGGACGTCATCAGCGGGCCGATCAAGGACCTGGCCAGCAAGAACCTCGGCGCATTCCAGGCCGCGTACGCGAGTGCCGCTTATGGCGCGGACGTCACCCACAGTTGGTCTCAGGACGTACAAACTTTCAAGACCGAGCGCAACAAACTGTTCGCCAACTGGCAGTGGGACCAGAGCCATAACTTCGCGGTGCCGCAGCTGTTCGTACCCGGCAACGCCACCGCGGCGGAGGCGAAGAAGGTCACCGACGCGTACAACTCGCAACTGAGCGCGGCGCAGACCAATGCCGCGAATGACATCAGCCTGCGGGCGTACCAGTTGCTGAACTGGCTGCGCGACCAGGCCAACGGCTGGGCCGGCCGGATTCAGCGCGATCCGACGGACGCCGACCTGCTGGCGCTGGCCAAGGCCGGCGGCCTTTCCTGGGGCTCCTACATCGGCTTTGGCAAACAGTCCGATCCGAGCGTTCCGCCGCCGCTCAGCGCCGCGGACGGCCAGCACGCGGCCGACGTGATCAAGCGCGGCCCGAACGACCCGGAATACGCCAAGGCACTCGCCCTGCTCGGGTTGGTCGGCGGTTATGCGGTCTGGGCGCAGAAAAACGGCGAGCAACTCACCGCCGGCGAGCTGGCCTATCTGAAGGCGTTGTACGGAAATATCAGCCGCGACGATCTACTGAACGCCACCTTCGGGCAGAACAAGGCGCAGCTGGCCGCGTTGGGGAACGGCATTCTGGCGCTGTCCAACGAGAAACTCGGCGGCTCGTACGGTGACCTGCCGCAGTATTTGCGTGACCTGCTGGACAAACCCGCGGTCACCTCAAGGGTCGACTACATCGGCGATCAAATCACCAGCGTCTACGCCGTGCACGATCTCGCGAGTTTCGAAAAGCTGGGAGTCCTGCTGGGCAACGCCGACCACAACCTGGTCGGCGGCACCCAGTTCTCCCAGAACCTGACCAACCGGGTCGGCGAGATCGTCGACCTCGCGCAGCGCGTACACGACGCGCCGACCGGGAACCCGGTGTCCATCGAGGACGCCAACAACCACGGCGATCCGTTCAACGACCTGAAAAACTTCGGGAACGTGCAGAACGCGGCGCAGGCCCTGATCGGGGTGTCCACCCGCAACCACGAGGCCAACTACCACATCCTGTCCGGCGATCTCGGCGTCAGCACCCTCGCCGAGCTCACCCATTTCGACTGGCCGGACAAGGGAGTCGCCGCCGCTGGGCTGGTCAACTGGATCGCACAGGACGGCACGAACACCGATCACAGCAGCCCGGAATACCAACATGCCACCCAGGCTGCCCGGATTCTGGTGCAGGCCCTGGACAACACGACCACCGACAAGAACGGGTACGGCGACACACTGCCCAGCTCGTTCCAGAACTTCTACTCCGACTTCCACAAGAATTCGGCCTTCTCCTCCGGACTCGCCAATATCGCGAACACCTACCTCGACGACTTCGCCGAGGACGCACCAGGAGACCACCAAACCCGCATCGGGGTGGACGGATCGCTGTCCATCAACGATCCCGACCGGCAGCACTTTCTCGCCCTGGTCGGTGCCGATCCGAACGCGCTGAAGGCGCTGTCCATCAAGGCCGGCGAGTACGAGGCCGGCCTGCTGCAGGACGCACAGACCGGAAAACGGGACCCGAGCACGGTGCTGAGCCACGTCGCCAACCTCAACGGCGAGCTCGCGGCGGCGCCGGCGAACGTCGAGAAGATCGACAACTACCTGAAATATCAGCACGACTCAAAGGCGTACTCGGACACTCTTTACTACGTTGGGGTGGGAAAGGCGGTCGTACAGTTCGGCGGCGGCCTCATTCCCGGCGGCAACGGGGCTCCCGGGCTGTTGATCGGGCAGCTGGTGGATGCCTTCACACACCATGAGATCAAGGCACCGACGCTCAACGAGGCCGCCGCCTACCAGCCGCCCGACAGCCAGGGCGCCGGACACCTGCCGGCCGCGTACGACTACCTGAACGCGGCTCTTGCCACCGGGAAAATCACCCCCGACCAGCTGCCAGCACAGCTCGTCGACAACTCCGGCGCAAAACCGCACCTGGTCGGACTGGACCATTTCAACGACCCCAGCGTGGCCACCTCCTTGGAGGACCTGACTCGCAAACTCGGCGGTCAGGCGGCCACCGACTACATCCAGAACTACGACACCCAGTCGTGGATCGCCTACCAGCGTTCCCAGGGCAGCACTGGCGCCGCCATTCTGCAAGGCGAAAAATAGCCAGCGTCCAAGCCCACCATCGCCGATGGTGGGCTTGGACCGGCCTTACGAAGCGACCGCCGCCGCGAAAACGTGCAGGGCGGTGTTTGCCGGCAGGGTGATCGCGACAACCTGTTTGCCGGCCGTTGTCGGGATGGTGTTGGAGAAGACTTTGTACGGAACAGTCGGGTAAGCAGCGCCCGTTTGGGTGTTCTTCCCCATCACCGTGGCCACCGTGGTCGCGCCGTACTGCGTCGGATCGGCGCAACACCAGTTCGGGAAGCCGGTGTCGGCCTGGCTGGTCGAGCCATCCGCGTACCAAAGGGTGACGGTGCCCTTGGACGTGCCGGTGCCAGTGCCCACGAGCACGAGTTTTGATCCGGTGCCCTGCAAAGCGACCGTCTGGCCGGCACCGACGACGTTGTCGGCCGCGCCGGTTCCGGCGGCTGGCCACCTCATTTGGGCGCCGTTAGTGGTGAAAGTGGCATTCGGTGTCAGCCCGGCGTCGGCCAGTCCCTCGGCCCGGAAGCTGCTGCCACCGCCGTCGAGGTTGCCGGCGGTGACGTGAGCCGCGTCGGTGACGCCGACATTTGCGTACGCGGCGGCCAAAGACGCGTACGGCACCGTGACGGTCGCCGAGTCGACCACCCGGTGGCCGGCGACTCTGGCCTGGTAAGTCGCGGTGGCGGTGAGTTTGTAGTCCGCCGGCTTCAGGCTCGCGGCCGGCGTCAGTTTCACCGGCACGGTGACGGTCCTGCCCGGCATCACCAACGGCAACCGGCCGCCGACCGCAACCTGGAAACCTTCCGGCGCCTGTACGGAAACGGCGACATCACGGACCGGAAGTGGCGTGTTGTTGGTGAAACTCGCCGTCGCCGTGGTGGTGTGACCGGGAGCGACCAGCTGTGGCGCCGTCAGCGACACCGTCGCGTTGTTGTCGGCCGGGAAATACCCGCCGACCGCGCTGCTGCCAAAGAGGCGTACGTCCTGGGTGCTGCCCGCCGCGACCGGCGCGGTCTTCACTCGTACGACCCCGTTGACCTCGTCGTACCACCAGCCGGATGGCGCCGCGTCGAGCGCCACTTTGCTGCCGTACGAGCGCAGAATCGACGTGCCCGCCTGAACGAGTGCGGGCTTGGATCCACTGTGGACGGTCATGACGTATGTCCGGTTGGTCGGCTTGCCAGCGTACGAGCCGGTGCTCGCGCCGATCCGTACGGCCACGGTGCCCGGACCAGACTGCGGGGCGTCCACGGTGAAGGTCTGCGTTGAACGAGCTGTCGACCGCGTCACGCCGTCGTCCTCGGACAGCGTGAACTTCCCCTTTCCCTGCGGATAGACGTCGAGGTCAAGCTCGCTCTTGTTCCGTGTCTGCCACGAAGTAGTGCCTTCGGGCCACATCGGCACCACAGCCCCGGCTCGTACGAACAGCGGCAGCGTGTCCAGCGGCGCGTCGTAACCGTCCACTGTGGTCGGTCCGGTGTACGAACGGCCCGACCAGTAGTCGACCCAGGTGCCCTTGGGCAGATAGATGCCGTCGCGGGTGTTCGACTTCTGGTAGACCGGCGCGACCAGGAAATCGGTGCCGGACAGGAACTCGTACTTTGCCTTGTCTCCCCAGACATTCGGGTCGTTCGGGTATTCCAGCGCGAGCGGCCGGACCTGGCCGACACCAGTATCGTGCGCCTGGACCGAATAGCTGTACGTGTAAGGCAGTAGTCTTTCCTTGAGCAGCAGGTATTTCTTGTTGATCGACGTGTAGGGCTCGCCCTGCTGCCACGGCTGCTTGTCCGACGATGCCCAGCCGTCCATCGTCATCGCCACCGGCAGGAACGACTTCCACTGCAGGTCCCGGACGTACGTTTGCGGGCTGCCGCCGAAAATTCCGTCGATGTCACCGGTGTTGTAAGCGATGCCGGACGTGGTCGCGCCGGCATAGGTCGGGATCTGCCAGCGAATGTAGTCGTACGAGCCGGACTGGTCGCCGCTCCACAGCACCCCGCAGCGTTGCGCGCCAGCCCAGCTCACCGGCTGCCACACGAATCCGCGGGCGTCGCTGTTGTCTTCGATGCCCTTTTTCGCGGTGTCGCAGGCGTCCAGCGCGAACTGGTAGCCGTCACCCACCCAGGCCACGTCGAGTTTGCGCACCCGTACCCCGGCCTGCACCTCGGCGGCCTGGTTGGGCAGCCCGTTTTCGGTCCACAGCCCGAGTTGCATGTTGTCCTTGCGCAACCCGTCGCCGGTCTGGGACAGGTTTTCGTACCCGCAGCCATAACCGTCGTTGACCAGCATCCATCCGTTCGGCATGCCGTTGTCGGCGTAGCCCTTCGCCACAGTCAACGCGTCGAGAGTGTGCCGCTCGCCGCGGTTCGCGTTGTGCAGATAGCAGTCCGAGTCACCGGTCTCCAGACCGTAGATCGGAGGCAGGAAAGGCTTTCCGACCAGGTCGGTGTAGCCGGAAATGATGTCCTTGAGCCCGTCACCCACGACGTAGACCGCGTCGAACCGGCGCTCGTCGTGCGTGGTCTTGACGGGATCGGTGAAGGAGTAGCTGCCCGGCGCGAAAGTGTTGCGCAGCACGCCATAACCGGCCGTCGAAGCGTAGAACGGCTGCGAGTTCGGTGCCCCGCCGTCATTCCAGTTGTCGTCCGCGAAGATCTTGATCGTCTGGTCCCGGTGACTGAACCGCCCGTTTTGCTCGCCACCGCCGACAAACTGCTCGGATGCCGTCCGCATCAGCGTCTGGGTCGTGCTGGTGCCGGTCCAGGATAGCGGCGCCGACTCCGCCCAGATCCGCCTCTTGTTCGCGGCATCGTAAAGAGCGAACCGCAGCGGCTGTTTGTACGCACGCAAAGTCGCTTTCGGAGTGGAAATAGTCCAATATCCACCCTTGTCGGCCCGTACCGGCGTCACCGGTGCGCCGGTCCGCGGCAGGATGATCCGACTGCCGGCCGGATCGGCGAAGGTGCCGTCCGGCGCGAGCCAGATCCGCACCGCGGCGGCGGTCGGGAAACTCACCCGCACCGCCGCCGCGCCGGAAGTCAGCGTCACGGTCGAACCGTCCGCCGAGATCCCGGTCAGGTCGCCGAGCTGGCCGGCCGGCGGCGGCGCGGCGTAGGCCGGCATCGCCGGAATGCTGACCGTCAGGCCGAGCACGACCGCCGCCAACAGGGACCAGACCACTTGCGTGACTCTGCTCATTCACAGCACCTTTCGCGCATCAGTACGCAGGATGCTCTGTGTATAGCGCAGAATCTGATGGATGTCACCACCCACGACTTACGATCAGAAGCGAGAGCACAACACACAGTGGTGTTCGATGTCGAGATCGACCGAACCATCCCCACTTGGCCGAAATGTCACTGCACGGGGCCCGCGGGGTCGGGCTCAGACCGACAGCACCTCGACGCCGGCGGCTTCGAAGGCCCGTACCGTGGCCGGCTCCGCATCGGTGTCCGTGACCAGCGTGTGCACCCGCTCGGTCGGGCAGATCCGGGCGAAGGCGCGGCGGCCGAGCTTGGACCCGTCGGCAACCGCGACCACCCGCGCCGCCCGGTCCACCATCAGCCGGTTGATGCTCGCCTCACCCTCATGGTGGGCGAACGCGCCACTGTCCGGATCGAACGCGTCGACGCCCAGGAACAGCACATCGAGCGTCAGCTCGTTGAGCACCCAGGTCGCCAGCGGCCCACTCAGCTCGAACGACTGCGGCCGCGCCACCCCGCCGGTCACCACGATCTTGATATTGGGTCGTACGGCCAGCTCGTGCGCGATGTTGAGCGCATTCGTCACCACGGTCAGACCCGGCGCCTCGCCGCGGGTGCCCAGATCCGCCCGCATCGCCAGAGCGCGCGCGATGCTCGCCGTCGTCGTACCGCCGTTGAGGCCAACCGACATCCCCGGCTCGGCCAACGCGGCCGCCGCCGCACTGATCCGCTGCTTCTCCGGCGCGTTCCGCGCGGTCTTATAGCGCAGCGGCAGATCGTACGCGAGATCGTTCGCCACCGCGCCACCGCGCGTACGCGTCAACAACTGCTGCTCAGCCAGGTAGTCCAGATCCCGCCGAATCGTCGACGCGGACACGTCCAACTCCTCCGCGACATCCTCGACGACCAACTGCTCCCGCTGCCCGAGCATCCCCAGCAGAGTGGTCAGCCGCTCATGCCGCACCATTCTCCGCCACTTCCTCACTCAGTTTGATGCACTCTTACCCGCCGTTTCGAGCAGTATGATGCATCAACTCCGCGCCCTCGCACGCAACCCGCCGCGCCCCCGCAACGACATCCTCTGGCAAACAGGGTCAACGACCGAGCCAAGGTCGATCATTTCGATTCCCCGCGGGTACGTCGACTCCGCGTCCCTGTCCAAACGGAAGATCGCTGTCTCCAGACCAAAGTTGTTGTCATAGTCCCTGATCAGTTCGGGCGGCAGCCGACCTAAACCGAAACAATGCACCATCTGTGCGCGCGTCCGCCAGAGCGAGCAACGGCGACAGGCGCGACAAAGGTCGGCATGACCGGCGCGAGCTGGCTCGCCTAGTTATCGCTTCGGCGTGAGGTCATGAGCTGGCCGAGCATCCGCGTTCCAGGGCCCGAGCGGCCGCCAGGACCAGGAAGCTGCGTCGTGTTGTCCAGGGTGAGCGGCTCGCCGCAGTGTCCGCACCCGGTCACCGGGGTCGTGACGTGGGCGCAACCCAGGTGGCGGATCACCGCTGGCGGGCCGTCCTGGCCGGCATACCAGCGGTCTCCCCAGTTCATCAGGGCAAGCAGGACCGGATAGAGATCCTTGCCCTTCTCGGTCGGCAGGTAGTGCTCGCGCGGCGGGTGCTCCTGGTAGCGCTCGCGGACCAACACCTGTTCGGCGACCAGCCGGGCCAGCCGGGCGGCCAGCACCTTGCGGGAGATGCCCAGGTCGTACGCAAGGTCGTCGAAGCGGGTGAGACCAGCCAGCACATCGCGCATGATCAGCGCCGTCCAGGCGTCGCCGAACAGGTCGGTGGCCCGGGCGATCGAGCAGGCCACACCTGCCAGTGGTGTCCTCGTCATTTGGGCACTGTAACTGAAGTTCCCTCAGGGAACTTCGCTCTGATAGATTCCCTGAGGGAACTTGTCGAGGAGGGCACTATGGCACCGCTGATCGAGCTGGATTCGGCGTCCGTTGCGGCGATCGACGGGCGGCACGTCCGGGCGGTCGCCTTGCAGGGCGTACGCATGGAATACGTGGCAGGCGTGCTGGCGAGGACGGGGCAGTCCGCTGCGGGCGGCCGGGCGCTGGTGGTCGGCAGCGGGCGCGGTCTGGTGGCCGCCGGGCTGCGCGACCTCGGGTTCGACGTCCTGGCGGTCGATCCGTCCGACGCCGCGACGGCGATGGCGCGGCAGGCGTACGGCGAGGCGGGCATCACCCACCGGACGGCTCCGGCGGAGGATCTCGGCCTCACGGACGAGCGCTTCGACCTGGCGTACTACGCGGACACCTTCGAGATCACCTCGGAGCTGGGCCCGGTGCTCGACCAGGCGGCCCGGGCGCTTCGTCCGGGCGGCGTGCTCGTCTATGACACGGTCACCCGGACGCTGCTGTCCCGGCTGGTCTACCTCGGCGCGTTCCAGGCGGTGCCGATGACCCGGATCATGCCGCCCGGCCGGTACGCGGCGGCACGCCTGCGCAAGCCCGCCGAACTGATCGTGGCGCTGGAGCACCACGGCCTGCGCAATGCCGACATCTGCGAGTTCAAGCCGACGGACCCGCGAAGCCTACTGAGGGCGGTAATGGCGCGCCGACAAGGCAAGATCGGCGACGCCCAGATCCCATCGATCGTCGACTTCGAGCTGTCACCCGGCAGTCGGGTGCATGTGACCTACCTCGGGTTCGCCGTCGCCGATCAGCCCTGACCTGCGCACATCCGGAAAACGTCGCGGAGGAGGTCCTGCATGGTCTTCCAGTCCGCAATCAACTGGGCCGGGCGCGGGCGTCGCCTTCAGATCGAGGTCAACGTAGTCTCCCCATACCAAACAGAACACCGACCGCTCACTGGCTGCTTGGCTTGAAAGACCGCGCGTCGGCCAACGCCGGTACGGGACCCGCGTACAACCACGCTCCATGTCCCCAAGAGTTCGCAAACTCAAGCCGGCCCGAGCCGCCAGGGTCTTCCTGGGTCATTCCCGCGGCCCGCCTGAGCCGGGCATCTGGTCGCCAAATGTCACCGATGCCAGCGCAGTGCCGCTCACGGGAGCCCGCGATTCCCAGTACATTCCGGAACAAACAGCCGCGCGACCCCAACAGCGCGGCTGGAGGTTGAAAGGGCTGGTGATTGTTGCGGTTGTGAGAGTGGTTGGCTTGGGGCTCGGCCAGAGTATTGCGGTTGCGACGCGGGCAGACCGAAAATCGCATCGGGGGTAGGACTCTTGGCCGCCGGGACTTGTGTTTCCCGGCGGCCAAGAGAGCCTGCTTACTGGGTCTGGCGAAAAGTGTTCCGCAAGGTCTTCGTTCGGGTCGTAATATGCCGGTGGGATGAATTCGGGAAACCGTCCATCATTTGTGCGGACCAATCCCCGTGGTGGATCATCCAATAATTCTGCGAACCCAGCCGACAGTTTCGAGCCTCACATCCTGCCGGCAATGGATGCGGTCAGGGTACTGGTGGCCGCGACGACCCGTTACTCGCGCCTGCTGCAAGTAACGAGGCGTTGCGGACACCAGGTCAGACAACAAGCTCAGCGAGTCAGCCACACCGTCGTAGCGGCGGGAACAACGGCCGAGTGATCCGAGCCGCTGGCGGCGACGACTCTTCCCCAGTCGGACGGCAGTGGATATGGGTCGTCGCCGAAAACAGTGACACACACGCCCGTACCACGACGGAAAGCCAGCACATCCGAGCGCCCGGTCGACAGAAACTCCGGCACCTCACCAGCCTCAAAGGTCGACTTCCGGGACGCCAAAGCAGAACGGTAAATCGCCAGGGTCGAGTCTGCTTTGGTCTGGGTAGCGCAGGCGTACGAGCCGAACCAGTCGGGTTGTGGCATCCAGGTTGTTTTGGAGGTGGAGAACCCAAAAGCTGGCGGGTCGGCGGTCCAGGGCAGTGGTACGCGGCAGCCGTCGCGGCCGAGGTCAGCCCCACCCGTACGAATCCACTTGGGATCCTGGCGGGCTTCGTCGGGGAGGTCGAGGACTTCCGGGAGGCCGAGCTCCTCACCTTGGTAAAGGTAGGCGGTGCCCGGCAAAGCGAGCATCAGCAGCGCCGCCGCCCGGGCTCGGCGCAGGCCCAGCTCGCCGCCACCGTAACGGGTCGGCGTCCGTTGTACGTCGTGGTTGTTCAGCACCCAGGCCAAACTGCGGCCGGCGGTCAGTGGGCCGGCGGCTTTTTCGATGGACTGCTGGAAAGCGGTGGCATCCCAGGGTTGCAGCAGCAGGTTGAAGTAAAACGACTGGTGCAGCTCGTCGTCAGCGAGACTGGCGGTCAGGTCATCCATGTCGTCGGTCCAGATCTCGCCGACAAAACTGAGCTGCCGGCTGGCCTCGTACGAGTCCGAGATGGCCCGCCAGCGACGGTAGATGCCGTGCAGTTCGGGCTGCCCGTGGGTGTACGGGTTGACCCGCCGGTTTCCGGCGTGGTCAAGGAAATCCTGATGTTTGATCATCGAGTCCGGTACGTCGATCCGGAATCCGTCGATGCCCCGGTCGAACCAGAATCGCAGGACTCCATCGAACATTTCGGCGACCTCGGGGTTACGCCAGTTGAAGTCGGCCTGCGAGGAGTCGAAAAGATTCAGATACCACTGGCCGGGCTGGCCGTCCGCCTCGGTCACTCGGGTCCACGCGGGGCCACCGAAAGAGGACTCCCAGGTGTTGGGTGGCAGCTCACCTTTGCCTTCACGAAAGAGAAAGCGTGCCCGCTCGGGAGAGCCAGGTCCGGCCGCCAGCGCGGCGACGAACCATGGGTGGCTGGTCGAGCAGTGGTTCGGCACCAGGTCCATGAGTACGCGCAGGCCGGCTTTGTGAGCCTCATCAAGCAAAAGTGCGTGCGCGTCCAGATCGCCGTACGCCGGCTCGATGTTCACGTAGTCGCTCACGTCGTAGCCGTGGTCGTGCTGCGGCGAGGGATAGCACGGATTCAGCCACAATCCGTCCACCCCGAGGTCCACCAAATGGCTCAGCCTGGACCGCAGTCCGCCCAGGTCGCCGATGCCGTCGCCGTTGGAGTCCGCGAAGGAACGCAGATATACCTGATAGAGCACCGCATCCTGCCACCACTGCCGATTCGGCATGGTCACCGTTCCCCTTCGTCAGACATCCAGTTGTCAAACCAGTCCGCGTGTTCGTCGAGCCTTGGCGGTGGCAGCCGATACGCCACCGGCGTCGCCGACAGTCGCACTGGATTTGCCGGCTGGCGTACGACAGTGCCGTCTTCCCGAGCCAGTTCGACGATCGGCTCGCAGCCGAGCTTTTCCGCGTACGCGAAGGCTTCCGCCACGTCGTTGACCACGCCGGCCGGCAGCCCCGCGGCGCCCAGCAGCGACACCCATTCCGCGGCTGGGCGGCGGCCGAGCGCGGCTTCCAGCGCCGCGGTCAGCTCGGCGCGATGGGCCGTACGACCGCCGTTGCCGGCATAACGTACGTCGCGGCCCAGCTCCGGCGCGCCGATCACCTGACAGAGCTTGGAAAACTGGGCGTCGTTGCCAACCGCCACGGCAAGTGGGCGGTCGGCCGCGCGCAGGGTCTGGTAAGGCACGATGCTCGGGTGTTCGTTGCCCAACCGGCCCGGCAGCACACCGGCGTTGAGGAAACTGGAGGCCTGGTTCACCAACCCCGCGAGGACGGCGTTCATCAGGCTGACCTCGACCCGCTGCCCTTCGCCGGTCCGCTCCCGGGCCTGCAACGCGGCGAGGATGCCGACCTGCAGGTTGAGGCTCGCGAGCACGTCGACCACCGCCACGCCGACCTTCGTCGGTTCGCCATCCGGCCACCCGGTGATGCTCATAAGACCGCCGACCGCCTGCATCAGGAAGTCGTAGCCACCGAGGTCCGCACCAGCGCCGCGGCTGCCGAACCCAGTCACCGAGGCGTAGACGAGCCCAGGATTGTCCGTACGCAGCCGCTCGTAGCCCAGTCCGAGACGGTCGGCGACCCCCGGTCGGAAATTCTCGACCAGCACGTCCGCCCGCGACGCCAGCGCGACGGCCCGCTCCAGATCCGCCGGGTCGGTGAGGTCGAGGGCGACGCTGCGCTTGTTGCGGTTGGCGGTCAGGTAGTACGTGGCCTCGCCGTCCGCGGTCCAGGGCGGACCCCAACTCCGGGTGTCGTCACCGCCGCCGGGCCGCTCGACCTTCACCACCGTGGCGCCCAGATCGCCCAGCGCGGCGGTCGCCATCGGCCCGGCCAGAATGCGGGAGAAGTCGGCGACGACAACTCCATCCAAAGCGCCGCTGTGTCCCATTAGACCGACCCTATGCGATCAGCAAGCTGAATCGGTCGCCCGAAGTGTCGTTTTCTATCGTGGGATATCAGGAACAACCCGCAGAATGCCGTTCAGCAATGGTGGAAAAGACTTCCGAAAAGACAAAGCCCGATGCAAAGTGTTACCAGCGCCGCGGACGCGAATCCTGATATTTCGGGTAGTTGAGGGAGGCCCTGAAATGTTCGGTTCATCGTGCCCATCGTCGGCGCTCCAGGCCGGTCGGGTCCGCGGCTTGCGGACCGTAGCCGGCCTGGTCTTTGCCGCCGCGGGCCTACTTTTGGCAAGCGCGGCACCGGCAACTGCCGCGACTGGCATCAGCCATCCGGACGCCGACCACGCGGGCTCCGGTCTCGCCGGCACCGGCTCAGCCACCGTCATCCAGCCGCTTGCGGCATCCGTCAAGGGCATGGATGTCGCCTCGTACGAAGGAAACGTCAACTGGGCGACCGCGTGGAAGAACGGCGCGAAGTTCGCATACGCGAAGGCGACCGAGAGCACCACCTACACCAACCCGTATTTCGCGCAGCAGTACAACGGCTCGTTCACCGTCGGCATGATTCGCGGCGCGTACCACTTCGCGCTGCCGAACAAGTCCGGCGGCGCCGCCCAGGCCGACTACTTCGTCGCGCACGGCGGCGGCTGGTCGAAGGACGGCAAGACCCTGCCAGGCGCGGTCGACATGGAGTGGAACCCCTACTCCGGCGGCGACTGCTACGGCCTCAGCACAGCCAGCATGGTGTCGTGGATCAAGGCCTTCAGCAACGAATACCACGCCAAGACGACCCGCTATCCGGTCATCTACACGGCCACCGCCTGGTGGAGCGAGTGCACCGCCAACAAGGGCAACTTCTCCGCCACCAACCCGCTCTGGCTGGCCAACTACAACGGCTCGCCGGGCACCATGCCCTACCACTGGGGCACGTACACGATCTGGCAGTCCGCGGACCACGGCACCTTCCCCGGTGACCAGGACGTGTTCAACGGCGCGTACGACCGCCTGCAGGCCCTCGCCAACGGCTGACCGCCGATGTCCGCATGGCCCCCCTACCCACGCATGGGGGCCATGCGGACATCCCAGCGCGGCAAAGTGTGACAGAACAGCCAGTACGCGCGTACGGACAGGTTTCTCTCGGGGTTTACGCACCGCGTAGCCTTGACACAGCAGGCTCGTCGTGAGTGGAAGAAGGCGAAATAACGGCCGTGTCGACCGAAGGCAGTTCCGCGGACCCCTCCCTTACCTCGTTCGGACCGAACGAGTGGATCGTCGAGGAGATGTACGAGAAGTACCTCAGCGATCCCTCGACGGTGGACGAGGCCTGGCATGATTTCTTTGCCGACTACAAGCCCATCCGCGGTGACGCGGCCGGCGGATCGCCCAGCGCGCCGGCCAAGCCGGCGTCGCCGAACGGGCAGACCGCCACCAAGCCAGCGCCAACACCGGCCGTGACGCCGGCGCCGGCCAAGGCTGCCCCGGTGGCTCAGGCTGCGCCGAAACCGCAGGCCCCGCCGGTCCGTACGGACGACGTCGACCTGCAGCCGATGCGGGGCGTGGCGGCCAAGATCGTCGCCAACATGGACCTGTCGCTGACCATCCCGACGGCGACCAGCGTCCGGGCGGTGCCGGCCAAGATCATCGCCGACAACCGGATCGTGATCAACAACCACCTGGCCCGCGGCAGCGGCGGCAAGACCAGCTTCACCCACATCATCGGCTACGCGATGATCAAGGCGCTGGCCGACTACCCGCAGATGAACAACTCGTACGGCGTGGTCGACGGCAAGCCGACCCTGGTCGTGCCCAAGCACATCAACCTGGGCATCGCGATCGACCAGAAGAAGGCGGACGGCTCCCGCTCGTTGGTGGTCGCCGCCGTCAAGAACTGCGAGGAGATGGATTTCCGCGGTTTCTGGCAGGCATATGAGGACATCATCCGCAAGGCCCGCACCAACAAGCTGACCGCCGAGGACTTCGCCGGTACGACGATCAGCCTGACCAACCCGGGCGGCATCGGCACCGTGCACTCGGTCCCCCGGCTGATGAGCGGCCAGGGCACGATCATCGGCGTCGGCGCGATGGAGTATCCGGCCGAGTTCTCCGGAATGGCCGTGGAGGCACTGGCGGACCGGGCGATCTCCAAGATCATCACGCTCACCAGCACGTACGACCATCGGATCATCCAGGGCGCGGTGTCGGGCGAGTATCTGCGCCGGGTCCACCAGCTGCTCCTGGGCGAGGACGGCTTCTGGGACGAGATCTTCGCGAGCCTGCGGCTGCCGTACGAGCCGGTCCGCTGGGTCCGCGACATGGGCCACCGGCACGAGGGCGAGATCGACAAGAACGCCCGCGTGCTGGAGCTGATCCACTCGTACCGGGTGCGTGGCCACCTGATGGCCGACACCGACCCGCTGGAATACCACGTCCGCAAGCACCCTGACCTGGACATCCTGCAGCACGGGCTGACCCTGTGGGACCTGGACCGGGAGTTCCCGGTCGGCGGTTTCTCCGGCCAGCAGGTGATGAAGCTGCGGGACATCCTCGGGGTGCTGCGCAACTCGTACTGCCGCCGGGTCGGCGTGGAATACATGCACATCCAGGACCCGGAGGAGCGGCGCTGGATCCAGGAGCATGTCGAGGTTCACAACGACAAGCCGGACAACGAGAAGCAGAAGCACATCCTGGGCCGGCTGAACGCCGCCGAGGCCTTTGAGACCTTCCTGCAGACCAAGTTCGTCGGCCAGCGCCGGTTTTCCCTCGAAGGCGGCGAAAGTGTCATCGCGCTGCTGGACGAGGTGCTGCAGGCCGCCACCGAGGACGACATGGACGAGGTCGTCATCGGGATGGCGCACCGCGGTCGGCTGAACGTGCTCGCCAACATCATCGGCAAACCGTACGAGAAGATTTTCGGGGAGTTCGAAGGAAACATCGACCCCGGCTCGGCGCACGGCTCCGGTGACGTGAAATACCACCTGGGCGCGGAAGGCAAGTTCACCACGCCGGACGGGTCGAAGACCTCGAAGGTCTCGGTGGTCGCCAACCCGAGCCACCTGGAAACCGTCGACCCGGTGCTGGAGGGTGTCGTACGCGCCAAGCAGGACCTGATCGACAAACGGCTCGAGGGCTACACCGTGCTGCCCGTGCTGGTGCATGGCGACTCGGCTTTCGCCGGTCAAGGTGTGGTCGCCGAGACGCTGAACCTGTCCCAGCTGCGTGGCTACCGCACCGGTGGCACCGTGCACATCATCGTGAACAACCAGGTCGGTTTCACCACCGCACCGGAGTATTCGCGTTCTTCGTTCTACTGCACCGATGTCGCCCGGATGATCCAGGCGCCGATCTTCCACGTGAACGGCGACGACCCGGAGTCGGTCGTACGAGTGGCCAAACTCGCCTACGACTATCGCCAGGCTTTCAACAAAGACGTGGTGGTCGACCTGGTCTGCTATCGCCGGCGCGGGCACAACGAGGGCGACGACCCCTCGATGACCCAGCCGCTGATGTACGACATCATCGACGCCAAGCGCAGTGTCCGTAAGCTCTACACCGAGGCGCTGATCGGTCGCGGCGACATCTCGCTGGCCGACGCCGAGGCGGCACTGAAGGACTACGGCGAGCAGATGGAGCGGGTTTTCCGCGCCACCAAGGATTCCGCGCCGCCCAGCACCGACCAGTACCCCGAGCCGGTATCCAACCGGCCGGAACGGGTCAAGACCGCGACCACCGCGGAGGTCCTGCGGCAGATCGGCGAGGCGCACCTGAACCTGCCCGCCGGTTTCACTCCGCACAAGCGGATCGCGCAGTTGCTGGCCAAGCGGGCCGAGATGTCCCGCGACGGCAACATCGACTGGGCGTACGGCGAGCTGCTCGCTTTCGGTTCGTTGCTGCTGGAAGACGTGCCGGTACGGCTGGCCGGCCAGGACTCGCGCCGCGGCACCTTCGTCCAGCGGCATTCGGTGCTGGTGGATCGGTTGAACGGCAAGGAATTCACGCCGCTCACCAATCTCTCCGAGGACCAGGCCCGATTCTTCGTCTACGACTCACTGTTGAGCGAGTATGCGGCGATGGGCTTCGAGTACGGATATTCGGTCGCCAACAAGGACGCCCTGGTGCTGTGGGAAGCCCAGTTCGGTGACTTCGCCGACGGCGCCCAGTCGGTCCTGGACGAGTTCATCTCGTCCGGTGAGGCCAAGTGGGGCCAGACGTCCGGCGTCGTACTGCTGCTGCCGCACGGCCTCGAAGGCCAGGGCCCGGACCACAGCTCCGGTCGGATCGAGCGGTATTTGCAGCTCTGCGCCGAAGACAACATGACGATCGTGAACTGCACGACCCCGGCGAACTACTTCCACGCGCTGCGCCGGCAGGCGCTGACCACCCTGCACAAGCCGATGGTGGTCTTCACGCCCAAGTCGCTGCTGCGGCACAAGGCGGCGGTCAGCCAGGTCGCCGACTTCACCACCGGCACGTTCCAGCCGGTCATCGACGACGCCGGCGTGAACGGCAAGGCATTGCACCCGGGTTCGGTCAAGCGCGTACTTTTCTGCTCCGGCAAGGTTTATTACGACCTGGCCGCCGCTCGCGCCGAGCAGGACCTGACCGACACCGCGATCCTGCGGGTCGAGCAGCTGCACCCGCTGCCGATCGACGAGGTCCGGGCCGCGCTCGCGCACTACCCGAACGCCGTCGACCACGTGTGGGTGCAGGAGGAGCCGGCGAACCAGGGCGCTTGGTCGTTCATCGCGCTGAACCTGTTGGAGCACCTGGAAGGCGTACGTCTTCGCCGGGTGTCCCGCAAGTCCGCGGCCGCGCCGGCGTCCGGTTCCAGCAAGATCCACGCGAAGCAGCAGGCCGACCTGATCGCGGCGGCGCTCACCGGGAGCCAGTCCACCTGATGTATTTCACCGACAAGGGCATCGAGGAGCTCGACCAGCGGCGCGGCGAGGAAACCGTGTCGCTGGCCTGGCTCGCCGATCGCCTGCGCGACTTCGTCGACCTGAACCCGGAATTCGAGGTCCCGGTCGAGCGCCTCGCAACGTGGCTCGCCCGCCTCGACGACGAAGACGAGGACTGACCGGCTCTTACTCGCACGCACCGTTAGTTGCGGCCGTTTTCCGTTGCGATCGCTTCGCGTACGGCCGGGACGATCTCGGTGGCCCAGCGGCCGAGGGAGACGGCGTCCTGGGTGCCGCCACTGGGCGAGAAGAGGATGAAGCCCGAGGCGTCGTGGTCCAGCACGGCTCCGGTCAGTTCCTCGATCCACTGGCTGGTGGAGCCGCCGATCCAGCGGCCGTCGTGGTCGCGGGTGGCGGCCAGCGGCTGATCGGTGATGCGCCCTGGGAAGTTGAAGACGGTACGAACCTCGCGCGGGTCGCGGCCCGCAGCGGCGGCCGCTTCGTCGATGATCGGCCGCGAACTCCGGTATCGCTCGCTGAGCCAGTCCGCCGCGTGGCCGGGGAGCCAGCCGTCGGCCACCCGGCCGGTGGCGGCCAGGGATTTCGGGCCCACCGATCCGGTCCACGCGGGGAGCGCGGCCACCGGAGCAGGCTCGATCTGGTCCACCTGGTAGTGGTGGCCGTGGTAGGTGACCGGCGCGCCGCCACCGGAGAGCATCTTGACCAGGATGATCGCTTCCTCGAAGGCGCGCACAGCGTCGTCCGGCGACAGCCGAGGCACGCCCAGGTCGGCGATCCGGTCCCAGAGTCCACCCGCGCCCATGCCGAGCACGATGCGACCGCCGGAGAGCGCCGACAGCGACGTCACCGTACGCGCCAGCATGGGAGCGGGCCGGGTGGGCAGGTTGGTCACGTTTGCCAGGCCCGAAATGTGTTGCGTGCGACCAAGGATGAATCCGAGTGCGGCGTACGCGTCCAGGCGCTCACCGAGGTACGGATGGTCCGACAGCGAGACGAGGTCGAGCCCGTCACGGTCGGCCTGCCGAGCCATCCGCAGCAACTCCGGCCCGTCGTCGACGGTGCTGTGCGCACCGAAGCCAAAGACGACCTCTCGTACAGACAATGCCTTGCCTTCCATTTGACGTCACTCCCACGGGCAGAAAATTGAGTTCGTAGCGCGAACTATAATAGTTCGTACTACGAACTCAATCCGTTGTGTCGCGGGACACACCGTCAGGTCTCAGTGCTCGCGAGCGGCAGGTGCTCCTTCGTCCAGTTCCATGAAGACCATCGGAACCCTGTTGTCCAGCACGACGCGGCCAAGGAGGCCGGCGAGGGTGTCACGCTCGGCGTCGCTGAGTGCGGCCGGCAGCTTGTCGATCCGACGGCAGGTTTCGGCATAGAACTCTTCCGCGAGCCTGCTGCCTTTCCGGGTCAGCGCCACCCGCACCGCACGCGTGTCCTTCGGGTCCGACTCGCGCCGGACAAAGCCGTTGCGCTCGGTACGGTCCACCAGGCCCGTCAGGCTCGACTTGGCCAGCCCCAGCATCGAGCCCAGCTCGGTCATGCCATACGGCTGCGCCATCAGCACACACAGCAACTGCCCCTGCTGCGGGGTGAGGCCGTGCTCTCGACCCGACTCGGCATACACGGCATTCACCAGGAACGACGACCGCACCAGCGCGGCCACCATCCCGATCTGGCTCTCACCTTGCTTACTCACCCGGCCAGATTAACACCCTATAATTCGCGAGACGAACTATCTGGTGTTCGGGACGGACTCGGCGACCGGTTCCGCGACGGCCGCAGCGGCCGGCTCCGATGGCGGCGAGCGCCGTCGCAGTTTACGGCGGACGAAATCAGCCAGCCGGCCAGCCGATTCGGGCGAGAGGAAAGACAGGTAGAGCACGAAAACGGCGAAGGAGAAAAAGCCAACCGCGATGGTGACCAGAATGGAGATGTGCAGAATGACTCCGGCCGTCAGCACCCAGGGCCTGGCGCGCCGGCTCCACACGAAAAGGCCGAGGGACAGCTCGACCAACAGAGTGCCCCAGGCGGCCAGGTTCATCAGCGGGGCGTTCAGCGTCAGCCAGTCTGGCACGACGAAGTTCTGCAGGTCGACGATGCGCAGCGAATACGACACCGCCGTACCGGCGTTCCAGGTGTCGCCGCGGACTTTGTCCCACACGGTCGCCAAATAGACAATCGACAGCTGGATCTGGAAAAGCCGCAGCGCCCAGGGCGCTCTTTCCTGTGCGTTGAAGAAACTCCCGGTGGTACGACGCTGATCGAGCGACAGGGCGGCGCCGGACGGGGCCAGCAGGAGGAAAAGCGACTCGATCCGCATCATTCCGTCGCCGGCGTTGAAAATCCACGGCTGCCGGCGCTCGATCGACATGATCGCGATGAAAACGATGAGCGCGGCGAGCCGGCTGTGCCAGCCCAGCGTGAGCGCGGCGGCGGCGATCAGCAGCACCGCCCAGACCAGAATGACCGCGGTGTCGGTGTTGAAAACCGACAACACGCTCCAGGCGAGCGGGCCACCACGGTCCGGCTGGGCCAGCACGCCGTGCGGTCCCAGCAGTGGCCCCAGCTCAGGAAGAAGGGTCAGCGCCCACAAAAACGTGATGACTCCGAAGAAAATCCGGACCACGCCGAGTGGATACGCCGACTGCGGCCGGAACCAGAAGCCGACCCAGCCAGCCATCGCCGCCGAACCGGCATGACTCACCCGGTCGCGTACCGCCGCCACAAGCCCGCTCATTTCTGGTTGAACACCTCGTCATAAAGGACCAAGTCCTGCGCCGGGCCGATTTTGCCGCCACCGGGCGGCACCAGCGGGACCAACCGGGCGGTGATCTTCACCCTGGCCGGCGGGTCGGCGGCGGTGGTGAGCTGGCCGGCCACCCATTGGGCGAACGGCTTGCGGATGCTGTCCGTACGGGCCAGGTTCTCGTCGAGCTTTCGCCAGCGATAGACCCAGTAGTGCCGGATCACCGGGTCGGAGGCGGGTCGCCGCCAGGTCAGCTCCCGACCGCTCCTGGTCGTCACCGCGACCGTGAGATACGTCAGCTGGCGGGGCGGGTTCGGCGCGAAGACGCCCCAGTTCTGGTCGAGCCCGGCGACGTTGGCGACCGGTTGCAGATTGGCGACCACGATCGCCCGGATCGGCGAATCCGGCAGGTTCCAGACGATCCCGACCAGCACGACGAAGATGACCAGGGCGCTGATCACGCCCTGCCCCAGCGGAGTGCGTTCGGCCCGGGCCTGGAAGTCCTTGACCCAGGCCCGGGCCGCACTCGCTTTGTTCGTCGCGGCGGGATCAGGCATCAGCACCTGTGCCCCGCTGCCGTCACTTCTTGTTCGACCGCTTCACCAGCGAGACCGGCTTGATCAGCGACACCAGCGGACCCGTCATCGCCAGCTGCGGCCGGCGGCCGAGCAGCAGGAACAGGCCACCGAGGCCAAGGATCAGAGCGGACAGCCACAGCATGGAGGTTACCGGCGAGCCGGTGACCGGCAGCGTGCCCGATGCCGACTGCTGGTTGGTCGGCGCCTCGTTCTCGCTCGTGGTGCCGGCCGGGGTGCCACCGGTGGAGCTGGTGCCACTCGTACCCGTGGTGCCGGTCGTCGAGCCGTTGGTGGTGCTGGAGTTCGTCGTGCTGCTGTTCGTGGTGCTCGAGTTCGTCGTGCTCGAGTTGGTGGTGCTGCTGTTCGTCGTGCTGGAGTTCGTGGTGCTCGAGTTGGTGGTGCTGGTGTTCGTGGTGCTGTTGGTCGTGGTGCCCTGGTCAGTCGAGGACTGGTCAGTGCTCGTGTTCGTGGTCACCGGGGTGTCGGTGGTGCCGTTGGTGGTGCTCGAGTTGGTGGTGCTGGTGTTCGTCGACGAGCTGGTCTGGTCCGTGCCGGTGGACGACGAACTCGTACCGGACGTCGTGCCGGTGGACGACGAACTCGTACCGGACGTGCCGCCCTGGTCGGACGACCCCTGGTCGGTGCCGCTACCGACCGTCACCAGGCCGTCGACGATGCCGCTTTTCTCGTTGGCAACGGCAGGCGCGTTGGCGACCTGCACGTTCGACGTACCGGAGTCAGCCGCACCGGCTGGCGAGCCGGTGAACGCCACCGCCGCGAGCACCAGGCCGGACACCACCAAGCCAGCGCCGGCGTAGCGTCGACGATTCTTCCTGGAAATGGTCATAATGCGCATCTTGCCCCTTTCAGCGGGATGCAGAATAACAGGACAAGGCCCTACAACGCAGCGGTAACCACTCGGTCGGCTGCCGAGTGTCACCCCCGTGTCACGCGGTTTGTCGCGGCCATCGTGCCATAACAGGACCCGGACGCGCGGTCGGGTAGCTATGTTAAGCGGTCCAGATCACTCGAAATTCACGAATCCGCGCAGGTCAGCTCGTAGTTAATAGGATTTTTCCGAATACTTCGCCGGTCGCCAGCCGCTCGAACGCGGCCCGCCCGTCCGCGAGCGCGAAAGTCGAGTCGACGATCGGGCGTACGCCGGTGTCCACCAGCAACCGCAGCAGCGCCTCCAGCTCGTCCCGGGTGCCCATGGTCGAGCCAACCAGCGAAAGCTGCCGGAAGAAGACCTGCCGGAGGTCGACCTCGGTCAGGTGGCCGCTGGTCGAGCCGGCGATCACACACCGGCCGCCCGGTTTCAGGGACTTGATCGAGTGGCTCAGGGTGGCCTTCCCGACCGTCTCCACCACGAGGTCGACCCGCTCGGGGAGCCGGCCGCCGCTGTCCACCGCGGTCGCCCCGAGTGCCTCCGCGCGCGCCAGCTTGGCCTCGTCGCGGCTCGTCGCGTACACCGTCGCCCCGAGCGCCTTGGCCAGCGCGATCGCCGCCGACGCCACCCCACCGCCAGCACCCTGGACGAGGACGGCGCCGCCCGCGGGCAGCTGTCCGCGGGTGGTGAGCATCCGGTACGCCGTGAGCCAGGCCGTCGGCAGGCACGCGGCCTCGCTGAAACTCAACTCGGCGGGCTTGGCCACCAGGTTCCGCCGCGGCACCGCCACCTTTTCCGCGATCGTGCCCGGGTAGCGCTCGGACAGCAGGTTCCGCTTCGGGTCAAAAGTCTCGTCGCCCCCACCGGCATCCTTGTCGCCGATAACGGCATGTACGACAACCTCGTTGCCCTCCGGGTCCAGCCCGGCGGCGTCGCAGCCCAGGATCATCGGCAACTGCTCCTGGCTGAGCCCCACGCCCCGCAGCGACCAGAGATCGTGATGATTCAGGGCAGTCGCCCGTACGTCCACGACCACCCAGTCATCGGCCGGCGGCTTCGGATCGTCGATCTCGCCGACCTCCAGGCCGGACAACGGATTCTCGGCGTCAATTCGGGCAGCGTAGGCGGCAAGCATGGCTCAGGACCCTACGTGCACCCCGGTAACCCGGCAATCGCCGTACCAGAAACATCACAATCCCCGCCGACGACCAGGGCCCGGCAAAGTCGGATGTTCAGCGGTCGGTGCTCGGCCCGCCTTTCGGCGGCGAGTGACCGGGCGAAAACGTCGAGTTCACCGTGGACGGCGACGACGGTGTCGAAGCCCCAACACGCCGGGTGGGGCGCGAAACTGTCGTACCCGGGTGAAACTTTGAGCCCCCGCCCTTTCAGAAGGGTGGGGGGTGGGTGGCGGGTTTTCGTTACGTACGCAAACGCGCGCGTGTAAGCGCGCGCTCCGCACCTCTCAGCCGAGCAGCGCGTGTCCGATTGTGACTTTGTTGCCCAGTTACCCGTCGGTGGCGGGCAAGAAAGTCACAATCGGACATATCGACGGGATGTCCGACTGTCACAGCCCAGGGCATCTACGCAGCTCAGAGCCCTGCTGTTGTGACAACCGGATTCCGATTGCGACAACAGCAGGGGTGGCGGAGCTACGAGCGGGCGACGCCTTCGGAGCGGGCGGCCCGAGCGACCGCGGCGGCGACCGCCGGTGCGACCCGGTCGTCGAAGACGGACGGAATGATGTAGTCCGGGCGCAGGTCGTCGGCGACCAGGTTGGCGAGCGCGTCGGCGGCGGCGAGTTTCATTCCGGCGGTGATCCGGCAGGCCCGGCAGGCCAGCGCGCCGCGAAAGACGCCGGGGAAGGCCAGCACGTTGTTGATCTGGTTCGGGTAGTCGCTGCGGCCGGTCGCGACGACACTCGCATAACGGGCCGCCACCGTCGGCGGGATCTCCGGGTCCGGGTTGGCCATCGCGAAGATGAAGGCGCCCGAAGCCATCCGGGCCACGTCGGTCTCGGGCACGATGCCGCCGGACAGGCCGAGGAAAACGTCGGCGCCAACCAGCGCGTCGGCGAGCAGCCCGGTCAGGCCGTTCGGGTTGGTGTCCTCGGCCAGCGCCGCCTTCACCGGGTTCATGTCCGTACGGTCCGTGCTCAGGATCCCCTTGGAGTCGGTCACCACGATGTCGCGCGCGCCGGCGGACAGCAGGATCCGGGCCACCGCGATCCCGGCCGCGCCGGCTCCGGAAACCACGATCCGCAGGCTCTCCAGCGGCCGACTGGTGAGCCGGGACGCGCCACGCAGCGCGGCCAGCACCACGATCGCGGTGCCGTGCTGGTCGTCGTGGAAGACCGGGATGTCCAGCTCCGCGGTCAGCCGCTCCTCGATGTCAAAGCATCGCGGCGCGCTGATGTCCTCCAGGTTGATTCCGCCGAAGGACGGCGCGACCGCCTTCACGGCCGCGACGATCTCGTCCGGATCACTCGTACCCAGGCATAGCGGCACCGCGTCGACACCACCGAACCGCTTGAACAGCACGGCTTTGCCTTCCATCACCGGCATCGCGGCCTTGGGCCCGATGTCGCCCAGGCCCAGCACCGCGGTGCCGTCGGTGACCACGGCGACCGCGCGGGTGGCCCAGGTGTACGAGTCGTAGAGCTCTGGATCGGCGGCGATCGCCCGGCAGACCTGGGCGACACCTGGGGTGTACGCCATCGAGAGGTCGTCGCGGTCGACCAGCGGCGCGGTCAGTGTGACGGCCATCTTGCCGCCGCGGTGCAGCGCGAAAATCGGGTCGTCGTCCAGGCTGGCCGCGTCGGCCAGCGGTTCGGTGAGTGGCTCGGCCACCATCGGAACTCCTCGGGGGTCTGCTGCTTGCAGGACAGGACACGCCGCGACAGCCGTCTGGGGTTACCTGGTGCGGGAGGCGCATGCGATGGCGATGCGCGGCGGTTGGGCTTGCGGCGGGGCGATCGGCGCAGTACGGCGCCATCTCCACCTGCTGCCCGGGGGTCACCCGAGGTGCTGTGTCCAGTCTCGCACAGCGACCCGCTCGTACGGTCCACGGAACCGAACCAGGTGCGCGATTTCACACCGCCCGCCCCACCATCACACCGCGACCGTTAGCGGGGTGACGGGCGGAGCCGGCCGAGCGTACGAAAGGGCAGATATCGCAGCAACACCCGGCCGTCGACGACAGCCGGTCCATGGCGCCGGGAGTCGTCGGTGACGAACTCGTTGTCGGATTCCAGCCACCAGCGGTCGCCGACGGCTCGTACGGCTCGTTTCACCACCAGGCCGGGCACCTCGTCGAAGCGGCCGATCACCACGTCGCCGACCCGGATTCGGCCGCCACGACGTACTACCACCGCATCGCCGTTCCGCAGCGTAGGGACCATCGACGGCCCTTTAATGCGAATTAATTGCAATAACAAATGAGATGCTCCTACGAGGAATTTTCCTTAATCCTTCCGGGTCTGCGTCTGCATTCAGACCGGAGTAGGGTCGTTTTGAAGAACCTATTGCAGCATTTCCGCTGCCTACTCGTGAGCCTTTACTGGAGGGCTAGTAATGCGGTTGTCCCGCTGGTTTACCCCGAGCACGACGGCATCGGCGCACTGCGACCTGCCCTGTGGCGTCTACGACCCGGCGCAGGCCCGGATCGAGGCCGAGTCGATCAAGGCGATCATCGCCAAGGTCGAGGGCAACGACGACCCGGACTTCCGGACTCGCGCCATCGTGATCAAGGAGCAGCGCTCCGAGCTCGTCAAGCACCACCTGTGGGTGCTCTGGACGGACTACTTCAAGGCGCCACACTTCGAGAAGTATCCGCAGCTGCACACCCTGTTCAACGAGGCCACCAAGCTGGCCGGCGCGACCGGCACCAAGGGTGCCCTTGACGCCAAGGTGGCCGACCAACTGCTGGAGAAGATCGACCAGATCGCCGAGATCTTCGCCGAGACCAAGAAGGCCTGACCGGCCGTAAGACCCGCACCCGATCCACCACCCGGTGGGTCGGGTGCACCGTTTTCGGGGGTAGGTTCCGCAGGTGAGCCAGAGTGAGCAGGTGCTGCTGATCCGGCACGGCCAGACCGAATGGGCCGCCGCCGGCCGGCACACCGGGCGTACGGATGTGCCGCTGACCGCCGTCGGCGAACAGCAGGCCAAGGCGCTGCGCCCGCTGCTCGCAGAGCTGCTGGGCGACACCACTGCGTCCATCGTGCTGTCCAGCCCGATGGAGCGGGCCCGCCGCACGGCCGAGCTGGCCGGCCTGTCGGTCACCGGGGTCGATCCGGACCTCGCGGAGATGGATTACGGCGCGTACGAGGGCATGACGACCCCGGAGATCTCCCGTACGGTCCCCGGCTTCACGGTCTGGACTCATCCGCTGCCGGGCGGGGAAACTCCCGCCCAGGTCGGCGAGCGGGCCGATGCGGTGCTGTCCCGCGTCGGGGCGGCCGGCGGCACTGCCGTACTGGTCGCGCACGGCCACCTGCTGCGCGTTCTGGGCGCTCGGTGGGTCGGGCTGGACCCGACCGGTGGCGGCCTGTTGGCGCTGGGCACCGCGGCGGTCTGCGTACTGGGCCGGGAGCATGGTCGACCGGTTTTGCGACACTGGAACCTTCAGGCGACGAACGGGTGAGGACGTGGCCATGAAGACAGCACCGATCTGGCGGGTCGCGCCCGGCTATCTGGTCAGCGATTTGACCACTCTTATCACACCCTGTGGCTTTTGCAGGAGTATGGCCGAGAAGCTGACGGACGGCAGTGTGACCACTACGCTCTCCGCTGTGATGCCGCCACCTTCCGACCCGACGTGCGGCCGGTGAGCCAGATGCCCAGTGGTCACACTGTGGACACGCCGGCCGACGACCCGACGACCGGACCGTCCTGGGACCGTGCGAGCGTGGCACCTGGCTACGGCGGCATCCCAGCGCAGAAAGGCGGACCTGGCGGCGTGTCGGCTCCCGACAATCCCACCAGCGGCGACTCCACCGCGGGGCAAGAGCGTGCGAACGGGCTGCCGGCTGGCGACGACCCGATCGGCAGGAACGCCCCGGAGACCGGCGGCACCGACACAGTGGCGCTCCGGCTGCCCGCCTCAGGCGCGTATCTGTCGGTCCTGCGGACCGCCACCGCCGGCCTCGCGGCCCGGCTCGACTTCACCCTCGACGACATCGAGGACCTGCGCATCGCCGTCGACGAGGCCTGCGCGATGTTGCTGCCCGAAGCCCGGCCCGGCAGCGATCTCGTGTGCATCTTCGAGCTGTCCGCCGAGGCGATTGGCGTGCAGGTCTCGGTGGCGAGCACGGCGGCGCGTACGCCCAGCCGCGACACCTTCGCCTGGATGGTGCTTTCCGCGCTGGCCGGCGACGTCGACTCGACGCTGGCCGACGGCCAGCTCGGCATCCGGCTGCTCAAGCGCCGGCAGGACCGCAGATGACCTCACCGGTGCCTCGGACCACCTCGCCGACCGACACCCGCCGGCCAATCGCCGGTGGCGGCACTGTCATGGGCGGCACTGTCGCCGGCGCGCCGTCGGCGGTGCCGCCGCGGCCCCGCCGCGCGGAGTCGAGAGTCTCCGGTTCGGCCGAGGACACCGCCACGCTTTTCGCCGCGCTGCTGAGCACCGCCGCCGGTTCCGCCGAGCACCGCCGAGTACGTGACGAACTCGTCCATCGGCACATGCCGCTCGTCCACTTCCTCACCCGCCGCTTCCGGCACCGCGGCGAGTCGCCAGCCGACCTCGTACAGGTCGCCACCATCGGCCTCATCAAGGCGATCGACCGGTTCGACCCGACCCGTGGCCTCGAATTCGCCACCTTCGGCACTCCGACGATCATCGGCGAGCTCAAGCGGCATTTCCGAGACCGCGCGTCGGCCATCCGAGTGCCCCGCCGCCTGCAGGAACAGCAGGCCGCCATAGCCCGCGCGAGCACCGAGCTCTTCCAGCAGCTCGGCCGCTCCCCCACGGTCGCCGAGCTGTCCGCGGCCACCGGCCTGACCGAGGAACAGGCGCTCGACTGCCTGGAATGCTCCCACGCGTATTCGACCGTCTCCCTCGACGCCGTCACCACCTCCCCGTCCCCCGACAGCGCCGCGATGCTGGAAGCGCTGCGAACAACCGACGAGGCACTGGAGGAAGTCGAGCGCCGCGAGGCCCTTCGCCCCCTCCTGGACCAACTGCCCGAACGCGAGCGCCGAATCGTCATCCTGCGCTTCTTCCGCGGCATGACCCAGTCCGAAATCGCCGCCGAGATCGGCATTTCCCAAATGCACGTGTCCCGCCTGCTGACCAGCACCCTCAGCCGCCTCCGCGCCGGCCTCGCCGACTAATTTCCGCTGTTTCCACCCCAAAAACGTCACTCTCGCGGTGGACTGGGGCTGCATTTTCGTCGAGTGCGGGACTTTATCCCGCAGTCGACGTCGAGTGTGGGGTTTTGTCCCGCACTCGACGTCAGGCCCGACGCAACAAGACGCGGCCAAAAAGACGGGTGCGGCGCAAAACTGTCGTACCCACCCCGAAAAATCACCCCCACCCAGTGACGGGTGGGGGGCGGGTTTGAGGACCGATGTTCAACTAAAAAATTCAGGTCTACCTCTCAACCCACCCCCCGCCCGTTCAAAGGGAGGGGGAAAGAAAAACAGAAACGTACGACAATTTTGCGCCCCACCCGGCGTGTCGGGTATGGACTCGTACGTGTCACAAAGTCGAAGGATCGGAAACTACTTGATCCCGAGGGCCCTCGTCGTCGACGGAAGGACGAGCAGCACGATCGCGACGACGCACACCGCGAGCACGATCGCTCCGGCCGCAACCAGTCCGCCCTTGGCCATGAAATAACCGATCGCGAGGGCGAGCAGGTGCATCGCGACCGACGGGTTGCGGGCGCCGGCCCGGCGGTTGAGTAGGAGCCAGCCGAGCCAACCGAAGAGGCCGGCGATCGCGAGCAGCAGTGCATCCTCGGCGATCGCGCCGGTGAAGGTCTGGGCCACCTGGGTGAACGTGTTGACGATCTGGACGACGGCGAGGACCGCGACAGCGACGGCCTCCAGCCAGAGCAGACATATCACGGCGAGAAGCGTTGCGGGCAGGCCCTTGAAAGTGACCCGTCCCACCTGCCCGTTTTCCGGTTCGACCACGGCGTCAAGCCTACCGGCGGGTAAAATTGGCGTGTGCGCGCGCTGCTGGTGACAAATCCAGGTGCGACGTCCACGACGTCTGGCACCCGGGACGTGCTGATCCACGCGCTGCGCTCCGAGGTCGACCTGGAGGTGGCCACCACCCATCGCCGCGGGCATGCCGCGGAGCTGGCCCGGCAGGCCCGGTTGGACGGCGTCGAGGTGATCGTCGCGCTCGGTGGCGACGGTACGGTCAACGAGCTGGTCAACGGGATGCTCGCGGACGGCGTCTCGGACAAGGTGCCAGCGCTCGCGGTGGTGCCCGGCGGGTCGGCGAACGTCTTCGCGCGCGCGCTCGGCCTGCCGAACGACGCGATCGAAGCCACCTCGGTGCTGTTGGAGGCACTGCGCGAGCGACGGACCCGGTCGATCGGACTGGGCAAGGCGAACGACCGATGGTTCACGTTCTGCGCCGGCCTCGGGTTGGACGCGGAGATCATTCGCCGAGTCGAGCGGGCCCGGGTACGCGGCCGGACCGCGACCGTCGCCCTGTACGTCCGATCAACGTTCGCGCAGTACCTGAGCGGCACCGACCGCTCCGAGCCGATGATCCGACTGCGCCGGCCGGGTGGCACCGTCGTCGACGGGCTCTCGATGGTCGTCGTCCAGAACACCGTGCCGTGGACGTATTTCGGCCGTCACCCGGTGACTTTCACCGACACCGCGTCCTTCGACGCCGGCCTCGACCTGTTCGCTATGCGTGGCCTGCATCCCAGCGAAACCGCGGTGGCGGCCGCGCAACTGCTGCTTATGCACCGTAAACCCGGTGGTCGGGCCACCTATCGGCTGCGCGATCAGGAGAGTTTCATGGTGATCTCACGTAGACCCCTGGCGTTGCAGCTGGACGGCGACTATGTTGGCGAGTCCGACGAGGTCACGTTCGAGTCCCATCCGAACGCGGTGCGCGTCGTTCTGTAGGACAGCTTGGTAAGACAGCACTATCACGGCGCCACCCGAGTCTGAGTGGTCCGGCACCATCAGCAGCACCCAGCAGCAGGCTTTGGCGTGCACATGCGGCGCCAGAGATTGTGTGCGAACGTACGAAGACCGGTTGCCCGAAAGTCTGATGACCGAGTGCAACCAATGCATGACAAAGTCTGGCGTAATGGGCGGTTGCCCTGGTATGACTACTGGGCAAGCACCCGTGAATTCGGTCACGAGCCGAATTGGGAGCGTCAAGGCCCTTGACATCGCCAGGCTTCGTGAAAGCATTCACAAGCAAGGCGGTCTTCCCGTAGCACTACCCGGATGGACAGGCGCACGGCCACGTGCGTTTCATACGCCCAACAATGACGTTGAGGAGAGCTGGCATGGACTGGCGCCACCGCGCCCTCTGCCGTGACGAGGACCCTGAGCTTTTCTTCCCGATTGGCACCAGTGGTCCAGCGTTGCTGCAGGTCGAAGAAGCAAAATCAGTGTGTCGTCGCTGCCCCGTGACCGAGATGTGCCTGGAATGGGCACTGGAGTCCGGCCAAGACGCAGGTGTCTGGGGCGGCATGAGCGAAGACGAACGGCGAGCGCTCAAGCGCCGCGGTGCACGTCCGCGTGTCCACACCGCCTGATCGACTACCAAAGACCGCGCTTTCATCGCACGACTTCGAACGACCCGGGCCACCGTCGGTCCGGGTCGTTCGCTATGTCGGCCAGCGAACAGCCGATGTGTCTCGCGCATTTACGCTATGCCTTTTCCCGATTCTGACTACGCTGCGTGATCTAGAGCAGATTCTCATCTGCCCGCAGTGTGGCAGCCGGGTACGACAGTTCCGCCGCCGGGCACGGACTAGGGACCTAGGAGACTTCGACCTCAGCGTGGCCGGAGGTCTTGGCGCCACGGCTCGTCAGCGGCACGACCACGACGGCCTCGGTGCCGCCACCGTGCCGGGGCCGCAGGTCGATGGACCCGCCCAGCTCGCTAGTCACCAACGTACGAACGATCTGGAGACCAAGGCGGGTCGAAGCCTGCAGGCTGAAGCCGTCAGGCAGGCCCTGGCCGGAGTCGGCGACCTCGACTCGCAGAGTGTCCCGGTCCCGCTGGGCCATCAGCGTCACGGCACCGGACTGGCCGGGCAGGTAAGCGTGCTCCAGGGCGTTCTGCAGCAGCTCGGTGACCACCATCGCGAGCGGGGTCGCCACCGGCGACGGCAGGACCCCGAAGATGCCCTCTTTGCGCAGGTGGACGACCGTCTCGGTGCCAGCCACCTCGCCGACCATCGAGGAGATCTTGCTGACGATGCTGTCGAAGTCGACGGTCTCGTCCAGCGACAGCGACAAAGTCTCGTGTACGAGGGCGATCGAGGACACCCGTCGTACTGATTCCTGCAGCGCCGACTTGGCCTCCTGCGAGGTGACCCGCCGGGACTGCAGTCGCAGCAGCGCGGCGACCGTCTGCAGGTTGTTCTTCACCCGGTGGTGGATCTCCCGGATGGTCGCGTCCTTGGTGAGCAGTGCCCGGTCCCGCCGGCGCACCTCGGTGACCTCGCAGGCCAGCACCAGCGCGCCGATGTTCTCGCCGTCCGGCCGCAGCGGCAGCGCGCGCAGCAGGATGACCGCACTGCGGGCCTCGACCTCGATCCGGTCCGGCGAAGCGCCGGCCAGCGCCGCGCTGATCCGCTCGTTCGCCTCCGCGCCCTCCAGCGGGTCGTCGGCAAGATCGCTGGTCAGCGGCCCCAGCTCCATGCCCTGCAGGTCGCCGGAGAACCCCAGCCTGCGGTACGCGGACTGAGCGTTCGGACTCGCGTAGTCGACCCGGCCGTCCGGCGCAACCCGGATGACGCCGTCGCCGGCCCGCGGCATGGACGTGTCGTCGGCCAGTACGGGCTGGCGGGGCGGGAACGAGCCGGCGGCGACCATCCGGCACAGGTCGTCGGCACTGCGCAAATACGCCAGCTCGAGCTGGCTGGGCGCCCGGGTGGCGGCCAGGTTGGTGTCCCGGCCCAGGACGGCGACGACCTTCTCACCGTTGCGTACCGGAATGGCCTCGTGCCGGGCCGGGATGTCGTCGATCCACTCCGGATCGCCTTCCCGCCAGATCCGGCCGGCGGTGGCCGCGGCCACCAGGTGTGCGGACGCCTCGACCGACAACAGCCGGCCGACCTGGTCGTGCAGATACGCGGTGGGGCCGGTGGTCGGGCGGATGTGCGCGACGCACAGGTACGCCGGCTCCAGATACGCGTCCGTGGTCGACACCCACAACAACAGGTCAGCGAAGGACAGGTCGGCGAGCAGCTGCCAGTCAGCGGCCAGCCGGTGCAGGTGCTCGATGTCGTCCTCGGTCAGCGTGGAATGCTGCTGGACGAGCTCGCGGAGTGTCGACACGGGCGTCCCGGACTAGGCGAGTACGGCGATCAGGTCGCCGCCCTGCACCACGTCACCCTCGCCTACCGAAATCGACGAGACGGTGCCACCGACCTCGGCAAGCACCGGGATCTCCATTTTCATCGACTCCAGGATCACCACGGTGTCGCCTTCGCCGAGCGCGTCACCCTGGGCGGCCACGACCTTGAGCACGTTGGCCACCATCTCGGCCCGAATCTCTTCAGCCACCGGCGTACTCCCGTCCGCGTCCAGCCACCTCTTGCGTGCATCCAATCATGGCGCTGTGGGTCGCCAACGAGCTACACGCCGCGCGGCCGCATCAGGCGGCGGTGTAGGGGCGGTCAGCGGCTCGTGGGATTCTTGACGTTGACAGTTGCAGGAGGGAGGACACCATGGCGAAAAAGGCGCGTAAGAAGAGGGCCCGCAAGAACAAGAAGGCGAACCACGGCCGCAGGCCCAACGCCTGACCTCCCGCACCATCTCGAAGGCCACCTCCCGTACGGGACGGTGGCCTTCTTCGTTCCCGGCCGCAACCTTTTCGCAAAGCTGGGTCTCTGTCCTTCCAGCAAACCCACGCACGGGGAGGGTGGATGAATGGAGGCGACACTTGCCGAAGGGGCAGGCGCTCCAATCCGGCCAGGAGAGACTGACCCAGTGGACGAGCGACTCGCCGGGCGAGCGGTGGTGGAGGAGCTCTACCGGGTTGCCTACCCGCGGTTGGTCCGCAGCGTGTACGCACTGACCGGCCAGCTCAGCGAGGCGCAGGATGTGGTGCACGACGCCTTCACCATTGCGATGTCCCGGCCGCACCGGCTCGGGTCGGTAGACGACCCGGAGGCGTGGGTACGTACGGTGGCGCTGAACCTCGCCAAACGTCGCTACCGAAGACGCGTCTGGATGGACCGCTTCCTACGCCGCGACCGGCCAGTCAGCACGGTCGAGGGCCCAAACCCCGAGCGGCTCACGGTGGTGGCCGCGATGCGCCAACTCTCGCCCGCATACCGGGAAACACTCGGTCTCTACTACCTGGCCGACCTGTCCGTGGACGAGATCGGCAAAACGCTCGGCGTACCCGCCGGCACCATCAAGGCTCGGCTGTCCCGCGGCCGGGCCGCGCTCGCCGACATTCTGGGTGAGAAGGAGGAAACCGATGCCTGACATTGACTTTGCCGAAGTACGCGACGAAATCGACAGCCAACTGAGCCCACCGCTGCCCATCGCGGACATCACCCATCGCGCTCACCGGCGTAATCGAGCCAGAGCCGCGGTTACCGTGCTGACTGTGGGCGTCGCAGTGGCCGCCGTCACCGTCGGCGCCATCCAGCTCACCGCCGACCGCGAGCGGTCGCCAGTTGTTCCGCCGGCCGGAGTGACGGACCCGACGCCGCCGTCTGGGAAAGCCGGTCCGATCACGCCGCCGGTACGCAGTAGCACGTTCCCGGCGGGTTCCCAGGCCACCTTCACCGCCGCGGTCAACCAGAAAATCAGCTATGCCATCACGAGACTTCCGGGCATCGCGGTGACATTCGCCTGGTCCCGGACCGTGGATGGCGGACTGACCTGGGTCAGCCACGACCTGCCGACGCTCGCGCAGCCGGTCGGAACCCCGTTCACGAGCGGTCCCCAGGTACTCGACCTGACCACAGTGATCGCCGGACAGCTGATCAGCCACGACGGCGGCACCAGCTGGACGCGGCGACCCGCCAGTGGCGTCGCGGTGAGCGTCCTGCCGGCTGGCTGGGTGCTGTCCGCGCCGGGTGTCGACGGACCGATCGTCGCTATCGACCCAGCGGACGGTGCATCGCACACCTTCACGGGTGCGCCGAAAAACTGCTCGCGGCCGTACTCGGGAGAACCGACCGACGGTTCGATCTGGCTGGGCTGCCCGGGCGGCCTGGTGGTCAGCCACAATCGCGGCGCGAGCTGGAAGGCGTTCCACGTACTGCCCGCGGACGCGAACAAGGGCACCACCTTCACCGGCCTCACGGGCGATCAGCCGATCGTCTGGGTGGACAGCGCCGACGGCCAGCGCGGCTACGCCATCGCTGACGGCGGCGCGCCAGGGGCCCGTCAACAGACCATCTTCCGTACCGACAACGGCGGGACGAGCTGGCAGAAAATCCGTGTCGTGCAGGGCAATGTGCCGACCATGGACGGGGGGCTGACCGGGCTCTCGGTGCTGCCCGACGGCTCGTTCCTCAACGGTGGCGTGACCGCGAACATTAAGCCGCTGGTGCGCTCATCCGACGACGGCGCGACCTACCAGCCACTCGCCCCAGTGTTCCCGACCGAGGACCCGGTGCGTACGCCACTGGGGACCTTCGTCAGCTTCCACTGGGAAGACGTCGGCAGCCCGAAGAACATCTACGTAGTCTCCGACGACGGCATCCACTGGTCGCCGATTCCGGTGCCGACCGGGGTCAAGCCACCGCAGTTCTGATCCCAGAAAACGGAAAACCCGTGTTGGTCCCTTCGGATCAGCACGGGTTTTCGTTATTCGGCGCGGTATTCGCGTACTTCGGCCTCGATGACGACCTCGCGGAGTTTGAGCTTGAGCCGGATCCGCAGGCTTTCCGGCGCCCGGTCGCCACCGCAGCAGCGGGACACCAACGCCTTCACCTCCTGCTCGATGCCGAACTCGCGCAGGCACGGCGAACAGTCGTCGATGTGCTGGCGGATCTTGGCCCGCGACACGTCGTCGGTTTCCGCGTCGAGGTAGAGATAAACGTCCTCCAGCACCGAACGGCACTCGGGCTTTATCCCGTTAAACGAGCTGTCCTCGCCGCAGAAACTGTCGATCTTGCGGGCCAAACTCTCCGCCGCGACGCGTTTGTCCGGATCTTCGCTGGACATCACGACGCCTCCCCTGACGTGACCGGGTCAGGGGCGCCCTGGATGCCACGGTCGACCGCATATTGCTCAAGCATCCGCCGCAGGTTTCGCCGGCCGCGGTGCAGCCGCGACATCACGGTCCCGATCGGGGTGTCCATGATGTCGGCGATCTCCTTGTACGAGAACCCTTCGACATCGGCCAGGTAGACCGCGAGCCGGAACTCCTCGGGCAGCGCCTGCAGCGCTTCCTTCACATCGGAGTCCGGCAGGTGGTCCAGCGCCTCGGTCTCGGCCGAGCGCAGGCCGCTGGAACTGTGCGCCTCCGCGGCCGCCAGCTGCCAGTCCTCGATCTGCTCGGTCGGGGACTGCTGGGGCTGCCGCTGGCGCTTGCGGTACGAGTTGATGAACGTGTTCGTCAGGATCCGGTAGAGCCAGGCCTTGAGGTTCGTACCCTCCTGGAACTGGTGGAAGGCCGCGAAGGCTTTCACGTACGCCTCCTGAACCAGGTCCTCCGCGTCGGCCGGGTTACGGGTCATCCGCATCGCGGCCGCGTAGAGCTGGTCCAGGAACGGCAGGGCGTCCCGCTCGAAGCGGGCATTGCGCTCCGTCGCGGTTTCTTCGCTTACCAATGCATCTCCGGGCTGTCGAACAGCATGTCCCGCCGAGGATACGCTGCCGCGCCGCGCTCTGCCCGGACCGGTCGCCGCGCCCGGCGGGCCATCCACCGGCCACCGGACGGTACGCCGGAGCAGGTCGGAATCCACCGCCGCCGGGACTGTCTCGACCGTCACGAGCTCTGGGGCTGCCATCATGCGCGTACGTCCTCCTAGTGCCGTCCGTACAGGGCCCTTATCGACCCGCACAGCCACTAGAACGCATCGGCTGGCACTGATCTTCCCGCGTCCCTGGTCACATGCCCAGGGTGAGCTGCTCCGGCTCCTCAGGCGTCTCGTCGCGCAGCTCCGGAAAGTTGTTGCGGACGTTGCCGACCGCGGCCGACACCGGCCGAATCTCGATGGCCTCAAGGAACTTGGCCGGCGGTGGTGTGAGCAGCTCCGGATCGGCCGCTGCGCTGGCCAGCCAGTCGGACCAACGGTCGGGCGTGAGGATCAACGGCATCCGGTCGTGCACACCGGCGAGTTCGCCGAGCGCGTCGGTGGTCACCACGCTGCAGCTGAGCACCCGATCGTCGCCGCTCCCCCAGACCTCCCACAGGCCCGCGAAGGCGAGCACCGACCCGTCCGCGGGAGTCATGTAATAAGCCTGCTTGCCAGTCTGGTGGTCGCGCGGCTTCCACTCGTACCAACCGTCCGCCGGCACCAGCGCCCGGCGGCGGGCATACGCCGTACGAAAGGCTGGCTTGGACGTCAGTGAGTCAGCGCGCGCGTTGATGAACTTGGCGCCGGTCTTCAGATCCTTGGCCCACCCAGGCACCAGTCCCCACCGGACCACGTCCAGCACCCGCCGCGGATTTTCCTTGTCGCGATGGGAAACCCGCACGATCGGCACGCCGTCGGTAGGCGCCACATTGTACGAGACCCCGAACCGCTCGCGCGCCATCTCGGCCAGTGCCGCGTCGAACAAGGTGCTCAGCTCGTCCGCCGACCGCGTCGTCGCGTACCTGCCGCACATCTCTTCTCCCCTTCAGCGCCCGTCCAGTCCCACCTTAGGCGCGTGGGACAGCCGAAGCGGTGAGCGCGGCCTGGCGCGGAGACTGGCAGACTGATGGCCGTGACGACGAGCGTGATCACTGATCCCTGGCCAGCCCCGACTGCGAGCGGACCGGTCGACGCGGACGTGCGGCTGCCGGGCTCCAAGTCCGCGACCAACCGCGCGCTGCTACTGGCCGCCCTGTCGGAGCGGCCAGCGGTCGTCAGCGGCCCGATGCGGGCCCGCGACTCGGCCTTGATGGTCGGCGGGCTTCGTACGCTCGGCGTCGAGATCGACGACTCCGACGCGCAGGCCTGGCGGGTGACCGGCGGTGCCGTCACCGGCGGTGGGCGGATCGATGTCGGGCTCGCCGGCACGGTGATGCGCTTCCTGCCGCCGGTCGCGGCACTGGGCACCGGACCAACCAGGTTCTTCGGCGACAAGGGTGTCGAAAAGCGGCCGATGGGCATGCTGATCGACGGACTGCGCCAGCTCGGCATCGAGGTCGACGACGGGTGCCTGGGCGCCCTGCCGCTGACCGTCACCGGGCGGGGAGCGGTCACCGGCCGTGAGGTCTCTATAGACGCCAGCGACTCAAGCCAGTTCCTGTCCGCGCTGCTGCTCGCCGCGCCGCGCTTCGCCAACGGCCTCGTGCTGCGGCACACCGGCGAGATCCTGCCGTCGGCGCCGCACCTCGCGATGACCGTACAAATGCTGCGCGCGGCCGGTGCGCAGGTCGACGACAGCCAGCCGAACACCTGGGAGGTCGCACCCGGCCCGCTGACCGCCGGCAGCATCGGCATCGAGCCGGACCTCTCCAACGCCGCGCCGTTCCTGGCCGCCGCGCTGGTGACCGGCGGGACCGTACGAGTGCCGGCCTGGCCGCTGGAGTCAACGCAGCCGGGCGCTGAGCTGCCGGCGCTGCTGACAGCGATGGGTGCGACGGTGACGCTGAACGCGAACGGCCTCGCGGTAACCGGCGGACGACTCCGTGGCATCGACGCCGACCTGCGGGACGTCAGCGAGCTGACGCCGGCCATCGCCGCACTCGCGGCGCTCGCCGACGGGCCGTCGACCCTGCGTGGGGTCGCCCACATCCGCGGCCACGAAACCGACCGGCTGGCCGCGTTGCGTACCGAGATCAACGCTCTGGGCGGCGACGTGAAAGAAACCGCCGACGGGCTCGTCATCAACCCGAAGCCGCTGCATGGCGGGGTTTTCAGTACGTACGCCGATCACCGGATGGCGACCGCCGCCGCGGTGCTGGGCCTGGCCGTGGAAGGCGTCCTCATCGAGAACGTCGCCACCACTTCCAAGACGCTTCCCGAATTCACCGGGCTGTGGACAGCGATGCTCGGCGGCGGCAGCTGACCGGGCCGGCGTCATGACCAGTCATAGCCGCGGGGCACGGGACATGGACGAGGACGACGTCCGGACCCGCCCAGGCCGCTCCTCCCGCCCGCGTACGCGCACCCGCCCCGCCCACGCCGACGCCGCGTCCGGGCTGGTCATCGGGGTCGACCGGGGCCGCTACACGTTGCGGGTGGACGACGTGACCGTCACCGCGATGCGGGCCCGCGAGCTTGGCCGCAAGTCGGTGGTGGTCGGCGACCAGGTGGCTGTGGTCGGCGACGTCTCCGGCGGCCCCGACGCGCTGGCCCGGATCGTACGCATCCAGGAGCGGTCGTCGGTGCTGCGTCGTACGGCCGACGACGACGACCCGTACGAGCGGGTGGTGGTCGCCAACGCCGACCAGTTGGTGATCGTCACCGCGCTGGCTGACCCGCCGCCGCGGACCGGCTTCATCAACCGTTGCCTGGTTGCCGCGTACGACTCCGGCATCGAACCACTGCTCTGCCTCACCAAGGCCGACCTCGCGACGCCCGAGGAGATCATCGAGACGTACGCCGATCTCGAGCTGCCGGTGGTCACCTGCCGCCGCGACGAGCCACCCGATCCGCTGGCAGCCCGGCTGGCGAACCGGATGAGCGTGCTGATCGGGCACTCCGGCGTCGGCAAGTCGACCCTGGTCAACGCCTTGGTGCCAGGGACGAACCGAGCCATCGGCGTGGTCAGCGGCATCGGCAAGGGCCGGCACACGTCCACCTCGGCGGTCGCCCTGGCGCTGCCCGGCGGCGGCTGGGTCATCGACACCCCCGGCATCCGCTCCTTCGGCCTCGCGCACGTATCGCCCAGCAGCCTGCTCGCCTCCTTCACCGACCTCGTCCCCGGCGCAGACGACTGCCCGCCCAGCTGCGCCCACCTGTCCGCCGCCGACGGCTGCGCCCTCGACGCGTACGTCGCCGCCGGCCACGCCCAACCCCGCCGCCTCGCCTCGTACCGACGCTTGCTGGAGTCGCGCTCCGACTAGGGCGTGTCTCCTAATTCCAGGTGGATGAGGGTCGAGATCCAAGCGTCGGCTGCCGGTGCCGGGCGGTCACCTTCATACCGTTGTTGTATGGGGGTGATCGCCCGGTGCCGGCAGCCGACGCTTGGGCTCGGCCCTCGCCGCCTGGGGTTAGGAGACACGCCCTAGACCCGCGGCTGCCTGCTCGGCGGCACCGAGTGGCACCGAGTGGCACCGAAAAGGCGCCGCTCGGCGAGCAAGGTGAACCCAGACCAGGGTGCGGCGCGAAACTGTCGTACCCCTCCGGCAGATTTGCCCCCACCCAGTGACGGGTGGGGGGTGGGTTCGAGGACCAATGTCCAACTAAATCAAGGTCCACCTCTCGACCCACCCCCCGCCCGTTCAAAGGGAGGGGGAAAGAAAAACAGACACCTACGACAATTTCGCGCCGCACCCGGCGTGTTGCCGGCGGGACGCGCCGGGTGGATCTACGCGCTGAACGTCAGACCGGGTGGTGGCCGCCGATGCGCCAGTACTGGCCGGCTTCGCGGGCCAGCAGAGACTCGTCGACGAGGTAGCGGCGCAGGGCCGCGTAGTCGGGGTACCACGCGCGCAGGATCGCGTTGACTTCGCGTTCGGGATAGCGCACACCCGGTTCGAAGGCCAGCGCGATGTGTTCCAGGACGGCGAGGCGCTTGGCGCGGGCGGCCGGCATGGTGGTGAGGCGACCGTTGGTGATGAAGGTACGCAGGGCGCCGGCGACGGCTGGGTCGGTGGCGCCGAAGTCTTCGGTTTCGGCTGGTTCGGTGGCGTCCTGGGCAAGTTGGCGCAGTGCGGCGACCGTCAAGTCACCGTCCACAGTGGACAGTAAGCCGCCCGCGACCAGTTGGCCGACGGCTTTGGCGGCGTCTTTGGCGCTCAGGTCGGCGGCCTCGGCGACGTCGGCGATGCGGGCTGCACCGAGCGCGACCGCGGCCAGCGCGCGCAGCCGGGCCGGTTCGGCGAGCAGCCGGACAACCGCGACCGGGGTGAGCACCGGACGGTCGGATTCCGGCTCGGGGAAAGGGAAGAAGGCCATCACGACTCCGGGAAGGCGAGGTGGTGGAGCAGGGCGGTCAGCGCCAGGCCGTTGGTGACCCGGCCGGCGCGGACGTGCCCGGCGAGATCGGCGGCCGGCACCCACTCGACCCGGTCCGACTCGTACGCGTCGACCGGCTCACCGACGTAGTCGGCGCCATCGGCGCGCAGCACATGGAAAGTCTGCCGGGCGGTGCCGTTCAAGGGGTGGTACGCGATCAGCTCGCGCAACGGGCCGGGCCGCCAGCCGGTCTCCTCCAGGGTCTCCCGGGCGCCGGCCTGCGCGGGCGTCTCGCCCTCCTCCATCCGACCGGCCGGGATCTCCCACCCCTGCGAGTCGGTGGTGAACCGGTGCCGCCACAGCAGCAGGACAGCGCCGTCCTTCGGGCGTACGACCAGCACTCCAACCGCCGGATACGGATAGACCACGACGTGGTGGTCGATCTGCCGACCGTCCGGCAGCCGGATGTCGGCGATCGCCACATCCAGCCAGCCGCCGGCATAAACCGTCCGCTCGTTCCGCACCTGCCATCGCACGGTCCCCGACCCTATCCGACCGCAAGCGCGGCTACGCGAGGGTACGGGCGAACCAGTCCCACATCTTGGGCTCAACCACCACCCAGGCCGCGTCCACATGGCCGCCGCTGGGCGACATCTCCAGCGTCACGCCGTCCGGCCGGGCCACCGCCTTGGCGAAGGTCGCGGCCGCCGTCTGGTCCTCCACACTGTCCACTGTGGAAAAGACATAAAAGTCCAGCGGCAGGTGCTTGCGATGCAAGATCGTCCACTGTGGACTGTTGTCCAGCCGGGCCTGCGCGTTGCCTTTGTAGAGATCACCGGTGGTGTTGTCGGTGACAGCGGTGAAATACCCGGAGAGGCTGGCGGCCGCGGAGAACCGCTGCGGATAGTTCAACGCCAGGTTCGCCGCACAGAACCCGCCGGTCGACACGCCGGCCACACCCCAACCGCGGCGGTCCGTACGCACCCGAAACTGTGCCGCCAGCGCGTCCGGCACATCCTCCGCGAGATAGGTGGCGGCCTGCGCGCCACCGACCGCGTTGACACATTCGCTGTCCTTGGGCGGCGCCGGATTCTGTTGCGGCATCACCGCGATCATCGCCGGCGCGCGGCCGGTCCTGATCTCCTCGTCGAGGTATTTCTTCACGTCCAACGAGACCGGCCAGGTGTACGGGGTGCCCGGATAGCCAGCCAGCAACTCGACCACCGGGAACTTGCGTTTCTGCTCGCTCTTGTTGGCGTACGAGCCCGGCACATAGACCCATGCCTGGAAGTTGTAGCCGGTCCGCTTGCCGTGCAACGTCACCTGGATGACCTGGCTTTTGGTGGCGTCGTTGCGATCGACCAAAGACGTGAAGAGTCGCGACCCAAGGCCGGTGACCTCCCGCTGGATCGGGTTCGGTGCCTTGCCGTTCGGCCCGCTCTGCACCGGTCGGTTGAACACCTCGCGCGCTTCCTCGTGGGCCGGCGGGATCCCGAGAAGGTCATTCCAGGTCGTGTAGAAACCCTGGTCGGCGTTGACATATCCGGCCAGGACGAGCAGAAAAAGCACCTGCGCGGTGAAAACCACCGTCAGCCGGCGACCCAGCTGCCAGCGCTTCCACTTCCAGGTGAGAAAGGCGAAAACCGTTATTCCAACCGTCAGCACCGCAAGCAGGCCGACAAAGGTTATGTCGTTGGGCTCCATTGTTTTTAACCTCAGGTTTTCAACTGACTTCCCAGCCACTGCCAGGCACGGATTGACGCGGACCGCCAGACGCCATCGTTATGTCCCCCGGTCGGCTGCAGCACGACGGCCAGGCCGTCCGGCGGCTTGACCGCGGCGATGAAATTCTTGGTAGACGGATAGGAACTCGGATCGTCCTCGATGGCGAAGAGGTAGAAACTCATCGGCGGCCGGTTGTGCAGCTGCACTGTGTGCGTCGGGCTGTTCGCCTCCCGCAGCTCTGTCGACCCGCCATACAGGTCACCGGTGGTGTCGTCGATGAGCGCGTCGAAGTAACCTCCGATGCTCACCACCGACGCGTATTCGGTCGGGTGTCGCAACGCCAGGTTGGCCGCACAGAACCCGCCGGTCGAAACGCCCATGGTGGCCCAGCCGGTCCGGTCCGTGGCCGTACGCAGCGCGGCCTTCAGGTAGTCCGGCACGTCCTGGGTGAGGAAGGTGTCGACCTGGTCGCCGCCGGCCGCGTTCACGCATTCGCTGTCCCGCGGCGGCGACGGATACTGCAACGCCACCTCCGCGATCACCGGCTGCATCTTGTGTTGGTTGATCAAAGTGTCCAATGTCGACTGCAACTGCATGCCGACCGTCCAGGTCTGCAACGAACCCGGATATCCGGAGAACAGCTGCACCACCGGGAATCTTTTGTTGGCATTGGCTTTGTCGAAATAGGCCGCCGGCACGTATGTCGTCATGGGCAGCGTAATGCCGCTCTTTGAACCGCTGACATACGTGTCTTCCACCACGCTGTGGCCGCCGGCACCACCGAGTTTGGCGATTTTCGCACTGAAGGTGGCCGGTGCGCTCAACTGACTGTTGGGCGGTTTCGGCACCGGTTTGCCGCGCGAGGCAACCGTCCCGCCAGGCGGTCCGGACGTACTCGAAAGGCCCAACAGATCCGACCAGGAAGTAAAGAAATACTCCTGCCGATTGATCCACGCGGCCGCGAACGCAACCAGCAGCACCTGGGAGAGCAGCAGGCCGATAATGCGTCTGGGCATCTTGAATCGCCACCGGTCCCACGTGATCACTGTCACGGCGGTAAAGCCGACGAAAAGCAACGCCAGTACGGCCAGCAATGAGCGCGACAACAACCCCACGGTGGGTTAACCCCCGGTCTCCATGACTCTTTTCAGGCATACCTGTGTTCTGAGACGCTTAACCGACCTCTTAGGTTCCATCAAGATCGTCCTTATCTAACCTGTACGGTGCGCTCATGGCGACTTACACCGACGATCTGGCGTTGGCTCACGTGCTGGCCGACACCGCTGACTCCATCTCGTTGGGCCGGTTCAAGGCACTGGATCTGCGGGTGGACAGCAAGCCGGACATGACGCCGGTCAGCGACGCCGACACCGCCGTCGAGAAGGCGATCGAGTCGACTCTCGCTCGTACTCGCCCGCGCGATGGCCTGCTCGGCGAGGAGTTCGGCGAGCGCAGCGGCCCGGCCGGCAACGGCCAGCGGCGCTGGGTGGTCGACCCGATCGACGGGACCGCCAACTACGTCCGCGGGGTGCCGGTGTGGGCCACCCTGATCGCGCTGCTGGACGGCAACGAGCCGGTGGTCGGGCTGGTGTCCGCGCCGGCGATGCGACAGCGCTGGTGGGCCGCTCGCGGCGGCGGCGCGTACACCGGCCGGCAGCGCTCCTCGGCGACCGCCATAAAGACCTCGGCGGTGACCAACCTCTCCGACGCCTCGCTGTCCTACTCGAGCATCAGTGACTGGTACGACGCCGACCGCGGCGACGCCTTCATGGGCCTCACCCGCGAGGTGTGGCGTACGCGTGCGTACGGCGACTTCTACTCGTACGTCCTGCTGGCCGAGGGCGCCCTGGACGTGGCCATCGAGCCGGAGGTGTCGCTCTGGGACCTGGCCGCGCTGGTCCCGATCATCACCGAGGCCGGTGGCCGGTTCACCGACCTGTCCGGGCAGCCCGGGCCGCATGGCGGCAGCGCGGTGGCCACCAACGGCCACCTGCACACCGAGGTGTTGGCCCAGCTGACGCCCAGTCAGGCGAGGTCTGCCCCACCAGCGTGAAAAATGTCGGTGAACCTGGGGTGCGGTACAGGGGCGCCCCGAGCGAGGTTGCCGCACCGTAAGTAGTCTCTGGTGGTGTCTGTGGGGTGGGTGTTTCTGGCGCTGTCCGTAGTGTTCTACGGGTTCGCCAATTTCCTGCAGGCGATCGCCGCGACCAGCGAGCGCGGGACGACCCGGTTCGGCGTAAGGACGCTGTTCCGGCTGGCCACCCATCGGACGTACGTCGCCGGCATCCTGGCGCAGTTTCTGGGCTTCGTGTGTGCGTTCTTCGCGCGTGCGGACCTGCCGCTGTTCCTGGTCCAGTCGGCGGCCGCGGGTGGGCTGGGGCTGACCACGCTGCTCGGCGTACTGATCCTCAAGTGGCGGCTGCCCACCATCGAGCTGGTGCTGCTGGGCATGCTGGCCTTCGGACTGCTGGCGCTGATCCTGTCCGCCGAACAGTCCCCGTCCGAGCCGCTGAACCTGTTCGAGGTGGTGTTGCTGGCCGGTACGGCCATCGGGATCGCCCTGATGGGCCGGTTGGCGTCCCGGCAACGCGGGTCCGAGGGCGCGGTGGCGCTGGGCAGCCTCGCCGGGCTGGGGTTCAGCGCCGCCGCGATCGCGTCCCGGCCGCTGGCCGGACACGACTCGGTACTCGCCTTCGTCTCCGATCCGCTGCTCTACATCGTGATCGTCAACTCGATCATCGGCCAGGTGCTGTTGGCCGCGGCGATGCAGCGCGGCAGTACGACCGCCGCGGTCGCGTCGATGGAAGCGGCCACCGCCGTGCCGGCGGCGTTTTTCGGCGTGGTGCTGTTGGGCGACAAGATCGCGCCGGGCCGGACCTGGCTGGCGGTCCTGGGCTTCGTCGTGAGCCTCGCCGCGGTGCTGCTGATGACCCGCTTCTCCAGCGAACAACACGGCGGCGCGCCGGGCGACTATCCGCTGCAGCTGCGACCTCGAAAGAAAGCCGCGCAGATCAAGAACGGCCGCTGGGTCGCGCCGCCGCGCCGGCAGAACGCGCGTCGCGGCCGTGCGTACAAAAAACGGCGGGTGCTCTAGCGTTGGCGCATTTCGTCGGTTAATGTCGTCGCCGTGACTACCGGGTCGGCCATGGGCCACAAGCGAGTGAGGTTCCCGGTCGCGGCGTGAGCGCCCGGCGGGCCAGAGGCCCGCCTTTCCCTTTGGTTCTCCCCTTTTTTAAGGGTCTGACGACCGTACCCCCATTTTTCGTCGGCGACATCCGTCCGGCTCCTGGCCCGCGACATTTTCTTGCTGCCCCATGGCAGTTCTTTGTCATGCTCCTTTTTTGCCAACCCTGAGAAGAAAGTAGTGAATTCCCATCGATTTCAACCAGCAGATCATCGACGAGTTCCGCGCCAATGAAGGAAAAGTCGGCGGCTATTTCGAAGGAGCCCGGTTGCTCCTGCTGACCACCACCGGGGCGCGGTCCGGCGCCAAGCGTACGACCCCGCTGGTCTACCTCCCGGACGGCGGCGAGCGGATCCTGGTCATCGGCTCCGCCGGTGGTGCGCCGCGCCACCCGGCCTGGTTCCACAACCTGGTCGCGCACCCCCGCGCGACCGTCGAGAACGGCGTTTTCACGTACCAGGCGGCGGCCACGGTGCTGGAAGGCGCCGAGCGGGACCAGATCTTCACCCGGGCGGCGCAGGCCAATCCGGGCTGGGCCGACTACCAGGCCAAGACGAGCAGGGTGATCCCGGTGATCGCGCTGAAGCCGGTCAGCGCCGGCCCGCCGAACACCACCCTGAAGGGCATCCACGACGCCTTCCGCCGGGAACTTTCGTTGGTACGCCAGGAGATCGCCGACTCCGGCCCGACCATCGGCGCACAGCTGCGAGTGAACTGCCTGACCGTCTGCCAGGGCCTGCACCTGCACCACGCCGGCGAGGAGGCGGGGATTTTCCCGCAGTTGGTACGGCGCTTCCCCGAGGTGGAACCGGCGATCGACCGGCTGCGGGTCGAGCACGAGAAGGTCGCGGCCCTGGTCGACGAACTGCGAGCCGCCATTGCCTCGGACCGTACGGACCGGCCGGCGGTACTGGCCGAGGTGGACCGGCTGATCGACGAGCTGGAACGCCACCTGACGTACGAAGAAGAGCAGCTGATGCCGCTGCTCGGCTAAAAGTCGGCACTGGACGCTCGCGCGGGCGTCCAGTGCCGGAACTCAGCGGGCTCGGGCCACCGCGAAGACCGACTGGCCGAACGGCGGCCGGATCTTGGACTCGATGCGCCGCTCGACCGGGATGTAGACCTTGTCGTACAAGGTCAGCATCGGGCTTTCCTGCGGGCGCCGGTTGAGCAGTTTCACCGCGCCGTACCAGGCGAACAGGCCCAGCGCGTTGATGTACTGGCAGCGCTCGATCTCCAGGCCGGCGGACGTGAGCGCCTCCGCCATGCTGGCCTTGGTGTAGCGACGCTGGTGGCCGATCTCCAGGTCGAACTTGCTCATCGCGAACTCGAACGCCGGCACCACCAGCACCACCGCGCCGCCGGGCCGCAGCAGGCCGGAGAAGGCCTTCAGCGCGTCGATCTGGTCGGGGATGTGCTCCAACACGTTGTACGCGACGACGGCCGAGTAGTCGGCGGTCTCGTCGATCGGCACGGCCAGCTCGCGCACGCTCACCCGCGGGTCGTTCTCGAACCGCTCGTACAACCCCGCGAGGCGGGCTGGGTCGGCTTCGCTGGCGGTGAGCTTGACGCCCATGTCGGCCCAGTCGGAGGCGTAGTAGCCCATCCCGGAGCCGATCTCCAGCAGGTTGTCGCCGAAATACGGCATCCCCAACGAGCAGAGCCAGCGCCGGTAGTTCACCGCGGCGCGGAGGTCCTCAAGGACGTCCGACTGCAGCTCGGTGTCGCCAACTACCTTGTTGCTCATCAGTCAGTGTGCTCCCGTCGAAGTCGCTAACGCCTTTGTCAGCGGGCCGGCGAGCGCGCGAAGCGCGCGTCCCCGATGGCTCAGCTGGTCCTTCTCCGCCGCTGGCATCTCGGCGGTGGTCCGGCTGTGCCCGGTCGGAACGAAAATGGGGTCGTACCCGAAACCGTTGTCACCTCTTGGTTCGGTGGTCAGCGTACCGTCCACCCTGCCTACCACGACGTCCTCAACCCCATCTGGTGTGACCAACGCCGCAGCGCAGACGAAGGCGGCGCCGCGCCGCAGCGCCGGCACGTCGTTGATCTGGGCCAGCAGCAACGCGAGGTTGGCCGCGTCGTCGCCGTGGCCGCCGGACCACCGCGCGGACAGCACACCGGGCATCCCGTTCAGCGCGTCGACCGCGATCCCGGAGTCGTCGGCGACCGTCAGCAAGCCGGTGTGCCGGGCCCCTTCACGGGCCTTGAGCAGCGCGTTGTCCTCGAAGGTCTGGCCCGTCTCGGGGACCTCCTGGTACGCCGGCACGTCCGCCAGCGACAACAGCTGCACGTCACCGAGGTCGATGGTCACCAGGATCCGGTGCAGCTCGTCGAGCTTCTTGAGATTGCGGGTCGCGACCAGCAGCTGGCTCACCCGCGGGCCTCACGCTGCATCCGGGCCAGCTCCGCGGTGCCGGCGACCGCGAGGTCCAGCAGCGCGTCCAGCCGGGCCCGATCGAAGACGCCGTGCTCGGCGGTGCCCTGGACCTCGACGAAGTCGCCGGTGCCCGTACAGATGACGTTCATGTCGACCTCGGCATCGACGTCCTCTTCGTAGCAGAGGTCGAGCATCGGCACGCCGGCGATGACGCCGACGCTGACCGCGGCCACTGAATGGGGCAGCGTGGCGGCCGGGTCCTTGGCCAGCGCGCCACGCTTGGCCAGCCAGTCAACAGCGTCGGCGAGTGCCACATACGCACCGCTGATGGCGGCCGTACGAGTGCCGCCGTCGGCCTGCAGCACGTCACAGTCGAGCTGGATGGTGTTCTCGCCGAGCGCCTTCAGGTCAATCGCGGCCCGCAGGCTGCGCCCGATCAGCCGGCTGATCTCGTGCGTACGACCGCCGACGCGGCCCTTCACGCTCTCCCGGTCGCCGCGGGTGTGGGTGGCGCGTGGCAGCATCGCGTATTCGGCCGTCACCCAGCCGAGGCCGCTGCCCTTGCGCCAGCGTGGCACGCCTTCGGTCACGCTGGCCGCACACAGCACCCGGGTACGCCCGTACTCGACGAGCACCGACCCCTCGGCGTGGTCGAGCCAGTTTCTGGTGAAAGTCACCGGGCGGAGTTGATCGGCGCGCCGTCCATCCGGACGACCAGCGGCGGGCGTCATGTCACGGGAGCCTAGATGATGCCAATCTTCCCCCTTGTCCGGCCCGCCGCCGTCCCATTCCCGCCGTCACCCTCAGAGGCCGGTGCCGGTACGGGTGAGGTGCCAGGGGCCGGTGCCGGGTTGGTCCTGCCAGCCGACGGTGGCGCTGCCGTCGCCGGCCGGGGCGGTGAAAACCAGCCTGCCGATATCGTCCTGGGAGACCGCGACCGGGCCGGTGACCTGCGCGTACGTGTGCGAGGCGTCGCGGATCAGGGTGGCGTGCCATGGGCCGCTGTCGGGAGCGTTCTGCCAACCGTGCAGGACGCGGCCGTCGGACGTACGAACGAAGTACGTGAGCAGGGCGCAGGCGTCCAGCGAGATGGCTGGGTCGCCGACGACGGTGGCGGTGACGTGGGTGCCGTCGTCGTCCGTGTCGGTGACCGGCATCAGGGTCGTCCACTGCCACGGGCCGGCACCCACGTTTGTCTGCCAGCCGTGCGAGAGCCGGCCGGCTGGGTCACGGGCGACGAAGACGAGCCGACCCCACGAGGTTTGCCCGATCGCCGGCCGGCCAGCCACCGGCACCGGGTCACCGGTGTCGTTCTGCCGGATGATCGTGGTGTGCCACTGGGTGGCGCCGGGGCTGTCCTGCCAGCCATGCAGCAGCTGGTTGCCGGTCGTCTGTACGAAGAAGCAGAGCTTGCCGCCGACATCCAGGCCGACCGCTGGATCGCCCGTCGCCGTCGCGACGTTTCCGCTGCTCACATCGGTGAGGGTGGCGGTGTGCCAGCTGTCCGAGGTGGGCGAATCGAGCCAGCCAACCACCAGCGTGTTCTGTGGCGTACGAGCAAGGAAGGTCAGTTTGCCGGCGGCGTCGACCGCGGCGGCCGGCGGGCCGGCGAGGATGACCGACGGCGCGGCCGGGCTCTGCCAACCTCCCGATTGCCGCCGCCAGGTCAGCGCGCCCGCGGTGGTCCGGCCGAGCACGCTCATCCGGCCCGACACGTCCACCACGGACGCGACCGGGCCAGCGACCGGCCCGGCCACCATCGTTTGCTGCCAGGTCGCGGGATCCGCACCCCGCTGGCCAATGGCAATCGCACCATTGGCCGCCGCCAGCGCGTACGTGAGTACGCCGCTGTCGTCCTGCCGTACGGACGTGCCCGGGCTTTCCAGCACCATGCTCGTCGACTCGAACCGCAGGTTGTCCACGTACACCGAAACGTCCGAGCTCTGCTGGTTCGTGTAGATCTGGAACGACGTGAGCCCGGACAGGTCGAACCCGCCCTGGTCAGGGTGGGTGAGGTCGTTGGGCAGGTGCCACAGCCGAAACCGGACCGTCTGCATTTGGCGCGGCGCAAGATAAACCGGGTGCTTGTCGTCGGCCGTAACAGAATTGTAGAACTTGCCGTTCACCACCAGGACATGGTCGGAGTCGTTGTACGCCTCGAAAGCGAACGTGTCGTATGTGGTCCAGTTGTTGCGGCCGATGTCGGCCGCGTAGAAGTAGACGCCCGGGGACTGCGACCCGGCCTGGAAGGTGATCTGCAGAGACGAGCCGCCGGTCGCCGGGTGCGCGGTCGAGCGGGCCACGCTCGCGCCGACCGTCCGCAGCCGAGTGACGTTCTGGTCGGTCTCGAAACTGTTGATGCGCAACGGATGCGGCAGGCCGATCGGGCCCACTTGTACGGACCTGGTCAAGGTGTCGGCGCCGACCGTCACCACGACTTTCTGGTAGCCGGCGGGCAACGGCAGGATCGTCCGGTGAATGTCGGCCTTGGTCGTACGCTCCGCCGGGGTGCTCGCCGCGCCAGCAATCGTCACGGCCGTGCCTGACCCCACATAGACGGTGACCGGCACGTGGAAGGCTCTTGCCTTGCCCAGCACCACAACCGCGGGCACGCCGTTCACCAGCCGGTCGACCTGAGCGCCGACTTCGCTGCGAACGGTCTCAAAAAGAGCCGGATCGTCGCGATAGTTGTCGATCCAGGTGTAAAGCACGTCAAAATACGGCTTGAGAAGATCGCGAACGGCGATCCGGTCGGCCACCCCGAGGGTGGTCGCGATCGCCATGCTGCGCTGCTCGAAAAGATGGAGTTGTTCGCGGTCCTGCAGACCACCTTCGATGGCGTGCACTCTGATGGACCCGACCGGCCCGGGCAGCCCGACCGATTTTCCTGGATACAACAGGAAACCGTCGCCAGCCGCGTGGATATCCGGGATCGAGTACGGATCAGCGTACGGATCGCGCGGGTGATAGACCGGGTCGACATAGCTGCCGAACGCCGTGGTCGACCAATAAAGCAGGCCGGTGTAGCCGAGGGCGTGTTGCATCCACGGCAGCAACCTCGACCCGACCAGGCTGTCGTCGATCATCAAACCCGGCCACGGCCAGGTGTCGCCAACGCAGACGTACGACCAGACCGTGTCGCCGCGGGCTCGCAACGTGTCGACGGCCCGCGGCTCGTCCAGCATCGGGACGAGGTGCTGCTCGAAACACCAGGCGGCGTTGGCGTCGACAAGTTTCTGCGACGGTGGGAAAGTCAGCGTCATGACGGTCGGGACCTCGGGCGCGAGTTGGTGCAGCTGCCCGTACGCACGCAGCAGGTTGTTCAGCTCCAGATCACTACCCGGCTCGTCACCGACGTAGAAATATGCCTTGCCGAGCAAGCCGTTCTGCCGCAGACCGGCGATCACCTTGCTGAGTTTTGCGGTGTCAAAAGTGATCCCGCTGGGGTCCTTCTGGGAGCCGCTGACATAGGTCGGGATCCGGAAGGCGCTCACCCGCTGGTCGCCGAGATAGCCGGGTGCGGCGGCCAGGAACTGGTCCGGATCCGGATCGGGTCCGGCGCCTGGGGTGTAGTTCGGGCCGGGGCCGGGATCGCCGATCAGCGGAATCTCGTCCGCCACGATCCGGTGGTCGCGCTGGTACGCGTAATAGGCGTCCATTCTTGTGTTGAAGTCGGGCGTTCCCCACGCGACCCCTTCGGCGAACGCGGCTTGCTTGTACCAGTTGTCGAAGGCGGTGGCCGTGGTCGGCGCGGTCGGGATGGCGAAACCCCACACTGTCAACGAAATCGGTACGGTGATGCCGCCACTCAGCGTGATGGTGCCCGCGTACGCACCGGCCGGCTGGCCCGCCGGCACGCTGACGGTGACGAGCAGGGCGCTGTTGACGCCGGGCGTGACCGTGATGGTGGTCGCCGGCACCACCGCGTCTGGATACCAGCCGGCCGAAAAGCGCGAGTTCTGCGCGGTGGTGACCTGCACGTACCGTTGCTGGAAGAAATGGATCGCGGACGACGCCAGGGTGCCGTTCGGCCCGGTCAGGTCGGACGCGGTGGCGGTCACCGAGCTGAGACCGTTCGAGGTCAGCACGATCTGGCCGAACTGCCGCTCGTTGCCAGCCGACGTGAGCGTGAGCCGGGCCGGCGGATTGGCTGGGGTCGCCCGATCGCGCCTGACCTTGTCGGCGTTGGCTGGCACCCACACAGTGACCGTCGCGGCCGCGAAGGCGGCCGGCCCCGCCACAAAAGGCGCACCCGAGGCGGCCGCCGCCGCGACCAGGAATCCCCGCCGGCTGATACCCGTCATCCCGAACCCCATTCCACAGTTGACAAATGTCAGATTTCCCAGCAGTGGCAACGAAAGTGAGCGGGCGGCAGCGTACCCACGGGGCGCTGCGGATCGCAATGCCTTCGATCGAAACCGCGGGAATCGACATTCGCCAGTGGGTTCAGGGTCGGCGGTGCGGGACCCGCAAACCCGATCCGGAGGACGTGAGGTGCCACGGCCGGGAGGCCGGCACGTCCTGCGAACCGATGACGGCCGCGCCGTTCGTGCCAGGACCGGCGAACACCAGGCAGCCGATCTCGTCCTGCGAAACCGTTACGTCGTCGGCGATCGTCGCGTACGCACCCGAGGCATCGCGTATGAGCGTGGCGTGCCACGGGCCGTTGTCCGGGCTGTCCTGCCAGCCGTGCAGGACGCGATTGTCGGACGTACGCACGAAATACGTGAGCCGGCCGCTGGCGTCCAGCGAGCAGACCGGCTGGCCGGCGACGGTCACCGTCACGTGGTTGCCGTCGTCGTCCGTGTCAGTCGTGGGCTGCAATGTGGTCCACTGCCACGGACCCTGCCCGGGCACGCTCTGCCAGCCGTGGGAAAGCCGGCCACTGGGGTCGCGGGCGACGAAAACCAGCCGTCCCGGCGATCCCTGTCCCATTCCCGGCCGGCCAGCGATCAGCACCGGAGCACCGGTACCGTTCTGCAGGATGACCGCGGTGTGCCAGGTCGACGACCCAGGTGTGTCCTGCCAGCCGTGCAACAGCTGGTTTCCGCTTGTCTGGACCAAAAAGCACAGCTTGCCGCTGATATCCAGGCCCACCGCAGGGTCGCCGAGCGCGGTCGCGTCGGGCCCTGTCGCGATCTGCCAGCGGTCCGAGACGGGACTGTCCAGCCAACCGGTGACCAGCGCGTTTTCCGTCGTACGGGCCAAAAATGTCAATCGGCCATGCGCGTCGATCGCGGCCGCGGGCGGCCCGGCCAGTCGTACGCTCGGCACCGCCTTGCTTTCCCAGCCAGTGGCCGTCGACCGCCGCCAGACCAGCGCGCCGGAGCCACTGCGCCCGAGCAGGTTCATCCGCCCCCGCAGGTCCAGCACGGACGCGACCTGGCCCGCGACCGGGCCCGGCGCGGACAACCGTGACCAGGTCCCACCGACCCGCCGGCCGTAGGCGATCGAGCCGTCAACCGCCGGCAGCGCGTACGTGAGAGTTCCACTGTCGTCGAGCCGCATCGCCGTCCCCGGGTTTTCCAGCACCACGCTGTTGGACTCGAATCTCAGGTCGTCGATATAGACCGACACCGCTGTCTGGCGTTTGGTGGTGTAGATCTGAAACGAGGTGAGGGTGGAGAGGTCGAAGTCGCCCTGCGTCGGGTCGTAGATATTGGCTGGTACGTGCCAAAGCTTGAACCGGACGGTCTGGCGCTGCCGCGGCGCGAGGTAGACGACGTGGTTGTCGTCAGCGGCGACGGGGTTGTAGAACTTGCCGTTGAGCGCGACAACCTTGTCGGAGTCGTTGTACGCCTCGAAAGCGACCTCGCGGAACTTCGTCCAGTCGTTGCGACCAACATGCTCGATACCACGGAAATAGACACCCGGATAGTCAACGCCGGTCGGGAAAGTGATCTGCAGGCATGACTTCCCGGTGACCGGATGCGCGGTGGACCGGGCGACGGTCGCGCCCGAGGCCTGCAGGCGGGCTACGTCCCGGTCGGTCTCGAAAGTGTTGATCCGGACCGGATGCGGCAGCCCGACCGGGCCGACCTGGACGGACCTGGTGAGGGTGTCCGCGCCGGCGGTGACGATGATTTTCTGGTAGCCAGCCGGCAGCGGGAGCAGTGCGGAGTGAATGTCGGCTTTCGCGGTCCGCTCGGTGACCCCGCACGACTTGCCGGCGATCGTCACCGGCACGCCCGTACGAACGTAGACGGTCACCGGCACGTGGTAGGCGCGCGGCTTGCCGACCACGACGACCGCCGGCTCACCGTTGAGCAGCCGGTCGACCTGGATTCCGACCTCGGTGCGGATGTTCCCGAACAGCACCGGGTCGTCCTGATAGCGGTCCAGCCACTGGTAAAGCACGTCGAAATACGGTTTGAGCAGGTCGCCGACGGCGATCCGGTCGGCTACCCCGAGCTGGATGGCGATCGCCATGCTGCGTTGCTCGAACAGCACAAGGTGCTCGCGGTCCTGCATGCCGGCCTCGACCGCGTGCATCCGCAGCGACCCGACCGGCCCGGCCACTCCGACCGGCTTGCCCGGGTAGAGCATGAACCCGTCGCCGGCGCTGGAGTCATCCGCGTACGGGATGGCGTACACGTCCCGGGGTGTGTAGTTGGTTCCGTCCCAGGTGCCGAAGGCCGTCGTCGACCAGTAGAGCAGGCCGGTGTAGCCCTGGGAGTGCTGAAACCAGGGCACCAGCTGGGAACCGACCAGCGAGTCGTCGATCATCACGCCCGGGTACGGCCAGGTGTCACCGATGCAGATGTACGTCCAGAGCAGGTCGCCACGGGCCTTGAGGGTGTCGACCGCGCGCGGCTCGTCCAGCATCGGAACCGTGTGCTGTTCGAAAACCCAGGCGTTGTTCTCGTCGATCAGCGACTGCCGCGGGCGGTGCGTCAGGGTCATGATCGTGGGCACCTCGGGCGCGACCTGATGCAGGGTTTTGTAAGCGCCGACAAGGACGTCCTCGGCCTGGTCGGAACCCGGTTCGTCGCCGAGATAGAAAAAGGCCTTCGGCAACAGGCCCTGCTGACGAAGGTAGCCGGTCACTTTGGCGAGCTTGCCGGTGTCGATGGTGATGGTGCTGTTCTGGTCGCCGCTCGCGTACGTCGGCAGCTGGAACGACGTGACCCGCGGGTCCTTCACATAATCGGCGATCTGCGCGATGTAGGCGTCCGGCTCTGCATCAGGTCCGGGTCCCGGGTGGTAGCCCGGCCCGGGGCCGGGGTCGCCGATCAGCGGTGGGTGGTTCGGCATCACGCGGTGGTCGATCTGGTAGGCGTAGTACGCGTCCATCCGGGTCTTGAACTCGGGAGTCCCCCACCGCACGCCTTCGGCGAGCGCGGCCTGCTGATACCACGGCCAGAACGCGGCGGTGCTGGTCGGCGTGACCGGGCTCGCGAATCCCCACACGGTCAGTGCCACCGGGACGGTGACTGGGGCGTCGCCGCCACTGAGGGTGATCGAGCCGGTGTACGCGCCCGCCGGCTGGTCGGCCGGGATTCGTACGGTCACCAGGAAAGCCGCGTTGACGTCCGGGCCGGTCAGCACCGAGGTCGCCGGCACCAGGGCGTCTGGATACCAGCCGGTCGGGTATTTGTCGTTCTGCTTGGTGGGCACGTTTACGTACCGTTGTTGGAAAAACGAGACCGCAGTCGCCGGCATTCTGGCGCCGCCGGGCCCGCTGAGATCGGTGGCCGCCGCGGTCACCGTCGCCGCCGCGCTGGTACGCACCACGACCTGCCCGAACTGGCGCTCGTTGCGAGCCGAGCTGAGGACCAACTGGGCCGCGGGATGGGCTGGCACAGCACGGTCTCGCCGGATCTTGTCGGCGGCGGACGGCACCCAGACAGTCGCCGTCGAGGCCGCGAACGCGGCCGCGCCGCCCCACACCGGAGCCGTCGCCGCCGCTGCCGTGGCGACCAGAAAACCCCGCCGGCTGATACCTGCCATCACGCAACCCCAATCCTTGTGCATGACAAATGTGATTTCGCACTTTTGGAAGCAAACTCGGGAGCGGGCGGCAGCTTAACCACGGCTTCGGCGCGGCCGCAACGGTTTCCCGGCGATGCCAGCGAATGAATTTTCAGCATTCCGCTGTCGTTGGGCACGCCCCAAAATCCGGACCCTTTAGTCACGTTATGCGTTATTTACTCTATAAATGGCTCTTCGAATGATTTGACAGGAATTTGGACCAGTCCTGCGCGAAACTGTCGGCCCCATCCGGCAGCGTCGATTTCGGGGGCAGCTCGACCCGGAAACGGACATTTCCGGCACATCCTGGATTCATGCCATATCCGGCGGCCGGCGTGCCGCCGCGATGATCATCTGTCGTACGGTCACGCCGTGATGACGAAGGCGAGCGGCCCACAGGCGGGGCCGTACCAGCTGCTCAAAAGGCTCGGCGACGGCGAGCTCGGCGGGGTGTTCCTGGCCGCGGACAGCGCCGGCCGGCACGCGATCGTGGCGCAGCTGATCAAGGGCGCGGCCGAAGCGGACCAGCAGCGTTTCGCCGAGGCGGTACGGGCGTTGGCCCTCGGCGAGGCGGATGGCGCTGGAGTGCTGGGTGCCGAACCCAAGGCCAAGCGGCCGTGGGTGGCTACCGCGCTGGGCAACCCGACCGGCGCTGAAACACTGTTCGCGGCCTTCGACCCGACGCTCAAGATCCGCCGGCCGGTGCCACGGTCCGCCGCCGATCTGGTGCCGCCGGACCCCTTCGCCGGCATTCCAGCGACCGGCGACACTGCCCGGTCGCGGGCGCTGATGCCGATAGTGGTGACAGTCGCCATTGTCTTGACGCTGTGCCTCGGGCTGGGCACCGCGGCCGCGGTGCTGGCCGGCCGGTCGACGACCGCGAAGCCGAACGCGTCGAACTGGACCCCGATGGACCACCCGATGCCAGTCACCACGCCGAGCACCCAGCCCACCACCCCCACCCCATCGGCGCCCTCGGTGTCACCAGCGCCCGAACCGCCGACCAGGGGCAGCTGGCCGGCCGCGTGGAAGAAATTCAGCGGTACCGACAAAACTCGCGTCATCGACCTGCAAGGACTGCCGCTTTCCTTTCGAGTGCCCGAATCCTGGGGCTGTCTGGTGTTGTCCAGCAGCGCCACCTCGACCGTGGTTTCCTGCATCGACGACGAATACCCGAACAGCCAGGGCCCGCGGGTGCGGCTCACCTTCCGGTCCTGCCCGAATTCCTGCTCGGCCACCCAGCAGCGCCAGCAGCGCGCTGACATTGAGACCTTCGGTCAACGCTGGATCACCGCCGACGCGCAATCCACTTACGCGGAAGCGAAAAACGTCACCACGACGATCGGCAGCGGCCGGTACGTGCTGGTCATCAGCCGGTTCTTCCACAGCAGGTCCGGCGCCGCGCTGGACCGCCAACTGATCGTCACCGGGTCCAGCGGCTCCGACCGGGTCGGTCAGGTACAGCAGGTCGTCAACGAGATCCGCGGCTGAGTTGTTGGCTGAGTTTCTGGCCGCAGTTCCTGCGGCGGCGCATCCGGTTCACGTCGCCAGGGCGCCCAAAAAAGCGGGCTGTGCCTCTGGCCGCAGTGCCTGCGGCGGCGCATCCGGTTCACGTCGCCAGGGCGCCCAAAAAACGGGCACCCCACCGCCGCGAACCTGGGCGGCCTCCGGCCGCCGCGCGTGCGTGGCTGGGCGTGCGGGCGTGCGGGCGTGCGGGCGTGCGGGCGTGCGGGCGAGCGGGCGAGCAGGCGAGCGGCGGCGATCGCCGAGTGTGCGGGCGGGCGTGCGGGCGTGCGGGCGAGCGGGCGGCGGCGATCGCCGAGCGGGCGCGATCGCCGAGTGTCGTACTTTGTCCCGCACTCGGCGTCGAGTGCGGGATAAAGTGCCGCGATCGACGACCTGCCAAAGCTGGTGGCGGGGGTGTCCCAGGGTGGTAGGTACGGGCAGCGGCGGGCTTGGGGTCAGACCAGCCGGCGCGCTGCCGAATAGATGGTTTCTTCTGACAGCAGCACAAGATTCGCGGCGGCGCCGAGCGGGATGAAACTGTCCTCGCTAGCGACCCGGGCGAGTTTCCCGCCGAATCCGGCATCGACCAGCGCGGTCACCACGCCCTCCGAGACACCGCCGGTCCGCCGGGTCTCGTCCACCACCAAGACCTTGCCGGTGGCCTGCGCGGCGGCGACCAGATCGCCTACCGGCAGCGGTGACAGCCAGCGCAAATCCAGCACCCGTACGGAAATTCCGTCCTGCGCGAGCCTGGCCGCCACCCGCAGGCTCATCGGCACGCCATTCCCGAATGTCACCAGCGTCAGATCCGAGCCGTCGCCGTACGTACGAGCGGAGCCCAGTGGCACGTGCGTGTCGGCCCACCGGGAAGGCGGCTCGTACGGCGCCATCCACTGCCCATCGCCCTCTTCGTGGAGGTCGCGGGTGTGGTAAAGCGCGATGGGCTCAAGGAAAACGCTGACCGTGCCGTCGACAGTGGCCGCGGCCGCGCACGTACGCAACATCGCGGCGGCGTCGTCCGCGCGGGACGGCGAGGCGATCACCAACCCGGGAATGTCCCGCAGCGCGCCAACAGCGTTGTCGTTGTGGAAATGGCCGCCGAAACCCTTCTGATAGCCGTAGCCGGCGATGCGTACGACCATCGGGTTTCGGTACTGCCCGGCGGAAAAGAACTGCAAGGTTGCCGCCTCGCCGCGGAGCTGGTCGGCGGCGTTGTGCACATACGCGAGATACTGGATTTCCGGAATGGCGACCAGGCCGGAAATGCCGGCACCCAGCGCCAGCCCCAGAATCGACTGCTCGTCCAGCAAGGTGTCGAAAACCCGCGCCGAGCCGAATTGTTTCTGCAGACCCCTGGTCACCCCGTAGACGCCGCCCTTGCGGGCCACGTCCTCACCGAAGACGAGCGTGTTGGCGCGAGCGGCCAGGACATCGGCCAGCGAACGGTTAATCGCCTGGGCGAGCGTCAGCGGACCCTCGTTTTCGGGGAGGTTCTGGGAAAAGACCCGGTCCCGGTCGGCCGTTGACTTCGCCACCTCGGCGGCTACCCAGTTCGGCCGGCGGGGTGCCAGCGCGGCGATCACGGCGGCCGCCGAGGTGAGCTTGGGCCGGGTCACCGCATCGTCGGCGATCTCTCTTACGCGTGCCCGCATCTGGTCGTAGCGTTGGACAATCTCGTCCGGGGTGAGAATGCCGGCCTCGGAAAGCGTACGAGCGGTGCAAAGCAGCGGGTCTCGATCCAGGTCCGCGGCCACCTCGGCCGGTGTCCGATAGCCGGACTCCACATCGGACCCGGCGTGACCCATCAGCCGAACCGTGGACAGGTGCAGGAAAACCGGCGAGCGGCGACTGCGTACCCACTCGACCGCCTCAGTGGCGGCGGTGTACGCGGCGACCACGTCGAGGCCGTCGGCGGCGATGTATCGCACGCCAGGGCGAGCCGCGTTCGCGGCCTCCACCCAGCCCGACGGCGTACGCACGCTGATGCCGATCCCGTTGTCCTCGCAGACCATCAACAACGGCACCGGCATGCCCTGGTGGCGGGTGTACGCGATCGCGTTCAGCGCGCCGACCGTGGTGGAGTGGTTGGAGGACGCGTCGCCGATGCTGCAAACCGTGATGGCGTCTCGCGGCCAGGTCGACGGCGCGGCCAGCTTGCGGGCCCGCTCGATGGCCAGCGCCACCCCGAGCGCCCGCGGCGGATGCGAGCCGATCGTCGAGGTCTGCGGGATGACCGCCAGCTCGGCATTGCCGAACACCTTGTGCCGGCCGCCGGCGATCGGCTCGTCGGCGGCCGCGACGATGCCCAGCAGCACGTCCCGGATGCCGGCGTCCAGGCCTCGTACCTGCTGCGACCGGGCCAGGTAGAAACCGCCCGACCGGTAGTGCAGCAGCGCCGGATCGGTCGGCCGCAAAGCCGCCGCGACCCCCGCGTTGCCCTCGTGCCCGGACGAGCCGATCGAATAGAACCCGTTGCGGCTCGCGCCGAGCTCGCGGGCCACCAGGTCCAGGTGCCGGCTGGCCAGCTGCGCGTCGAACAGCCCGAGCACCTCGTCGCCGGTCAGCGCGCTGCCGTCCCGCACCGGCGCGGCCCGGTCACTGGCCGGCTTGGCCGGGAACGAACGCGCGACGAGGAGAAAATGCTCATCCACCGGATGCGGCTGGCTCACCGTACGAACGTATCAACCCGCGCCACCCCGCCCGGCCGCGTCATCGCCTGGATCACACCGCAAGCCCGGATCAGAGGGCGACCTGGACCGGTTCGACCTCGGCGAGAGCGGCGGGGGTGGGCGGGGTGACCCGCCATTCGGTACGCAGGACGGGCGCCGGGCGCGGCGGCTGCTCCAGCGGGCGGCGGCGCAGGTCGGCCCAGATCTCGGCGGCGGCGAGGCCGACCAGCTGCGGCACCAGGTCGTGGCTGCGGGCGGCCACCCACGCGGTGCCGCGAGTGGCCAGCCACCACAGCTGGCCGCGCCGGGTGACCTGCGCGCCGCCGGAGCGATCGACGGTCAGCCGGCCCGGGAGGTGGAAGCCGAGGGCGGTGAGCGCGGCCGCGTACTCGACCGCGATGTGCCGGTGGCCCACCTCGGACGGATGCAGCCGGTCGACGCTCCACAGTGGACGCTCGTACGTCCGCGGATCGCCGGCGAGGTCGACGTGAACCGTGCCATAGCGGCGCGAGATGTCGTCGACGGCGGTGTTCACCTCGGCGATTCGGCGGGCCAGCGGGCGGGCCAGCGCGGCCGGCAACGACAGCATCCGGCCCGGGTCGGGCATCCGGGCGGTGAGCACGGTCGCGCCGGCCGCGGTCAGGCCGGCGACCGTACGCTCCAGATGGGTCGCGCACACGTCGGCCCGAAAGTTGCCGCGCAACGTGTCGTTCACGCCGACCAGCACCGACGCGATGTGCGGCCGCTGCACGAGGGCCTTCTCCAGCTGCCCGCCACTCACGTCGGCGGCGGTCGCGCCGTTGACCGCCACGTTGATGAAGACCGCGTCCATGGCCAGCGCGAGCAGGCTCGCCCAGCCGCGCCATCCCCCGCCGGGCAACGGGTCGCCCAGCCCCACCGTGGTGCTGTCCCCCAAGGCGACGAACCTTAGAGGGCGTCTAAGAGACATCACTTCCCCCTCACGAAACTTCGACATCGATCGACAACCCATGCGTACGCAACATCGCCTGCACCGACGTCGACCAGCTGAAACGCTCGGCCTGGCGGCGGGCGGCCAGCCGCCGGGCCGCCGGTGGCAGCGCGGCGATCTGCAGCAGCCCGTCGGCGAAGGCCTCGCCGTCCGCGACCACGTCGTGCTGTCCCCGTACGACCACCCCGGCGTCGCCGACCACCTCACCGAGCGCGCCGTCCCCGGGCGCGACCACCGGCGTACCGCAGGCGAGCGCCTCCAGGGCGGCGAGACCGAAGGTCTCGACCGGCCCCGGCGCGATCAGTACGTCCGCGGTGGCCAGCAGGCGGGCCAGCTCGGCGCGGTCGTGGCCGAAGCCGGCGAACCGGATCGGCAGCCCTTGCGCGGCCGCCTCCAGGGAGCCGCGCAGAGGTCCGTCGCCAGCCACCACGGCCGCCGCCCGTACGCCCCGAGCCAGCAGCGCCTCGATCGCGTGGATGACCCGGTGCGGCAGCTTCTCGGTGTGCAGCCGGGTGCACTGCACCACCAGCAGCTCACCTGGGCTGGCCAGCCGGCCGCGCAGCGCCGCGTCGTACCGGCTCGAGTGGAACAGCTCCAGGTCCACGCCCAGCGGCACCCGGCGCAGATTGGTGACGCCGAGCCGGGTGAACTCGGCGCTGGCCCAGTCGGTGGTGATGACGACGGTGTCGTACGCCTGCGCCATCCGCCGGTTCAGCGCGTCGGCGACCGGGATCGCCCGGCCGCTCGCCGCCGGCAACCACGTGTCGGCATAGAGCCTGAGCAGCGAATCCAGCCGCTCGTGGGAGACGACCACGGAGCCGACGCCGCGGGCCCGCGCCCAGCTCGCGACCCATCGCAGGGTCGTACGGTCGTGCACCTCGACGCGGTCCGGGCGCAGCTCACCGAGCCAGCGCCGGACGTGCCGGCGGGACACGATCGCCCGGTAGCCGCCGGTCCCGGGGATCACCGGCGACGGCACGGTGATCACCCGGCCGTAGTCGGTCTCGGTGTCGCTGGCGGTGCCCGCCGGCACGATCAGGACCGGGTGGTGGCCGGCCGCCCGGTAGCCGCGGCCCCACTCGCGCAGCGCGGTCCGCAGGCCGCCGGACACCGGTCCGACGAAGTTGGCCAGCCGGACGATTCGCGCCGGGCCGGCACCGTTGTCGTCCGCGATCACGCGGCTCGCACTTCCGGCCCGGCGTGGCGTACTGCGAGGTAGTGCTGCACCAAGGCCGCGTTAACCGACGACCAGGTCCGGTGCAGCACCGACGCGCGGGTGCCGGCGGCGAACCGGGCGAGCCTGGTCCGGTCGGCGACCAGCGCACTCACCGCGGTGACCAGCTCGGCCGGGTCATCGGGGCGTACGAGCAGGCCGGTCTGGCCGTCTTTGACCAGGTCGAGCGGGCCACCGGCGGCTGGCGCGACGGCCGGCACGCCAGCGGCGAGAGCCTCCTGGACGGACTGGCAGAAGGTCTCGTTCGCGCCGGTGTGGACAAAGAGGTCCAGGCTCGCGTACGCGGCCGACAGGTCGGCGCCACGCAACTCGCCACGGAACGTCGCCTGCGGCATCCGGTGCTCCAGCGCCTTGCGGGCCGGACCGTCGCCGACGATCACCACCCGTACGCCGGGCAGCAGGGTGACGGGCTCCAGCAGCTCAAGGTGCTTCTCGGCGGCCAGCCGACCGACGTACCCGACCAGCAGCTCACCGCCGGGAGCCAGCTCCCGCCGCAGCGCCTGACTGCGGTGCTCAGGCGAGAAGCGATCGCCGTCCACCCCGCGCGGCCACAGGTGTACGCGCGGCACGCCGTGGTTCTGGAGGTCCTGGACGGCGGGACGGGAGGGCGCGAGCGTACGCCCGGCGGCACAGTGCACCCGGCGCAGCCATCGCCAGGCCGCCGCCCGGCCGACCCCGAGCCGATAGAAACCGGCGAACCCGGCCACATCGGTCTGGTAGATCGCCACCGACGGCAGCCCGAGCCGCTCGGCCACGAACGCGCCGTGCGCGCCGAGCGCGAACGGCGACGCCAGATGCACGACATCGGCACGGTGTGCGATCAGCGCGTTCTCGAGTCTGCGGCTGGGCAGCCCGATCCGGAAGGACGGGTAGCCGGGCATTGGCACGGACGGGACCCGGACAACCTCGCACTGGTCGTCATGGGCGTACGACCCGGCTTCGGCGGCCGGCTCCGGCGCCACCACCATCGGCTGGTGGCCCTGCCGGTTCAGGTACTCGACCACCCGTTGCACCGAGTGCGAGACACCATTGGCATCGGGGAGATAGGACTCGGTCACGATCGCCACTCGCATACGTCCACGGTGACGGCGAATGTCGCAAATCCGGCCACGTCCGTATGTCGCGTCTGGGACACGTTGTTGAACGCTTGGAAATCAATGACGCTCAGTCACCGTACGGATGTCGTACAAGCAGCCGCCCGGCGAACAACTCCGCCAGCCCAACTCTGCCAGCCCAAACCGGCCAGCCCAAACAGCCAGCTCAAAACTGTCGGTCCCCCGGCGGATCCTCGGATTCGGGGGCGGCTCATTCTGGTCAGGTGTCGTTTCGATTCCATCGGTAGAACCGGAGCTTCTCGTTCTCCTCGACCAACCGCATCCCAACGGCCTCCATGACCCGCTGGGAGCCGAGGTTGTCGTGCGTGGTGTCGCCTTCGACGGCGGTGACGCCGTGGGCCGCGGCGAAACGCAGCAGCTCCCGAAGCGCCTCAGTCGCGTATCCCATCCCTCGTACCGACGGGATCAGGCCATAGCCGATGGTGACGACGCCCCGCTCATCGGCGGCACCGTGAAAGCCCAGGCCGCCGATCGCCTGCCCGTCCTCGCGGCGGCGGATCTCGTACGTGCCGAAGGGCCGCGGATCGCCGATTTCCTCGCAGGTGGTCAGGTATCGCAGCGCGGCGTTGCGCTCACCGTCGGCCGGATATCCCGGCGCCCAGCGCGCGTCGGCGTCCGGCATCTGCGCCAGCACCTGCTGCGCCTCATCGATCGTCATCGGATGCAGCACGAGTCGTGTTGTCACAAGGTCTTCCACGTTTGTCTGGATAGCACGCCCCCCTCGATTCGGCGACGGCATTTTCGGTTGGTAGACCTTTGTTCTGATGGCGTACAAAGACCTGGAGGGTCACGATGGCTGAGCGTACGAAGGCATTGCTGCGGCCGGCGGGAACCGGGGAGACCATCCCCGGGCCCGGCGTGCAGATGCTGTTCAAGGTGACCGGCGCGGACACGAACGGGACGTTGGCGTTCCAGGAGTTCCGGCTGGCGCCGGGCGGGCCGGCCGTACGGCCGCACATCCACTGGGAGCACGACGAATACTTCTACGTCGTCGAGGGCGAGCTGACCGTACACACCGGCGACCGCGAGACGGCGGTCGGACCCGGCGGGTTGCTGGCTGCCGTACGCGGCTCGGTGCACGGCTTTCGCAACGCGTCGGACGCGCCGGTTAAGGCGCTCTGCGTGTTCTCGCCGGCCGGGTACGAGAACTATTTCCGCGAGGTGCATGAGGCGATCGCGTCCGGCGAGGCGATGACTGACGAGCGGATGGCCGCGCTGCGGTCGAACTACGCGTCGGAGACCGTCTAGATCTCGTACACAGAACCGCAGCGCACAACGTCGAGAGAGCCGGCGAAGGACGCGCGGGCCTCGGCATATGTACGAGTGCTGTCGTTCCAGGCCACCAAGTGGGTGAGCAGCAGCCGGTCGACACCGGCGGCGGTGGCGTGTTCGGCGGCTTGGCGACCGGACAGGTGCAGGTCCGGAGTGTTGTCCGGCTCGTCCAGGAAGGCCGCCTCGCACAGCAGCGTGTCAGCGCCCGCCGCCAACTCCACCAGCGCCTCGCAGGGACCGGTGTCGGCGGAGTACGCGAGGGCGTGGCCGGCGTGCGAGATCCGCAGCCCGTACGTCTCGACCGGGTGGTTCATAAGAGCGGTCGTCACCTCGAAGGGGCCGATCTTCCCGGTCCCCGGCGTGAGCGTGTGGTAGTCGAAGACCCCGCTGCTGGCGGTCTGGTCACCCCACGCGGATCCGAGCCGCTCCTGGGTGCCGGCCGGGCCGTAGACGGGCAGCGGCTCCAGCGCCGGCGAGCCGTGCCGGCGGGCGTACTTGCGGACCACCATGTACGGGCAGAGGTCGCTCCAGTGGTCCGGGTGCAGATGGCTGACGATGACGGCGTCCACGTCGAAGAGGCCGTGTAGCCGCTGCAGGTTCGTCAGCGCGCCGTTGCCCAGGTCGACCAGCAACGAGAAGCCGTCGGCCTGCAGCAGATAGGAGGAGCACGGCGAGTCCGGGCCGGGATAGCTGCCCGCGCAACCGAGCACGGTCAGCTTCACCGGGCCACCTCCGCCGGGGCCGCGGCCAGCTGGCCGACCGAGCCGATCGCCGGACCGAGGAAGCGCCGGCTGACCCGATGGAAGAGCTCCACGTCCCCGGTGGCCAGGAACTGGTGCCGGGGCGGCGGCGCGTCCTCGGACCTCAGCAGGTCCTGCTGCGTGAGCACCCGGTAGAGGTCCTTCGCGGTCTCCTCGGCACTGGACACCAGCGTGACGCCTTCGCCCATCACCAGACCGACGACGCCGGCGAGCAGCGGGTAGTGCGTACACCCGAGGACCAGCGTGTCGACCTCCGCGCGCTGCAGAGGCTCCAAATACGACTGGGCCATCCCGAGGATTTGCCGGCCACTGGTCACCCCCCGCTCGACGAAGTCGACGAAGGCCGGGCAGGGCGCGCTGGTCAAGGTGACGTTGGGCGCGGCGCCGAAGAGGTCCTGATACGCACCACTGGCGACTGTCACCCGGGTCGCGATCAAACCGACCCGGCCGGTGCGAGTGGCCGCGACGGCTCGGCGTACGGCAGGAAGCACAACCTCGACGACCGGCACGTCATAACGCTCGCGGGCGTCCGCCAGACAGGCCGCGCTCGCCGAGTTGCAGGCGATCACCAGCGCCTTGACGCCACTGGACACCAACGCGTCCATCGCCGCCAACGCGTACGCGCGGACCTCGGCGATCGGGCGCGGGCCGTACGGACCGTGGGCGGTGTCGCCGACGTACGTGATCTGCTCATGCGGCAGCTGGTCGAGGACCGCGCGGGCCACCGTCAGACCGCCGACACCGGAGTCGAACACTCCGATCGGCCGGTCCGCGGCCGGCACCGGTAATTGCTGGGAAGAGGCAAAATCCGCCACCCGGCGAGCGTACGCGACCCGTACCTGTCCACTGCCATCCCTCGTGACGACCGTCATGTGATCTGGCGGTCACACTCCGCGCGACGTGGGTGGCAAAGTGGTGTTTAAGTCGGACAAGGGCACAATGGATGCTATGACGTACCTGCCGACCGAAACATCCGCATCTGTCACCGCTGGCCAGAAGCCGGCCCGGGCGGCCACCGGATCTGTCGGAACGACTACCCGGCCGGACAGATCCCAAACGTCCCGGCCGAATCTGACCAAGCCTGGCGCCACCAAGCCGGACTTGAAGAAGAAGGACAAACTGGCGGTCGAGGAACCGGTCGCGACCGCCGACCATGCCGAGTCATTTGCCGCTCCCGCGGCCGGGACCGCCCGCGTTGAGCCCGTACGCACCGAGCCGCTCGCGGACAGCGCCGACGATGCACCCGAGCCGGGCCGGCTGTTCGGTGTGACGGTGTGGGGGCTGGGGTTGACCGTGATCGGCCTGATCGTCGCCGGCTGCGTGGCGATGATGGCCCTCACCGCTGCCACCGGCACCAACCTCGGCGCCGCGCTGACCATGGTCCCGATCTGCGGCCTGCTCGGCCTAGGCCTGGTGATCGCGTCCCTGGGCACCATCACCCGCGGCCGGGTGCCGTACATCCTGCTCGGCTGCGCGACCGTAGTCCTGCTCATCTTCTTCGGCGTCGTCATCGCCACCTGACCGCCACGCCACCAGTTTCGGCCGCCCTCCAGGTGAACCGCGCCCCGACTGGTCAACATCGGCGATGGCGAGGTCGACGAAGACTCGCGGCACGGCATAGGTTCAGCCTGCGCGGCACCGACTGGTGCCGAACGACAGGCTGGCCGCGCCGCCGACTCGATGCCGCGCTTCTCACTCCGAGCAACTGCCCGTCGTGAACGTGCTTCTCTTTCTTGTCCTAGATAGTGCCGCCCGACCGAGGTGGATGTGATCCCCGCTGACACGCTGGCTGGCGACGTCACGATTTCAAGTGCATCGACTCAAGAAAAGCATTTGAGGTGACCTGCGCAAAGGCCCTTGAGACGCGGCTCGACATGAACGTCTCCCATTGCTTTCACTTGCCATCAAATCAATATATAGAGATCCCGTCCGGATGCCTTGGACTGCAAGGGGTGCCCGCTAAGGCCAGCAGTGGCATAAGAAGTCGCGTAGTCCAGCACTCCTTTCCCGAAAATCCCAGCGGCATATTTGTGTTCATTTTCAGCGTTCCATGCTCCAGCCATGCGGCCCAGCCTGCGCTCGATGTGGTCGATCAGAATTGCCACCTATCCGTCCTGCACCTCTGAATACATACACAACGTCACCGTTGGGACTTGGAATGCGTATCTCACTCATACCCAAGTAGACCTCGACTCTATCCATGCCCTCAACGGGTTGAATGCAGATCGGGGACTCTTCGTCGCAAAAATCGCAGTAATGCACGCCTCGCATGACATTAATCCGATCAGCGACTCTTCTTACCAATTGATCGCGTACCTCAATTTCCACATCACCAGTCTCGAAGGCGATATCACTGCCCAGCCAACCGATGTTCACCAAATTACCATCCGACGGCCGGTAGACATAAGCAGACAGATCCGGGTATTCAGACATCATCGCCTCACTACAGCGCACGCCGCCAAATGGCACACACCCATGTTCGGTTTGAGCAGATCTTTCAGTGTAGTCCGCGACTCTACCGTCGTCGATGCACCCATAATTGCCAAGTCCTTTGGGGCCTTAAGGGAACAGTTCGGGAGCGTATCGCCAGCGACGAGCGTGCGGACTGGTTTACGTCGCCGATCCCGACAACACGGTACCGGTCGGCGCGAACTCGCCGACCGCGTCGAGGTGGTTGGTCAGAAATGAGCCCACAAAGCGACAAGGGCATTTTCACACTGCGTTGCGTCAAGCCTTGACGCAACGTTCAGAACGCAGCGATCGGGACAGTTCAGATGTGGATCTTACGTGTCGTCAGTGCGAAATCGCTCACAGGAAGTCAATTTGTCAAGGAAATCCGCAAAGGATTTAGCGATCTGACGTGGAACTCGATCCTCATCGATATACGCGACTGTTGGTTCACCCTCGGAGCCACAGACGGAATAATCAAGCATTACCGCGTCATGACCACCTGATGGCATATCGCAAAGCACAACTCCAATTCTTGGATATTCCCATTCTTTAATCATCACATCCGAGAGTGAGTCGATTCCTCGCCTGCCGCCCAGGCCAAAGATCCCCTCGATCTCGATGTGGTCGGGTGTCCATGAATTCGGGAAGCTGACCTCTATGCACCTTTTCCGGACTGACCCACCGTTCCGCTCAGACAGCAACTCGACATAGCTACCTGGGAGACGGACTTGCAGTTGCTGTTCAACGGCGCTTACCAACTCATCTGTGAGTTCGGGTCCCGTATAATATTCACTATCAGTGAATATCTCAGACAATTTTCTACCTCCTGGTCGAGAACCCACCTGTGTGGCCAGTCAGTCTATGCACATCCCGGTCAATGAGTTGCATAAGGCCGGGCTCTTGGTGATGGTGCCACGTGTAACCCTCTGGAGTCGACGCCAGGCCTGCTGCTCTATTTGCTCTTGCGAAGTCGGTTGGCCTGTTACCCGAAAGTTCAATCTGAACATCTGGAACATCTGGGTGCCGCCAATCCGAAAAGTCGGGGAATCCATTCTCATCAAAGGGGACGCCCGTTACTGGATGGTCGCTATTCGCCAGAGCTCCATTCCGAACCTTTGGTGCCCCGCCATTTGCACAGTCGCAACCCTCGGGATGGCCGGTAACTGAGCCATTGCAGTTATGCACCAACACGGTCTCTACCGACTGACCGGCAGCAAGGACGTAGTAGGTGTGGAGGGTGGGGATGGTCAGGTCGTAGGTGACGGCGTTGCCGTGGCGGGTGTGGATGGCGAGGATGACGGCGGTGTGGCCGTCGTTGGTTTGGAGGTGGTCGCCTTCGTGGAGTTGGGCGGCGTCGATGAAGGCGGCTTTGGTGGTGTCGTAGAAGGGGTGGTGGGCGGTGGTGGTGATGGTGCCCATCGACACTGCGCGGCCGGTATGGTCGAGGGTGGCGATGGTGAGGTCGACGAAGTCGTGGTCGGTGGTGGTGACGATGACCCGCCCGACCTGATGCGCTTGGGTCTTGGTGTCGCCGGGGACGGCGTCGGCGATCTTGTCGCCCGTCTTGATCTGGGAGATCGGTTTGCTGGATCCGTCGGCTAGCAGCACGCGGGTGTTACCGGTGAAGCTGTGCCGTCCGGCGCAGGCTGCTGGTTCGTCTTCGTCGCGACCGGCCGTGGGGGGTTCGGGTTCTTCGGTGGTGCCGCGGTTGGGGCGGACGGGGCCACCGGTGGTTTTCGCGCCACGTGGGGTCCCGCCCAGGGCACCGGCGACGGCGCCGGCTTCGGCGCCGTCCAGGGCGGCTTTACCGGCTCCGGACCAAGAGCAGCCACCAGCTGCGCCGGAGCAGGTCAGACCATAGGTGATAGCGCCGGTCGCGCCGCCGCCGGCTGCTCCGACAATGGCACCGGCTGCGTGGCCGGCCGCACCAGAGGCGAACTTGGAGATCGCCTCAGGGAGCGCTTCTTTGATGACAGTGGAGGCGAGCTTGCCACCGAGGCCGCCGAGAAACCCACCGAGCGCACCACTGACACCACCGATAAGCGCGGCTTGCCCAAACGCCGAACCAGAACAAGCACTTTTGCCGTCCTGCAAGCAATGTACGCCCTGTTCCACCAGCCCGCCGACGGCGCCGGCGGCGGCACCGCAGATGGCGGCACCGGCGACCGCGCCGGCCCCGAAACTGATCGCACCTAGTGCTGTTTCGCAGCCGGCGAACACGACAGTTGAGGCGACAACGGAGGCGATGGTGGCGGCGTGTTTGACGATGAACTTGCCAACCGACCGGCCGGCCGATGCGACGGCGGCGCCGACTTTTTTCGCGCCAGCGACGATGTTGTGGTACGCGGCTGCGGCGACGCGTTTGACCTTGGCGGCCAGGGTGTACGCGGCTCTGATGACCTGTTGACCGAAGCGTTTGGCGGCGTGCCAGGTGTCTTTGACGAAATGGACGGCTTTTCGGATGAGGTGGATGCCGTTGTGCACCAGGGGCCGGATGATGTGGGTGTACACGTGGTTCACGATGGGAGCGACGTAATGGTTGTAGACGTGCGCGACGGCGTGTACGACATTGCTCGCGGCGTGCGCGACGTTGTGGGCGGCGTTGCTGACCGCGTGCCCATAGCAGCCCCAGTCGAACAACCCGCAGGTTCCGTCGGGGTCCTGGTCGCCGAGCGGACTGTCTCCGACGTACGCGAATGGGTTAGCTGACACCGATGTCGGCACCGGGTTGTTGGCGGCGGCGTCTTTGGATTGGAATTCGCCGGTGGCGGGGTCGTACCAGCGCGACCCCATGTTGACCTTCCCGGTGTCAGGGTCGGTCCACCCTGACTGGAACCCGAGGTTGCCGACTTTCCCCGCGGTGGCGGTGGTATTCCCGAGCGGGTCGTACGTCGTGGTCCCCGACAGTGTGGCGCCGGTGGAGGTGAACTGGCCGACGACGTCGTCGTGCGCGTCGGTCCATGCCAACACCCCGCCCGTGCCACCGCTGGTTCCGGTCGCGAGCAGACCTCCGTCGGGGCCGCGGGAGTAGGTGTTGCTGCCGTCGCTGGCCAGGTCGTTGCTGGTGCCACTGAACGAGAACGCGCGCTGGGTGCCGGTCGCGCTGGTCGTCGCTGAGGACACGACCCGCCCGAGCGCGTCGGAGACGTACGTCTTGGTGGCGTTGGTGGTGCCGGCGATCGTCCCGGTGACGGTTTGCTGCTGTCCGTACGCGTCGTAGGCGTAGCCGGTGGTGCTGGCGCTGTTGGTTTGTTTGGTCAGGGTGCCGCGGGCGGTGTAGGTATAGCTGTTGGTCCCGTCGCTGGTGAGTTCATCGCGGGCGTCGTAGGTGTAGACGTTCGCGCCGACCCGAGTCCGGTTGCCGGACGCGTCGTAGCCATATGGGACGGTTTTCGTGCCGTCGTTCCATGACGTGAGCCGGTCGGCGTAGTCGTAGGTGTAGGTGTTCGCGGCGGATCCGGCGCCGAGTCCGGTGGTGGTTTTGCTGGTGAGGTTGTCGTTAGCGTCGTACCCGTAACCGATAGACGCGACCGTGGTCCCACCCGAGGTTTTCAGGGTGTCGCTGGTGAGGCGGTGTTGGTGGTCGTATCCGTACGTCCGGGCGTTGCCGTTGGTGCCGTAGGTGAGGGTGGTCGGCATCGAGAGCTGGTTGTAGCCGACGCTGATCTGCGTGCTGGTGATCGGATCGGTGGCGGTGGCGAGCCGGTCGGCGGTGTCGTACGCATAGGTGGCGGTCCCGGCGGCATCGGTCCGCGACGCGAGCAGCCCATCTGCGGTGTAGCCGAAGGAACTGGAGGCCGCGGACCCGGAGGCTGTGAGTAGCTGGCCGCGGTCGTTGTACGTGAACGATTCGTCGGTGGCCGGGATCTGCGGGCCGGTCGGTCCGGTGTCACCGGCGGCGGCCGTGGATGCCTTGGTGATCCGCCCATCCGGGTCGTAGGAGAACGATCGGTCGGCGGTCGGGGCGTCCGCGCCGCTACCGGACTGGGACAGAAGTTCGCCGGCCTTGTCGTACGTGTCCGCGAACGTCACGCCGCCAGGTTTCGTGGTGCCTGCTGGGTGCCCGTCGGCGTCGTACGTCGTAGTGGTCGTCCGGTCGGCGGCCGCGGTGTAGGTGGCGGTGCCGGGTTCGATGCTTGATTCGGGCAGGTTCCAGCTGTTGAACGTGGTGATCCACGAATTTGCTCGGCCGTCGGTGAAACGGGTCCGGTGCCCGGCCGCGTCGTACCCGAAAGTGGTGGTGATCGAAGTGGAGTCGTCGACCGGCTGCTGTTCCTGGGTGACCAGACCGGAGGCGTCGCGGGTCAAGGTGGAGGTGTGGTTGCGGGCGTCCGTGGAGGTGAGCTGGCGACCGGCGGGGTCGTAGGTCGCCGAGGTCTTGGCCAACACCGTGGTTCCGTCGGTGTCCAACTGGGTCGCGGTCAGCGGGTCGCCGAGATGGTCGTACGTGGTGGCGGTGGCGGTGCCGTCGGCGAGCGTGGTTTTCGCGACGTGGCCCTGCAGGTTGTAGGCGGAGACGGTTGTCGTCCCGGCTGGGTCAGTGACCGAGGTCTGCTCACCGGCCGCGTCGTAGCCGTAGGAGGTGGTGGCGCCGGCGGGTGTGGTGGTGGAGGTCAGGTATGCACCGGCCGGGTTGGCTTGCGAGGCCGCGTACGAGTTGGTCGTCGTGTACGACGCTGCTGCCGGATACCGCTCCAGGACCGTGGAGGTGAGGGGGCGGCCCATCCAGTCATAGGTCGCTTGGGTCGTCGCACCGTTGGGGGTGGCACTCTGCAACAGGTGCCCGGCCGGGTCGTAGCTGTTGCGGGTGATGCCACCGCGTGGGTCGGTGACCGAGGCGGTGTCGTTGAGTTGGTCGTACGTGTAGGCGACGGTGTTGCCGAGCGGATCAGTGACTGACGTCGTGTCGCCGGTGTCGTCGTACGCCCACCTCGTCACCGGGATGGTCGGCGAGCTCGCCCCGGGCGGGATGTACGCGGGTTGGGTGACGGAGGTTTTCTGTCCGGCGGCGTCGTACGCGGTAGTGGTGACGTTGCCGTTCGGGTCCTCGGTTTCGGTCGGCGCGCTGGCTGTGTCGTAGCCGATCGTGGTGATCGGATGCACCGACTGCGCCGCTGCGCCGCTGGTTTCGGCGTTCACCGCCGGCCCGGTGGTGACGGCCAGTTGCCCGTCTTCGTCGTACGCGTAGGTGGTGACCGCGTTCGCCGGGTTGGTCATCGAGGTCGGCAGGCCGCGCTTGTCCAGCGTCCACGACGTTTTCGACGACCGGCCCGCGTTGTCGGACACGGTTTTGCTGGTGACATGCCCAAGCGGGTCGTAAGTGGCCGCAGTGGTGTTGGTCGCGCCGGTGCCGTCGCTGATGATTGACGAGGTCGGGTGGTCGTCGCCGTCGTAGGCGATGGTGGTGGTGCGGTTGACGCCGGCAACGGTGCTGGCGGTGACCCGGTCGCCCGCGTCCACGGTGTTCTGGAACCAGGACGCCTGGTTGTTGCTGTCCTGTTCGGTGAGGTTCCCGTCGGCGTCGTAGCCGTTGACCTGTTGCCAGAACACGGTGGTGTCGGCTTGGTCGATACGCCCGACGGCGTTGAGCAGGCCGTTGTCGTAGTAGACGTAGTAGGTCCAGTTGCCGTTGGAGTCCTGCAGGTAGGTCAGTTTCCCGGTGACGTCGTAGACCCGGTGCGAGATCACCAGGTCCTTCTTCGGCGACGGACTGTTCGGGTCACCGGTGTAGTCCTTGAGGATCTGGTCGAGCGGTCGTCCTTCCGCGTCGTACGTGTACGCGGTCGTTTGCCCGGACGGATCTGTTTCGCTGGTCCGCCGCCCATAACCGTCGTAGCTGTAGCTGGTGATCTTCCCGAGCGGGTCGGTGCTGGTGGCGGCCAGGCCGTGGTCGTCGTACGTCACCGACGTGGTCCGCGGTGCGTCACCGCCGGTCACATCCGCGGTGGTCTGCGACAGCAACTGCCCGTCCGGCGCGTACGACGTGCTGATGTTCGCGGTGTGAACCGCGCCGGTGATCCGGTTGGTGACCCCAGGATCGGCCTCCGACGTGACTTGCCCGGCTTTGTTGTACGTGTAGCTGGTGATCAGCCCGTTCGGGAAGGTGTCCGAGTTTTCCTTCTGAGTCAGCGTCTGCCCGACACCGTCATAGGTGTACGAGGTGACCGCGCCTGCCGGGTCGGTCACCGACGCGATATCCCCATTGTGGAAATACGACACCGTGGTGGTCGCGCCGCTGGGCGACACGGTTTTGTACGGCAGCCCGACCGGCGCGAATCCGGTGTCGGCGGCCTTGACGGTGGTGCCGTCGGTATACGCGATCGTCGTGGTTCGGCCATTCGGATAGCCTGCGACCGCGGGTGTGGTGACAGCGGTCTGGTTTCCGGCGGCGTCATAGCCATACGTCGAGCGGTATGCCGGGTCCGTCGCACTGGCGGATCGGGCGTCGCTGGTGCTGGCCAGCACATCGTTTTTGGGGCTGGGTGTCAGCGAGGTGCTGGTGTCATCGGGCAGATACGTCTTGTAGCTGGTGGAGCAGACCTGGGTGTGCTGGTTCTGGCAGGTGGTCTGCGAGACCTCGTTGCCACGCACGTCGTGGCCGACGACCGTCGTACGGCCGTACCCGTCGCCGATGGCGTGCACGAACCCGCCGGTGTCGTACCCGTAGGAGGTCAATGCGCCGGTCGCGTCGTTGTCCGAGATCTCCCGCATCCCGTTGTTCACGTCGTACCGGTGGGTCAGCGTCGCCCCGCCCGGGTCGGTGATCGTGACCCCCTTGATCGGCGACAGACCACCATCAGCGTTTCGCATCGCCGTGTAATGCGCGGCGACCTCCTGCGCCGAGAGTTGGTTGGTGTAAAACGAAAACTCGCCAATCGACCCAGGGAACCAGCCGAGGTCGTTGGTGGGTTTGTTCGCCCAACCCGCCACCGGCCCCGCGCCCAGATATCCGTATGAGTAACCCGGGCTCTGCGCCTCCAACGCCGCGGTCGTGGTGGCGACCGCCTGACCGTCCAGATACAGGACCTGCCCACTGGCCGAGGCCGCCAGCACCGCCTGGTGCCACCGGCCGTCGTTCACCGTCTGCGCGCTGCCCGGCACGCTGGACAGGTGCGTGGTGTCCCAGATTTTACCGTGCAACTTCCCATCGGAGCCGACATACAGCACCGGGTCGTACTGACCGGCCGAGCCGGTCATGGTCGACAGGTCCTGCTGCTGCATGCTGAACAACACCCCGCCGGTGGTGTTCGCCTTGGGGACCTGGAACCACACCTCCGCCGACGCGGGTTTGCCGTTCACCACGTCACCCGGCGGCAGTTGCACATAGGACGGCGAGGAATTCGACCCGGCGAACGAGGCCGCCGGGTAATCCGGTGTCGGGCCAGCCGCACCCAGCGTCACATTGTGATACATACCCACACCGCTGTCGACCTCGTCGATCGCCTGCGTCGACCCGGCGCCCTCGGCCAGCATGAAATAGCTCTCCGGCGCCGACCCCGACACCGCCGACCGGTACACCAGCACCGACCCCGACACCGTCGCCGGGTTGACCGTCCACATCCCGCCCTTGTCATCGGTGACCGTCTTGACGGTGGTCGACACCGGGTCGTACGCGACCTGCGCATCGACTTTCCCCGACGGGCGGGTGATTTTCGTCAGCAACCCGACCGGTGTGGTCCCCGCCCTGTACAGCGACGTGGCGGTCTGGGCGGTGAGCTGGCTGGTGTAAAAGCCGACATCGGCGATCGAACCGTTGAAGTAGTACGCCGAACGACTGGTGTCACCCGAATGCGGTTCGTCCGGGTACGGCGCGGCCAGGTATCCGGCGCCGATGTGCCCGTACTGCAAAGCCAACGGCTTGTACCCGCCACCGGAATCCGCACTCGGGCCGCCGGTCGTTCCGACCTGCGCCCCGTCCAGCCACATCGCCTGTCCGGTCAACGACCCGGACAACACCACATGATGCCAATTCCCGTCGGTCACCGTCCCAGTCGTGGTGATCGGCGCGTTCGTCGCGCTCTTCCACAACAGACCGTACAGTTTCCCGCTCGCGCCAACATACAGCGCCGGAACGAACCCGCCCTTGGTCGCCTGATTGTCGGCCGTCTTATCCGAATAAGAAAACAACACGCCCAGTGGCGTGGATGTCTTGAACCACAACGACACCGATGCCGCCGGGTTGGTAGCCATGTGCAAGTTGGGCAGCTGCACGAACGACGACGTGCCGTTGAACGACGCCGCCGGCGCCGAACCGCCGGCCAGCGGACCGGCCGCGCCGAGCGTCACGTTGTGGTAAGTACCGTTGTCGTTGCCCTCGTTGGCCAGGTTGACACTCGCAGCGGTCGTGGCACCGGTGGATTCGGCCAGCGGCCAGAAAGATTCCGCGCCGGTATCCACGGTTTGGTTGTGATATTGCGAACCGGTCGTGTACCCGTACGTGGTGCAAGTGCCGGGGACGTCGATTGGCGCGCACATCTGCGTCAACTCGTCGCCGGTGTAGCCGTACGTCCACGTCAACACCGTCGACGAATCACCAGGAGTCCTCGGGTCAGTGGCCACCGTCGCCACATGCGGGTAGGTCGCACCGGACGGTGTCGCCCAAGTCAGATGCAATGCGCGGCCCGACGCGCCCGATGTCGCGGTGACAATATGCCCGCTAGACCAGGCATAGGTGATGGCCCGGCCGTTGGCATCAGCCACCGACGTGATTCCGTACGCCCCCGCGCCCAGTGGCTGCGTGAACGTGTAGGTGGTGTCGTCCTTATCGATCAGTTTGTACCCACCGCCAGTGACCGCGGCGAACGTCGCGAACCGACCCGACGGCGGCGTGAACGACCCGTCCGCGTTCTTCCCGAAACCGACCGTCGACCCACCCGGATAAGTCACCGCGACACTGGTCACCGCACCAGCGGGGGTGTACTGCTCAGCGGCCTGGGCGTCGAAGACACTCGACCAGCTTTCCCCGAAACCACCGGTCATTCTCGGGTCGCGCGAATTGTAGTCACGATCCACCTGCAACGACGGACCAACCGTCGTCACATTCGCATCCGTCTCCGAGGTCGTGTAATTGCCGTTGTCCGCCGAAAAACCCCGCCCGTCCGGATTCTGCGACAACGACGAGGTCACCAGCGGCTGCGGCACCTGTACGGTCAACGCCTGCCAAATTCCAGGCGGTGAGTATTTCGCCCCGTCGTAGTTCTGCACCTGCCAGTAATACGTCTGACCCCACACCAGTTTCCCAGCGGGAATGGCGTAGCTGTTGGCGGTCTGCAGACCGGAGTCGGCGATCTTCGTGTTCGCGGTGTTGTAGACCTGGAACTGGAACTTCTGCGCCGCGGTGATGTTCGGATCCAGGTCCCCGGTCGCGGCCAGCGTCGGAGTCAGCGAGTTCACCGCCGACCCGTTCCGAGGGAACCAGTTGTAAACCTGTGGTGTCAGCGTGCCGGTGTAGTTGATCTCCATGTACGGCGGGAAATCGGAGTTCGCGGAGTCGAACTGCTTCCAATGAAAGGTGTCCGACTCGATGCCGTACAACGACAAGCCATATGTGCCGCCGTTCTGCGCCCAGTTCGTCAGCACGCCGACCGACACCGGGAGAGTGACCCAATCACCCACCGTACGATCAGCGGCGGTGTTCTTACACGCGTTCGGGACATTCGGTGTCCCGCCGCCGACCGACCCGCCCACCGTCGGCCCCGGATACGTCGTCGTCTTGGTCAGATCAAACGGCTGATAGACCGCCGCGACCTCCACCTTCTCCGCCGTACACGTCGAAGCCCAGGTGTCGAAAAGATGCAGGTTCACCGACGAAAACGTGACCCCCGAACCCTCCAGACCAGAATTCGGGAACTGCAGAAACGACCGCGCCTTATGCGCCTGAGCGTCCGGCACCACACCACCGTCGTACGCGCCGATCTTGACCGTGGGCTCACTGGAATGGTCCACCTCGGGAACATTCGTTCCCACATACGTCGTCGCCGCATCCAGGTTCGCGGTCGGGTCCACCGTCACCGGGAACACCCGCGCCGGATCCCGCAACCAGTGCTCGTCCAACCCGACCTGAATCGCCTGGCCACCGCCGCTGGTCGTGACAAGTGTGGTGGTCAGGGCGTACGTCGTGGCACCCTCACCAGAGCGCGGGTCAATCTTCGCGTCAGACGCGAACCCGGCCGGAATCCGAGCCACCGTCTTGCCGGTCTTGTCGACCAGCTCGATCGTCCCGTTCGGCGCCGGCTGCCGCGCGGTCACGCCCGTCAACCGCAACGGAAACACCCAACCCGCGGCGGCCTGCTCCGACCGCAGAACCACCGACTCCTTCACACCCGTCGCCGTCGGCTCCACCCGAAGGTCCGTACTCGGCAACACGCCCGGGTACGTCGCCGTCTGCCCAGACACCGACGGCGCCACCGGCGCTGCGCCCGCGAGCCCGTACGAGAACACCCGGCCGCGGTCCAACGCCCCGTCCAGGCCCAGTCGCACCAGGGCGGGGTCGGCCGCTGAACCAGCCACATCCAACGCCAGCGAGTTCGCCTTCTCCCGCCAACGCCCATCACCCGTACGCGCCAACGACACATCGATGTGCTGCCAAGCACCAGTGGCGTCGCGATAGTTCACCGGCCGCTGATACACCCGCCGCGCGTACGAACCATCCGGATTCTGAAAGAAATCCGTCGTCGCCGACGACCGAGTCGCCACCCGAACCGCGGGCTTCGCCGCCCGGCCACCCGCGGCCTCAGCCGGAATGCTGCCGCTCTTTCCCTGCGGAACCGGCTTCAGCGGCGACGAATACGCCGGCAACTCACCAACGCCCTTCCCCGGCGCCCGCCCAGCCGCCTTACCCCCACCAGCAGGCACCGGCGCGGCCGGAGCCTTCGGCGGCGCACCACCCGCCCGACCCACCTTCTGCACCGGCACACCGGTCCACGTCACATCCGGACCGCCGGTCAACGCTGACCACAAACCCGACCACAGCCCGGGCCACGACGACCCCGATGGCAAAGGAATCACCGGCCCAGCCAACGCAGTCGCCGGATCAAACGAAAAGGTCACCAGAAAAGTCAGAACAAGACCCAGAACGCCACGACGCAACCAGCGTCCGTTTCTCCGCCCCACCCCGCGCGTCGCTCGTCCTATTCCGGACGTACGGCGATGAGAAGAAGTTAATCTGGGCACGAAAAAACCACGCGCGCGAGCAGCCATCGGTCCAACCCCGTTCCCCGTGCGATGCCAACCAGAACCGGATACCAGAAAATGGAGCCATCGACTACTCCGACAAACGCAGTCGGCCGACGAATCGTGAACGACCCACCACCAAGTCGTCAAGTACCCAGGAAAAATCGCACCAGACAACAAAAACGACTAAGACATAAAACACCCAAAACAGGCGAGCAGTCGCCATCGCCCTTTGACTCAAAATTTACCTATTGCAGGGTGGGTGTGTTTCATGGGTTCGCGAGTTGGACCCCTGACACGCCGACGTCGACACGCGTCTGCTCGCCTCGATGACCCCTTGAGGACATCCGGCGCCCGTGGTGGACCGTGCAGACAAGCCGGTCAGGCCCAGAGTTGCCCCTCGAGGGCCGTCTCAGCCTCCGCGATGGTGCCTGCGTACGCACCGGTGGACAGGTATTTCCAGCCGGCGTCCGCGACCACCAGCGCGATGTCGGCCTTCTGGCCGTCCTTCGCCGCCTGGTAGCCGATCGACAGGGCCGCGTGCAGCACGCAGCCGGTCGAGATGCCGGCGAAGATGCCTTCGACCTCGATCAACTGACGCGTACGCAGCAACGCGTCGCGCCCGCCGACCGAGAACCGCCGGTTGAGTACGGACGCGTCATAAAGCTCCGGTACGAAACCCTCGTCGACATTCCGCAATCCGTAAACAGCCTCGCCGTAGCGGGGCTCGGCGGCGATGATCTGTACGTCCGGCAGCTTCTCGCGCAGGAACCGGCCGGTCCCCATCAGCGTCCCGGTGGTGCCCAGCCCCGCCACGAAATGCGTCAGGCTGGGCAGGTCCCGCAGCAGCTCAGGGCCGGTCGTCTCGTAGTGAGCGCGCGCGTTCGCGGAGTTGCCGTACTGGTAGAGCATGACCCAGTCCGGGTGCTCGGCGGCGATTTCCTTCGCCATCGCGACCGCCTGGTTGGAACCGCCCGCGGCCGGCGACGCGATGATCTCGGCGCCGTACATGGTGAGTAGCTGGCGCCGCTCGACCGAGGTGTTCTCCGGCATCACGCACACCAGCCGGTAGCCCTTCAGCCGCGCCACCATGGCCAGCGCGATCCCGGTGTTGCCGCTGGTGGGCTCCAGGATGGTGGCGCCCGGCCGGAGCCGGCCGTCCCGCTCGGCCGCCTCGATCATGAACAGCGCGGCGCGGTCCTTGATCGAGCCGGTCGGGTTCCGGTCCTCCAGTTTCGCCCACAGCCGTACGTCCGGGCTCGGCGACAGCCGAGGCAACCCCACCAGCGGGGTGTCCCCGAGTGCGGCGATCAACGACTCATAACGAGCCATCGCCGGATCAGCCTCCGGCGACGGCCGGCAGCACGGTGACCGAGGCGCCGTCGGCGAGCTTGGTCTCCAGCGAGCCGGTGAACCGCACGTCCTCGTCGTTCACGTACACGTTGACGAACCGGTGCAGCGAGCCGTCCTCGGTGATCAGTCGGCCGCGCAGCCCCGGGTGCTGCTTGTCCAAGTCGTTCAACAGCTCGTCAAGCGTGTCGCCGGCGCCGCTGACGGTCTTCGCGCCGCCGGTGTACGTGCGCAGGATGGTCGGGATGCGTACCTCGATGGCCATGCCGGTCGGTCTCCTTGGTTCGTACGTCGTTTACAGCGGCAACAACACTCAGGTGCCCGATGATTCCGCCGGGTCCACGATCTGGACCGGCTCCTCGGTCACCACACCCTCCAGGATCCGGTACGAGCGGAATTCCACCGACTCCGGCTCCCGGGTGCTGACCAGCACATAGTGGGCATGGGGCTCGGACGCGTACGAGATATCGGTGCGCGACGGGTAGGCCTCGGTGGCGGTGTGCGAGTGATAGATCACCACCGGCTCCTCGTCCCGGTCGTCCATCTCTCGCCAGACCTTCAACTGCTCGGCCGCGTCGAACCGGTAGAAGGTCGGCGACCGCTCGGCGTTGGCCATCGGCACCACTCGGACCGCCGCGTCGCTGCCGGCCGGGCCGGTGACCAGCCCACATGCCTCATCGGGGTGGTCTCGGCGGGCGTGCGCGACGAGCGCGTCGTACACCTGCTGCGAAAGCTTGAGCACAACAGCAGAGGCTACAGGCCCGGGCGGCTACCGCGGCTGTGGTGCACGCAACGTCGTCGCTCAGAGATCACCCATGAGTGCGGTGATCAGGCTCTCCGACAACAAGCCGGCGTAGCTGTAGATTGCCGCCGTACCGGCCTCCGAGTCGTCTTCGGACAACAGCGCGCGCTGCAGCTTCTGGTCCGACGTCTCGTCGTCATCGATGTCCAGTCGTACGGCCAGCACCAGCCGCAGGTCGGTGAGGGCCCGCAACCATCCGTCCGCCTCCTGCACCGACAGCGACACGTCGCCGCCGTCCGCCGGCAGGCCGTCGTGCAGCATCCGCATCCGCTCGACCTTGCCGGACCGAAGGCTGTCCTCGGTGAGCCGGCGGGCCCGCGCCGAGGCGGCCGGGTCGTCGACGTACGCGTCCGGCAGCAGCCGGTGCAGCGCCGGGTCCTGCGGCGGCGGAGTGTCCTGCTCGCCGAGAGCGGCCAACTGCTCCAGCGGGTCCGGAATCCCGTTCGCCGCCGGGTTGTCCGGATCGGCCCCGAGCAGCACCAGCATCTGCTCGGCGGCGTGCCGGAAGACGCCGGCCTCCGGATAGCCGAAAGTGGCCACGATCCGCTCACCGGACCGGTGAAACTCGCTCATTGGTCCTTCGTCAACGTCGCCCAGAGGCCGTACGAGTGCAGCTTGGCCACGTCCACTTCCATCTCGTCGTGGCTGCCACGGGACACCACGGCCCGGCCCTTCTGGTGCACGTCGAGCATCAACCGGGTCGCTTTCTGTTTGGAATAGCCGAAAACCGTCTGGAAAACGTACGTCACATACGGCATCAGGTTAACCGGATCGTTCCACACAATGGTCAGCCACGGCAGGTCGGGCTCGGTGGTGGCGTCCGTCCAGGCGCTGGTGTCAGCCTGCGGTTCGGCGGTCGCCGCGCCGCCCGGGGCGCTGGCGACCACCACCGGTGGACCTGTCGGGGCGACCGGGACGTGGGCGGACGGCGTTTCGGGCATCACCTCCATGGTGCCATCAACCGGTCCGGCCCGCGGCCCGGGTCAGTACGCCACCCGAAATACCCCTGTTACGCACAGTTAGGGAATATTTAACGCTCCACTCGACGGGACAACTCGTGATGTTGCCGTTATGGTGCGACGAACCGACCGAAACCGCGGTGATCAGTGTGCGTGCGGTGACAGAGCGCATCGCCGACTCCGCCGTCCTGAACGGTAGGAGTGGCGAAATGTACTTGCTGGCAAAGAGAAGTCCGCGGTGAACGACTTCTGGGCGTACTTACAGTCGCGGTCCCAGCAGCTCATCTTTGACACGACCATGCACGCCAGTACGGTCGCGCAGAGCCTGTTGCTGGGCATCATCATCGCGGTCGCGCTCGGGATTTTGGTCTATCGAAGCAAATGGCTGACCGCGCTCGCGGTGGGGGTGACCAGCACTATCCTGACGGTGCCGTCGTTCGCGCTGCTGGGTCTGCTGATCCCGTTCCTGGGACTGGGCGTCCCGCCGACCATCACCGCGCTCGTCCTTTACGCGCTGCTGCCGATCATCCGGAACACCGTGGTGGGTCTGCGCGGGGTGGATCCGGCGATGATCGAAGCGGCGCAAGGGATCGGGATGCCGCGCTGGCGGATCCTGCTGATGGTCGAGTTACCGCTCGCCTGGCCCGGCATCCTCGCCGGTATCCGGGTCAGCACCCAGATGATCATGGGCATCGCGGCCATCGCGGCGTACGCGGCCGGTCCCGGCCTGGGGAACCAGATCTTCGGCGGACTGTCCCGGATCGGCGCCACCAACGCCGTCAGCGAGGCCGTCGCCGGCACCCTCGGGGTCGTCATCTTGGCCATCATGTTCGACATCGTGCTGATTGTCATCGGCCGTTTCACCACCTCAAGGGGAATCCGTGCCTGAGTCCACCACAACGTCCACTGTGGACGATTCGGTCGCCGGCCGGTCCGTCAGCGGCGCGCCGATCGAGCTGGCCCATGTCACCAAGCGGTACGCCGGCCAGCAAGCGCCGGCGGTCGACGACTTTTCCATGCATATCAACGCCGGCGAGATCGTCGTCTTCGTCGGGCCGTCCGGCTGCGGCAAAACCACCACGATGAAGATGATCAACCGGCTGATCGAACCGTCCGCCGGCAGGATCATGCTCGGCGACCAGGACGTCACCAAGCTGGAGCCGGCGCAGCTGCGCCGCCGCATCGGGTACGCGATCCAGCAGGTCGGCCTGTTCCCGCACATGACCATCGCGCAGAACATCGGCCAGGTGCCGGCGATGCTGAAGTGGGACCGGCAGCGGATTCGGGCCAGAGTGGACGAAATGCTGGAGTTGACCGGCCTGGATCCGGACGCCTACCGCGGCCGCTTCCCGAGGCAGTTGTCCGGCGGCCAGCAGCAGCGGGTCGGGGTGGCCCGGGCGCTCGCCGCCGACCCGCCGGTGCTGCTGATGGACGAGCCTTTCGGCGCGGTGGACCCGATCACCCGCGGCAACCTGCAGGACGAGCTGCTGAACCTGCAGAGCCAGTTGGGAAAAACGATTGTCTTCGTCACGCATGACTTCGACGAGGCCATCAAACTCGGCGACCGGATCGCGGTGTTGGGCAACCAGTCCAAAATCCTGCAATATGACACACCTGAGGCGATCCTGGCCGCGCCGGCCGACGACACGGTGGCCGGTTTTGTGGGCAGTGGCGCGACTATTCGCCAGCTGGGCCTCAAGCGCGTACACCACCTGCAGCTGGGGAAGGTCGCCACCGCGCCGCTGGGCGTCGACGCGGAGGCGGCACGTCAGACGTTGGGCGGCGGAAAACATTTGCTGTTGCTGGACAAACGGAACCGGCCAGTGGAGTGGCTCAGCGCCCGGGCGCTGGCCAAAGCCACCGGCAGTGTCCAGCATGGAGACCACCTGGTCGGAGACACGGTCACCCGGCGGTCGACGCTGGTGGACGCTTTGGACGCGATCCTGACCGAAGGCGGCGGTTACGCGGCGGTGACGGGCGAGCGCGGCGAGTACGTCGGCACCGTACAGATGGAACAGATCATGGCCACCATCACCGAAATCCGCGAGGCGCAGGACACCACGCCGACCGGGAGCGCCGGCTGATGGCCGACCTCACCTCCGCGCCAGCCGCCGAAGTCGCCCGCGGCGAGCAGCCGCGGGTGGACAGCCGGCTGCGGCTTTTCGTTACTCCGGTGGTGCTTCTGGCCATCACCGGCCTCTACCTGGAGGTGGTCTTCAGCAGCCATCTCGACTCGATCGAGGCCCGGCAGATCACCGCGTCGAACCTGATCACCCTGACCTGGCAACACGTCGTGCTCACCGCGGTGTCCGCGCTGCTGGTGGTGGTTGTCGCCATTCCGCTGGGCATTCTGGTGACCCGCCGGTCGGTACGGTTCCTGGCCGCGCCGGTCACCCTGCTGGCCAACCTCGGTCAGGCTATTCCGGTGATCGGCCTGCTGGTGCTGCTGGCCGTGCTGTTCGTCAAGGCGAACTTCTTCGGCTTCTGGCTGACCGTCACGGTTTGCGTCGTCTACGGCGTGCTTCCGGTGCTGCGCAACACGATCACCGGCGTGCGGAGCATCGACCCGGCGCTGATCGAGTCCGCTCGCGGCATCGGCATGACGCCGTGGCGGGTGCTCACCCGGGTAGAACTTCCGTTGGCTGTCCCGTACATTCTCGCCGGCCTGCGGACCACGTTGGTGCTCATCGTCGGGGTGGCCACCCTCGGCACCTTCGTGGACGCCGGCGGCCTCGGCGACCTGATCAACACCGGCATCAAGCTCGAACGCACGGTGATTCTGTTCACCGGCGGCATCCTCGCGGTGATGCTGGCCCTGCTGATCGACTGGGTCGGTGGCCTGATCGAACGGGCACTGACCCCGAAAGGACTTTAGAATGCGGAAAATTCCCGCCCGCCGAACGCACCGGCTACGCGTGCTCGCAGCACCCGTGGCCGTCGTGATGGCGGCGGGAATCGCGCTTTCGGGCTGTGGCCTGCAAACCGGTTCCGCGTACGTGCAGAAAGTCCAGCCAGCGTCGATAGAACCAATCCCGGCGCTGAAGGGTGTGAACCTCGCGGTCGGCTCCAAGGACTTCGACGAACAGATCATTCTCGGTTACATCGCCATCATCGCTTTGAAAGCAGCCGGCGCGGACATCACTGACCGGACGAACATCAAGGGCTCGGACAGCCAGCGGCAGGCGCTGCTCGCCGGCGGTACCGATGTGGAATGGGAATACACCGGCACCGCCTGGATCTCGTACTTGAAGAACACCAAGCCGATCGTCGACCCGCACCACCAGTTCGTCGCCGTCCAGCAGGCGGACGCCAAGAACGGCATCACCTGGGTGGACCCGGCGCCGATGAACAACACCTACGCATTCGCGGTCACGCCGCAAAACCAGAAGAAATACAACCTGCACATGATCTCGGACGTCAAGCGGCTGGCTCAGACCAACCCGAAGGCGGCCACCTTCTGTCTGGAGACCGAGTTCACCAGCCGGGACGACGGCATGCCCGGCGTGGAGAAGGCGTACGGATTCACCCTGCCCAAGCAGAACTTCCAGACCATGGACACCGGCCTGGTCTACACCCGTACCCAAGAGGGATCGTGCACCTTCGGTGAGGTTTTCACCACGGACGGCCGGATCAAGGGCCTGGGGCTGAAAACCCTCGAAGACGACAAGCACTTCTTCCCGAACTACAACGCAGCCCTGTCCGTACGCACCGAAATCATGAACAAATATCCGCAGATCGCGCAGTTGTTCGCGCCGATCGCCGCCAAACTCACCACCGAGGAGATCGGCGCCCTCAACACCAAGGTCACCGTCGACGGCGACGACGCGTCGCAGGTCGCGTTGAACTGGATGGCCAAAAACGGGTTCGTCCGCAGCCCGGACGCGAAGACCAACGGCCAAGCCTGATCTGGGCCGGCCCGATCTGAGTTGACATTTCCAAGTCAGCAGGGTTTCCTCGATGGCGATCACCCAGCCAGGAGGTTGCCATGCCGATGCTCGATGTCCATATCCCCGCCGACGCGCTGTCCCCTGAAGCCGAGAAGGCGCTGCTCAGCAGGCTGACCGATATCCTGATCGGCTGGGAGGGATTCGACCCCGCGGACCCCGCGATGCGGGCGGTGTCCTGGGCGTTCGTGCACCGGCCGGCGGCCGTCTTCGTGGCCGGCGCGCTGGCCGACGCGCCCCGCTACAAGGTGGTGGCGACCGTCCCGGAGGGCCAGCTCGATGAGCGGCGGCGCGCCGGAGTCGTCGCGGACGTGACGGAGGCCGTACTCGACGCGGAGGAAGGCGCGTGGCCACGCGACAAGGGCCGGGTGTGGGTGTTCCCGACCGAGATCCCGGACGGCTACTGGGGCGGGAACGGGCGGGTCACCCGCCTCGCCGACATCCTGCGGCGCGTCACCGACCCCGACATGGCCCGCACGCTCGCCACCGAACGCATCGCCGCGAGCCGCGCCGACCGCGCCTGACGGGAGGAGTCCCGGGCGTGGATCGCTACGGTCCCCATGCGCGTACGAACCGTCGCCGCGCGGAGAGCACCGAGGTGCATGACAACGGCGGGCTCGTGACCGAAGGCTCCGGTTCCGGCGGCGGCACCTCGAACTACAGCGGCGGCCTCGACTGACGAGCATGCCGCTGGCCACACGAGCGGCGGGAACCGGCCATCGCTAGTTATTCTGTGCGGCGTGACTTCAGCGCTCCTGACGGACCAGTACGAGCTGACGATGGTGGCGGCGGCGCTGGCCGACGGCACCGCAGACCGCGACTGCGTTTTCGAGGTGTTCGCCCGCCGATTGCCCGAAAGCCGCCGATTCGGGGTGGTCGCCGGCACCGGGCGGTTCCTGGAGGAGCTGGCCCGGTTCCGGTTCGGCGAGCCGGAGCTGGCGTTCCTCGCCGAGCGCGCCATCGTGTCCGACCAGACGCTGGAATGGCTCGCCAACTACCGCTTCAGCGGCGACATTGACGGCTATCCGGAGGGCGAGCTCTACTTCCCGGGCTCCCCCATCCTGACCATCCGCGGCACCTTCGGCGAGGCGGTGCTGTTGGAGACGCTGGCGCTGTCGGTGTTCAACCACGACTCGGCGATCGCGTCGGCGGCGGCCCGGATGGTGAACGCGGCCAGTGACCGCGCGCTGATCGAGATGGGCTCCCGGCGGACGGCCGAACAGTCCGCGGTCGCGTCCGCGCGGGCCGCCTACCTGGCCGGGTTCAGCGCGACCAGCAACCTGGAGGCCGGCCGCCGCTACGGCATCCCCACCACCGGCACCGCCGCGCACGCGTTCACCCTGCTGCATGACAAAGAGGCGGACGCTTTCGCCGCACAGATCAAAACTCTCGGCGTCGGTACGACCCTGCTGGTCGACACGTACGACATCAGTGCCGGTGTGAAAATCGCCATCGAGGTGGCCGGACCGGACCTCGGCGCGGTCCGGATCGACTCCGGCGACCTCGGCGTGCTCGCCATGCAGACCCGCCGGCAGCTGGACGAGCTGGGCGCCACGAAAACCAAGATCGTGCTGTCCGGCGACCTCGACGAGTTCGCGATCGCCGCACTCGGCGCCGCTCCGGTGGACGCGTACGGCGCCGGCACCTCGGTCGTCACCGGATCGGGCGCGCCGACCGCCGGGATGGTTTACAAAGTGGTGGAGGTGGACGGAAAACCGGTGGCCAAACGCAGCGAGGGCAAACCTTCCCGTGGTGGCGCGAAAACCGCGCTGCGCCGGCACAAACCCAGCGGCACCGCCATCGAGGAAGTGGTGATCGCGGACGCCGTCGACCTGGAGCCGGGCCCGGGCGAGCGGCTGCTGCAGGTGCCATTGGTGCGCGGCGGGGAACCGGTCGGCGACCAGCCTGACCTCACCGCGGCTCGCCGGATGCTCCGGGAGCGGATGGTCACGTTGCCTTGGGACGGCCTCAAACTGTCCAGGGGCGAGCCGGCTATCCCGACGATTTTCCTGGAAGGGTCAAAAAAATGACGCAGCCGTACGGCCCTGAGGTGGCCTTGATCGTGGTCGACGTGCAGAACGACTTCGCCGACCCGACCGGCGGGCTCTACGTGGTGGGCGGCGAGCAGGTGGTCCAGGTGGTGAATGCCGAAATCGCCACCGCGCGAGCCGCCGGCGCGCCGGTTTTCTATACCCAGGACTGGCATCCGCCGGTTACCCCGCATTTCGCCAAGGACGGCGGTGTCTGGCCGGTGCACTGCGTCGCCGGCACCTGGGGCGCCGACCTGCGCCCGGACCTGACGGTTTCCGGCCCGATAGTGCGAAAAGGTGTCAATGGCGAGGACGGCTACTCCGGCTTTTCGGTCCGCGACCCCAGTTCCGGTGACGTGCGGGCGACCGAGCTGGGAAATCTCTTGAAAGACGCGTCTGTACGGCACGTGGTCGTCACCGGCCTGGCCGGCGACGTCTGCGTGAAAGCGACCGCGTTGGACGCCCAGGAGCTGGGTTTTTCGGTCACCGTACCGTTGGCCGCCACCCGCTTCGTCAATCTTCAGGAAGGTGACGACGAGCGCGCGATCGCGCAGCTGCGAGCCGCCGGCGTCGACGTGACAGCGTAATCGACTCGCTCTGGAAGCCGGCGCGATGTTCGCGTACGTGCCGCGTATCCAGACCAACGCTCGGAAAATCGCCGCCAGCTAGCTGGCCGGCAGGTCCGGTCGCAGCACGATCTTCCCCAGGTTCTGCCGGTTTTCCACCATCCGGTGCGCGTCGGCGGCGCGTTCCAGCGGCAACCGGGTGGATATCACCGGCCGGAGCGCTCCGGATGCGCGCAGCGACCAGAGATTCCGGAGGTTCTCGTCGTACTCCTGCCGCCGCTGCTGGAAATACGGCGCCATCGAAAAACCGATGACGGTCTGCGCGTACATCCGCAGCTCGTTGACGTTCGCGATGGCGCCGTCGCCGTTGTACGACACCAAACGACCGAAGGGTGCCAGCACGTCGAGGCACAGCTGCTGCGCCTCACCACCGACGCCGTCGAGGACGACATCCACCGGCCTTTCGGCTATCAGCCTCAAATCTTCGTACGTGATGACCCGATCGGCGCCCAACCCGAGCAGGAACTCGCGCTTTTCCGCCGAGCTGACCACCGCGATCACCGTCCCGGCGCCGGCCACCCGGGCGAGCTGGATCGCGAGATGCCCAACGCCACCAGCCGCCGCGGTCACCAGTACGGTCTCGCCGTCCCGAACCCCGGCGCAGCGCACCACACCGCTCGCAACCTGCCCACTGCGGACGAGCAACAACGCGTCGTCCAAGTCGACTTCGTCCGGGACCGCGGTCAAAAATCCCATCGGCACCAGAGCGAAATCAGCGTACGCACCGACAATCGTGATGCCGGTGACGCGCTGCCCCTCGCACCAACCGGTCACTCCGGCACCAACCGCGGCGATCCGGCCGGCGACCTCGCCGCCGGGCGCGGCCGGCAGCGGTACGCCGCCGCCATTCCCGTCGCCGCGGACCAGCCGGACCACCGGCAGGGTGATGCCGACGGTCTCGACCTCGACCAGCACCTCACCGAAACCAGGCAGCGGCTTGGGTGTTTCGTCCACCACCAGCACGTCCGGGTCACCGTACGAGTGAAACCTGACCGTACGCATCCGATGCCTTTCGCCGGGGGAACTCCTCCAGCTCCACCCTAAGGCGTACCTTTTGTCCAGGCCTTCGCGGCCAGTAGAGCCAGGTGCAGCGCGACGAGCGAGTCCTCCAGCTCGGCCAGCGCGTCGAATCGTCCACTGTGGACGGTCGCGCGGACAAGTTCAGTAGTGGCCCCGACAGCGGCCAGATATGCGTGCTCGGGCACTTGCGGACAGGACGGATCCACGGCCCGCGCACGCTGGTGCCAGGCCCGGTTGAGATGCGCGAAGCGGTGCCGCGAGGCGTCGATGCGGTCCCGCGCCACCCTGCCCGCGCCGGGCATCTCGACGTAGAAAACCTGCGCGAAAGCCGGTTCGGCGATGAGAAACTCCAGCAATGCCCGGCAGGCCACCCGCATGGCCTGTTCCGGACTTACGTCGTCCGCCAGCCCATGGGTCGCGGCCACGATATGGCCGATCATCAACCGGCCACCCTCCTGGGTGGCCTCCAGGAAACAGTCCTCTTTGTCGCTGAAATGAGCATAAAAAGCAGCTCGGGACACCTTTGCATTTCGCACTACATCGGCGATTGTCGCGGCGGCATAACCGTTTTCGGCCACCACCGCCACAATCGCGCGAATAATCCGCTCGCGTTGCGCGGCCCGCACGCGAGCGGCCGGCAACCGAGACCTGCCACGCGGCAGGCCGGGCTCACCTTCGTGCGTACGGGCCAATGACCCCTCTTGCCTCATGGCCCCCTCGCTTCTAGAGTACGAGCGCGTACCTGTGATGCGCGACACTCGGCAGTCTCCACGTGATCAACCCCGTACCGCAAGTAAAAACAGGAGGTGCCAGCTCCCTCACCAGGCTCCGGCCGCGGCGGCGGCCGTCCAGGGTTCGTATCTCGGCGAATCGAAGGAGGCGGTCTGATGACCGCAGTCGTCTCGGGCACCGCGGGGGATGTCAGCGGCGGGTGGACCCGCGGGCTCTGGCACCGACAGCTCGACCACTATCCCAGCACCGGCAAGCGCATGCTCTATCTGAGCATTGTGGTTATCGCGACCGTCGTCCTTTATTACGAACTTTATGTCGGCGGCGCCGTCGCGCCCGCGATCATCGCTCACTATCACATGTCATTTCCTTACTATGTCTACATTTCCGTGTTCGGCAACCTGATAGGGGCGTTCGCCTCGATCGTGGCCGGACTGGCCGATCGCTGGGGGCGGGCGAACCTGGTCGCGTACGGCCTCGCGGTGACCGGGGTCCTCATCCTCTTCGCGCTTCCCAACGCTCCCGACAAACTCACGTACGGCATCGTGTTCGCGGTGGTCTCGTTCGTTGAGGGCATTGTCCTGGTGGCCACGCCCGCCCTCGTACGCGACTTCTCGCCGCAGCTCGGCAGGGCTTCCGCGATGGGCTTCTGGACGCTCGGACCGGTGGTCGGCAGCCTGGTCCTGTCGGAAGTTTCCAGCAACACCATCGGTTTCCTGCCGGACTGGCAGTCGCAGTTCATCATCTGCGGCATTGCCGGGCTGGTCGTCTTCGTGGTCGCGCTCTTCGGACTCCGGGAGCTCTCACCCCGACTGCGCGACCAACTGATGGTCAGTCTGCGCGACCGGCAACTGGTCGAGGCGAAGGCAAAAGGCATCGACATCAACCAGAGTCTGCGCAATCCGTGGCGACAGATGTTGCACCTGGACATCATCGGCTCGGCCTTCGCGATCGCGGTGTTCCTGATCATCTACTACACAGCGGTCGGATTCTTCACGATTTACTTCACCACGCTGTTCGGCTACAGCCTGGCCGAGGCCAACGGACTGGGAAACTGGTTCTGGGCTTTCGACGCGCTGGCCCTGATCGTGGTCGGCATCGTCTCGGACCTGACCAAGGTCCGAAAACCGTTCATGATCTTCGGTGCGATCGGCTCGGTCGTGATGACGATCGTTTTCGCCGACCGGGTGCACCATCCGGAGACCAGCTACTACACGTTCGTCTGGATCATCAGCATCATGGCCGTTTTCCTGGCCATCGCGTACGCGCCGTGGATGGCGAGCTTCACCGAGACGGTGGAACGCCGTAACCCGGCGCTGACCGCGACTGGGCTGGCGGTCTGGGGCTGGATCGTCCGCATCGTCGTCGCCGTCAGCATCGCCGCCATTCCTTTCGTGATCAGCTCGATGACACCGCTCGTGCAGTACGGCGCTCAGGTGCAGGAGCTGAGCACGAAATACGCACCGCAGCTGGCCACTCTCAAAGCCATTGACCCGGCCACTTTGGCCGCACTGAGCGCAAATCCGCAGGACACCGCCGCGGCTACCAAGGCGGTTGGCGAAATCGCCACCGCCCAGCACGTGGATGCCGCCACCGCGGTCGGAAAACTGCAGGCAGTGGCCGCCGTTCCCAAGGCCGACCTGACTTTCCTGCAGACGTACGGACCTCAGGTGGCCGGCGCGGCCGCCACCACCCGTGGCCAATGGCAGAACTGGTGGTGGGTCTGCGTCGGCGGCGAGATCGTCTTCATCCCGCTGATCTTCGTGATGGCCGGCCGGTGGAGCCCGCGCCGCGCCCGAGAAGACGCCGCCGCGCACCAAAAACAGGTCGAAGAGGAACTCGCCCTCCTCAAATCCTGACCCACCGACTTTGTCCGCACCGCCCCGCTGCTTGCGCCTCTCGCAAGCAGCGGGGCGTTACTATGCGGAGTCCTGCTCTACCTGCGCCAGGAGACCCAGCCGCTGTTCAACGTTTAGATAGTTCTCGACTTTGTAGTCGATGATTTTCAGGCAGGCCTGCAGGTCGGCTATCCGCGCACGTACGTCCGCCTGGTGTTGCTGCAGGATCTGCCGGCGGCGGGCGGAGGTGCCCACGCCGCCGCGCCGCAAAGTGGCGTATTCCACCATCAGCCGGATCGGCATCCCGGTGATCCGCAGCCTGGTCAGGAAGCTCAGCCAGGCCATGTCCGCGTCCGAGTACGTCCGCCGGCCCCCGGAGTCGCGGGCCGGCGGATCCACCAGCCCGATGCGCTCGTAGTAGCGGAGCGTGTCAGCGGACAGTCCGCTCTGATGTGCCGCTTGGGCGATGGAATAGCTCACCACTAGACCGTAGGAGTTGGAGTGCGCTCCAAGTCAAGCCCGAACGCGAGATGAGTCCACCGACCACGCACGCAACGCGACATCCAGCGTGTCGTACGCGTCTCCAGGACCCGCCGCCCAAGCGACCACGCCATCGGGCCGGACCAGCAGCGCGACCAGGTCGTCGCGCCCGGTGGACTGGACCTCGACGGCGCCCGGCACCGCGCCAGCGGGCGCGAGCAGCACCGCATCGCCGTCGCGGGTCAGCTCCGACAACCGCGCGTCCGCACCGTTGACCAGCGTCAACGCCAGATCCGGGCAGGGCCGGCCGGCGAGCGGGTGGTCACACTCGTACGGCAGCTCGTGCTGGACGTCCAGCCCAGACATCATCAGCCCGAAATGCCGATTGACCTCGGGAATGTCCATAAGATCCGCGACGATGTCACGCAGCGCGTCGGTGTGCGGGCCTGGCCGGAGCAGCGCCGACTGCGCCCGGGTGTTGTGCAGCACGTCCGCGCCGACCGGGTGGCGCTCCCGGTGGTACGAGTCGAGCAGCCCCTCCGGGGCGGTGCCGGCGACCGTGGCGGCGAGCTTCCAACCCAGGTTGACCGCGTCCATAAGGCCGAGATTCAGGCCTTGGCCACCGCTGGGCGAGTGGACGTGAGCCGCGTCGCCGGCCAGCAGCACCCGACCCAGCCGGTACGCCGTCACCTGCCGCGCCTGGTCGGTGAAGCGGAGGCCATCCTGCACGTCCGTGATCGTCACGTCGACGCCTGACACCCGCTTGACGCTGGCCTGCATCTCATCAACGGTGATCGGGCCGTCCCAGCGGTCCGGGTCCGCGAAGTCGAAGGTGGCCACCATCCCGTGGCCGTAGAACAGCGTGCCGCCCTCAACCCGGCCGGGCGGCGGCAGCTCACTCACATCCTCGATGTGCGCGGGCACCCGGCGGACCGTCATCAGCGGTGCGGTGCCGGGAAAGTCGAAGCCAGCCAGCTTGCGGACCGAGCCGCGGCCGCCGTCGCAGCCCACCACGTACGCGGCCCGGATCTCGCGATCGCCGGCACGCACAGTGACCCCGTCCTCATCCTGTTCTAGACCAGTCACGGCGTGCTCGTACCAGACTGGCACGCCCATTCCGACGGCATGCTCCAGCAGGATCTTTTCCAGCTCCACCTGCCAAATCAGGGTGGACTTTCGCTCCAGCGCATCGATCTTGAAAATCGACGCGAAATGGGCCTTCTCGCTGCCGTGATCGCGGGCCTTGTCCGCACGCCCGGCCTCGTCGTGCCGCGCGATCAGCTCGCCCAACCCACGCCGCTGCAACGCCTCGGTCGCGAGTGGGCCGATGCCACGGGCCCGCGGTTCGCCGGACGGGCGGGCCAGCCGCTCCAGCACGACCGGGTTCGCCCCGGCCAGCTTCAGCTCGGCGGCCAGCATCAGGCCAACCGGACCTGCTCCAACAACAACTACATCTATGGTCATGATCGTCTCCAAACCAGGGAACACTGTACTCAGTAAGGCCACGCTAGCAAACTGAGTACACTGTTCGCAATTAGCCTTCTGGAGGTGGTCGGTGGTCATCTGGATGCGGCCGGAGCGGGCGTCTCGCGGACCGAGGCCAGCCCACAGTCGTACCGAGATCGCACTGGCCTGCGTACGAGTGGCGGACGCGGAGGGCATCGACGCGGTGTCGATGCGGCGGGTCGCCGCCGAACTGGGCACCGGTACGACCTCGCTCTATAGATACGTGTCGTCGAAGGACGATCTCTATGACGTGATGGTCGATGCCGTCCTTGGCGAGGAGCAGCTACCCATTCCGACGGGCTACTGGGTGGAGGATCTTCGCCAGCTCGCATCCTGGAAACGGGCGCGGTTTGTGAGGCATCCGTGGATGGCGACGGTGTCCGGCCGACCGGCCGTCGGGCCGTGCGGGCTGGTCGTTCAGGAGCGTTCGCTGCGGGCGGTCGACGGGCTCCAGCTGCCGATCGACGAGATGTACATCATCGCCGAGGCCCTCGACGCGTACGTACAGGGCTTCGCGATGCGGGAGGTCGCCGAGCAGTGGGCCATCCAGCGGTCCGGGCTCGATGCCGAGGCCTGGATGGACGCGCATGCGGCGTACGCCCAAGCGGTTATGGCGAGCGGAGACTTTCCGCTGATCAGCCGCATGTGGCTGGACGCCTCGGAGCCACATGCCGCGGATCGCGCTGAGCGCGGTTTCCAGCACGGCCTCGACCGGCTGCTGGAAGGCTTCGGGGCCAGCATCCGGCGGTCGCACTCACCAGGTGGCTAGCACCGTGATCGTGCCCGGCTCGACCTCGGTGAAACCCGCGTCGCGTACGGCCACCGCGTCCTTCCTGGTGACCAGCTCGGCCCATTCTGGCTTCGTGGCGGCTCGTACCAACACCGGGAAGTCGGCGTCGGCCCAGGCCGCCAGCCGGTCGCGGTCGGAGTAAGCGGCGAGCAGCATCGACGCGTGCCCGACCTGCGCCATCGCCTTGCCGGTCGTCATCGTCGCTTCCGGCGTCAACCACAGCGTCGGCGTTGTTACGTTCGGAATCCGATTGTCACGGTCGGCGGCATCGGGGTCGGTCAGCTCGATGCCGGCGACCTGCAACCGGGACAGCTCCTTCGGCAGCTCGGTGACCAGGGACGGCGGGAAGGCGCGCACCTGCGCCGTACCAACCCGCACTGTCACCCCGGGCAGCCCTTCGGCCACCCGCCAGTGGATGCCACGAGCCCGCCGGACGACCTTGCGGATCCGGTCGGTCATCCAGGCATGCACCTCGTCATGCCACTCACCGCCCTCAGCCGAGCGCGGATCGGCGAGTAACACGACCACCGCCCGCGCCGCCGCCGTCAGCGCGTCAGTGTGCGCAGGAGGGTCGGCTTTTTCCACTCGTACGACCAATTGCTGCGCTCTTACGTCCGTTTCCGGCTCGATCTCGCCGGCCATCAGCCGCTTGTGGCGCTCGACCATCGGCTCCAGCAGGGCGGTCAGTTGGTCAACTGCCGGCATCGGCCTCTTCCACCTCGTCGCGGCTGATCCCCAGGAAGAACAGGATGGCGTCCAGATATGGCTGGTTGAGGGACGTGTCAGCGACCGCACGCAAGGCCGGTTTAGCGTTAAAGGCGATGCCCAGCCCAGCCGCGCTGATCATGTCGATATCGTTGGCGCCGTCGCCGACCGCCACCGTCTGGCTCATCGGAATGCCCGCCTTTTCGGCGAAATTCCGCAGCGCGGTCGCTTTTCCGGGCCGGTCGACGATCTCCCCGACCACCTCGCCGGTGAGCCGGCCGTCCACGATCTCCAGGGTGTTCGCGGCCGAGAAGTCGAGCCCGAGATCTGCCACCAGCTGGTCGGTGACCTGGGTGAAGCCGCCGGAGACGACTCCGCACAAATAACCCATGCGTTTGAGCGTACGTACCAAAGTGCGGGCTCCGGGGGTGAGTTGAAGATCGTGGCGTACCGCATCGATGACGCTCGCGTCCAAACCCTTCAGCTCAGCGACCCGCGCCTTCAGGGAAGCGCCGAAATCGAGCTCGCCGCGCATCGCCTGCTCGGTGACTTTCGCGACCTCTTCGCGACGGCCCGCGTACTCGGCCAGCATCTCGATCACCTCGCCGGTGATCAACGTCGAATCGACGTCAAACACCACCAGCCTGGTCGCCCGGCGGGCCAACCCGGCCGGCTCGACAGCGAGGTCCGTACCGGTCGCCTTCGCCGACTCGGCCAGTGCCGCCCGCAGGTGGGGGCCGTCCACTCCGGAGACAATGAGTTCCAGACTGGTCACCGGATATTTCGACAGCCGAGTGATCCGGTCGATGTTGCCACCGAGCTCAGCGATCCGCGCGGCCGCCCCGGCCATCGCGGGCGCGGTCAGCGGTCGCCCCAACAGGATCACGTGCTGGCGCCTCGGCTGCTCGACGCTCGGCGTCGCCGGGCCACCAATCAGCACCTCCGCGGTCAACCCGAGCCGACCACAGGTCTTGTGCAGATGCCCCGCCAGCGCGCCGGCATCGCCGTGCACCGCCAGCGACACTCCCAGAACCAGCTTGCCGCGCAGCACCACCTGCTCAACGTCCCGAACCTCGACGCGCTCGCTCTCGTACGCGGTCAACGCCTCGAAAAGGGTCGCCGTCACCCCCGGCCGGTCCGCGCCGGTGACCGTACACACCACCCGGATCGGTTCAGCCACGTGGTGAGCCTAGCTCGCCCTCGCCGCCACGTGTGGTCCCGCCCGGTCCCGTCCCGTCAGTCCCGCACTCGACGTCGACTGCGGGGGGGTGGCAGGAATGGGGGGAACAAAAAAAACTCGCCGGCGGCCTGGGAGGGCCAGCCGGCGAGTTTTGAAGAGAGGAGCTACTTCGAGGAAGTAGTGACTTCCTTTTTCGGGGCGGGGGGTGCGACTGGTCGGGCGCCGGGGGCGTAGTCGGGGAATTTCAGGTCAAAAGCGGGACGCTCGGACCGGATCCGCGGCAGCTGGGTGAAGTTGTGCCGAGGGGGCGGGCAGCTGGTGGCCCATTCGAGCGAGCCGCCGTAGCCCCAGGGGTCGTCGACCGTGACGACGCGGCCGAGTTTGTACGACTTCCAGGCGTTCCAGGCGAACGGCAGCGTCGAGGCACCCAGGATGAAGGCGCCGATCGTCGAAACGGTGTTCAGGGTGGTGAACCCGTCGGACGCGAGGTAGTCCGCGTACCGGCGGGGCATGCCCTCGGCGCCGAGCCAGTGCTGCACCAGGAAGGTGGTGTGGAAACCGATGAAAGTCAGCCAGAAATGCAGCTTCCCGAGCCGCTCGTCCATCATTCGGCCGGTCATTTTCGGGAACCAGTAGTAAATCCCGGCATAGACGGCGAAGACGATGGTGCCGAAGAGCACGTAGTGGAAGTGCGCGACGACGAAATACGAGTCGGAGACGTGGAAGTCGATCGGCGGGGATGCCAGCAGTACGCCGGAAAGCCCACCAAACAGGAACGTCACCAGGAAGCCGATCGCAAAAAGCATCGACGTGGTGAACGTGATCGACCCGCGCCACATGGTGCCGATCCAGTTGAAGAACTTGATGCCGGTCGGTACGGCGATCAGGAACGACAGGAAACTGAAGAAGGGCAGCAGCACCGCGCCGGTGGCGAACATGTGGTGCGCCCACACCGTCAGCGACAGGGCACCAATCGCGAGGGTCGCACCCACCAGTGGCTTGTAGCCGAAGACCGGCTTGCGGCTGAAGGTCGGAATGACCTCGGTAATGATGCCGAAGAATGGTAAAGCGACGATATAGACCTCTGGATGGCCGAAGAACCAGAACAGGTGCTGCCAGAGCAGCGCACCGCCGTTGTCCGCGTCGAAGACCCGCGCGCCCAGGTGCCGGTCGGCGGTCAGCGCCGCCAGCATGGCGGCCAGCACCGGGAAGACCATCAGTGCGAGCAGCGCGGTGACCAGGATGTTCCAGGTGAAGATCGGCATCCGGAACATCGTCATGCCGGGCGCCCGGAGCGTCATGATCGTGGTGACCATGTTGACCGAGCCCAGGATCGTACCCAGACCGGAGATCATCAGACCGATGATCCACATGTCGGCGCCGGCGCCGGGCGAGTTGATCGCCGAGTTCAGTGGCGCGTACGCGAACCAGCCGAAGTCGGCGGCCCCGCCCGGGGTGATGAAGCCGAGCACCACGATCGTGCCGCCGAAGGCGAACAGCCAGAACGAGAAGGCGTTCAGCCGCGGGAACGCCACGTCCGGCGCGCCGATCTGTAGCGGCACGATGTAGTTGGCGAACGCGAACACCATCGGCGTCGCGAACAGCAGCAGCATGATCGTGCCGTGCATGGTGAACAGCTGGTTGTACTGCTCGTTGGTGAGGAACTGCAGCCCCGGCCGGGCCAGCTCGGCCCGCATCAGCAGGGCCAGCACACCGCCGATCCCGAAGAAGATGAACGACGTGATGAGGTAGAGCAGGCCGATCGTCTTGGCGTCGGTGGTCCGGATCAGGCTGAGCAGCACGCTGCCCTTCACGGACTGCCGAACCGGCCACGGCCGGGTGACGATGGGCGTCGGCTCAACCTGCTTGTCGGCCGTGGACACCAAACCCCTCCAGCATGTCGGCGAGCGAGCGAGAGGTCTCCACCCCTCCGCAGGGAGAATAGTCCTCGACAGTCTGTAGAGCACTCCCGGGGGAGGTCCCTCAAGCTGCGACGACGACGGTACGCGGACGACGCTGGATGGCGAGCACGATGATCGCCGCGAGGACGCTCAACATGCCGGCGACGTACCAAACCAGGTCGTAGTTCCCGAGCGCGTCTCGTACGACGCCGGCCGTCACTGACGCGATGCCGGCACCCACCTGGTGCGATGCCAGCACCCAAGCGAAAACGACCGGTCCGTCGGCGCCGAAGAAACGGCGGCACAGCGCCACCGTCGGCGGCACGGTAGCGACCCAGTCCAGGCCGTAGAACACGATGAAGATGACCATGTCGGGACGCAGGGTGGCGGCGAACAGGCTGGGCAGCACGAGCAGCGACAGGCCGCGGCCGGTGTAGTAGACGATCAGCAGCAGCCGGGAGTCGAAACGGTCGGTCAGCCAGCCGGACAGGACCGTACCGACGATGTCGAAGACGCCGACCATGGCGAGCAGGCCCGCGGACGTCGTCTCGACCATGCCATGGTCGTGCGCGGCCGGGATGAAGTGGATCTGCACGAGCCCGTTGGTGGTCGCCCCGCAAATCGCGAAACTCGCGGCCAGCAACCAGAAAACCGGCTTGCGGGCGGCCCGGCCCAGGGCCGTGACGGCCCGCATCGCCCCGCCGCCGACGACCTGGGCGACCTTGGCCGGGGCCTCGGTGGCCCCGTACGGCAGCACGCCGATGTCTTCGGGACGGTCGCGCAGCCGCCACCAGACCAGCGGCGCGGCCAGCAGCGCGATCGCCGCGACGACCAGCGCCGCGCTGCGCCAACCGGACGTGGAGATCAGCGTCGACAGCAGCGGCAGGAAGACCAACTGGCCGGTGGCACCGGCCGCGGTGAGGATGCCGATGATCAGGCCGCGGCGGGCCACGAACCAGCGGTCGGTGACCAGCGCGGCGAATCCGAGCGCCATCGAGCCGGTGCCGAGCCCGACCAGGACTCCCCAGCACAGGATCAGCTGCCAGGGCGCGGTCATGAAGACGGTCGCACCACTGCCGACCGCGACGGTCGCGAGCGCTGCCGCCACCACCTTGCGCGGGCCGAAGCGCTCCATAAGGGCGGTCGCGAAAGGGGATGTCAGGCCGTACAAGACCAGGTTGACCGACACCGCCGCCGAAATAGTGCCGACCGACCAGCCGAACTCCTGGTGCAACGGCGTCAGCATGACACCGGGCGTAGACCGGAAGCCGGCCGCGCCGATCACCGCCAGAAACGCGACCGCCGCCACAAACCAGGCGGGATGCAGACGGGTACGCCGCTGTCGGGGCACGCGGGTGGGAGTCGAGGTCACCCGCCCATGATCCGGAGTTCGCGCGCCGCCCACGAGTGGCCCGCAAGCCACTTCCCGCAAGAATCCGGCCATGATCTGGTGGGTACGAACGAGAGGGTGACCTGGGTCATGCCGCTACTTGAGTGAGGCTTGGTCGACGACTGGGACTGCGGGGGGGTGCCGGCCCTGTTTAAGGGCGGTGTGTGCTGGGGGCCTGGTTAAAAAGCGGTGTGGGCTGGGGTGGTGGGCGCCCTGCTTAAAAGCGGTGTGGGCTGGTGGGCGCCCTGGTTAAAGCGGTGAGTGCCGGTGGGCGCGCTGGTTAAAAGCGGTGTGTGCCGGGGAGAGATGGGCGGCCTGGTTAAAAGCGGTGTGGGCTGGGGAGATGGGCGCCCTGGTTAAAAGCGGTGTGGGCTGGGGAGATGGGCGCCCTGGTTAAAAGCTGATGGCGCTAGCTGAAATTCCCCACTTTTGCTAGATCATTTTCCCCAGTTGGGTGTCGT
>NZ_BAAANY010000007.1:228524-323626 GCF_039530045.1 Fodinicola feengrottensis | reverse complement strand
TGATGGCTGGTAGACGAGACGCCGCACCCTCACAAACACCGCTCTTAACCAGGGCGCCCACCTCCGCAGCCCACACCGCTCTTAACCAGGGCGCCCACCACCCCAGCCCACACCGCTCTTAACCAGGGCGCCCACCACCCCAGCCCACACCGCTTTTAACCAGGGCGCCCACATCCCCGCACACACCGCGCTTAACCAGGGCCGCCGTTCCCGCAACAGACCCCGTCAACCAACCAAAACATCGACCGTCACAGGCAGCGAGCAAAGCAATCATTGGTACGAGCAAAGTGCCCATCAACGTGCAACCGGCCCTTGGACAGCACCCACCCGACAACATGGCCTGCGGGGCGGGAGCGCACAAGACCCCGCCGTTCCGTCGCGGCGGCGTCTCCCCACGAACCTCCCCCGCAGCCCGTCCCCGTCGACCAGGCACCACCTCAACTACCAGCCAACCTGAACCCACCGTGCACCTCGTACCACCAAAGACCCCGGCCGGGGTCGCTACCCTCGGACCGGGACGGGAGTGGAGGCGACAGTGGCGTTGAGCGTGGTCGAGGACAGTCGGGTGCGGCTGGACGGCGTGGTGCGGGATCTGGCGGCGGTGCCGGACTGGGCGGCTTGCTGGCAGCCCCTCGACCAGCCGTACGGCGTCGAGTACGCGAACCGCATCGCCGCCGTGACCAGCTGGGATCCGGTCGCGGTGGTGCAGCTGGTCTCCGGCCAGGACCTGCGGTCAGTGGAGTTCACGTCGCCCAGCGGGCGGCACCTGCTGGCGGCGCCGGCGGCCGTACGACCGGTGCCGACCTGGATCTGGAGCGTCGAGCTCGACAAGGAAGCGGCCACCGACGACCTCGTCACGAGCGGCCGGGTGCAGGCGCGGGCCGCCCTGGACGAAGCGGTCCAGCAGTTGTCCGAGCGGCTCGGCCAGCCGACCGGCGAGCCGGTCTGGGTGGACCCGGACGGCGCGCCGGCTGGCCTGATGATGGGGCATCCCGGGTTCGTGGTCGGCTGGCAGCGCACCCACGGCGTCATCCAGCTCGACGTGTGGGAAGACGCCGGTTACCTGATGGAGCCGTGGACCTGGGAGATCCATCTGCGCGTACGACCGGACCTGGAGGCGGCCCGATGACCGGCTGGGACGGCTATGCGGGCTGGACGGGCGGCGTCGAGATCGACACCTTCGGCCACCAACACTGGCTGCGCGAACACCTCCCGCCCCTGTCCAGCGTCCGGTCGGTGGCGCCCCAACCACGCCCGGTGGAGCCGCCGCCGGCCCGGATCGCCGCCGCGATCGGCCAGCTGCGGGCCCGCGGCGTCCAGGTCGGCAGTCGACGCGACCTGCTGGCTTGGCTGGTGGACGGGTGGGAGCGGGTCCAGCAGGACCGACCCGGTTTCGTGTTGGCGGCGCCGGCGCTGGCGATTCGGATCTTCGCGTCCGGCGCGCTGCCGGACACCGAGGACCGGCCGGCGGTGACCGGCCGGCAGCTCGCCGAAGCGGTCGCCGACCATCTCAACAACCCCGTCTTGCGACCGCCGGTGGCGACCGTGACGCTGCCGCGGCTGCCCGATGCCCTGATCGTCGACCGGCTGAACCTGTTCGCCGCCGACGGCATCGAGGACGAGTTGCGCCGGCCGCTGGAGCGGCTGGTCGCCGGCCGGCCGGAGCTGGCCGAGTCGGTCGCGGACGCCACCGGCCGGCCGAGCGTCCCGGCGCTGGCTGGGCTGATCTGGCGGGACGGCCTTGCCCTGCAGTACGCGCGAGAAGCGGCCGGCGAGGTGGTGCTGATCGCGCCGGCGCCGTACGAAGGGGAGTCTCTCCTGGGCTCCGACCTGGCCGAGCTCGCCCGCAACAGCGCGATCGTCCAGGCCGAGATCGGCTGCCTCGGTTTCACCCACGAGATCTACTCGCTGGAGCAGAAGGTCACCGACGACCAGCGGGCCAGGCAGGCCCGGCAACAGGCCGTCGCGGCGGGACTTGCCGGCGCCGACGTACGCCGAGCTGGTGCCGCGGCCCGGGTCGGCCCGGTCTCGCTGCCGGCCGAGGACCGCACCTACACGTACCGCGAAGCCGTCGACGCGGGCCGTCTCCCACCACCGCCAGTCCGGCAGCGGCAGGCCACCGCACGGCGCAGGCCCCGCCGACCTGTTCCGGCCACGACGGACAGTTAGGAGCCCTGAAGGGCGTACGAACGGACCGTGACGACACAGACCGGGTGGTTTGCTGCGCCTCAGGTTTGCGGAAGTGCCACGATGTCGACATGAAAGCACGCGTACTGGTGGTCGACGACGACCCGGCACTCGCCGAGATGTTGGGCATCGTCCTGCGGGGAGAGGGCTTCAGCCCATCCTTTGTGGCTGACGGCGAGCGGGCGCTGGCGGCGTTCCGCGAGGACCGCCCGGATGTGGTGTTACTCGACGTGATGCTGCCTGGGATGAGCGGCATCGAGGTCTGCCAGGCCATCCGGGCCGAATCCGACGTACCGATCGTGATGCTCACCGCCCGCAGCGACACCAACGATGTCGTACGAGGCCTGGAGTCCGGCGCGGACGACTACGTGGTGAAGCCGTTCAAGCCGCAGGAACTGATCGCGCGGGTACGGGCCAGGTTGCGGCGCAGCGACGACGGGGTGCCGGAGCAGCTCACCATCGGGCCGCCGGACTCGCTGGTCACCATCGACGTGCCGGGGCACAGCGTCAGCCGGAACGGCGCGCCGATCGGCCTGACGCCGCTGGAGTTTGACCTGCTGACCGCGCTGGCTCGCAAACCGCGTCAGGTCTTCACCCGCGAGGTGCTGCTGGAGAAGGTCTGGGGCTACCGGCACGCGGCCGACACCCGGCTGGTCAACGTGCACGTCCAGCGGCTGCGGGCGAAGGTTGAGCGGGACCCGGAGCGGCCCGAGGTGGTACTGACCGTACGCGGTGTCGGCTACAAAGCCGGACCGCACTGAGATGGAGCCGGCGCCAGCCTCGACCCGTCCGCAGGCCAGCCGGTCGCCGGTGCGGTGGCTGCGGCTCGGGGCCAGCCGGGCGCTGCGGCTCTGGCGCCGGTCCCTGCAGGTCCGCATCACCACCACGACCCTGCTGATCTGCGGAATCATCGTGCTGGTCCTGGGGTTCGTGCTGATCAAGCAGATCACCAACGGCCTGCTGGACAGCAAGATCCGGAGCGCGTCCGAGGAGGTCGTGTCCGGCCAGCAGTACACGCTGCAGCAGTTGCAGACGCTCGGCGGGCCGAACGATCCGGCTGTGCAGAACGCCGTGTCCCAGATCGACAACGCGCTGTCCTCGTCCGCGCGCAACGCGGGTGCCGACGCCGGCGAGTACGGCGTGCTGCTCAAGCCGGCGGATCCACAGCTCCTGGCCGCGTGGTCCCGGCAGCTGGACACGAGCCGGGCGAACGTGCCGGCGGAACTGGCGGACAAGGTCACCAACAGCGACGCGCTGGCGTACCAATACACCAGGCTCGCCTCCAAAATCGACGCCAGCACCTCGCCGTACCTGGTGATGGGCGCGCCGGTGGTGACCGACTCCGGCACGTTCGCGCTCTACTACTTCTTCCCGCTCAGCGAACTGCAGACGACGATCACGCTCGTACAGAACGCGGTGCTGGCAACCGGTGGGTTGCTGGTGTTGCTGGTGGTTGGCCTCGCCGCGCTGGTCACCCGGCAGGTCGTGCAGCCAGTACGAGTGGCGGCCCGGACCGCCGAGCGGCTGTCCGCCGGCCTGCTGGCCGAGCGGATGCAGGTGGACGGCGAGGACGACCTGGCCCGGCTGGCCACCTCGTTCAATCAGATGGCCGGCAACCTGCAACGGCAGATCCTGGCCCTCGAAGACCTGTCCCGCCTGCAGAGACAGTTCACGTCGGACGTGTCGCACGAGCTGCGGACGCCGTTGACCACGATCCGGATGGCGGCCGAGGTGCTGCACTCGGTCCGGTCCGACTTCGACGAGCAGACCCGGCGGTCCGCGGAGCTGCTCTACAACGAGGTGGAACGGTTCGAGTTGCTGCTCACCGACCTGCTGGAAATCTCCCGCTACGACGCCGGTTTCGCCGTGTTGGAGTCCGAGCCGCACGACCTGCGCCAACTGGTCAACCGGGCGGTCGGGGCCATCGCGCCGCTGGCCGCCCGGGCCGGCAGCATGGTGCGCATCGACCAACCGCGGAGCCCGGTGGTCGCCGAGGTGGATGCCCGCCGGGTGGAGCGGATCCTGCGGAACCTGCTGGGCAACGCCGTCGAACACGGCGAGGGCCGGCCGGTGGAGATCGGGATGGCCGCCAACGCGGACACGGCCGCGGTGACCGTACGCGACTACGGGGTCGGCATCGCGCCGAAGGATGCTGAAACCGTTTTCGACCGGTTCTGGCGAGCCGACCCGTCCCGGGCGCGGCAGACCGGCGGCACCGGCCTCGGCCTGTCGATCGCTCGCGAGGACGCCCACCTGCATGGCGGGTGGCTGCAGGCGTACGGCGAGACCGGTGTCGGCGCGGTGTTCCGGCTGACGCTGCCGCTGCGGGCCGGCGACGAGATCAGCGAGTCGCCACTGCCGCTGGAGTTCGGACCGCCCAGCTCCCACCCGAGTGCCGAGGTCAGTCGTGGCTAGTGGTCTGTCTGCTGTTTGGGATTCCTCTGTTGTACGGGGGCGGTTCCCCGGTGCGCCTAGACAGACCACTAGGCGGTGGGCCGCGCTGGTCGCCGGCGTGGTGGCCGCGGTGCTCGTGCTCACCGCGTGTGGTGTCCCGGACTCCGGGCATCCGGTGGTGCTCCGGCAGATCGCGCCCGGCGGCGCCGACCAGCCGGACCCGTCCAACGTGCACTCCGAGCCGTCCGCGCCGCGCAAGGACGGCACGGCCGTCCAGAGCGTCGAGGGCTTCCTGTTGGCGTTGGCGACCACTCCGGAGAACTCATATGCGGCGGCCAAGAACTTCCTGTCGCCGGCCAACCAGCGTTGGGCCCCGACCGGGCCACTACGCGTCTTCAGCCAGACGGCGGTGGCTTCGGTCGGCAAGCCCGACTCCGGCCAGGTCCGCATCACCGGTTCCCAGGTCGGCCTGCTGAACGCCGACGGCACCTTCACCCCGCAACCGGCGACCGTTGACGTGACCGTCCAGCTCAACCGCGCCGACGGCCTGTGGCGGATCGACAACCCACCCGCCGACGTGCTGTTCCGGAGCGACTTCTTCTCCCAGTCGTACGTGCCGGTGCCGCTCTATTTCCTCGACCCGACCGGTCAGCGGCTGGTGCCCGACATCCGTTATCTGGACGCCTCAACTTCGCTCAGCGACCGCTGGACGGCTGCGATGCGGCTGCTGATCGCCGGGCCTTCGCCGTGGTTGACGGGGGCAGTGAAGACCGCGATCCCGGCGAGCACCCGGCTGCGTGGCAACGTCATCCAGGAGGACCAGGACGTTGCCGTCGACGTGTCGTCGGATGCCGCTTTGACACCGCAGAACCTGGTCGCCGGCATGGTGGCGCAGTTCGTCTGGTCCATGAAGGGCGCCGTCGGCGGCGTGGCCGGCGGGTCCGTACAACTGCTCGTCGACGGTCGTCAAGTGACGTCGATCGGCACCGGCGCGACCGTCAAGCAGATCCAGAACCAGTACGACCCGTCCGCGGCCACCGCCCATCTGGATCCGTTCCGGATCGTCGGCGGGGTGGTGCAGAAGGTGCTGGACGCGCCGGATGCACCAGATGTGCCTTCCGCGGTGTCCGCGGCCACCGGCGTACGCTCCGCCGCCATGTCCATCGACGGCGGCGCGGTCGCGATGGTCCGGTCCGCGGCCGGCGGCCGGCAGACCCTGTTCACCGGCCCGTCCGCCGGTCCGCTGCGTCCCGTACTAACCGCCGGAACGGTCTCGGCGCCGACCTGGGAACCGGACCACAGCGGCGCGTTGGCCGCGGTCGACGGCCGCGAAATCGGCTACGCGCCGATGGACCACCCCGTCATCACCGCCGGTGCCCCGGGACTGGCCGCCATCCTCGGCAAATCCGGCCGGCTGGTGGCCGTACGACTGGCCCCCGACGGCGTCCACCTGGCCCTGGTGGTCTCGGACGGATCGGTCGGCCAAGTGCTGGTCGGCGTCTTCCAAGCCGGCACTTTCAGCGCCGCCGTGACCAGCCTGCGGGTCATCTCCAGCAAACTCACCGGCGCCACCGACGTCGCGTGGACCGGCGACAATGCCCTGCTCACCATCGGCCGCCGCGGCGAAGTCGTCCAGAACGAGATCGTCGCCGACGGCTCCGGCGAACAGATCACCCTCGCCGTCGGCCTGCACGACGTACCCACCCAGATCGCCGCCGTCCCCAACCGGACCCTCGTCACCTCGGGCGGCTACGTCTACCAATCCTTCCAACGCGGCTGGGCCTCTCCCGACAACAGCCACCTCATCCCCGGCACGGGCGTCTTCTATCCCGGCTGATTTTCTTCCCGCTTTTCACCCGGTGCGGCGCGAAATTGTCGTAGGTGTCTGTTTTTCTTTCCCCCTCCCTTTGAACGGGCGGGGGCGGGTCGAGAGGTGGACCTTGATTTTTAGTTGAACATTGGTCCTCGAACCCGCCCCCCACCCGTCACTGGGTGGGGGCGATTTTTCGGGGTGGGTACGACAGTTTCGCGCCGCACCCCTATGTAGAACTGCACAATCGGAATCCGATTGTGCAGCGGGTGGGGTGCCCTTGGGGCGGAGCCTCAAGGAAGAACGGGGTCGACGGGTGGGGTGCGGCTTGGGTACAGGGCGGCGAGGGTTCTGGATGGGCAACAATGTTACAAACGGACATGGTGGGTGGCGATGTTCGCGAAAATTGGTCACTGGCGGTGAAAGTTGATCCCACCGGTCCCACTAAGAACAGCGGAATGTGCCTGACCGGATTCTGGTCCACATCTTGGGATTGGCGTCCTGTACGCCGGACCGCCGGTTACCCCTGCGACTCAAGTGACACCTGAATACCCGCCTTAACACGGAATTTTACAAAGACCCGGTTATCCACAGTGTCACTTTTCGTCCACAGAAAAGAACTCCAACCAGGAAGAGGCGCACAAACCCGGCGAAGATTGCGGGCATGACCACCATCCTGGATCTTCTGAAGGCGCTTGCCGACCTGGTGTTTCCGACCCGCTGCGCGGGTTGCCGGCTGCCGGGCGCGGCACTTTGCGAGAGGTGTGGCTGGTGGTTGCGGCAGCCAGCACAGGAGGTGGTGCCGACGCCGTGCCCGGAGGGGATGCCTCGTTGTTTTGCGGTGACAAGTTATGGGGGTCCACCGCGCGCGGTTCTGTTGGCATATAAGGAGCGTGGCCGGCATCGGCTGGCGAGGTCGCTCGGCGAGGCTTTGGCGAGTGCGGTGCTGGCCGGGTGCCCAGATCGGCCGGTGTCGCAGCAGTCCGTCCGGCCACAGATCCTGCTCGTGCCGGTGCCGTCTACGGCAGCCGCCGCGCGGGCGCGCGGGGGCGACCACCTGCGGCCGTTGGCTGCCCAGGTGGGCCGCCGGCTGCGCGCCAACGGGCAGCGTTGCCAGGTGCTCGACGCATTGGTCGCGCGGCCGCGACCGGACTCGGCCGGCTTGTCGTCGGCCGAGCGGGCGGCGAACCGCAGTGGTGCGTTCGCGGTACGAAGAAGTGCGCGGGCGGCGCTGAAACAGGACTGTGTGGTCGTCATCGTCGATGACCTGGTCACCACCGGGGCGACCCTCGCGGAGGTCAGTCGCGTCCTCACCGGCGCCGGTGCTGCCCCGAGCCACGCCGCCGTCGTCGCGGCGACGGTCAAACGGTTCGCGCATATCGGATCGGCGGTGGCCGACGCAGACTGATCTTGCAGGTGGAGGCGAGGTGACTCGGGGGTGGCTGGCTATTGAAACGGACCGGTCATGTGGATGACACTCGATGCGGACAGTGGATTTACAGCTGGGGGGTGACGGGAGGCCGAATACCCGTTAGCGTCATTTGTCCGGAACTACTTCAGTCTCGAGAGAGCGCATCTGGTGCGCGGGAGGAGGCGGCCAGCACTCTTTATCCCCGCTGCGTTTCCGGGGGGATCCGCAACGTCTAGCCGGGCACAAATGCGAACCGGCACTATCAGATGTGGAGGTCACGCGTGGACATTGTTGTCAAGGGCCGTAACGTCGAGGTACCTGACCATTACCGCCAGCACGCCAGTGACAAGCTCGAAAAAGTCGGACGGTACGACCACAAACTGATCAGAATCGATGTCGAGCTTTTCCACGAACCCAACCGGCGCCAGGCGGCGTCGTGTCAGCGGGTCGAGATCACTGTCAAGTCCCGCGGTCCGGTGGTGCGCAGCGAAGCCTGCGCCGGAGACTTCTACTCCGCACTGGACTCGGCCATCGGCAAGCTGGAAGGCCGGCTCCGCCGGTCCGCCGACCGCCGCCGCGTGCACCGCGGCCTGCGCCGCCCCACCTCGGTCGCCGAGGCGACCGCGGGCATCGAGGCCAGAGTGGGCCAGTCGCTGGCCGGTCTCGAGCAGAACACCGACCTGCAACCGTCCGGGAACGGCACGGCGGTGACGTCCGCGGTCATGGACCTGACGGACGACGAGCTGGAACTCGAGCACATTGGCGACGGACCGGGACGGATCGTCCGGGAAAAGGAACACGGCGCCGATCCGATGACCATCGACCAGGCTCTCTTCGAGATGGAGCTGGTCGGACACGACTTCTTTCTCTTTCATGACAAGGATTCCGGGCGCCCAAGCGTGGTGTATAGGCGAAAGGGCTACGACTACGGCGTCATCCGACTGGTCGAAGCCATGTCGTACGCTGACGCAGCCAGCGCCGTCGGCGCCGCCCGGATGTAGCGTTTTTATCCTTCAGTAAGGCCAAAAATCAGGCAATCGGCAAGACTGTTAGGTGTTTCGCCGGCCGCAAGGGCCCCCTACGCCGAGGTGAGGGGTCCTTGCGCACCGGGAAAAGTCACCTCGTTCGGGAGCTGACGCCGGTGTCCCAGCGGGGTCCCACTGGATTCGGCAGGAAGCCGCGCAGCACACCTTCGTAGGTGAAGCCGGCCTTTTCGATGACACGAAGGCTCGCTTCGTTCCGTACCACCGCGCTGGCCTCCAATCGGCCAATGGCCGGCACGGTCATCGCCCAGTCGGCCGCGAGCCGAGCCGCTCGGGTCGCATAGCCGCGGCCGCGAAAAGCCGGATGCACCATGTAACCGAGGTTCGCGAGGCCGATCTCCGGCATCGCCAGGCCAACCGTGCAGTCGCCGCAGACCGCACCGGTCGCCACCTCCACAATGCTGAACTGCGCCGAGCGACCGCCGAGCAGGTTCGCCTCCGCCTCGGCGATCCGCTTTCCCACGGTTTCCAAGGTCAGCTCACGCGGCTGGAACAGCCAGCGCTGGGTCTGCGCGTCCCGCTGACACTCCAACAAACCCTGAGCGTCGCCGGGAACGGGCGTACGGATGAGGACGACTCCGTCGGTGAGACCCTCGGCCGCAGGTCGGGGAGCAGCCGTTTCGACGGGCCGTCCGGGTCGCCGGGCAGTCGGCGCCAGCAGATCAGGTCCGTTCGGGAGCCGTCGCGGTCGGTGCCGGCGCTCGTACGGACCGACTCGCGGACGAAGCCGGCCGCGATCGCCACCCGTTGGCTCGGTGTGTTCCGTACGTCAGTCATCAGCTCGACCCGGCCGGAACCGTGTGCGAAGGCCCACTTCGTCGCGGCGACGGCAGCCCGGGCCGCGACCCGCTGCCGGCGCGCCCACGGCGCCACCCAGTAGCCGACCTCAGCCACCCCGTCGGCGGGCGCGACCCGCGGCACGCCGACATTGCCCAGCAGCCGTCCGGTGCCGGCATCCAGCACCGACCACGTCCGGCCACCTCGCTCGATCAGCGCCGGCGCGCTGGAGGTGACGAACGCATGGGCGTCCTTTTCCTGGTATGGCGCGGGCAGGGTTCGGGAGCCAGCGCTGAGTCAGCGCGTCGGAGCAGGCCGCGACGATGTCCGGGATGTCCGCTTCGGTGGGTGGCCGAAGGACCAGGCCGTCGGTGGCGATTGTCAGGTCGTCCATCCACAGGATCCTGCCGCCCAACGTGCGGCCTGTCGCGTGAGTTCCCGCCACCGGCCGGATCGGACCTGGTTGGAGGCGAATTGTCGCCGTGTTGTCCATCGGGCGTAGCGGCGTGTCCTGTTCGGCATACGATGGGGGCGCGTCACCCCGTCCATCGGGGTGTTGCCTGCTGCTGCCACCAATGCGAGAGAGTCATCCGTGCCCATCCTTCAGAAGATCCTCAGCGTCGGCGAAGGCCGCATCGTGCGCCGGCTCAAGTCGCTCGCGGACACCGTCAGCGCGATCGAAGACGAGTTCCTCGACCTGAGCGACGAGGAACTCGCTGCCAAGACCGATGAGTACCGCGAGCGACACGACGAGGGCGAGAGCCTGGACGACCTGCTGCCGGAGGCCTTCGCGACCGTACGCGAGGCGGCCAAACGGGTCCTCGGCCAGCGGCACTACGACGTACAGCTGATGGGCGGCGCGGCTCTGCACAAGGGCAACATCGCCGAGATGCGGACCGGTGAGGGCAAGACGCTGGTCGCCACCCTCCCGGCGTATCTGAACGCCTTATCCGGCGAGGGTGTGCACGTGGTCACGGTGAACGACTACCTGGCCTCCCGGGACGCCGAGTGGATGGGCCAGGTGCACCGTTTCCTTGGCCTGAAGGTGGGCGTGATCCTGGCCCAGATGACCCCGGACGAGCGCCGCGAGGCGTACAACGCCGACATCACGTACGGCACGAACAACGAGTTCGGCTTCGACTACCTGCGCGACAACATGGCGTGGTCCGGCGAGGAGCTCGTCCAGCGCGGTCACAACTTCTGCATCGTCGACGAGGTCGACTCGATCCTGATCGACGAGGCCCGTACGCCGCTGATCATCTCCGGCCCGGCCGAGCAGTCCGGCCGTTGGTATTCCGAGTTCGCCCGGATCGTGCCCAAGCTGGTCCGCGGCGAGGCGGCCGACAGCGTGAAGAAGACGCCGCAGACCGGCGACTACTCGGTAGACGAGAAGAAGCGGTCGGTCAGCATCCACGAGGACGGCGTCACCAAGGTCGAGGACCAACTCGGCATCGACAACCTGTACGAGTCGCTGCACACGCCGCTGATCGGCTACCTGAACAACGCACTGAAGGCGCATTCGCTCTACAAGAAGGACCGCGACTACGTCGTGATCGACGACGAGGTGCTGATCGTCGACGAGCACACCGGCCGCATCCTGGCTGGCCGGCGCTACAACGAGGGCATGCACCAGGCCATCGAGGCCAAAGAGAAGGTGCCGATCAAGGACGAGAACCAGACGCTCGCCACGATCACGCTGCAGAACTACTTCCGGATGTACAACAAGCTGTCCGGCATGACCGGAACGGCGTACACCGAGGCCTCGGAGTTCCACAAGGTCTACAAGGTCGGCGTCGTGCAGATCCCGACCCACAAGCCGATGCAGCGCAAGGACAGCCCGGATGTCATCTACAAGACCGAGCTGGCCAAGTACAACGCGGTCGTCGAGGACATCGTCGAGCGGAACCGGGCCGGCCAGCCGATCCTGGTGGGCACGGTCAGTGTCGAGAAATCCCAGGTGCTGTCGGAGATGCTGCTGCGCCGCGGGGTCGCCCACAAGGTGCTGAACGCGAAGTTCCACGAGAAGGAAGCCCAGATCGTCGCGCAGGCCGGCCGGCTCGGCGCGGTCACGGTGGCGACCAACATGGCCGGTCGTGGCACCGACATCCTGCTCGGCGGCAACCCGGAGGACTCGGCCGAGAGCGAGCTGCGCAACCGCGGCATCGACCCGGAGTCCGAGGACTATCCGCAGGCGTACGAACGCGCGCTCAAGAAGGCGAAGGCCGAGTCGTCCGCGGAGGCGGAAGAGGTCCTGGACGCTGGCGGCCTCTACGTCCTTGGCACCGAGCGGCACGAGTCGCGGCGGATCGACAACCAGCTGCGCGGCCGGTCCGGCCGGCAGGGTGACCCGGGGGCGTCCCGGTTCTACCTGTCGCTGGGTGACGACCTGATGCAGCGCTTCAACGCGAACGCGGTCGAGGCGATCATGGATCGCTTCAACATCCCGGACGACGTGCCGATCGAGTCCAAGCTGGTCACCCGGCAGATCCTGACCGCGCAGACGCAGCTGGAGCAGCAGAACGCGGAGATCCGCAAGAACGTCCTGAAATATGACGAGGTGCTCAACGAGCAGCGCCAGGTCGTCTACAAGCAGCGCAAGAAGGTCCTCGAAGGCGCTGACCTGCACGATCAGATCCGGACCATGATCGACGACGTTATCGAGGCGTACATTCTCGGTGCCACCAACGAGGGCTACGCCGAGGAATGGGACCTGGACGGCCTGGTCACCGCGCTGAAGCAGCTCTTTCCGCTGTCGGCCACTCTCGCCGAGCTGGAGGATGAGGCCGGCGGGCGGGAAGCGGTCGACGCCGAGTTCCTGGTCGCCAAGATCCGCGAGGACGCCCACGACGCGTACGAAAAGCGTGAGGCGCAGATCGGCTCCGAGCCGATGCGTGAGCTGGAGCGGCAGGTGCTGCTGTCGGTGTTCGACCGCAAGTGGCGCGAGCACCTGTACGAGATGGACTACCTGCAGGAGGGCATCGGGCTGCGGGCGTACGCGCAGAGGGACCCGCTGGTGGAATACCAGCGCGAGGGTTTCGACCTGTTCCAGACCATGATGGACGGGATCAAGGAGGACGCTGTCGGCTTCCTCTTCAACGTCGAGGTGCAGGTCCAGCAGGACGAGGCCGAAGCCGCCGAGCACACCGAGAACGGCCACGCCGACGCCCCGCACCTGTCCGCGAAGGGCCTTGGCCCGCACACCCCGCAGCGGATGGAGTATTCAGCGCCGAGCCTGGACTCGGAGGCGCCGACAATCATCATGCCGGCCGTCCAGGACCAGCCGCGCGGCACCCGCTCCACCGTCACCACCGGCAAGCAGGCGTCTCCCGGCCAGAAGGTCGGCGGCAAGCAGACCCCCCGCAACGCGCCCTGCCCCTGTGGCTCCGGCAAGAAATACAAGCGCTGCCACGGTTCCGCTGACCCATCCTAATCGTCAAACAGCAATGCCACATTATTGATGGTCAATAATGTGGCATTGCTTTTTTATACGCTGACTGGCGAAATTCAGGCCTGGAGGCGAGTACGCAGGGAGCCGAGCCAGGTGGCGAAACCGGTCTGCTCGAAATGCTTCGTCCACTTGTCGATTTCGTGTTCCGCGCAGTCGAAGGTGGCCCACCATTCCACGAAAGCCTGACCGGTGTCGGTGACCGGTGTGACTCGCAGAGTGGCTCGATAGTCGCGTACTGGATACGGATTGGGGTCGCAGAATTCGTACGTATAGCTGCGATCCACGTCCGAGTGCGCGAGCAGCCGCTGCCGCATCTGCCGGTCGGCGGCCACAATGCGCCGCACCCCACCCACCGCGTCACCGGGCCGGCCGTCTTCCATCGCGGTCTCACTGACCGTCCCGGCCCATTCGTAGTCGTCGAACGACCGAATCTCGGACCACACCGCGTCCGCCGACTTTCCCATCACCGTACTGAAATATGCCCGTGCCATTAGGAAGTCTCCTCGCGTTTTCCTTTGGTACGGCCACCTTCTCACCTCAGTCCACCCCGCGCTGGCGGTAAACAGACGCGGTGTTGGCTAGCCTTCCCAGCGCAGCAGGTTGTCGGCGGGGCCGAAACCGGCGCGGCGGTAGAACGGGACGGATCGCTCGGAGGGGCTGAGCACCAGGCGGGCGAAGTCCTCATCGCGCGCGTACGCGATCGCCGCGTCCAGCAGCTCTCGACCGGCGCCAGCATCACGATATTTTGGGCGTACGAACACATTCGCGATATAACCCCAGCGGCTCACCGGGCGGCCGGGTCGGGGCATCCGGGTGAAGACGACCATGTTCAGCATGCCGACCGTGGCCGGCCCGTCTTGCGCGACCCACCAGAGCCGACCCGGCTCGGCAGCGAACCACGCGGCGAACCGAGCGCGGTAGTCCGGGTCGTCGACCGTCTCGCCATCCGACCACTCGACGGTCCACTCGTGGCGCATTTCGGCCAGCGCCGGCACGTCTGGGGCGCCGGCCCGCCGGATCGTCACGCTTCCCACGATCCCTGCCAGGCCGAGAGGTAGCGCCGCTGGTCCGCGTTGAGGTCATCGATCCGTACGCCGAGGCCGTCCAGCTCCAGCGTGGCGATCTCGGTGCCCACGTCGGACGGGACCCGATGGACGCCGACCGGCAACCGGTCGCGGCTGGCCAGCCAGCCGACCGTGAGCGCCTGCTCGGCGAAAGCCAGGTCCATCACCGCGGGCGGGTTGCCGTCGGCCGCGCCGAGGTTGGCGATCCGGCCCTCGGCCAGCAGCGAGACGGTGGCGCCCCCGGGGAGGGTGAACTCCTGCACGGCAGGGCGGGGCGAGCGTACGTCCACCGCGTGTTCGCGCAGCCAGCGCACGTCGATCTCCACGTCGAAGTGGCCGGCGTTGGCCAGCACCGCTCCGGATCGCAGGGCCGCGAGGTGCTCGCCGCGTACGACATCACGATTGCCGGTCGCGGTGACCACGACATCGGCGAGCGGCGCGGCCTCGGTCATCGGGAGCACCCGGTAGCCGGACAGCACGGCATCCAGTGCCGGCACCGGATCGACCTCGGTGACCACCACCATGGCGCCCATGCCGCGTACCCGCTCGGCCACCCCGCGACCCACCGGGCCGAAGCCGGCGACGACGACCGTACGGCCTGCCAGCAGGATGTTCGTCGACCGCAGGATCGCGTCCACGCACGACTGCCCGGTGCCATGCCGGTGGTCGGCGAGCCGACGGGTCGGGGTGTCGTCCAGGGCCACCACCGGATAGCCCAGGGCCCGCTCGGCGGCCATCGCGCGCAGCCGCAGGACGCCGGTCGGAGTGTCCTCACAGCCGGCTATCACGCCCGCGGCGAGCTCTTTGTGGTCAGTGTGCAGGGCCACTGAGAGGTCGCAGCCGTTGTCGATCACCAGCGCTGGCCCGGCGCCGATGGCCGCGTCGACATGCTGGTGATACTCGGTTGGCGGGACACCGCGACGGGCGAAGACGGTGACCTCCGGCTGCCCGGCCAGCGCGGCCGCCACGTCGTCCTGAGTGGACAGCGGGTTGGAGGCGGCCAGCCGCACTTGCGCGCCGCCGGCCGTGAGAGTCCGCACCAGGATCGCGGTCTCCGCGGTGACGTGCAGGCAGGCCGCGATGGTCAGACCCGTAAGCGGCCGCTTCTCGGCGAAACCGGCGCGGATCGCCCGCAACACCGGCATGGACCGCTCGCTGCGGCCGATCCGGGCCGCGCCTTGGTCGGCCAACGCCGGATCGGCGATATCCGACCGGGCTCGCTGCCTGCTCACATTTCCCCCACGGACTTGGCTACGCAGCGGCCGCGATGCCTCATTGCGTGCGCGTGGCGCACGCGATGAAGCATCGCGGCCAAGGATGAGACAGGAACCTCTAGTAGCGGTAGGTGTCCGGCTTGTACGGGCCTTCGACGGCTACGCCGATGTAGTCGGCCTGGTCCTTGGACAGCTCGGTCAGCTTGACGCCGAGAGCGTCCAGGTGCAGGCGCGCGACCTTCTCGTCGAGGTGCTTGGGCAGCACGTAGACCTGCTTGTCGTACTCACCCTGCTTGGTGAACAGCTCGACCTGAGCGATGGTCTGGTTCGCGAAGGAGTTGCTCATCACGAAGCTCGGGTGACCGGTGGCGTTGCCCAGGTTCAGCAGCCGACCCTCGGACAGCATGATGATCGTGTGGCCATCGGCGAAGGTCCACTCGTGGACCTGCGGCTTGATCTCGTCCCGCTTGATGCCGGGCAGCTTGGCAAGGCCCGCGATGTCGATCTCGTTGTCGAAGTGACCGATGTTGCCGACGATCGCCTGGTGCTTCATCTGCTCCATGTGGGCAGCGGTGATGATGTCCTTGTTGCCGGTCGTGGTCACGAAGATGTCGACGATGGAGATCACGTCTTCGACGGTGGTGACCTGGTAGCCGTCCATCGCCGCCTGCAGCGCGCAGATCGGGTCGATCTCGGTGATGATCACCCGGGCGCCCTGGCCGCGCAGCGACTCCGCGCAGCCCTTGCCCACGTCGCCATAGCCGCAGACCAGCGCGACCTTGCCGCCGATCAGGGTGTCGGTGGCCCGGTTGATGCCGTCGATCAGCGAGTGCCGGCAACCGTACTTGTTGTCGAACTTGGACTTGGTGACCGAGTCGTTCACGTTGATCGCCGGGAACAGCAGCGTGCCGGCCTTGTGCATCTCGTACAACCGGTGCACACCGGTGGTGGTCTCCTCGGTGACGCCCTTGATGCCGGCCGCCATCGTGGTGAACCGCTGCTTGTCGGTCGCGAGCGACTTGCGCAGCGTCTCCAGGACCACGTGGTATTCCTCGGGGTCACTGTCGTCGGGCTGCGGCACGGCACCGGCGGCCTCGAACTCGACGCCCTTGTGGACCAGCATGGTGGCGTCGCCGCCGTCGTCCAGGATCATGTTCGGGCCGGCCTCACCGGGCCAGCTCATCGCCTGGTCGGTGCACCACCAGTACTCCTCCAGCGTCTCGCCCTTCCAGGCGAAAACCGGCACGCCCTGCGGGTTCTCCGGGGTGCCGTTCGGGCCGACCGCGACGGCGGCCGCCGCGTGGTCCTGGGTGGAGAAGATGTTGCAGGACACCCAGCGCACGGTGGCACCCAGCTCGACCAGCGTCTCGATCAGTACGGCGGTCTGGATGGTCATGTGCAGCGAGCCCATGATCCGAGCGCCCTTGAGCGGCTGGGTCTTGGCGTACTCGGCGCGGATCGACATCAGGCCGGGCATCTCGTGCTCGGCCAGCTTGATCTCCTTGCGGCCAAACGCGGCCAGCGAGAGGTCGGCGACCTTGAAGTCACCCGTGGTCGTGCTCATGTGTCTCCTTGAGTGGGTACGCGGGCGGGCCGTCAGGACGTTGCCGCGAGGCCTTCCAACAGGTTCTGGTGCTTGTTTTGCTCGTACGCGAGCCAATCCGACGGCAGCACCTCGGCCGGACGGGCGGGTTCGGCGGTGAACCAGTTCTGTACGGCCGCCGCCAGCTCCGCGTCGGTGCGCAGGCGCTGCGCGAACCCGACCTCGGTGAGGCTGATGCCGTAGTCGTTGAGCAGTTCCCGCAGCGTACGTAGGCGTTGCAGTTGCTCCGGCCCATACAGCCGGTAGCCCGACTCGGACCGGCCAGCGGCGACCAGTCCGGCCTGCTCGATGTAACGCAGCATCCGCGGCGACCACCCGGTGGTCTCCGCGGCTTCCTGGATCGTGAGCAGGTTCATCGAGGTCAACCTTAGCAGAGCAATGTCAAGGTTGCCTCAGGGTTGCCCGATGGTGCCGGCCTGGGTGAACCGGTCCGGTGGGCGCGCTGTCCCGAGCGCCATGCCGGCCAGCAGCTGGCCGATCGCCGGCGCGAACTTGAAGCCGTGGCCGGAGAAACCGCAGGCCACGGTGACCGGCCCAAGTTGGTCGATGACGAAGTCAGCGGACGCGGTGTTGTCGTAAAGACAGCTGACCGGCGTCGAGTCCTGCGCGTCCAGCCCGGGAAACCAGTCCTGGACGTACGCCCGCAAGGCCCGATCGGCCACTGGGTCCGGCTGGAAGTCGCGACTGTCCGGATCGACGACCGGCCCGCCGGCGTGAAAGCCGACTTTCACGCCCTCGCCCGGAGCGAGCAGCCCGTAGGTATCAAAGCCGCCCTTTCGCCAATGCACGAAATTCGGCCAGGCGATGTCGTCGTGAATCGGACGGAAATGCCGCGGCTGTTCCTGCGTGACTCTGAGAGCGGGCAGTTTTCCTACCAATGCGGGCGTCCAGGGACCAGCGGCGACGATGACCCGCGGAGCCCTGACGGTGCCCGACGCGGTGTGAATATCGACCGGACCATCGTCGCCGACCACGTCGATCCGCTCAACCTGTTGCTCAAAGCGGAAATCGGCTTCGGCGGAGTGAAAAGCGGCGATCGCATCGGCGGCCTTCAGCCGACCAGCCTCAGGTTGGAAAAGCACCGGATCGGCGAATCGCATGCCCGGCCACCGCCGGCCCGCCTCCGCCGCGTCCAGCACCTCCGCGTCGACGTGCTCCACCGCCAGTGCTTCCAGCAGTCTGCGCAACTCTTGCGGCGCCATGCCGTGCTCGACTCCGCCGGTGGTTTCCAGCAGCGCTCGACCGGTCAGCGACTCCAACTGGCGCCATTGCGACAATGCTTCTTTCGCCAGCCTGATGTAGTCGACCGTGTCATAGACCAGACGAAAAAGCCGAGTCTCGCCGTGCGATCCGGCCCGGTCATGGCCAGCGGTGAACCTTTCCAGTACGACGACTTCGCGACCTGCCTCGGCCAGCGCCCAGGCGGCCGCCGAGCCCATCACGCCGGCACCGACGACGACTACGTCAGGCATCGGTCGTCCACGAACCTGCCAGCAGAGTCCCGAAAACCGACATCGACCGGAGCTTGGGGGCCGCCACCTCCAGCGGATTTTCCTCCGTGATCACCAGATCCGCGACCTCCCCGACCCGTACCAACCGGCGACCGCGGGTCGAGGCAGCGAGCGCCGCCGAGGCTGGCAGCTCCTGCTCGGGATGCCAGGACGGCCGGTCGTCGTCGCTGCGTTGCACCGCCGCGGCCACCGAAATCCACGGATCCAGCGGCGCGACCGGCGCGTCCGAGCCCAGGGCCAGTCGTACGCCAGCAGAAAGCAAGGCCGCGTAAGCAAAAGCACGGTCCGTACGGCCGGGCCAGTAGCGGTCCGCCACCTCGCGGTCGTCGACCGCGTGCTGCGGCTGGACGCTGGCGACCAGATCCAGGTCTGCGAACCGGCGGAAATCATCGATGGTCAGCAGTTGCGCGTGCTCGATGCTGCCACCGCAGCCGACCTGTTCGTACGCGTCCAGAGCCAGCGTGTTCGCGTGGTCACCAATCGCATGAACAGCCGCATCGATGCCGTGGGCGGCCGCTCGGCGCATCAGCGGAACGAGTTCTTTCGGCGGCACCACCAAGTCGCCACGGCCGATTTCTTTTCCAGCACTGTCAAGGTAAGGCTGGTGACAGTACGCCGTACGGGTGTTCAGCGAGCCGTCGGTGATGACCTTCAGCCGGCCCATTTCCACCAGCCCGCCAGTGTCCGGCTGAACGTCGCCGGTACGCCATCCGCGCTCAATCGCGTCGTCCAAATGCGCTTTGTAGACACCGCATTCGACCCGGAGGAAGGTCGTGCCGGCCCGTACCCGCCGAGTCCAGGCGGCGACGTTGAAGTCGTGTTCCAGCTCGACAACGCCGACGATTCCGCGAGCCGCGGCGGCTTTCGCGGCCTGGTGAACGGCCGCGTCCAGCCGATCCGGCGACAGCCCGGGGGTGGCCAGCAGCGCGGCCATGAAGGCGGACTCCCGGAGCAGGCCGGTCGGATGGTCGGCGTGACCAACGAGCCGCAAAGCGGCCGAGTTATACCAGCCGCTGTGCAGATCGTTGGCCGCCAAGAAAACCGGCACCCCCGGCGCGACCGCGTCCAGGGCATCTCTGTGCGGCCCGTCCGGCCACAGCGCATCCCGGAAGCCGTAGCCAACCACCGGGCCGTCGACGCCGGCCGCCCGCTCGGCAACCAGCGCACACACCGCCGCGGCACTGGTCGCGCCGGTGAGGTCGAGCCGCTGCCGAGACACCGCCCACTGCCCGAAATGTACGTGACTGTCCCAAAGTCCGGGCAGCACATACCGGCCGTCGAGGTCGACGGTCTCGGCCTTTCCCACGTACGGCGCGAGATCCGCCGCCGTCCCGATCGCCCGGACCCGGCCGTCGGCGATGAGCACGTCGACCAACCCGCCCACCGAACCGGATCCGGTCAGACTGACCAGCCGTGCGCGACGCAGCGCGAGCATGAAACCTCCAGCGATCGTCCACTCCCCGATCGCATCGTATGGTTAGGCTCTAGCAATAGACCTCCGCGCGGTCGATTTCGATCAAGGTGCCGGCGGAGCTGCCGTTCTTGTTGCCGGTGACCCGGATCCGCAGCGTGTGGGCGCCGGCCGAGAGCACCGGGCTGACGTAGTTCACCTGTTCGCCCGCTCGGTTGGCCGAGTAGAGGTCGATCGTTGTTTCGGCGCCGCCGTCAACAGACAGCGCGGCCAGACCGTAGTTCGTGTCCCGTTCCGAAAGCAGCGCGATCTGCTTACCGGTGAACGAATACGTGGCGGTGTCGCCGGCAGTGCCGTCCCAATGGTCGTCGCCGAAGAAACACTGGACGCCGCAGCCAGCTCCGGACATCCAACCGGTGCCGGCGTACGCGACGCTGCCGCCAGCGCTCGTACGGCCGTCGTCGTTGATCCAGCCCTGCATGGCGCCCGGGTCGCCGGCCGGCAGCGACTGGGTGGCGCCGGCCGCGAGCGGGCTGCCCAGATTCGGGCTGCCGTCGGCGTTGAACCCGATCTTCTGCGCCCGGGTCGTCCGCCCGTCGTACGTGTACGCGGACGTGTTCTTCGCGCCGTACACCATCCAGGTCTGGCTGCCGTCGGGCGAGGTGAAGAACGCGTTGTGGCCTGGCCCGTACACCCCGGCCGAGTCGTTGCGGGAGAAGACCGCGCCGGAGTGCTGCACCCAGTTGCTGGCCACCAGCGGATCGGCGCCGTCGTTCAACGACTGCTCCCACAGCTGGTAATCCGGCTTGCCGGTGTCGCAGGTCGAATAGACCAGCCAGGTTTTCCCGCCGCTGTGCACAAACTCCGGCGCCTCTCGGACGGTGTCGGTGGTGCAGCCGGCGGCCGGCAGGTAGACGCCGTTGCCACTGACCGTCCACGGGTTCCACAGCGGCGCGATGTAGAGCGAGTTGTTGCCGTTGAATTTGCTCGAAAATCCGAGATAGAGACTGCCGTTACGCTGCAACAACGTCGGGTCGATGCCCCACTGGTTCAGGTTCGGCGGCTGCAGTTTGGCCTTGAAGTGATACGGCCCCAGCGGGTCGGTGCCGCTCGATTCGACCACATAGACCCGGTGGTTGGCGTCCGTGCCGTTGTCGGCGGTGTAGTAGATATACCAATGGCCGTTGACAAGATAGAACTCCGGCGCCCACATCTGCTGGTTGCGGCTGGCGTCGTTGTCGGTCCACACCTGGTGCGCGGGCGCGGCCAGCAACTGGTTCAGCGACGACGCTTTCCAGATCCGGATCGCGTCGCCCTGCGTGGTGGAAAGATAGTAATTGCCCTGATACCACGTCATAAAAGGATCAGGTCCCGGATTGAGCGGATTCCGGAAGGTCGTCGAAATAGTCGCGGCCTCAGTTGCCGGCGCACCCACATACGCCAGCGCGAGAAAGACAGCGGCAAAAAGAGCAAGACTCCGGATCAGGCGTGACATGGCCACCTCACGAATGCTGCTCGGGACACAAGTTGATCAGGGTTTTACACGGGTCCCGCCGAGCCGTACAGACACTCGGCGGGATATCCGCGAATCGGCTCTAGTGTCCTGCGTCTGAGGTTCGTTGCTTTATTCGGTGATCCAGACGGTGATCTGAGTGCGCCGGAGGATCGCCCTCATACTGGTGCGTATGTGGGCGATTCTCCGGTGCTCTCAGTCGCCGTCTGGGCGCCGGAGAAAGTAGCGAACCTCAGACGCAGGACGCTAGTTGACGCCCGGCCACATCCGGGCGTCCTGCGGCCGGGCCAGCGGCCCATGCGTACACGGGGGCAGCCCGCCGACCGGCGGCTCGCCCCCGAAGAAGTCGCGGAAGGCGTAGTAGAGCACCTCGCAGTCGCAGTGGCCGCCACGCTCATTCAGCCAGTCATCCAGCCCGGCCAGCCGGGCGAGCTGCGCGTGCTGCCAGCGGTGCACCCACCGGAAGTCCCGCTCGCACTCCTGGGTGTCCACCATCCGGTAGAGATAGCAGGGCAGGCACTCGTCCGGCAGCGGCGCGGTCTCCTGATCCGGCACCCCCTCCACCTCGCGGTCCAGCCGCCCCAGGTCCGGTTCGTCGCCCTCGAAACCCGCAGTCGTCCGCATTCCCATCACTGCCTCCTGGTCGTGGTTCGCCAACACGACCAGGATCGGGACGGGGACCGACAGAATCGCGCCGCAGCGCTTTTCGGCGTACGGCGTTTAAGGACGCCTTCCCCCGGTCTATGCGTCCGCGACGGTAGCGACGAAGAGGCGGGCGGTGTCGGAGCTGGTGGCGGTCAGCTCCGGGTCCGACGCCGGCGACCACGCCGACTCGCCGGAGCGCAGCGTCAGCTCATCAATGCCGTTAGAGACAGTGGCCTCCCCCTGCAGACAGAACAACACCCGCGGGCCACCGGTGCCGGGCAGTACGACGGGAGCCGGGGTCGGGTCGACCTCGGACAGCGCGAACTCAGCGGTAGGCGTGTCCCAGCGAGATGCCGTACGACCAACGGCGTCCGGCAGCACGTACGGCGGCGGCTCGGCCGTGAAGTCCATGATCCGGAGCAACTCGTCCACATCGACATACTTGCTGGTCAGGCCACCGCGCAGGACATTGTCCGAAGCGGCCATGATCTCCATGCCGGCACCTCGGACGTACGCGTGCGGGCTGCCGGCGGCGAGGTAGATGCCCTCGTCCGCGGACAGCCGCACGTAGTTGAGGGTCAGTGCGACCAGCACGCCTGGGTCACCGGGATAGCGGTCGGCGAGCTCCGCGATCGTGTACGCGCGCGGCGATCCCTCCGCGTGGCAGGCCTCGACCAGCTCCCCGTACGACAGCGCATCGGCGTCGCGTAGGCCGAGCATCTCGGTGACCACCGATTCCAGCTGCCCCTCGCGCAGCCGCGGCACCCAGGCCAGCGCTGGTTTCCAGCCCAGCTTTTCCAGGAAATCAGCGGTCTGGGCGGTCTCGGCGAAACCGGCGAGGGCGTCGGTATCCATGATGGCGACCAGCAGCTCGGGTTTGTGGCTGGCGTCTTTGTAGCGCCGCTCAGCCGCATCCATCGGTACGCCGGCGGCTTCCTCGGCTTCGAAACCAGCCAGCGCCTGCACCGAGTTTGGGTGCACCTGCAGCGAAAGTGGCCGGTCCGCAGCCAGCAGCTTGAGCAGGAACGGCAGCCGACTGCCGTAGCGACGGACCACCGCCGCCCCCAGCTCACCCTCCGGATCGGCGGCGATCAAGGCATCCAGGCCCTGACCGTCCACAGTGGCCGGATCGGCCGGATGGGCGCCCAGCCACAGCTCGGCCTCCGGCTCCTGGGTTGGTGTCGGTCGACCCTGTACGGCGGCGATCACCTGGTGCGAACCCCAGTCGTACGGGCGGATCGGGCCGGTCAGTCGGCGCATCTTCAGCTGTCCACTTTCGACGGTTGCCGGCTGATGTCCGGCTCCAGGTAAATGACTCTCGCGATAGGTACGGCCGCTCGGATCTTCGCCTCGGCGGCGTCGATCGCGGCCGCCACCGCACTGGCCGTGTCGTCGTGTTTGACGGCGATTTTGGCCGCTACCAACAACTCGTCCGGGCCCAGGTGCATCGTTCGCATGTGGATAATGCCGTCGACATGCTCGACGGAATTGATCGCCGCTTCGATCTGGCGAATCACGTCACTGGACGCGGACTCACCCAGGAGCAGACTTTTGGTCTCCACCATCAGGAAAACCGCCACCGCGACCAACAGGAAGCCGATTGCGAGCGTACCAACGCCGTCCCACACGCCATTTCCGGTAATGAGCGTCAGACCCACCCCGAAAAGCGCGAAAACGAGACCGATCAGCGCCGCGGTGTCTTCCAACAGCACGACCGGCAGCTCAGGAGCCTTGGCACGGCGCAGAAACTGGATCCACGAGACGGCACCGCGGGTGCGGTTGGACTCATGCACGGCCGTACGGAACGAAAATCCCTCCAGCCCGATCGCGATCACCAGCACCGCGACCGGCACCCACCGCCAGGACTCGATTGGCTCCGGGTGCTGGATCTTCTCGAATCCCTCGTACACCGCGAAAAGTCCACCGAGGGTGAACAACACGATCGAGACCAGGAATGCGTAAACGTACCGTTCGCGCCCGTACCCGAACGGATGATCCGGCGTTGCCTGCCGCCGCGACCGTTTGCCGCCGATCAGCAACAGAACCTGGTTGCCAGAGTCGGCGACCGAGTGAATGCCCTCAGCCAGCATCGACGAAGAACCCGTCAACGCGAAGGCGATCAACTTCGTCACCGCGATCCCAAGGTTCGCCGCCAACGCGGCGACAATCGCCTTGGGACTCTCCTCCGTGCTCACAAAGGCCTCCGCGCGGACCGCTCCTTCAGCTCGCTGACGGCTGGTACGACGACAGGGTCGATGCCATGGCCGAGCGCCAGGTAGAGCGACGCGAAATCGGTGACGGCGATCAGCGAGGCCAGCCGCTCCAGCAGCGAGGCACCCTCGGCGCTGATGACGCTGATGCCGACCCCTCGCTCGGTGGCGAGGTCCTCGACGACGTCAGCGCGCGCTGAGTCCGGACGTACCGGCTCGGCGCCTTCCAGCTCAACGCCGGCCTCTTCGGGCTCATCACGCAGCAACACGACCCGCAGGCGAGTGGGATCGGGGGCGTTGGCGGCCTCCTCGTCCTCCTCATACGGGTCGGCGAAGATGTCCTTCGGGCCGGCCACCGAACCGTAGATGCCGTCCAACAAACCAACCCGGCCGCGGCTCGCCTCCAGCAAGCCGCCGGACGAGGCTGGATAGCGCGCGTTGGCGGCCAGCGAGTCGGCAACCCGGCTGGCGGCCACGGTGGCGAGCCGCGACGAGCCCCAGACCACCGGAATCGTGCCGGCGAGGTCCATCGCGAGCGTCTTGGCCGGGTTGGTGAAGGTCTCCGCGGTCGGCCGGCAGCGCTCGGCGTCCGCGTCGAGCCTGGACGCGGCCTCGGCGATGTCGGTCTCGGTAATCGACGCGAGGCCCAGCGCACGGCCGGTCAGCAACACCGGCGCGGTCAGGCCCCAGAGACTCACCCAAGCGGGGCGTCGGCGCGGCACCGGGATGAACGGCGCACGCGCGCGCTCCGCGTACGACTGCAGCTCCGAATCGGGCGCGCCAATCGCCACCAGGCGGGCGCCACGAGCGGCCGCCGCATCGGCGGCGGCCAGCGCCTCCGGGCCGCGGCCAGAGGCGGAGACCGCGATGACGACGTCAGCGGCACCGACCCAGCCGGGGATGCCGGCACTGCGGTGCGCGAGCACCGGGACCGGGCAACGCGGGCCGGCGACGGCGGCGAGGATGTCGGCCGTACGCGCGGCCGTCCCGACGCCGGCGACCACCACGGCCCGCGGTCGGCCCTCGTCGCCGAGCACCTGCAGGCCGGCCTCCGCGGTCAGCTGGCTGGCCTCCCGCAGTTGGGCTCCGGCGCCGGCGATGCCACGCAGCAGCTGGGCCGAGTCGAAGGTGTGCATGCTGGCCGGGTCGTCCAGCCGCTCGGCGACGAAGGTGCCGGGTGCGGTCATTTCTTCGCGGTGGCGTGGCGGGCCTCGTCCACCAACAGCACCGGGATGCCGTCGGAGATCGGGTAGACCCGGTCACATCCGGTGCAGGCCAATTCGCCGGCGCCGGCCGCGGCGGCCGGGTCGTACTTCAGCGGCGCGTGGTCCTGGGGGCAAGCCAGGATGTCCAGCAGCGTCTTGTCGAGTGTCACCGTGTCTCCTCATTCGCGGCCCGGATCAGATCCAGGACGTCGTCCCGCAGCGCCTCCATCCTGTCAGCATCGCCTGCCTCGACGTTCAGCCGCAGCAGGGGTTCGGTGTTGCTCGGGCGCAGGTTGAACCAGCAGCCGTCCGGCAGAGTCACGGTCAGCCCGTCCAGCCGGTCCTCGACAGCGCCAGGACGGCCCTCGTACGCGCGCGCTACCGCCGCGGTGCACGCGGCCTGGTCGTCGACGGTCGAGTTGATCTCCCCAGAGCCCACATATCGGCAGAACTTCTCCGTCAACGCCGACAGCGGACGATCCTGTTCGCCCAGAGCGGACAACACGTGCAGCGCGGCGAGCATGCCGGTGTCGGCACGCCAGAAGTCGCGGAAGTAGTAGTGCGCCGAGTGCTCGCCGCCGAAGACCGCGCCCGTACGCGCCATCTCGGCCTTGATGAACGAATGACCGACACGCGTACGTACAGGCTCGCCGCCGTGCTCCTTGACGATGTCCGGAACCGCCCGCGAGGTGATCAGGTTGTGGATGATCGTGCCGCCCGGGTGCTTGGCCAGCTCCCGTACGGCGACCAGCGCGGCGATCGCGGACGGCGAGACCGGCTCGCCGCGCTCGTCAACCACGAAACAGCGGTCAGCGTCGCCGTCGAAGGCGAGACCGGCGTCCGCGCCCTCCGCGGTGACCCTCGCGCGCAGGTCGACCAGGTTCGCCGGGTCGAGCGGATTGGCCTCGTGGTTCGGAAAGTTGCCGTCCAGCTCGAAATACATCGGGATCACGTCGATCGGCAGGCCGGCGAAGACGGCCGGCACGGTGTGGCCGCCCATCCCGTTGCCGGCGTCGACGACAACCTTCAGCGGCCGGCAGCCATCCAGCGGCACGAGGTTGAGCAAATGCCGTGCGTACGCGTCGAGGAGGTCGACCTTGGACGTTGTCCCGGTTTGCGGCCGGCCGTGGGGTGGCTCGGCCAGCAGCAGCTCGGTGCTGGCGCGGATCTCGGCGAGGCCGGTGTCCTGGCCGATCGGTGCGGCACCGGCCCGGCACAGCTTGATGCCGTTGTAGCGGGCCGGGTTGTGGCTGGCGGTGAACATCGCGCCCGGCGCGTCCAGGTGACCGGACGCGAAGTAGAGCATGTCGGTCGACCCGAGGCCGGCATCCAGCACGTCCAGCCCACGACTGCGGACGCCGGCCGCGAAGGCGTCCGACAGCGGGATCGAGGACTCGCGCATGTCGTACGCGATGACCACCCGCTTCGCGCCATCCGCGGCCACGAGCTGGGCAAACGCCTCACCCAACGCGGTCGCAACGGTCTCGTCGAGGTCGTCCGGGACAACACCGCGGACGTCGTACGCCTTCACGGTCCGGGACAGATCGCGGTGGGTCTGCGCGGGCACGTGGGCTCCTTATGGGCAGGTCGGCAAGTCGATCCGAGCCTATCCGGACCGCGCCGGCAGCGACTCAACCCAGAGTCGAGCCCTCGTACCCCTCTGAGGACTGACTCCCGTACCCCTGAGGTCTTGTCCACCGGGGGGACCCCCACGCACGCGGGGTCCCCGTGGACATCAGCCGTTCCAGCCCGTGGTGGCGTTGCCGGCGCTGTACGAGTGGCTGCCCGCGCCGGCCAGCTGACCGCCGTCGACGATCAGATACTCGTCCCGGATCGGCCGGCCGGCGAACCACGACTCCAGGATCTCCCGGGTGCCGGCGGCATAGCGGGTCTGCGCGGACAACGACGACCCGGAGATGTGTGGCGTCATGCCGTGGTGCGGCATGGTCCGCCACGGGTGGTCAGCCGGCGCTGGTTGCGGGAACCAGACATCACCCGCATAACCGGCGAGCTGTCCGCTCTCCAGCGCTCGTACGATCGCGTCCCGGTCGGCGATCTTCGCGCGAGCGGTGTTCACCAGGTAGGCACCGCGTTTCATCGTGCTGATCAGCTTGTCGTCGAACAGGCCCTCGGTTTCCGGGTGCAGCGGCGCGTTGATGGTGACCACGTCACAGTGCGGCACCATGTCCTGCGCGGTCGGGTGGAAGGTCAAGCCGAGCTCCTGCTCCACTTCAGCCGGCAGCCGGTGCCGATCGGTGTAGTGCAGCCGCATGTCGAAAGGCTTCAACCGGCGCAAAACCGCGAGCCCGATCCGGCCGGCCGCGACCGTACCAACATCCATTCCCTCCACGTCGTACGAGCGGGAAACCGCGTCGGCGATGTTCCAGCCACCGTCGACGACGATCTTGTACGACGGAATGTAGTTGCGTACCAACGAAAGGATCATCATCACCACGTGCTCAGCGACGCTGATGCTGTTACTGTAGGTCACTTCGGTGACGGTGATGCCACGATCGATGGCGGCCTGCAGATCGACGTGGTCCGAACCAATGCCGGCGGTGATCGCGATTTTCAGGTTCTTCGCCTTGGCGATTCGCTCCGCGGTCAGGTAAGCCGGCCAGAATGGCTGCGAAATCACCACGTCGGCGTCCACCAGCTCGCGGTCGAACTCCGAGTCGGCGCCATCCTTGTCGGAGGTGACGACCAGCGTGTGGCCGTTCTTTTCCAGGAATGACCGCAGTCCCAGCTCACCGGACACACTGCCGAGCAGCTGCCCCGGAATGAAGTCGATCCCTTCTGGGCTGGGCAGCGTCTGCCCGCCCGGATAGCCGTCGACCAGCGGTAACCCGTCCCGGGCGTACGACTTCGGATAGCCGTCGACCGGGTCGTCGTAGAGAACACAAAGGATTTTCGCCATTGCCGCCTCCAAAGGCTGAGCGAGGTGATGCTGCCCACCCTGCTCTGCCCGGAGAAACCCGTCAAAACGTTTGTTTCTCTCGGTTGATAGCCGCTGGCTATCAACTCGGCAGCACCACTCCGTACCGCGCGGCGAGCGCGCGCATCCGCCGACGCACGTCCGTTCTCCTTGCCACGTCGAGCAAAGCCGTCACCATCATCGGCTGCGGCTCGCGGTCCGCGATCAGCAAACCCACCTGCGGATGCCACGACTGGTCCGCCACCGGCACCACCCGCATTCCTTCCGGCACGCCGAGCGGATAAAGCCAGGCATGCGCGATCACACTGGACCAGCGGTGGGTAGCCACATGGGCGTACAAAGCCGAAATCGTGTCGGTCTCGATCGCCGGCGACGCCACCACCCCGGCTTCGCTGAAGAAACCATCGAGAATGCGTCGATTCTGCATGACGTCCAACAACAGACACAGTGGTGTCTGGGAAATCTCCGCCCAGGTAACCGATGACTGCGCCCCGAATTCGCTGTCCAACGGGGTCAGGAAAAGGTAATGCTCCTCATAAAGCGCCACCGTCCGTACGCCCGGAACCGGCTCGTTGTCGAGATAACTCACCCCGACATCGAGGTCGGCATCAGCCAACCGGCGCAGAATATCGCGCGACGACAATGCCTCCAGCGAAGCCTTGGCGAGCGGATGCTCGACACACAGCGGAGTGGTCAACAACGCCGTCGCATTCAAGGCGGTGGGAATCGCCCCGACTCGCAACTGCCCGGTCAGGCCCTCCCGCATCGCGCTGATCTCGTCCTCAAGCGCATTTCGCTCAGCCAGGATCCGCCGCGCCCACATCACCACCCGCTCGCCCTCCGGCGTGAACCCGGCGAATCGGCGGCCTCGGCGTACCAGCGGCACCCCGAGCTCGTCCTCCAGCTTGCGGATCGCGTCCGACAACGACGGCTGCGACACATGACACTCCGCCGCCGCCCGCGCGAAATGCCGCTTCGCCGCCAACGCCGTCAAATACTCCAACTGCCGCAACAGCACGGTCTACCCACCAACGATCTTCTGCACCAGTTTCCACACACCTGTCGAGGGATTTCTCAGATGCTCCTCACCAGCAGGTGCCAGTCGCTGCCCACGTTTGACGGCAGCGACAATGCCGGGCGCGAAATCCAGAATTCGAATCTCGTTCTTGTCGTAAGCGGATATATACGCTCGGAGCTTGCACAAGACTTCTCGACAACCCCGCAGATGCGCCCGACAGTCGGAGAAATGTAGCAGTAGCCACAGCTCAAAACAGGGGTTGGAAACCGCCAGCAAGATATCCTCGCGCTCTGCGCGCGATATCGCCCCCGCCATCTCAAACTCATCTACGTCAGTAACACACCAGACCTCGTCATAGACGTCTGGAGCCTGGTCCCGCTTGATCGCTGCGTATGCTACCAACCTGTCCGGACTCTCAGCTTTCTTGCAAATCGTAAAGCAGATATCTGGCCGACAACTGCCGGCCTCCTGCAGACCACGAAAGTATCTGGGCTCGGTCTGCAGCCCGCCGCACACGATCAATATGTGCGTTCGTTCTTCACGCATCGCCATCCGACGGCGACGCGTATTCCCGAGACGGCCTCTGTTTGTCACCCGGCGCGCAAGGTATCGGCGAAGTCGACCGGACTTACGAGTGGCACGGCTCCGTAGCTGCCACCTAGGTATCTGCGCTCGGTATTCTGGTCCTTACGAGGCTTGAAATCGCTCAGCGGGAAGAGCTTGCTCGCCCCACGTGAGTCCTTTTCTACGAACCATATCTGGTCTCGATCGAGAACCCGCTCGCCCAGCAGAGTCCCCAACAGACTTGTGTCATGCGATGCGAAGACAAGCTGCGCGGACTGTGGGTTGGTTTCCCTTTCCTGAAACAGACCAATGAGAGCCGCCATCAGGAGCGGATGAAGGTTGGTGTCGCTCTCGTCCAGAACGAGCATCGAACCGTTGCCGAGCACCGCCAGCACGTCAGGCAGGAGCCCTACCCAACAACGAGTTCCAGCTGACTCATCCATGAAGTCAAATGGTTCATCCGATCCATTGTGGAAAAAATGCAAGGCGAGCCGGCGTGAACTGTCGTTGTTCAAAGCGTAATCCCGCCGGTTCACCGACGGCATCTGACCACGGATCGCAGCAAGGTCCTCAACCTCCACCCGAACGTCCGAAATTCCCAGATCAGCTGCCGCTAGTAGCGCCACTACCTGGTGCTGCCGCTCGGGTTCCTGCCATAGAAGGTTGGCAAACCGTCCAGCAGCCGGTGGTCGCCCCTCCTGCCGTCCAGTCGCGAACCTCACCGCTCGCCGGAACCACTGGGCGACGGGTAGGACCGGCCCAAGATTCACCTGCGCTGCGAGGCTGAGGAAAAGCGCGTTCGGACGGATCAGCTCCTCCAAGGCAACCAGCTTGGCATGCGCCTCAACCGTGGACCCCAGAATGATCTGATCGCCATGTCGTTCGAAAATCTTTCGTGAGCGACGCTTGGGATAGGCATAAAGCCACTCCTGGATCACAGACTCATCGTCCACCTCGAACCCGTACGTGTACGGAACATCCTCGACGAACAGTTCGACGACAAAGGTCGAGGGCCGACCGACCACGCCTGGATTCAAACGGAAGGCACTACGGGGGATACCAGTATCGGTTTCCCATAGCCGAAATGACTCGACAACGGCTGTTCGCATGAACTCAAGCGCGTCCAGGAGGTTGGACTTACCGGACGCGTTGGCGCCGTACATCGCAGCTACTGGCACGACAGCGAACCCGGGGTCCGCGCCGCCAGGCATGAGCAGCAGCTCCTGCTCATCTGCAAACGAGCGGTGGTTACTGAAACGAAAGCTCCGCAACATCCAGCACCTCCGAGGAACTTAGATGGCCATCTGTACCAGTAAACCGCACAGATCGTCGGCTGACGCGCTCCAGGGCAGGGTTCGATGCCGTTCTCCGACCCTCTAGCGGGCTCCGGAAACGTCAGGAAAGCGCAGACCGCTAGGGAGGGGTCGGGAGGGCGCGGAGGTGACCCCGGCGGCCGGGTGGGTCGGTGGGGTCTGGCGGGGGCTGGGTGGGCGGGGCCGGGCGGCCGGCTTCGCGGACGGCGTCCGCGAGGGCGGACAGGTCGTCGCTGGTGGGCGCGGGCACCTCGAAGTCACCATCCGGGCGGACCAGCTCCCAGCCGCGCGGCGCGGTCAGCCGCTTCGCATGCTCGGCACACAGGTCGTACGTGTGGGGTTCGTGCGAGGTGGCCAGTGGGCCCACCACGGCGGTCGAATCAGCATAAACGTACGTAAGTGTGGCGACCGCGGGCAGCGGGCATCCCGATCGGGAGCAGCTGCGGTGAGTCCTCACGACGGGCACGTTAGCCCGCCCAGGCCGCCCTGACCAACCTCGCCGGTCAGCACCACTGCCGCGCGCACGGGTGGCCGCGCTGGGCCACTCTCACTGCCTTGCTTCATCCGCCGTACCCCAGCTATCCGGTCAGGCACACTAAACATCGGGTTGAGACTCAAGTCATCTTCGCACCAATCCCCGACAGTTCGAAGACCGGCGCCAACGCAAACCGCCGCCACATGCCCGCGAGCACCAACTCTGTCGCCCCGAAGCTCTAGACTCGACCTCGTGACCGCCACGCACCGCAACCGGACGCGCGGGGCCCGGCGTGATCGCCGGGGCCGGGGAATGCGCGGCCTCCTCGCGCCGGTGTCGGTGCCGCTCTCGCGCAGCCGGTCCCAGCAGTTCGATGACCTGGTGCTCGACGCGGTCGAGCACCTGGAGGCGCGCTGGGCCAGCCAGCTGCGCCGGGTCGAGTTCGCGGTCGAGGACGTGCCCCCAGAGCTTCCGGCATATGACTCGGATGTGCTGGAAGACGGCGAAGTGCCGCTGGCCCGGCTGCTGCCAGCCGTGCAGAACAGCCGTGGCCGCCGAAGCGCCGCCCGAATCGTGCTCTATCGGCGACCGCTGGAAGTCCGCGCGATGGATCGCGAGGACCTCGCGGACCTGGTCCACGACGTCATCGTGGAGCAGGTGGCGAACCTGCTCGGCATCGACCCGGACGACCTGGAGCAAGGCCCCGAGGGGCCGAACGGGTCCGCGAAAAGCTGAGCCGCCGCATCCCCATGCGGCAGCGCAGTCGTCAGCTGACCCGGCGCTTGAGCTTGCGGCGCTCCCGTTCGGACAGCCCGCCCCAGATCCCGAAGCGTTCGTCATGCGCCAGCGCGTACTCCAGACATTCCGTCCGGACCTCGCAACCGGTGCAGATCCGCTTCGCCTCTCGGGTCGAACCACCCTTTTCCGGGAAGAACGCCTCCGGGTCCGTCTGGGCACACAGAGCGCGGTCCTGCCACTCTGGAGCCTCTTCCGGATAGGTTTCGGAGAGGAGAGCCTCTTCGAATTCTTCACCGCTCATCGCGGTGCCGTCACTTACTGTGCTGTCTACCGTGCTGTCCCTGCTGTCCATCTCACTCTGCCTCCTCGCCTTGACACCCCGGACTCGTGTCCGTGGTGCTGCGACCCCCTTGCGGTGGAAGCCTCGATTGGTCCCCGTTACAAATTACACGCGTGTAATGCACCCCAAGTCAAGCCGAGATCTGCTATAAAGCCGAGCTTTACCCTCGGCCGCTGGGCGTGTCCTGCCAACAACGGGCGTGTCGAGGCGGCTGACCGGTAGCACCGATCAGCCGCCAATCTATTGCCACGCCTCAAGAGTCGGTGCCGCGCCCCTCGCGCCGGGCGCGCTCCACGGCCTCCCGCATTTCCGGCGAGATGACCTGCGTGTGCTGGTCGTCATCGTCGTCAGGCGAGTACGACGAGGCCGGTTCCGGAGCCGACTGTGGCGCGCCCCACACCGCACTGGGTGGCGGCCCGGGCGGGCCCGGCGGCAATGACGCGGCCGGCGGGTCCGGGGGCGGCGTGAAGCCACCAAAGCGCGGCGGCTCGGGCGCGTTCGCGTTCGGCATGGTCCACATCCGCGTCGAGCCGTCGTCCGGGCCCTCGCCGGCCGGCGGGTACGGCGACGAATGCGCCCCACCCTGCGTGGGCGGCTGCGGTGGCGGCGGACCCCAGCTTGGCGTCGACGGCGGGCCAGCGGGACCGCCAGGACCAGCCGGACCGCCAGGAGCGGCGTACCGGCCGGGAGCGCCCGGTCCACCCGGGTAGGCGGGGCCGGGAGGGCCGGCCGCAGGCTCGCCAGGAGCACCCCAGCCGGGTGCCGCGGACGGACCACCATAACCGGGGCCAGCGGGTCGACCAGGGCCACCGGGCGGGCCGTATCCGGGCGGACCCTCCGGCGGCGGACCGCCATATGGGCTGCCCGGAGGCGGCGGATATCCGGGGCCACCAGGACCACCAGGACCGACTAGCACCGGCGGTGGACCACCAGGGCCGGCCGGCACCGGCGGCGGACCACCGTAGCCGGGCGGCGGCCGGTAGCCACCAGGATCGGGATAGCCGCCCTGTCCGGGCGGCGGGCCGTACCCGCCAGGACCGCCCGGACCGGCAGGACCGCCGGGGCCGGGGTACGAATGAGCAGGTGGGCCGCTGGGCACGGTCGGTCCACCGGGGCCACTGGGACCACCAGGACCGTTCAGGCCGCCAGGGCCGAAGGAACCAGGCCCTGGGCCGTACGAGCTGGGTCCGCCCGGTCCACCAGGGGCACTCGGACCGCCGGGCCCACCAGGAGCGCCGGGGCCGCCCGGACCACCAGGAGCACCCGGACCGCCGGGGCCGCCGGGGCCGAAGCTTCCGGGGCCGGGCAGCGGGCCAAACCCACTGCCGCTGGGACTGCCGGGGTCACTGGGACCGGCCGGAGCAGCGGGACCGCCCGGAGCACCGTAGCCAGCACCGGAAGGACCCCCGAACCCGCCCGGACCACCAGGGCCGGCCGGCCCAGAGGGGCCGTCATATCCGCCCGGACCGCCCGGAGCCGGCGGCCCGGAAGGACCTCCGAAAGCAGGCCCGTCGGACGGTCCACCGAAACCGCCGCTGGGTACCGGCGGAGCGGACGCGGGACGCGGCGTACCAAAACCCGGACCATCAGAAGGCCCGCCGAAGCCACCACCCGGAGCCGGCGGCGCCGACGACGGAGGCGGTGAGCCAAAAGCACCCGGGCCATCGGACGGTCCACCAAAACCACCACCTGGACCCGACGGCGGCGACCCGAAGAAGCCGGGACCATCGGGCGTACCACCAAAACCACCGCCCGGAGCGGGCGGAGCCGACGCTGGCTGAGGCGAGCCGAAGCCACCGCTTGGAGCGGGTGGCGCGGAGGACGGAGACGGCGCGCCGAAACCGCCGCCGGGAGCCGGTGGGGCCGACGAGGGGCCGGCGGAACCGAAGGCGGGCGAGGTCGAAGCTGGCGGAGTCGAAGCTGGCGGAGTCAAAGCCGGCGGCGGCGACCCGAAGGCGCCGGGACCGTCCGACCGACTCCCGAACGGGCCGTCAGACGAAGACCCAGGTCCGTCCGAAGCAACGGCACCGAACCCGGCGGGAGCGGTCAAAGGGGCGTTGGCCGGCGGCGCGGACGACGGCCACGGGCTGCCCGCGCCCTCTCCAGGGCCGCCCGACGGGACCGGCCCACCGCCGAACAGACCCGGCTCGCCACCGCCTGGACCGCTCACCGAGGCGCCACTGACTGGCGCTGGTACGCCCGAAGCCGGCTCCGCGAACGGCGGGGCGGCCGGGCTGCCCGAAACAGCGACCGGCGGGAATCCGGCGCCCGGAGTCGGCTCGCCCACCGGCAACCCGAACTGGTCGTATTGCTGGGGCTGTCCGCCCTGGTCACCGATCTGGACCGGCTGCTGGCCCAGTTGCTGGCCGAGCGGTCCAGGCTGTCCATACCCGGGCGGCGCGAACGCCGTCGACGGCACCCGCTTCTGGGTGTCAAGCAGGCCGCTGATCTTCACGACGGCGAGAATCGCCACCGCCAGCAGCGCCAGTTCGGTCAAATGCAGGAGAGCGCCCTCCACCGTGGCGCGCAGGTCGGCCGTGGCCGGCCCGCTCTCACCGCCACCGCCGTTGAAGAACCCGGCGACGAAGCTGATCAGCCCGAACAGCGCGGCCAGCGCGTACTCGCCGAGGGCGACGTAGCCGACCACCTGGGCCAGCCGCAGCTTGGGCCCGACGTACGTGGCGACCGCAGCTGCGATCAGCGGAAGCGTCACCACCACCAGCCCGACGAACTGCTCGAACGTCAGCGCCGCGCGGTAGGTGAAGGAGGCGCCGCCGGCCGGGATGATCAGCTGCTCGATCGCGATCAGCAGGACAACCGCGTTCAGGCCGAGCAGCGCGAAGCAGATCGGTAGACGGAACGGTCCCAGGACGTCGGTGCGACCACCGGCGTCACTATCTGTGCTCACGGGTTTCCCCCTCAGACTTCGCCAGGTCTTACGGCCGCCAGCCTGTCACATAGAACAAAGCGGAACACCTCGTGACCCGGTCCGCGACGACGGTGCAAGGTGGGCGAGGATAGACGTATGCGCATTGTTGTGCTCGCCGGCGGCATCGGTGGGTCCCGCTTCCTGCTGGGCGTACGCGCCGAGGCCGGTCCAGCGGGCGAGCCGGCCGAATCGGTGACGGCCATTATCAACACCGCCGATGACGTGACCCTGCACGGTCTGCGGATCTGTCCCGACCTGGACAGCGTGATGTACACGCTCGGTGGCGGCATCGATCCGGAGCGCGGTTGGGGCCGCGAAAAGGAAACGTGGACCGTCAAGGAAGAGCTGGCGGCGTACGGCGCCGAGCCGACCTGGTTCGGGCTCGGTGACCGGGACATCGCAACGCACCTGATCCGGACCCGGATGCTGGACGCCGGCTATCCGCTCTCCGCGGTGACCGAGGCGCTCGCCAAGCGCTGGCAACCGGGCGTACGGGTGCTGCCGATGACCGACGACCGAGTGGAAACGCACGTCGTGGTCGCCGATGACGACCAGGGAACCAACCGGCGCGCGATGCATTTCCAGGAGTGGTGGATCCGCCACCACGCACAGTTGCATGCGGAGAAGTTCGTCCCGACTGGCGCCGAGGACGCGAGCGCCGCGCCCGGGGTGGTCGACGCGATCGCCGGCGCGGATGTCGTCCTGATCGCGCCCAGCAATCCGGTGGTCAGCATCGGCACGATCCTGTCGATTGGCCAGATTCGTACGGCACTGGCCGAAACCGCGGCGCCTGTCATTGGCCTGTCACCAATCATCGGTGGCGCGGCGGTCCGCGGGATGGCCGAGAAATGCCTGCCAGTAGTAGGTGCCGAGGTTTCCGCCGCCGGTGTCGCACGGCTTTATGGCGCGCGCCGCGACGGCGGCCTGCTCGATGGCTGGCTGGTCGACGAAACCGACGCTGGTACGAGCGTTGATGGCATCGAAGTTCGGGCCGTACCGCTCTGGATGACCAATGTGGACACCACCGCCGCGATGGCGCATGCGGCCATCGCTTTGGCCCAGGAAGTGGGAAAGCGTGCCTGATCGCGACCCGGCCCCGTTGCGCGTACGGCCGGTCACCGGACTCGCCGAGGTGCGGCCCGGCGATGACCTGGCCGAGCTCATCGGCAAGGCTGCGCCCTGGCTCGCCGACGGCGACATCGTTGTGGTGACAAGCAAAATCGTCAGCAAGGCGGAGGGCCGGCTGATTTCCACGCCGTCCGACGAGCAGGGTCGCGAGCAGGCCCGGCAGGCCGCTATCGACGCCGAGACCGTACGAGTGGTGGCGACCCGCGGGCCGACCAAAATCGTCGCGGACACCCGCGGGCTGGTGCTCGCCTCAGCCGGTGTCGACGCCAGCAACGTGTCCACTGACGCGCTCGCCCTGCTGCCGGTCGATCCGGACGCCTCGGCCCGAAAACTGCGCGAAGGCTTGCGCGAAAGGCTCGGCGTCACCGTCGGCATCGTCATTTCCGACACGATGGGCCGGGCCTGGCGAATCGGCGTGGTGGATGTGGCGATCGGGGTCGCCGGTCTGTCCCCCCTTCGCGACCATCGCGGCGAAACCGACACCTACGGCAACCACCTGCAGATGACCGAGGTCGCTGAGGCCGACCAGATCGCGTCCGCCGCCGAACTCGCCAAGGGCAAGACCACCGGCGTACCGGTCGCGGTGATTTCCGGTCTGTCCACTGTGGACGACGGGCGCGGCGCGTCAGCACTCGTACGCGACTCTGAGATGGACATGTTTTCCCTTGGTACGGACGAAGCGCTGGCCCAGGGCCGTCGCGAGGCCGTACACCTGCGCCGGTCCGTACGCGACTACACCGACGAGCCAGTGGATCTTTCGGCGGTACGACGGGCAATTGCCGCCGCGATCACCGCACCGGCGCCGCATCACACCACGCCGTGGCGGTTCGCGGTGCTGACCGATCCGGACCGACGGGTGAAGCTGCTCGACGCGATGCGGGACCAGTGGGCGCAGGACCTGCGCGCGGACGGGTTCGACCCGGCCGCGATCGAGCGGCGGCTGCGCCGCGGCAACCTGATGCGCCGGGCGCCGCTGCTGATCGTGCCCTGCGTCGTACGCGACGGCGCGCATCCTTATCCCGATGCCCGCCGGTCCGAGGCCGAGCGCACCATGTTCACCATCGCGATGGGCGCCGGCGTGGAGAACCTGCTGGTCGCGTTGGCCGCCGAGAATGTGGGCTCCTGCTGGGTTTCCTCCACACTGTTCTGCTCCGACCTAGTGAAGGAAAAGCTCGCCTTGCCGGCCGACTGGGAGCCGATGGGCACCATCGCGGTCGGCCACCCGGCCACCCCGCCGACGCCCCGGGCACCGCGGGACCCCAGCGACTTCATGATCGAACTGTGAGCGGCTTACACGCCGACGCGGTGTCCACTCTGGACTCCTGGCGACCCGAATCGCATCCCCAGGACTCGCTGCGGCAGGCATATCTGGCCTTTCTCGCCGCCCGCCCGGACGCGATGCGGCGGTCCTGCGTGCCGGGCCACCTGACCGCCAGCGCGGCCGTACTTTCCGCCGATCACAGCAACATCTTGCTCACCCTGCACCCGCGAGTAGGCCGTTGGTTGCAGCTGGGTGGGCACTGCGAGGACGATTCGACGCTGGCCGCGGCGGCCCTGCGCGAGGCCACCGAGGAGTCCGGCATCGCGGGCCTGCGCCTGGACCCAATCCCGGCCGCTGTGGACACGCACGCCATCAAGTGCTCGTTGGGCGTACCCACTCGCCACCTCGACGTGCAGTTTGTCGCCGTCGCCCCGGAAGGCGCCGAGCCCGTACGGAGCGACGAGTCCCTGGACCTGCGCTGGTGGCCGGTCGGCGCACTGCCTACCGACGACTCGTCCGTACAAGCCCTCGTCGAGGCCGCCCTCCACCGCCTGGCCCTCGCTCCGCGCTAGCTCTCCGTGCCGGATGGGGACGTACGGCGGTGAACCGGTGGCGGCAAGGCGGGCAAGACGGCAGGATTCTGCCCATGACGAGGAAGATCGGGAATGTACGTAGGGCAGCCGTTGTCGTGTTGGCGTTGGTCGGCCTGCTGGTGCCGATGGCGATGACAGCGGGAGCCGCCTCGGCGGCCGCGCAGACGCCGTTCGACCCGAAGGTAGTGCCGGGATCGCAGGTCGTTTACGTGTCGGCGCCGAAGGGTTCCTCGCACGCGACGATGTCCCTCTGGCAGCGCGACCGGGACGGCTGGGCGCAGACACTCAGCGTGCCGGCGCGGGTCGGGCCGCCCGGGATCTCCAAGGACGCGAGCGAATATGTCAGCTACACCCCGGAGGGCATGTTCACGCTGACCGAGGCCTTCGGCCGGCAGCACAACCCGGGCAGCGGGCTGCCCTATCGGTACGTCGGCACCTCGGATCGCTGGTGGTGGGTGTCGGACGTGAACAGCAAGTATTACAACGAGCCGTATTACTGCGCCGCCGCCCAATGTCCCTTTGACACCACCAAAAGCGAGAACCTAGGGCAGGCCGGCCCGGTGTACGACTACGCCGTGGTGATGAATTACAACCGTTGGCCGGCGGTGCCCGGCAAGGGTTCGGCGTTCTTCATCCACGTCACGAACGGAAACGCGACCGCCGGCTGTGTGGCAGGCCCGCACGACGCGATCGTGCAGCTGCTCCGGTGGCTCGACCCGCACCAGCGACCAGTCGTGATCACCCAGGCGACCTGACCGACATTTGTTCCCGGCTTTGACAACCTCCGGCCCCGCTCACGCGACTATTCTTCGTGACGATCGCGGTGAGTGGGGCGGAGCAGGTGCGGCAGCAGACGGCCAGATCGGCCGGGGGCCGCATCGACATCCCTGAGCTCTATGCCACCTGGTGGCGGCCGATGATACGGCTGGCGGTGCTGCTGGTCGACGACGTACAGAGCGCCGAGGACGTGGTGCAGGACGCGTTCGTCGCGCTGCACCGCCGGCAGGATGCGCTGAAGAACCCCGACGCGGCGGTCGGCTACCTGCGGGTTTGCGTGCTGAACCTGTCCCGTACGGTGTTGCGCCGGCGGCAGGTCAGCCGTCGCCACCTCAAGGTGGCCGAACCAGAACAGACCGCCGGCGCGGACGCCCCGCTGTTGCTGTCCGAGGAGCACCGGCAGGCTCTCGCGGCCGTACGCCGACTCCCCCGGCGCCAACGCGAGGTGCTGATCCTGCGGTATTGGTCGGGCCTGTCCGAACAGGAGATCGCCAACACGCTGGGCATCTCCACCGGATCGGTGAAGTCGAACGCGAGCCGCGCGATGGCCGGGCTGCGGTCCACGCTGGGAGAGCTGGCATGAACAACGACCTCGAGACACTCGTCCGCGACGCACTGCGGGACAAGGCCATCACAGCGATCAGTGATCACCGCGAGCCGCCTCCCTTTCGCGCGCCGCAACCGGCCGTCATACGACGCGGCTGGCTCGGCCCGCTGGTCGCGGCCGCCGCGGTCCTCGCGGTGGTGGCGGTAGCCGGGACGTTCACTGTCCTGAACCGGAACGCGGGCGTGCCAGCCGCGGCTGGCTCGGGCGTACGCGTCAACGTGTTGGACACCGCTGGCAGGACTTATGGCGTCGGTATGCCACTGTTGATTGGCTTCGCCGCGACGGTCTCCGACCGCGCCGCGGTCGAGAAGGCGGCCGTCGTACAGGTCGATGGGCAGGCGGTCAGCGGCCAATGGCGCTGGCTGTCCAAGACGCCGACCGTCGACGGCCCGACGGACAACCTGGCGCCCTCGGTCGTACGAGCTGCCTTCTTCCCGGCCAGCCAGTGGCCCGGCCACACCCAGGTCACCCTGCGGATCGCGCTGGCCGGGCGCGGGACCGGCGGCGGGCAGCGGTTCGCCAACGACGTCACTCTCTCGATGACGACCGGCGCGGCCCAGATCACCACCATGGACGGCGAGCAGCACCTGGCGACCGTCCGGTCCGATGGCCATATCGTGCACACTTTCCCACTATCACTGGGAAATTCCGCTCACCCAACCGTGCGGGGAAGCACCGTGGTCAGCGGACTGTTCGACCACCGGTTCTTCACTGACGGCCGCCCTGGAACGCCCGGCTATTACCACGTCGATGTGCAGTCCGTGGTGCAGCTGAGCGGTTCTGTTTACACGTACGCGGCGCCGTGGGCCGCCGACCAGATCGGCAAGACGAACAACGCGAACACCGCCGGCGCCCAACTGCTGCCCGCCGACGCGGACTGGTTCCTGCGGTCTTCGCAGCTCGGCGACGTGGTCGACTTCACCCACACCAACGGCCCGGCGATCACCCCGGCCTGGCCGTAAACAAAGTCAGAACAGGTCCGTACGACCGGCCGCTTTGAGGGCTTCCACGACGAATTTCACTTCCTGGGAACGAGATCGTGGGCACACCAGGACCGCGTCCGGGGTGTCCACGACCACCGCGCCCGGCATGCCGAGCACCGCGACCAACCGGTCCGAACCTGGTACGACGACCGCGTCCGCGCTGTCGATGGCCAGCACTTTCTCAGCGTCGCCAAGGATAACCGGCTGGCCGGGAGCCGGCGGGGCGACCTGCGCGACCGAGTCGTAGTCGCCGACATCGCTCCAGCCGAAGTCGGCCGGCACGGTGCCCACCATTCCACGCGTGGCCGCGGCCTCCATCACGCCGTGGTCGACCGAGATTTTCGTTAAAGTGGGCCAGATCCTACCGAGAACGGCGTTCGCATCGGGGCCGTCCCAGGCGGCCGCGATCTCCTGCAGGCCAGCGTGCAGTTCGGGCAGTTCGCGAGCCAGTTCGGCCAGGAACACGTCGGTCCGCCAGACGAACATCGAGGCGTTCCACAGATAGTCGCCGGAGTCCACATAGGACCTGGCCACCTCGTACGCCGGTTTTTCGGCGAAAGCGACGACTTCGTACGTACCGTCGACCGCCAGCGGACCGCCGCGCCTGAGATAGCCGTAGCCGGTCTCCGGACGGGTCGGGGTCATTCCGACGGTGACCAGCAGGCCGGTGCCGGCGAGCTCCACCGCCGTACGAATGGTTCGTACGAACGCTTCCTGGTCGCGTACGACGTGGTCAGAGGCGAAAGACGCCATCACCGCGTCCGGGTCGCGGTGGTGCAACACCGCCGCGGCGAGCCCGATCGCCGGCCCCGAGTCGCGCGGCGACGGCTCGATCAGGATGTTGCCGGTCGGCACGTCGGACAGCTGCCGAGCCACCCCGGCCGCGTGCGCCACCCCGGTGACGACCAGGGTTTCCTTCGTTGCCACCAAAGGGCCGAGCCGGTCCACAGTGGACTGCAACAGACTCCGGGAACCGCCGCCCAGCGGGTGCAGGAATTTCGGTGCGGCCGAACGGGAAAGCGGCCACAGCCGGGTGCCGCTGCCACCGGCCGGGATAACAGCGTAAAGAGCTCCGGTCACGGACTGACTGCTCGCGCGTACGCGGCCACGTGCGCCTCGGCGCTGGACGCCCAGGTGAACTGCGCGGCCCGCTCGTGCGCCGCCGCCCCGAGCGCGGTCCGCCGCGGCTGATCGTCCAGCAGCGCGGCGAGGTCCGTCCCGATCCGGGCGGCGTCCTCTTCGGTGTACGCGACCGCGTCGCCGCCCACTTCCGGCAGGCTCAGCCGGGGCGTGGTCAGCACCGCGGCACCGCAGGCCATCGCCTCCAGCACCGGCAGGCCGAAGCCCTCGCCGTGGCTCGGGTAGGCGACCACGTCCGCGCCGCCAAGGAACCCGGGCAGGTCCGCGAACCGCAGGTAGCCCGGGCGCAGCAACCGCAGCCGGGCCGGCACCTCGGCGATCGCCTGGTCGATCTCGCTGTCGTGCCCGGAGCCACCGGCGATGACCAGGGCCGGTGGGTCCGCCCGCCGCTCGCAGGCGCTCACCCAACCACGAATCAGGTTCGGCACGTTCTTGCGCGGCTCCTGGGCACCGAGGAAGGCCACATAGCCGCCGGGACAGGACGGCCCGACCAGACCGAGCCGCGAGCGTACGCGGGCCCGCTCGGCGTCGTCGGGCTGGTGGAACAGCTCCGCGTCGACGCCGTGATAAGCCACATCCAGCCGGGTCGGATCGGCGTCCAACAGCCGGATCAGCTCGTCCCGGGTTGCCTTGGACGGCACCAGCACGCGAGCCGCGCGCTTAAGGGACGTACGGATGGCCGACCGGAAGAAGGTGCCCTTGGCCCGCTCGTAATGCGCTGGCTCGGTGAACCAGGTCGCGTCATGGACGGTCACCACCACCGGACAGGACGAGCGCAGTGGCGCGGTGTAGTGCGGCGCGTGGATGACCTTCGCGTTCACCTGCTGGGCGACCAGCGGCAAGCCGGTCTGCTCCCACGCCAGCCGGGCGGACCGGCGACTGACCGCGGCCGGGCCCGGTATGACCGTCGCCGATGGCGCCAGCCGCTCGTACCGCTCAGCGTCCGAGCGTTGACACGCGATCGCGAGGTCACACCCGATCGCGTCCAGCGCCGGCACCAGGCCGTCGATATAGCGGCCCACGCCGCCGCGGTCGGCCGGAACAGCGGTGGCGTCGATGAGCACTCGACCGACCGCCGAGACAGATTCAGTCAACGCCGATCACGCACCCGCGCAGTAGGTCATCCGTGGGCAACACACGGCCCTACCCTACGACGACCGGCCGGCCCGGTGGTGACGGACGTCGCATTGACTCCCATTCGGTTTCCATCGCCGTACAGCTGTGCGGCGATTAATGGATGCGGTGCAACGCTTGGTAACGAATTCCTGGCAAGGCGCGCATGCCACCTTCGCCTGGACAGTCCGTGTTGCTGGTCTGCCGGTGCGGGAAAACCGTCGGCACCTTGACGGTCACCCGAGCGCTGTAAAGCGTGTTCGGGCCGCCGGTGAGCGTGGCCGTGGAGTTCGGGCTGACGTGGTACATGCTGAGCTTCCACGCGATGAAAGCGGCGGCCGCGTTCTTCATCAACTGCGGCAAGTTGGCCGTAGCGAAGTCGCCGATCATCGCGATCCCGGACGTCTCGTAGTTGAACCCGCCCGCATGCGCGCCGATCACCGCCCGGTTGACTCCGCCGGCCCGCCCCTCCCAGATCCGGCCGAACCGGTCGACCAGGGCGTTGTAGCCAATGTCGCCCCATTTGTGGGTGATCGCGTGGTAGTGGTAGATCCCCCGGATGATCGCCGGCACCTCGGCCGCGGTGTACGTGTTCGAGTTGACCGTGTGGTGAAAGGCGACCGCCTTGACCATCGGCGAGTACGTCGGTTTCCACGTCATCATTCGCGGGTCGGCGCCCCAGGACTGCCTGCGGTAAATCCGCGGCATCGGCGCCGAACCCCGGATGCCTTTCTCTGCTCTCGCAGGGACCACTTCGGGAACTTGTTCGGAGACCGCTGGTGTCGCGAGCGAGTCGTCCGCGTCGGCCGGGGAGGTGCCGGGGTCGATCAGCGCCAGCCGCAGGTCGCGCGGCGCCGCGCCGCTGACCGTACTGACCGCCACCTCGATCGCGTCCGCCGGCCCGGTCCAGATCGGCGCACTGCCGCCGCGCTGATCAGGCTGGTCGTCAGCGGCGTCGTCGAGCCCCTCAGCCTGCCAGGTCGACCACTCCGACGCCCCGGACTTCGTCCGTACGGCGACGGACACCCCGTCGACCGCGCTGTCGTACTGCCAGGTGACGCCCACCATGGAGAACGGCTTCAGGTTCGTACGAGTGAGCCGCAGGGTCGGCGGTTTTGCTGTTTTGGTCACCATGCCGTCGGTGGACAAGGGCGCTCCGTCGGGCAGTCCTTCGGCCCGCATCACCTCCGGCTTCGGCTTCGCGAAATCCCCCAGCTCGACGTCGTTCTCGCTGGTCACAACCGGTTTCGGGGCGGCTTGCACAACGGGCGGCGCGGCTAGTGCGCCCGCGACGATCAGGCTGAAGGCACCCAGCCCAGCCAGCACTCGGTTCATGTTTGTCGACCCCTCATCCGCCCCACCCGCCACAATTGCACCAAGTGCACCATTTCATCTCAAACCGGGCAACAGGACGTGTCTGGGCCGGCGCGTGCCTCTGGCCGCAGTTCCTGCGGCGGCGCGTCCGGTTCGCATCGCCGGGGCGCCCAAAGAGCGGGCACCCCACCGCCACGAACCTGGGCGGCCTCCGGCCACCGCGCGGGCGGGGTCGGGATGGAAACCTGTGTGGCTGGTTTAGCCGCGACAAGCCGTAGCGGCGCGAAATTGTCGTAGGTGTCTGTTTTTCTTTCCCCCTCCCTTTGAACGGGCGGGGGGTGGGTCGAGAGGTGGACCTTAATTTTTAGTTGAACATCGGTCCTCAAACCCACCCCCCACCCGTCACTGGGTGGGGGTGATTTTTCGAGGTGGGTACGACAGTTTCGCGCCGCGCCCCTATGTAGAACTGCACAATCGGAATCCGATTGTGCAGCGGGTGGGGTGCCCTTCGGGCGGAGCCTCAAGGAAGAACGGGACGGGCGGGGTTCGGCTTGGGTACGGGGTGGCGAGGTTCGTTCTTCCCGTCGGCGCCTGGGGGTTACCACACGTCCGGGGTCGGCGGCCGGGTTTGGGTGCGGTGCCCCGGGTTTTGTGGGCCGCCGCCGACCCCGGACGTGCGGTAGGGCTTCGCCCGCCGACGGGGAGAACGAACCAGCATCACGTTTGTGGGGGGCGATGCCCTTAAGCTAAGAGCTGTTTGTGCAGGTTAGAGCCCATATTTGGATGCGCGAGGCGAGGGGATGAGCTGGGTCTTTCCGCAGGTCGGCGAGACAGCGCCGCGGTCTCGGTCCGCGCAAGGGGGGACGAGCGCGACGCACGTCAGCAGCCCGCAACACTCAGCGTCACCCAGCCACGTGCTTGTTGCTACTGGTAGTGAGATTTGTTGTTGATCTTGTTCAGTTTGCCTACCCAAAACGGACATGGGACTGAATTGTCCTTTTTGGGTAGGCAAACTGAACAAGACCAACAACTTCGACACAGACTCGGCCGACCCCGCCAGCACTCCGACACCCATTCCGAGCAGGCGAAACGCTTAACTTAAGGGCATGGTGGCAAGACCCGGCGTGGGTGCGGCTTTTGACTGTGGGTGACCTGGTACTGGGTGGGGGTATGTGGCGGCGTTGTTTGCGGAATCCGGTTACTGGTGGTGAAAGTTGATCCCACCAGTCCCAATAAGAACAGCAGAATGCGGCTGACCGGACTAATTCCCATATGTCGGGATTAGAGTCTCACACTCCGGGCTCAGCGTTACCCCTGCGACTCGAGTGACTCCTGAGCGCTCGAGCAGCCGCGAATGTAACGATACGGTCCATAAAACGGACAAAACCGAGCAGTGTCGTTGCATTCGGCGAGTGGTGGCGGCGACCTCCAGGCCGAGGTGCCAGCAGTGGCGGTGGCAGGAGAAGCTGACGGGATGACTCCACAGACGATTCCGGCAGTGGTGGCGGAGCGGATCTCGGCGGATCCGGGGAGCCCGCTGCTGACTTATTACGACAACGCGATCGGGATGCGCATCGAGCTCTCCGGCGCGACGCTGGACAACTGGGCGGCGAAGACCGCGAACATGCTGGTGGACGGGCTGGGCCTGGGCGCCGGCGACCGGGCAGCGGTGTTGTTGCCGCCGCATTGGCTGCACGCGGCCGTGGTGCTCGGGACCTGGGCGGCTGGGCTGGCGCTGGTTGATGGCGCCTGCGAGGTGGCCTTCTGTGGCGACGAGACGGCGAAGGAGGCGCTCGCGCTGCACGCGACGGACACCTACATAGTCGGAATGGACAGCCTTACGGGCATCAGCGCCGACGTGCCGGCCGGGGCGGAGGACTTCGTGTCGGAGGTACGGGCGTACGGCGACCGGTTCGTCCCGGTGTCGCCGGTCGGCCCGGATGACCTGGCCAGAGCTGGTCAGACGCACGCGGAGCTGTACGAAGCCGCCGGCGCCCGGGCAGCCGCGTTCGACCTGCGTAAGGGCGACCGGGTGCTGATCCACGCGGCCGACCAGACGCCGGTGACGGAATGGCTGCTCGCGCCCTTGGTGGTGGGCGGATCGATCGTGGTCGTACGCAACGCGGACGACGAGCTGACCGAACAAATCGAGTCCGACGAGCGGGTCACCAGGGTCGTCTAAAGGGCATGACAAAACGAATCAGAGGATGTCGGCAGGGCTCGTTAGAATCGCTTATGTGATTACGGCGTGAACGATTCAAGTCAACAACCATCTGGGCCCGGCTGGCTGCGCCGTCTGCTTGGTTACTGCTTCCGCCACCGCTACCGCATGTTCCTGGCGCTTGGCGGCGCTGTCACCGCCGCCGGGCTCGCGGCGGTGATGCCGCTCATCACCAAGCACGTGGTCGACACGGTGGTGGCCGACCACGGCCTCGCTCAGCCGTCGATCGTCGGCTGGGTGCTCCTGATGCTGGTGCTCAGCGCCGGCCGGTTCGGCGGCGCTTTCCTGCGCCGCTACCACGCCGGTTGGCTGTCGCTGAATGTCCAGTACGACCTGCGCAACGACCTGCTCGGCGCGCTGCAACGCCTGGACGGCACCCGACAGGGCCAGCTCAACACCGGGCAGGTGGTCAGCCGGTCGATCTCGGACGTGACGCTCGTCCAAGGACTGCTCGCGTTCATGCCGATGATCATCGGCAACCTGCTCATGTTCGTGATCTCGCTGGTGGCGATGCTGTGGCTGTCGCCGGTCCTGACCCTGATCGCGCTCGCCATCGCCCCGGTGCTGTGGATCATCGCGTACCGCAGCCGCCGCGACCTCTTCCCGGCAAACTGGGCCGCCCAGCACGAAGAGGGCGAGGTGGCCGGCGTCGTCGAGGCGGCGATCACCGGCGTACGTGTCGTCAAGGGCTTCGGCCAGGAGGAACGCGAGCTCAACCGGCTGGCCGGCCAGGCCCGGCAGCTGTTCGGCGCCCGGATGCGGTCGGTACGGCTGACGGCCCGCTACGCACCGGCCCTGCAGGCCGTGCCGGCGATTGGCCAGGTTGCCGCGCTGGCGCTGGGCGGAGTGCTGGCTCTGCATCACCAGGTCACGCTCGGCACCTTCCTCGCCTTCACCACCTACCTCGGCCAGTTCGTCGGCCCGGTCCGGTCCTTCGCCACGCTGCTCACCATCGGCCAGCAGGCCCGGGCGAGCATCGAGCGGGTCATGGAGGTCATCGACACCCGCCCGACGCTCACCGAGGCGCCGGACGCGGTCGCGCTGCCGGACGGCCCGCTGTCGATCGAGCTCGAGGACGTACGTTTCGGATACGACGACGATCGCCCGGTGCTGGACGGCGTCTCACTGACCGTGCGACCGGGCGAGACGCTAGCGCTGGTCGGCACCGCCGGTTCCGGAAAGTCGACGATCGCGCAGCTGCTCCCGCGCTTCTACGACGTGCAAGAAGGCGCCATAAGAGTCGGCGGCTTGGACGTGAGAGCCACCACCACCGACTCGCTGCGGCGAGCGATGGCGATCGCCTTCGAGGACAGCTTCCTGTTCTCCGACTCGGTCCGCGCCAACATCGCGTACGGCCGCCCGGACGCCACCGAGGCCGAGGTCATCGCGGCCGCCCGGACTGCGCAGGCAGACGGTTTTATCAGCGAGCTGCCGGACGGCTATGACACGGTCGTCGGCGAGCAGGGCCTGACGCTGTCCGGCGGCCAGCGGCAGCGGGTCGCACTGGCCCGCGCGCTGCTCTGCCGGTCGCGGATCCTGGTCCTGGACGACGCCACCAGCGCGATTGACGCGACCATCGAGGGCGAGATCCACTTCGCGCTGCGACCGGAGCTGGCGGAGCGTACGACACTGCTCATCGCGCACCGCCGCTCCAGCCTCGCGCTCGCCGACCGAATCGCGGTGCTGGATGCCGGCAAGCTCGTCGACATCGGCACCGAGCAGGAGCTGGACGCCCGCTGTCCGCTGTTCGTCGAGCTGCTGTCGGGACTGGAAGCAGGTCAGGATTCGTCCGCGCAAGGGGAAAAGGCCGCTCCAGAGGCCGACGGCCGGCGGCTCGCGGTGGTCGGGACCAACGACAAGCCGTCCAAGGCGCCGGTACGGGAAAGCCTGTTCGCGGACGGTCCGCTCGATCGCAAGACCGCCGACCGGCTGGCCGCGATGCCGACCGACACCGACCCGGCCGTGAACGAGCCGGCGGCCCGGCTGCCGGAGCCGGACTTTTCGTTGCGCCGATTACTGAAACCGCTGCGCTGGCCACTGCTCGCGGGGCTGGCCCTGGTGCTCGCCGACGCGGTCGCGAACCTGCTGGTGCCGGCGCTCGTACGCACCGGTGTCGACGACGGCGTCACCCGCCAGTCCCTGTCGGTGTTGCTGGTCAGCGCGGCGGCGGCGCTGGTGATCGTGCTGGTCGACTGGGTCATCTCGACCGGCGAGCAGTTGATTACCGGGCGCACCGGCGAGCGGCTGCTTTACACCCTCAGAATCAAGACTTTCGCGCATCTGCAACGACTGGGACTCGACTATTACGAGCGGGAGCTGTCCGGTCGCATTCTGACCCGGATGACGACCGACGTGGACGCGCTTTCCACGTTCCTGCAGAGCGGGCTCGCGACGGTCCTGGTCAGCGTCCTGACGCTCGGCGGCGTGCTGGTCGCGATGCTGGCGCTGGACGCCGAGCTGACGTTCGTTTTGGCCGCGGCACTGCCCATTCTCGCGCTGACCACGGTGTGGTTCCGACGCAAGAGCGTGCCGGCTTACACACTGGCGCGGGAAAAAGTCAGTGGTGTCAACGCGGCTTTCGCCGAGGACATCGCCGGTTTGCAGGTCAGCCAGGCGTATCGGCGGGAAGCTCACGACATGGCCACTTTCCAGTCCCGTGGCGACGAATACCGGCAGGTCCGGGCTCGTACGCAGCGCTATATCTCGATTTACTTCCCGTTTGTGGAGTTCCTGTCCGGCGCGGCCACCGCGCTGATCCTCTGGGTCGGCGCCAGCCAGGTCCACAGTGGACTGCTGACGGCCGGCGTGTTGATCGCCTTCCTGTTGTACGTCGACCTGTTCTTCTCGCCCGTACAACAGCTTTCGCAGGTTTTCGACAGCTACCAGCAGGCCGCGGTCGGCGTTCGACGACTGTCCGACCTGTTGCGTACGCCCACATCCACGCCACAAGCGCAAGATCCCCGGCCGGTTCCCCAGCTGACCGGCGAAATCGTCCTCGAAGACGTGCACTTTGCCTACAACGGGGCCGAAACCGAGGCACTGTCCGGTGTCAGCCTGCGGATCGCACCGGGAGAGACGGTCGCGCTGGTCGGTGAGACCGGAGCCGGCAAGTCGACCGCGATGAAGCTGGTCGCACGGTTCTACGACCCGACCGCCGGTGCCGTTCGGGTCGACGGCGTCGACCTGCGTGAGCTGGACATGGCCGGCTACCGGCAGCGGCTCGGGCTGGTCCCGCAGGAGCCGTACTTGTTCGGCAGCACCGTCGGTGAGGCCATCGCGTACGGCCGGCCGGACGCCACTGCCGAGGCGATCGCGCAGGCGGCCCGAGCGGTCGGGGCGGCCCGGATGATCGCATCGCTGGCCGGTGGCTATGACCATCCGGTCGGCGAGCGAGGGCGGGGCCTGTCGGCCGGCCAGCGGCAGCTGATCGCGCTGGCCCGCGCCGAGCTGGTGAACCCGGACATCCTGTTGCTGGACGAGGCCACCGCGGCGCTGGATGTGGCGAGCGAGGCCGCCGTCAACCGCGCGACCGACGCGCTGACCCGCCGGCGTACGACCCTGGTCGTCGCGCACCGGCTGACCACCGCTTCCCGTGCCGATCGGATCATCGTGTTGGACGGCGGCCGGATCGTCGAGGAGGGCACTCACGACCAGCTGCTCGACCTCGATGGCCGCTACGCACAGCTCTGGGATGCCTTCACGGGCATGTACGACAAGCGGTCCGCCTGAGAGGGCGCCTGGAAAGACGCCCCCTGAGAGATCACTGAGCACTTACTTGACGGCCGGCTAGTCGCGTCATAACGTACATCCCAGCGCACTAACCTGCCGACCGGTAAGAGTCGTCCAAACGGAGACATACGATGACCACTTTCGCTTTTGTCCTCATGCCCGCGTTCGGGCACGTGAACCCAAGCCTCGCGATGGCCAGTGAGCTGGTCCGCCGCGGACACCGGGTGAGCTATTTCGTCAGCGAGCAGTTCCGCGCGGCGGTGCTCGCCACTGGCGCCGAGTTCGTCGGATACGCCGACGACTTCAGCGACTCGATCGTCGGCGCGCAGTGGAAGCCGGAGCCGGGAAAAACGCCGCCGTTCGGACGGCTTTTCGGCATGCTGGCCGAGCGCGCGGATCGGCTCGCAGAACCGCTGCAGGACTACCTGTCCACTTTGGACCCCGATTTGGTCGTCTACGAAAGCATGGGCTTGTGGGGCAAACTCGCGGTCACCGGAAGGGACGTCAAGTCCGCGGCGATTTCCCCTTCGTACGTGATGGGGCGCAACTCGCCGGCCGCGAACATGATGCGAGCAAGGCTCCAGCAGTCCGGTGAGCCGTTCATCGACCCGGTCCGGCTCGCGGCGGTGGCCACCAAATACGGCGTGACCATCGATGATTCGATGGAGTTCTTCACTCGCGAGGCGCCGCTGACCATCGTCTCCATGCCGGCGGAATTCCATCCTGACAGGGAAAGTCTTGATGACAGTGTCCAGTTCGTCGGGCCGTCGCTGGATGACCGGGGCGGTCACCTCGAGCTCGGTGGCGACCAGGTGCTGTTCATCTCGCTCGGCACGGTCTTCAACCAGCAGGAGGAGTTTTTCCGTACCTGCATGAAAGCCTTCGCCGATGCCGGACCGGTCGTGCTGGCGCACGGGAGCAAACTTTCGGCCGACGATTTTCCGGACGCACCGGACAACTTCACGTTGGCGTCACACGTCCCGCAGCTTCAGGTCCTTGAGCGCAGCCGGGTTTTCATCACCCACGGCGGGATGAACAGCACCCAGGAGGCCATCGCCAACGGCGTACCGATGGTCGTCGTGCCGCAGATGATGGAGCAGGAGATGACCGCTCGACGGGTCGCCGAGCTGGGCCTCGGCGTCCACGTACCACCCGAGGAGGCCACCGCCGAACGCCTCGCCGAAGCGGTCTCTATCGTCGACACTCCCGCATACCGCGACCGCGTCGCCGCCATGCGTGCCGCCTCCCTCGCCGCCGGTGGCGCCGCCCGCGCCGCCGACCTCCTCCTCCAAGCCGCCACCTCCTAGTGTCCTGTGTCTGAGGTTCGTTGAAAGGCGGCGGCGAAACAGGTAACACCACGGCGGTCGCGTACGAATGCCTGGTACCGGCGTCGTTGCCAACGCAGCCGACGACGCTGGTCAGACCACCTTCACCGGTCCCGACAGGGTGCTTGACCGGCCACCTTCCGGGGCGGAGGGCGGTGTCACTCCGCATCGCCGATATGCTCACCGGTGGTGCCGAGACGACAAACCCAGGGAGCTCGAGCTAGATGAAGTTGTCCGTGCTGATGCCTGTGTTCAACGAGGAACGCACTCTTGCCGCCGCAATCAAGCGCGTGCTCGGAGTGGAGTATCCGTGCGAGATCGAGCTCGTCGTGGTCAACGACGGCAGCCGGGACTCCACCGCGGCCGTGCTCGACGACATCACCGACTCCCGGCTGACCCGCCGCGACCACCCGGTCAACAAGGGCAAGGGCGCCGCGATCCGGACCGCGGTGGCCACCGCGACCGGTGACTACATGATCATCTGCGACGCCGACCTGGAATACGCGCCGGAGGAGATCCCGTCGCTGCTGGAGCCGGTGCTGGACGGTGAGGCCGAGGTTGTGTACGGCACCCGGACCTTCGGCTCGCACTCGGCGTATTCGTTCTGGTACGTGATGGGCAACAAGGGCGTGACGATGGCCGCCAACGTGCTCTACAACGCGTATATCTCCGACCTGGAGACCTGCTTCAAGCTGATGCCGCTGGAGATGTATCGCAAGCTCAACATCCGCGAACCCGGATTCGGCATGGAGGCCGAGGTCACCGGCAAGCTGCTCAAGCGCGGCATCCGGCCGTACGAGGTGCCGGTCTCCTACCGTGCCCGCGGCCGTGAGCAGGGCAAGAAGATCACCTGGAAAGACGGTGTGGAAGCGCTGTGGATCCTGGGCAAGATCCGGGCCCGCAAGCGCGCCTAGGCTGCGGAGATGCCCCGGGGCGTCCCGGTTGAGCCGGTCGCGACCGGCCGCAAGCACACCCGGTCGCGCGGCCTGATCGAGCCTGCGCAGCCGCCGCCCCGCCGGCCGTATCGTCCGCTCCCGCCTCAGCTGGCTCGCTGGTTCTGGCTGTTGTTGGTGCTGCCGATCGGGTACGGCCTGTGGTTGCGGTTGGGCGCCTGGTGGAACACGCACACGTTGACTGCCGACGAGGCGACCGTGCTGGGCGCCTCCAGCTGGGCGACGCATGGCCTGGGCCTGCAGACCGCTCCGCCCGGCTGGCTGTGGCTGCAGGGCGTGCTGGTGGACCTCGGCGGCACCGACGAGCGTGTCCTGCACGCGCCTTCGCTGCTCGCGGACCTCGCGGCCACCGCGTTGCTGGTCATCCTGGCGGCCCGGCTGCTCCCGCTGGCCGGCGCCTTCACCGTGCTCATGTTGGCGGCCGCCAATCAGTTTCTGGTGCTCGCATCGGCGACCGCCGGGCAGTATTCGTTCGAAGTGCTCGGCACGGTCGTCCTGATCGGCACCGCGGTGGCCGTGAGACACACCGAGGATCGCCGGGCGATGGCCGGCTGGTGGGGCCTGGGCGCGGTGTCTCTGCTGGTCAGCCAGGCCGCCGTGATCACAGTGCCAGCACTGGCCTTGGCGCTGCTGATCGAGATGGTGCTGCGGTCGCAGTGGGTACGGGTAGCCGGTTTCGCGATCTGGAGCCTGATTTTCTGGGCCGCGCTAGCGCTGGACTGGCTGGTCGCGCTCCGCCCGTCGGCGGCCGACTCAGCCCTGCGGGACGCTTGGCAGCGGCTCGGCGCCTTCCCGCCAAATGGCGGCACCACCACCGCGTGGACCAGCCAACTCGTCGGCCACTTCGCCTCCAATCCACTGGACGCGGCGGTCGCGGTGGCCGTCCTGTTGGCCGCGGTCCTGGGTGCCGTACGTCTGCTCATCCGCCGCCCGTTCGACGGCCTGCTCGTCCTCGCCCCGCTGGCGGCCGCCGCCCTGACCACCACCATTGGCACGTACCCGCTCTGGGAGCGGGCCGCTCTCTGGGTCGTGCCGTCCGTCCTCCTGCTGCTCGGCGCGGCCGTCGACGGCGCCCGTACAGCCGCCGACTCGCCGGACTGGGTCGCTGACGCCGCCGAGGAAGCCCCAGCGCCCTGGCGGCACCCCACCAGGGTCGGCGCCGCCGCGGTCGCCATCGTGCTGCTGGTGTCCGGCATGGGCTACCGCGTCCTCACCTCAGCCAGCGCCGTCGCCGCCACTCGCGCCGCGTTGCCACCCGTCCATCTCCTGCTGGATGGCGTAAGCACCCAACTGAAGTCCGGTGACGTCGTACTCGCCGACACCGCCGCGGCCGCCTTCACCCGGATCTACTGGCGCCGCACCGGCAGTCCCAAGCTTCGCGGTGTTGTCTCGCTCCGCCCCGCCGACGCCACCTGCCAGGCCCATCCCGCCGAACCGCTGTTCGCGAACGCCACCCGTGTGTGGCTGCTGGTGGCCGGCAGCCAGCCGTACGAGGTCACCGGCCTCCCCGAGGCTCTGCGCACTTATGGCACCGTCGACACCGCAGTCCACCCCGGCCGCGGCGCTGTCGCCTATCTCCTGCACCCAGGTCCACCGACCAGCACGGACCCGCTCCCCGCCGCGCACTCCTGCCTCACCGCCGGCTAGAGGGCTTTGGACGACGAAGTCGTCTTGATTCCGGGGGGAGAGTCGAGATCCCAACATCGGCGCCAAGGCCCACCGACATCGAGCGCGTTGGACGGGACCGGTGTTCGTCGGAGGCGACAAAACGTGCCTAGGGTTGCTGGATGACGTACTCGATCGTGGCCCGTGATCCGGGCAGTGGGGAGCTCGCGGTCGCGGTGGCCTCGTGTGTTCTCGCCGTCGGCAGGGCCGTCCCGTACGCGCTCTGCGGTGTCGGCGCGGTGGCGACGCAGTCCCAAACCAGACGCGGCTACGGGCCGCGCGGGTTGGCCCGGCTGGCGACCGGCCAGCGGCCGGACGTGACGCTGACCGAGCTGCTCGGCGCGGACACCGACCCATCCGTACGGCAGGTGGCGATGCTGGCGGCGGACGGTACGGTCGCGGTCCACACCGGCGTCGACTGTCTCGCGGTCGCCGGGCACCTGACCGGGGACGGCTGGGCCGTGCAGGGGAACATGCTGGCCAACGCCGAGGTCCTGCCCGCGATGGCTAACGCGATGACCATGAATGCACCAACAGGGCCCGGCTCGGCGAAGCTGGCCGAGCGACTGCTGGCCGCGTTGCAGGCCGGCGAGCGGGCCGGCGGCGACCTCCGTGGGAGGCAGTCGGCGGCGCTGTTGGTGGTGAGCGCGAACCGCGGCGCCGAACCGTGGGACGAGATCTCGCTCGATCTGCGGGTGGACGACTCCCGCGATCCGCTCAGCGAGCTGAACAGGCTGCTGCTGCTTCAGCGCGCGTACGAGAACTCCGACTCGGCGACACTGGCGCTGCTCGGGCCGGCTGGGCCGCGGGACGTGTACGCGATGATGGAGGCCGCCCGGCGCGGCGACCTGCGGTCCGCGCGGACCGCATTCGCGCAGCTGCGACAGCGGCCAGGCTGGGAGGAATGGTTGCGTGGCGGGCAGTTTACCCATCTCGCCGCGCTGTTGGAGGACTGAAGGGCACAGCTTTTCCAGAGTCCCGCCCCGGCCCGTACGACGTTGCTAAGGTCCGGCCAAACCCGAAATCATAGGAGGGCGGCCATGCGTCACATCCTGGGCCTGGTGCTGGGCATCCTGCTCGCCCCGCTGATGTTGATCGGCGTCGGCTGGAGCGTGAAACAGACTTACAGCGCGTATGCACAGTTCGCGATCACCCCCAGCCGCCTGGTGCTGCCGCTGCTGGTGTTGGCGGCCTGCGGAGTCGTCTACGCGATGCTGATCGCGACCCGGATGTCGCCGCTGGCGAGCTTCATCGTCGGCCTGCCGTTCCTGGTGCTGACCGTGCTCGCGCTGATCCCGTCGGCGCTGGTGTCGGTGCTCGGGGTCTATCAGCCGATCGGTGACGGCCTGTCGATCCTGGTGGTCAGCGGCGGCGCGATGATCGTCGGGCTGGTCGGAGTGATGCCGATCGTGGTGCCGTCCCAGTGGGCCCGCTGGCGGGCCCGGCCGGCCGCGGTCGGCGGCTTCGGCGGCCCGGGTGGCTACGGCGGGTACGGCGGCCAGCCGGCTCCCTTCGGCGGCGGCCCGGCCGGTTCGCCGCTGGTCGGCGCCGGTACGAACGACCCGCCGACGGCCGGCTATGCGGGCGAGAACACCCTCAACTGGCCGCAGAATCCACCGCACTAGAACCCCACCTGTATCGTTCGACTGGTGACCTTGGCAACGTTGCCGGCCATCGCCGGGGCCCTCTTTTTCTTTCTGCTCAAACGCCCCGGCGCCGACCTGAGTGGACTGGTGCTGCGCGCAGGAGTGCTGACCAGTGTCACCGCGGTGGTCGTGCTGGAGCTGCTGTCGATCCCGTCGGCGGCGACCAGGCTGGCGTTGGTCCTGGTCTGGGTCGTGGTGGTCCTCGCGCTGGCAGCAGTCCTGGTGCTGCGCTGGCGGCGTGGCGGGAGCGAGATCCCGGCTGACGCACACCCTCGCCAGTGGTGGTCCGTCGTCAGGGCGCGGGCCGGTCAGGTGTACGCGTACGAGTGGGTGGCCGTGGTCGCTATGGCGGCCTTCGCGCTGGTGGAGCTGATCCTTGGCCAAGTGTGGCTGCCGAACACCCAGGACAGCATGACGTATCACCTGGCGCGGCTGGAGCACTGGCGGCTGAACGACTCCATCTACCCGTACGCGTCGATCATCTATCGCCAGGTGACTTACGCGCCGGGCGGCGAATACCTGAGCTTCACGCTGCGGGTGCTGGGCGACACGATCTGGGCGACCCCGCTGATGCAGTGGGCGTCTGCGCTGGCGTGCGGCATCGTCGCGTACCGGATCGCCCGCCAGCTCGGCTGCGGCCGGGCCGGCCGGATGCTGGCCGCGGTCCTCACCCTTACCGCGCCGGCGCTGGTCGTGCAGGCGTCCGGCACCTCCAACGACCTGATCGCCGGGTTCTTCCTGCTCGGTTTCGCCAGCCTGGTGCTGGAATTCCGGGACGGCAAGGGCAGTTGGTGGCTGGCCGCCATCACCGGCATAACCCTGGGCATGGCCGTACTGACCAAAAGCACCACCATCCCGCTAGCCGCCGGTTTTGGCCTGTGGTGGGTGTGGATCCTCGTTCGCCAGCGGCTCGACGGCGTCAAATGGGCCGCTCTCGCGGCGGTCATCGTGATCGCGATCTCCGGGCCGTACCTGGTGGTCGAGACCATTCTGTGGGGCTCGCCCAGCGGGCCGCCAGCCACCAACAGCATCCTGATCGGCGCGCACGATCCGATCACGATAGCCATGAACGGCACCAAAATCATGTCCAGCGAGCTGGTCAGCGCGGACCCGGTGGAGACCAAGGCGGTGTGCGCTGCCACCAGCGCGATCCACCAGCTCGCGCACCGCAGCATTTATGACCCGAATACCGAATTCGGTACGAACAAGTTTCTTTGTCGCTATGACAACGACGAAAAATACGAGCCGAACCCGTGGCAGACCTACCTGGTGATCGGTGCGATCCTGGCGCTGATCGCGGTCGGGCTAGCCGTTCAGCGCGCGTACGCGATCTCGCTGGTCATCTCGTCGGTGGCCTTCGTGTCGTACATTTCGTACCAGCCCTGGATTGCCCGACTGTTCCTCGGCGCGATCCTGGCCGGCTGCCCGCTGATCCCGGTCGCGATCAACCGGCTGACCCAGAAATGGCCGAGCGCGACCTCTCTGAAGTCCGCCATCGGCGGCGGACTCGCGGTCACCGTCACGCTGTCCGGGATGACGGCTTTGGTCGCTTCGCCGCGGGCTTTGGGTCCGGCCGTCTTCAAACAGCGACCGCTGGACACGCAGGCACTGCCCCGAAATCCCGATGTGGCGGCGGCGGTCGCCATGATCCGCGCGGCCGGCGCCCAGCGGATCGGGCTGGCCGGTTTCGAGGAGACGCCGGAGTTCGGGATCTGGCAGCTGCTGGGCACCGCGCAGGGCAGGACCACGATCGTGGTGCTGGACAGCGCGGTGCCCGGTTATCAGTCGCCCGCCTCGGAAACGTCCAACCTGGACGCGGTGCTGTGCGTACGCCAGAAGGCCGCTGACTGCGCGAACGTGCTGCCCCCTGGCTGGCAGACCAGCGTCACCACCAGCCCGGCCAGCACCAGCGTGGTCGCCCTCAACCCGCGGCTCACCAAGGGCGGCAGCCCGCGCTGAATCCTTCTCAAGCGCCCCGCGCATGATCATTCCAGCGCTCCCGAGGCTAACCTCGGGACGTGCTGATTTGGCTGAACGGCACGTTCGGGGCCGGTAAGACGGCGACCGCGAACGAGCTGACCGAGGTGCTTGCGGACTGCCGGGTTTATGATCCGGAGCTGGTCGGCGCGCTGTTGCGGCACAGCCTCGGGGACATCCCCGTCGACGACTTCCAGGACTGGACGCCGTGGCGGCCGCTGGTCGCCGAGGGCGCCATTCAGCTGGCCCGGTTCACGCACCGGCCATGGGTGGTGCCGCAGACGCTGCTCCGCGAGGAGTATTACCAGGAGATCTTCGACCGCTTCCGGTCCGAGGAAGTCTCCGCGTTCATGGTGCTGCTGGACGCCGAGGAAGAAGTTCTTCGGGACCGCATAGAGAAAAGTGACGAGTTCGCCGACGATCCGGCCGTCAGCGGCAAGGTGCGGGACTGGCGGCTCGCGCATCTTCGGACGTACGCGCAAAGTCGCGACTGGATGGCGTCGGTGGCGGACCTGGTCATCGACACCAGCGAGCTGACCGCGGCCCAGGCGGCCAAGACCGTGCTGGCCGAATACCTGCGGACGGCCTGAGGCCAAACTCACGCCGGATTCGCCGCCGTTCCTGCTATTGTCGGGGATACGTTTCGTCAGGCAGTGGCCTGGCGATCATTGTGGAGGAAGCCATGGCTGCCCGGATCTCGTTCCGGGCCACCGCGCTCCGCCGGTCATCCTGACCTGCGGCGAGGGTTTGTCTGTGGTGCCCGGAAAACACGTTTTCTCTTTTCCGTACACCCCTGTTTGGAGACATTCCCTTGTCGAACAGCACTTCCTCATCCTGGTACAGCACCTTCTTCACCGAGCTTCCGAACGAGTTCTGGCGGCGTGCCGTGCCACCGGAGATGACCGCGGCGGAGGTCGACTTCATCGAGAAATCTCTCGACCTGGCGCCAAAATCCCGGATCGTCGACGCTCCTTGCGGCAGCGGCCGGCACAGCCTGGCGCTGGCCGCTCGCGGACATCGGGTCACCGGCGTCGACCTGTCCGCGGAGGCCATTGGGTACGCGCGAAAGGCGGGGCCAGACGTGGATTTCCGGCTCGCCGACATGCGCGAACTTCCGGCTGATGGCTCGTACGACGCGGCCATCTGCATGGGCAACAGCCTCGGCTATTTCGACGCCACCGGCACCGCGGACTACTTCGCCGCGCTGGCCGCCACGGTCCGCTCCGGCGGTGGCCTCGTCATCGACTACGGCGGGGCCGCGGAGTCCATCCTGCCCGGCTTCACCGGCGGTGAGGACACCATGGCGACCGGTGACATCACGGTCGAGGTGAGCCGGGAATACGACGTGGCCAACAGCCTCCAGCTGTCCCACTACCGATTCAGCCGGGGCACCGAGACCGTCAGCTCGACGGCGGTCTACAACGTCCTCACCTGCGGCCACCTGTGCACTTTGCTCCGGGCCGCGGGATTCACTGATATCTCGCTCTGTTCCAGTCCCGACGGCGAGCCGTACACCCTCGCGTCCCGCCGTCTCATTCTGACCGCCCGCCGCTCATAAAACCCGCCGCGAGGGTGACGTTTGTCTGCTGGAAAACGTCACCCTCGCGGTGGTCAGAGGCCTTCGACCTCACCGGGAAGAAACGGCGTACGGGCGCCGGTGAGGCGTGGAGCGCTTTCACTGATCGCGATGCCGCCCCAGTAACCCCGCGGGACGGTCGGGTCGTCGACCGACCGCGCAGACGTCTTCAGCCCCAGTTTTTCCACCCCTGCCAGCACTTCCGGGCCGAAGCGGTCGTCGACGACCTGCGGGATCTCGGCCATCACCGCCGCCCAGACCTGATCCCTGGGCACTGCGGCGTCGCGGGCCTTGCGGACCGCCGCCATCCAGCCCGCGCCTACTCCCGGACCGTTGATACGTTCGGCGGTCCGCTGGAAGGAATCCGCAACCGGCGCATTCACCGAGTCGCCGACCAAATAGTCCGGGCCGTGCACCAATGGCCGGCCGGCGGCCTCGTCGACGCCGGCGCCGAGCGCCAGCACGGCGTGCACGCACTGCAAAGTCGACGATCCGAGGCCGGCGCCGATGCTGCTGGAGGCCAGTACGGGCCGGCCGTGCCGGAACGCGATCGCCGGATTGGTGGGAAAAGGCAGATGCGCGCCCGGCGGCAGCGCGGCCAGCACCTGCTGCTGGAAACAGGCCGCATCCGGAATCGAGATGCCACCGACGAAAAGTCCGGTCGAGCCCCACAGGCTGGTGTTGATCGAATGGCAGGCGGCGGCGACATTTCCGGCCGCGTCGACGGCGAGGACGAAATCCGAATGGCCGCCCGACTCACTGCCAACCGGCCCGGCCGGACCGCCGGCGGCCCGCATCCGCTGCCACCGCTCGCGGGCGTGCTCCTTGCTGATCTCCCGCTCCAGGTCCGATCCGGTACGGACGGTTTGCCGGGCGATCTGGATCAGCCAGTAAAGCGCGTCCGGATCGGTGACCGGATCCGCTATTTCGGCCGCCTCGACCAGATTCAGACCCGCCAGCAGCGCGACCCCACCACGATCGGGTTGGCCAACCGCGAAAACCTGGTGCCCGTACACGTCCGTACTCACCGGATCGGACCAGATGGGTTGGTAGCTGGCCACATCCTGGAGGCTGACATGACCACCTTCGCGGCCGACGACCTCGACGAATTCCCGTGCCCACGGACCTTCGTACATCCAGGCGACGCCTTCGGCTGCCAGCGCGCGCAAACTGGCGGCCAGCGCCGGCTGCCGGAAAACCTCACCCTCGCGCGGCGGTTTGCCGTCCCTGATGAAAATATCCCGACCCTCGGACGTACGGGCCAGCACGTCGGCCCGCAGATCGAACTGGCGCTGTTGCCCGGACCGTACCGGAAAGCCCTGCTCGGCAAGGTAAATCGACGGCTGCAAGAGGTCGGCCCAAGGCAGTGCGCCGAACCGCTGGTGGGCCGCGGCGACCCCGGCCATGAACCCGGGCACCAGCGCGGTCCGGCCGCTGGGCGCTGGCCGGCGCGGGATGCTGGCCGGGTCGGTTTCCGCCGCGAACGGCTGGAAACCACCGCTCAGCGAGTCGATTTTCCCGGTGGCGGCCGTGTAGTGAATCAGGCTGAAGATGCCCGCGTACGACACCCAGCCACCGGCCGCGAGCGCGATTTGCGCCAGCGAGGTGGCCACCACCGCATCGGTCGCGGTGCCCCCGGCGGCCAGCGCCTTTCGGCCCACCAGTTGGGAAAACGGCCCGGTCGAGCCGACCACCATGGCGGTCTCGGCAGTGCCGGTGCCGGCCACCAACCGACGTTCGCCGGCCCCCCGACCCAGATAGTCGTCCACTTCGGACACTGGCCAGTCTGATGGATCCATAGTCATGCCCGCTCCTGTCCCGGAGCTTTCAGCTCGGTGAGCCGGCGGTGCTGGGCAGCCGCGGTCTGAGCGCCCAGCAGTCGTACGATCGCCGGCTCGTTTGCCTGTGCGGTAACACAAATCAAGTGGCACCCATGGCCGAACCAGCAGACCCCGGCGAACGGGAACCGGCCCCCGAGGTGCAGGACGTACCCTCGACTGTCCGGGACCTGAGGAACTGGCAGTGTCGACGGCGCGAATGTGCCCATAATCGCCGGCGGCGCCGCTTCGCTGCCCAACTCGATCAACAGCAGGCTCACGATCACGCCCGCGCCGCTGTCCGCGTCGCTCGGCCGCTGTCCCCACTGCCGCAGGCGACCGCCGCGCAGGCCGTGGCTGCGAAACGCAAGCCGCTGACTTTCCGCCCGTCCCCAGTCTTTTACGCCCGCCAGCTCGTATTTCTCGTCAATTGGCAGGTCACGTACCAGCTGGAAACCAGCCGGCGGATCGACCAGCACGAGCTCGTCCGGCGAAGGCCCTTCTGGCGTACCAACTGGTGGCCAATCTCCCAGCAGTTCCACAAAAACCTCGGCCGAGCCGGCGATCTCATCAGCCGCGGCCATGGAGTCCGACAGGCCGGCCATCATGCTCTGCAGGCCATCCAGCTCGGCCCGCAACGCCTGCCGGCCGGTGTCGGTCAGCCACACCCAGGTCTTGGACCGGTTGTCCTCGATGACCTTCCGCGTCCCCACCAGGCCGGCCGCCTCCAGCACGCCCAGATGCCGGCTCAGCCCGCTGTCCGGCTGCCCGAGTGCGTCGCGCAACGTGGTGAAGCCGAGCCGCTGACTGCCAGCCAGCGCTACCAGGATGCCCAGTCGTACGCGTTGGTGCACCAGGTCCTGCAAAAGTCTGGTCGGATGAGCCACCCTGGCACCCCACTTACGATCCGTTGAGCACTTATCAAATCATAAGTGCTCACGTACGCCAAGGATCGAGAGCAAAGTGCGTGATTCGCCTGACGCACGCATCGCGTCGATGCGGACGTCCCTCCACAAGGTGGCGGCTACAGAGAATGCTCATCGCATACCCGCCCACAAAACGAGACAAACAGGGCACCAAAACTAGCCAACCAACTCCTCCAGACGGCGAACGGCTAGCGCTTGAGCAGCTGGCGGGCCATCACCATGCGCTGGATTTGGTTGGTGCCCTCGTAAATCTGGGTGATCTTGGCGTCCCGCATCATCCGCTCGACCGGGAAGTCGGTGGTGTAGCCGTACCCACCGAACAGCTGCACGGCGTCCGTGGTGACCTCCATCGCCACATCCGACGCGAAGCATTTCGCGGCGGCGGAAGCAAAAGTCAGGTCAGGGGTCTGCCGCTCGGCCTTGGATGCGGCGACGTAGATCAGCTGCCGGGCGGCCTCGGTTTTCATCGCCATGTCGGCGAGCATGAACTGGACGCCCTGGAACTCACTGATCGACTTGCCGAACTGCTTGCGTTCCTTGATATATCCGAGCGAAGCATCGATCGCGCCCTGCGCGATGCCGACCGCCTGCGCGCCAATCGTCAGCCGCGTGTGGTCGAGCGTCTTCATCGCCGTACCGAAACCAGTGCCCGGCTCGCCGATAATGCGGTTCGCCGGGATGGTGCAGTTCTCGAAGTGGATCTCACAGGTCGGCGAGCCCTTGATGCCGAGCTTGGTTTCCTTCGTACCCACCGAAAAACCAGGATCGTCTTTGTGTACGACAAAAGCCGAAATGCCGCGGGTGCCGGCGTCCGGGTCGGTTTTCGCCATCACCGTGTAATAAGTGGACTTGCCGGCGTTGGTGATCCAGCATTTGGTGCCGTTGAGCACCCACTGGTCGCCGTCCAGGCGTGCCCGCGTACGCATGCCGGCCGCGTCCGAACCGGCCTCGCGCTCACTCAGCGCGTACGAGAACATCGCCTCGCCGCGGGCCACCGGGGGCAGCACCTCGCGCTTGAGTTCCTCGGACGCGGACAGGATGACCGGCATGCTGCCGAGCTTGTTGACGGCCGGGATCAGGGATGACGAAGCACACACCCGGGCGACTTCCTCGATCACGATGACAGTGGCGATCGAGTCGGCGCCGGCACCCTCGTACTCCTCCGGGATGTGAACGGCGTGGAAACCGGACGAAACCAGCGCATCCTGCGCTTCCTGCGGGTATCTGGGCTGCTCATCCACGTCTTTCGCGTACGGCTCGATGGCCTTCTCGGCGATTTCCCGAACGGCGGCGCGCACCGTGTCGTGGTCATCCGTCAGGCGGTAGGTCTGAAATGACGGGTCCACGGAATTCTCCTCTTCAAGCGGTATGCGAGAATATGAAAGTAGCGTGATTTACGGGCCGGTAACCAGCAACGCAAAGCAACACGTCGGTGACTCAGGTCACAGACTACCGGCCAGTAACACTCCCGGACATGGGTGACACGATCCACACCGTCTATCCTCGTCCGACGACATTGTTCCGTTAACAAAGTGCGCCCATTCGCAGCGGCACAACCGCCCCGCAGAGCGCCCAAACGCTGAAGCCAACGGAGGTTCCCCAGCGTGCCACCCATCACACCGCAACGCCCTCGGCTGACCGTACTGGGCACCGGCTATCTCGGTGCCACCCACGCCGTGTCGATGGCGGAGCTGGGTTACGACGTGCTCGGCGTTGATGTCGACGAAGCCAAAATCGGCAAGCTGGCCGACGGGCAGGTGCCGTTCCACGAGCCCGGCCTAGACGAGCTGCTGCAGCGCAACCTGGCCACCGGCCGGCTGCGCTTCACCACCGACTACGCGGAGGCCGCGCGCTTTGGCGACGTGCACTTCGTCTGCGTCGGCACCCCGCAGAAGAAGGGCTCGCTGGCCGCTGACCTGCGGTATGTCGAGGCCGCCGTGGTCTCGGTGGTGAAGAACATCCACGGCCGCGCGCTGATCGTCGGCAAGTCCACGGTGCCGGTGGGCACCGCGGAGTGGGTCGAGGAGCTGATCGCCAAGCACGCTCCCGAGCACGCCGAGATCGAGGTCGCGTGGAACCCGGAGTTCCTCCGCGAGGGCTTCGCGGTCGAGGACACCCTGCGTCCGGACCGGCTCGTCTTCGGCGTGAAGACCGAGTGGGCCAAGGAGATGCTCGACAAGACGTACCGCGGCGTGTACGAGCTGGCCGCCGCCGAGGACCGCGAGGTCCCCGTGGTGGTCACCGACTTCGCCACCGCCGAGCTGGTCAAGGTCTCCGCGAACTCGTTCCTGGCCACCAAGATCTCGTTCATCAACGCGATGTCCGAGGTCTGTGAGGCCGCTGGTGCCGATGTGACGCAGCTCGCTCGCGCGATCGGGTACGACCTGCGGATCGGCAACCGCTTCCTGCGCGCCGGTGTCGGCTTCGGCGGCGGCTGCCTGCCCAAGGACATCCGGGCGTTCCGGGCCCGCGCCGAGGAACTGGGCGTCGGTGCCGCGCTGAACTTCCTGTCCGAGGTCGACGAGATCAACCTCCGTCGCCGGCAGCGGGTCGTGGACCTGGCCGCCGAGTTGGTCGGCGGGTCCCTCGCCGGCAAGCAGGTCGCCGTGCTGGGGGCCGCCTTCAAGCCGAATTCCGACGACGTACGCGACTCGCCGGCCCTCGCGGTGGCCCGCAAGGTGCACGACGCCGGCGCCTCAGTGGTCGTGTATGACCCGGAGGGCAACGAGAACGCCCGCCGCGACCTCCCCGAGGTGTCGTACGCGGCGTCGCTCGACGAGGCCGCCAAGGGCGCCGAGGTGGTGCTGGTGCTCACCGAGTGGGAGGAGTTCCGGCACGCCGACCCGGTCGCGCTGGCCGATGTGGTGAACGCGACACGCATCGTCGACGGCCGCAACTGCCTCGACCCGGAGCTGTGGCGCGCCGCCAACTGGGAATACCGCGGGCTGGGCCGTCCGTAGTTTTGCCGTAGTTCCATCGCGGGCTCCGCTTCGGCGGGGCCCGCGATGAGCTTTTCAGGCCCTTATCGCGCTTGCCCGAAAGTGCCTCGGCGGGGGCAGCGCGGGTTGCCCTCGTACGGGTCCATTGCCGCGGTGACGAGGATCGCACCGGTCACTAACTTTCTCGGTCGGCTGGCCGAACTGGTGCCAGCTCGTCCAAGGAGTTCCTATGGCCGGCCGTACCCTCACCCTCGCCACGGTTCTGCTGACCGGCGCGCTCGCGCTGACCGGTTGTGGCCTCCTTACTAAGAAAACCACCGCGCCCGCCGCTCCACCGGTGGTGGCTGCAGCTTCCCCATCGGCCAGTGCCTCCTCCGACAGCGGCTCGGCCGAAACCTCCGTACCGGATCCATGCACGTTGATCACCGACAACGACGTGAGCGTCGCCGTCGGGAAGCCGGTCGCCAAACACTTCCCAGGCACCAACGGACCCATCCTGTCCTGCGAATGGACCCTCGACCCAGCCTTTCTCGTCGTACGCATCACCCTTACGCGTACGACCAGGGAAGCCTTCGATTCCGCCCAGAAACTCGACTCCTCGTCCAAGCCAGTGACCGATGTCGGCGACGCCGCTTATGTGGGCGGTGACCAGGATCTCCGGGTGCTGAAGGGCACCTTCCTGATGACGCTGAAATACAGCGACACCGCCCACCCCGAGTCGCAACTCGCCGCCAACAAGACGGTCGCCGCCAAGGTCCTCCCCAAACTGACCTAACCTCTCGCGAAAACGGTGACCTCGGTGAGATGGAAGCTGGAGTTCGCCGAGTTGCTCAGGCCAATGATCTTCACGTAGCGCACTGTCGCTTCCGTACGGGCGGTGTCACCGGCGTCCGTCGCGGGGTTGGTGTTGCTTTTGCCACCCAGGACGAAATAGTGCGTGCCGTCGGTGCTGCCGAGCAGCTGGTACGTGTAGAAGCGGGTCCCGTCGACGTAGTTTCGTACGTTCACCGCGGAAATATCGGTGGGGGCCCCGAGATCGACCTGCCACCAGGTGCCGGTGGTCTCCATTTTGCTACCCCAGTACGGATCGTTCGACCGGCTCCCGTCGTTCGCCGCGGTCGCCGAGTTTCCCGGCTCGGACGACTGCGCGGTCACCGGCTTGCCGACACTCAGCGCCGCGCCGGTCGTCGGCGCGGCTGGCACGTACGAGCCGACCGCGAAGCCGTGGAAACGGGCCAGGCCGGTCAGGCCGGTGTTCGCGTTGACCGCGCTCATAACCATGCCCACGTCTTCGCCGGCGGCCACCCCAGGAACGGTCGCACTGCCCACCACAGTCCAGTTTTTCCCGTCGCTGCTGCAAGATCCGTTGAGCTGGTCGCCGTGCCGGCCAAGTCGTACGTAGACAGTGGGCGCGAAACCGCCGGTTTCCGCGGAGCTGTCGATCGTGCCGTTGCCGTCCCGGTCCCAGCCGAAGACGCAGCCGTGGCCAGGTGTCACCCCGATCGTCGCGTAGCCAGCGGATCCGCTCGCGGACAGGTCGTTGCTCGCGACCAGGCCGGCGCGCGCGTACGGCGAAGTGTTGTCCTGGCTCGTCACCTGGGTAATCACTGCCTGGTCGTCGGCGAGCACATTTTTGCGATAGACCGCTCCGAATTCGTTGCGGTCACCCCACACGTCCGCACCGCCGCCGGCGATCGAGAAATTGTCCCCGGACTGGGCGAAGCCGGCGTTGTTGGTCGAGACCGTGGTGTACGGAGCCGCGATGTCACCGGTGACCAACAGCTGAGCGGCGGCGGTGGCGCGGGAACTTTCCGAGCCAGAGCGCCAAGAAACGCCGGCATTCAGGGCTGGCGTGCTGCCGGAGGGCGCGTTCGCCGGCGCGGCGACGGTCCATTTGGCGGTGAAGGTGCCTCCCACCGGGACCTGCCTGGTGGTCGTCGGAGTCGCTGGGCGTACGACATAGCCGGCCGGCGCGGACACCGTCAGTCCGACGTTGTCCGCCGACCGGATCAGGTTGCTGTTGGCGAAAACAACGGTCACCTGGGCGGTGCCGCCGGGCTTCACCCAGGCCGTCGCCGCGGTCGCGGTCAGGGTGCCGGCCGGCCCATCCGCGACGCGGCTGGCCAGCGCGTACGAGTCGCCATGTGGCTGGCTCGGATAAGCGGTGTCCTGATGCGCCCAGGTGTTGGCGTACGCGTGCCAGTCGATGTCGGCGGCCGGCTGACCGGTCCGCAAAGCCTTGTCCAGGCTGGAAAAATATAGTTGCCAGCGGCCGCCGTAATAGTCACCGACCAGCCCGTTCCACTCCCGGCGGGCATAGTCCTGCAGATCCGGAGTGCCCGAGTCCCACAGCGACACCAGGGACCGTAGGTCGTACCGAAGCGCTGCGGCCTCGGTCCGGTTCGCGGCCTGCGCGCTCGCCTCGGCCTGCCAGCTGCCGAGCAGGAAATTGCTGTCAGTGCCGAGCAGGGCATCCATCAACTTGATGCTCTGCGCCCACTTTCCGGTCAACTGCTCGAATTTCGTGATGTCCTTGGCAGCGAAGGCGGCTTGGATGGGCGGCAGCTGCGCACGGCTTTGGTTGGCCAGCACCTGACGGGCCACATCGACCAGGTCGTACCGATAGGCGCTGCTGTTCCGCAGCCGCGGGGCCACTTGGAGCAGGTCGCCGAGGGCGGGCGTGAACGTGTTCGGGTCGTAGCCCAGCGCGGCGCCGGTGTCGGTGATGCTCGGCTCATCGTCGTACAAGGCAGTCGGATATTTCCCGTCGACCGTGGTCGGCAGGTTGTACGCGGTTTTGCCGAGGATCTGCCAAGCCTGCGCGGCATGCAGGTCAGCCGTACCGTAGCGGGCGAGGGCATAGCTGGCGAACCAGCTGGCCATGTCGACCGGGCCATCTTGCCAAGGCATTTCGGCGAAGAAGTCCACCGCGACCGGGTTGTTGTCGATACCTTCCGGCATCAGCGCGATGCCATTCAAGGCCGTACCAGATTTTGCTTGCCACGCATGGAACTTCCGGTTCCATTCAGCGAGCCCGGCGCCCATGTTGTCGTGTCCGCCGAAGTTCCAGATGGTGCCGAAGGCATACGGCGTACCGATCCAGTCCTGGTCTCGGTCGGTGACCGAGCCCTGCTCGGAAAGCCCGTCCAGCACCAACATCTTCGACCGGTCGACGGCCTGCAGGGTCGCTGGCAGCGGGTTGGACTGCCAGCCGAGAATGGCCCAGATCGCGGCCGGATGCGCGGTTTCCAGCGCCCGCTGGACAGCCTGCGAAGCGGCCGCGACATCGACCGGTCCGGCTATCCCGCCCTCGTGCAGCAAATCCATTTTGTACATCGTGCTGGGGCCGAAAAGGTGGGTCTGCACCTGGTAGAAGGCGGCCGCGACCTTGGCGAAGAACGGGTCGGTGGGATCGAGCCAGTCCGGCCGTTCCAGCCCCGCCCAGATACCCTGCGGAACAGTGTGCGCACCGGGGTTCTTCGCACTGAATCCGGCCGGCACTGTCCCGTAATAGCCCGGAAGAACAGGCGTCATGCCGAGCGATCGCAACTGATCCGCGATCTGCCGGCCGAGCACCGCGCGACGGTCGATGAGTTGCTGCGAGATCGGGCTGCCCAGGCAGCACATGTTCTGCAGCAGCCACCACGGCTGGTGGCCCGGTTGCGGAATCCAACTCCGCATTTGTGCCGCGGTGTAATGGAACTGCTGGAAGGCGCGCTCGTACACGGCCTCCTGTCCTTCGTAAACCAGCACCTCGTTGATGCCGTGCAAGGCCAGCACGTCGATCCGGTGTTGCCATTGCTGCCAGGTCAGGTACGCGCCGGCGTAGCCCTCATTGGTGTCGTTCAGCGCGAAGCGATTGTCCACCGACGCGGTGTGCTCGATGGGCTGCGCTGGCAGCGCAAGGCGCGGTGGCAGGTTGAGCTGGCTGCCTTCCAGTTCGATGTTCGCGTGCGCGACATACTTGAGATACCAACCAAAGCCCGTCAGCTCGACGGCCGGGCTGGTGCCCTCCACGACCAGCCGGCCGTGGTCGGCGGACACCCGGAACCGGTCTTTGCCGGTCCCCTTCCGCGTTGCCCGCAAGGTCACCTGGCTGGCGTAGCGAGGTCCGATCAGCCGGGTCAGTGCCTGTTGCGCCGGCCGGGAGTCGAAGGGTGCTCCAGCCGCGTTCGCCGGCGCCTGCGGGGCGGTGAGCAGGGCCGCCGCAACGGCGGTGACCAGCACCAAAGCCTTGGCACGCATGACTGACCCTCCAGGTGGCGTACTAATGAAGGCATCTTTCGAAAGTTATTTACGGATCACCCTGACGGACCGGCGGATGGGCGTCAAGGGATGGACGCCTCCGCTCCGGGAATGGCCGAACGCGGTCAGCGGGCCAGCGGATCGGTGGCAGCCGGGAGCAATCGGTCTTCCACGTCGGTGAGGGCAAGACGGACGGCACCGAGAGCGGTCGCCTCGTCGCCCAATGCGGACAGCGTCAGCAGTGGCTTGGCCAACGCGAGCGGCTCGATGTGCCGCTCGATGGCCGACAGCAGCGACGGCCCCGCGGTGGACACTCCGCCGCCAAGGACGACCATCTCGGGATCCAGCACGAGCAACAGAGCCGAAAGACCGCGGGCCAGCCGGGCCGCCACCTCGTCGATCGCCTGCGCGGCCGCCTCGTCGCCCGCACGGGCGGCGGCGAAAACCGCGGTCGCGTCGGTTTCCTCGGCCCGCCGGTCGGCCCGCCGGCCGCGCCGCCGCCGGCTGCCGGCCGCCTCGATGATGGCGCCCGCACCGACCCGGCTTTCCAGCGGCCCCAACCCAGATTCGTCCGGCACCACCCCGGCCTGCCCGTCCAGTACGCTCAAATAGCCGATTTCGCCGGCCATTCCGGCCGCGCCGCGGTGCAACCGGTCGCCGATCACCAGGCCGGCACCCACTCGCGCGCCCCACTGAATGAACACGACCGTACTAACCCCGGTGGCCACCCCCAGCCACCGCTCCGCGATCACCGCGAGGTTGACGTCGTTTTCCACCTGAATCGGCGCCGAAAACGAGCGTCGGAGCGCGTCAGCCAGCCGGATCTCGTTCCAGTCCGGCAGGCTCGGCGCGAAGGTCACCGCCCTGGTGTGCGGGTCCACGATGCCCGGTGTGCCCACCGTTACCGACCACACCTCATGGCGGGCAATACCCGCCTCTTTCAGCAGGCTCGTCACAGTTTCCCTTACAGCGGCCAAAACTTGCTGCCCAGAGCTAGCGAAATCGTCGTCGCGGCGCTTTTTCGCGACCACCGAGCCGGTCAGGTCCGCGAGCATCGCGAGAATCTTGTGCGGGCCGATATCGATCCCCAGCACATATCCCGCTCTGCGGCGAAAACGTACGGCCCGGGCCGGCCGGCCGATCCGCGGCTGGTCCGCTGCCTCTTCCTCGACATATTCGGCCAGCCCGCCAGCCACCAGTTGCTCGGACGCCTGCGAGACCGTCGGGCGGGACAGCCCGGTCAGCTCGCCGATCTCGGTCAGCCGCAACGCATCGCGGCCCCGCAGCGCGGCGAACACCTTGGCGCAGTTGATCTCGCGCAACAACGCCGGACTGCTGCTCGCCTGCACGCCACCTCCACCGGCCGAAACGAAAGATCTTTACGAAACTACTCCTTCTATCGCTCGCCCGGCGGTTCGACATCCGGACCGCGACCGCCGGCGGTCGCGAACCAACCGGTGGCCGGCAACTCCGGCTCAGCGGCTCCGGTCCGGCCAGCACGGCCAGCACCGCTGGTCAAAGTGGAGGCCGCAGCACCGGCCCGTCGAAATCCGCGCCCGCCCGCGGCCCCAGACTCGTCGCGGTTCATCAGATGAGTCGAATTCGACTGTCCACATTTGTCTAGAATCCCAGGTTCTCTTTCTGGCTGTCATCTGGTGGCCGAAACTGTACGCATAGTGGCGTTCCTGCCACTCGAGTTCCGGGATCGCAGCGGCGATGATCGGGGGGTGACAGCTGACGAGGCGCGTACGGGCGCAGTCGACCTGACCGCGTCGAGTGATCCGCGAGGGTGGCTCCGGGCCGGCGTCGCGGTGGCGGCGGTGGGATGGGGAGCGCAGCAGTTCGCGCCGCTGTTGCTGATGTACCAGTCCACGCTCGGCCTGTCGACGACCACCGTGCAGGGAACCTTCGGTTTCTACGTGCTGGGGCTGATTCCCGGACTGCTGTTCGGCGGCCCGATGTCGGATCGGTACGGCCGCCGCCGAGTGATGGCTCCAACGCTGGTGGTCTCGGCTGTCGCCAGCCTGCTGCTGATCCTGGGCGGCACCGGCGCCGGGTGGCTCTTCGCCGGCCGGCTGCTCGCCGGGGTCGCCAGTGGCGCCGCTTTCAGCTCGGGAGCCGCCTGGATCAAGGAACTTTCAGCTTCCCGCAGCAGCCTGAGCCCGCGCCGGATCACGGTGGCGATGAGCGTCGGTTTTGGCCTGGGGCCACTGGTTTCCGGCGTGTTGGCGCAGTGGGGGCCGGCTCCGACGGTGGTCCCGTACCTGCCTCATCTGTTGCTCGCGGCGGTCGCCTTCTTTCTCATTTTCGGCGCACCGGAGACTCGCTTTCATACCGGCCCGGGCAGCTTGCTGGGACAGCTACGGATACCGGAAATCCGCGACCGTCGATTCCTCTTTGTCGTTGTTCCGTTGGCACCATGGGTTTTCGGCTCGGTGTCGATCGCGGTGGCGTATCTGCCCGGGTTGGTGAAAAGTAGTCTCGGCGACAACGCGCTGATATTCAGTACGGGCATGACCGCGCTCTGCGCGGCCACCGGTATCGCCACCCAGCCACTCGCCCGTTTCGTTGACAGGCCGGGCAAACCGTGGCTGTTGGGCACCGCTTTGGGACTCGTGGTGGTCGGAGTTCTCGTCGCGGCCGCTGCGGCGGCCCTGGTGCAGCCAGCGCTGGCTGTCCTCGCCGCGCTGATTCTTGGCGCCAGCTACGGATGTTGCCAGGTCTGCGGGCTCCGCGAGGTGCAGCGGATCGCCCGACCGGACCGGCTGGCCGGGCTGACCGCCGCCTACCAGGCGGTCTCGTACCTCGGCTTTGCCGCGTCCTACCCACTTTCGGCCGCCGGCCGGCACGTACCCGCCGGAGACCTCCTCTTAATCGTTGCTGCGCTTGCTTTGCTTACACTGCTCTGGACGGCCTATCAAGCTTCCACTGACCCACTGCGAAAAGTCCGCCGCTAGTACTGGTCGGCGGTGGCATTGACGCTGCGACCTACTGCAAAGAGCCGTACCGGCGCAGCGTGAAGGAGTTCAACAACGCTGACCCGATCAGAACGACACCGAGCGCGAGCAGTTGGAACTGGCTGCCTTGGGAGCCGGTGAACATCAGCAGGATGCCCGCGTTGAGCCACACGATCAGCAAAGATGCCGCTACCACCCCGCCGATGCGGCCGACGCCGCCGGAGATGGCGACGCCGCCGAGAACGGCGATGGTGATGGCGGGCAGGGCCATGCCGTTGCCGACGGTGCCGGCGTCTGGACGGGCGGAGGCGAATTGGCCAACGGTGACGACGGCGACGACGGCGGAAATGATGCCGGCGGCGACGAAAGCGCGGAAACGTACGCTGGAGACGCGGATGCTGGCGAAGCGGGCGGCCGCGTCATTGGTGCCGACGGCATAGAGTTTCCGGCCGTAGGTCGTACGACTCAGAACCAGCCACGCGACCACCACGCAGGGCAGCAGAAAAGTCAGCACCTGCAACGGAAAAGGCGGCAGGAATCCGACAGTGACCGGCTGTGTGAGTGAGTGCAGGTCCTGCACCGGCTTGTCAGAAATAGGGTCGCTGTGACTGCTCACCAAGGAAATCGAGCTGAAGGCGTAGTAGGTGGCAAGGGTGGCGATCAACGCCGGGAAGCGCAGGTACGCGACGAGGGCGCCGTTGATCGCGCCCAGCACGGCACCACAGAGCAAGCACACGACAATTGCCGGCAGCACCGGCCAGGACAATTTTCCTACCAGGAAGCCGAAGACCATACCGGAGAGGCTGACCATCGCGCCGACCGAGAGGTCGATGCCGCCGCGGCCGGAAACCATCACCACCAGCTCGGCGATGGCCAGCAGGCAAAGCGGCACCATCGACTCCAGCGCCGACGCCATGTACGAGATGTCGTAGGGCGCGGTCAGATAGTCGCCGGCTTCCAGGAACTTGAGCCACCCCACCATGATTACCAGCAGGATCGCCAGCAGCGCCACCCGCTCGGTGAGAATGATCCGGACGATCCGGCTGACCGGATTGCCCGCCGGTTCCGCCGTTTGCGTTGCCATCAGCCAACCTTCCGGCGTCCGAGGTGGCCGGCCAGCCGGCGGCGCTGGCGCACCAGGTCAACCCCGACGGCGAGCAGGATGAAAAGACCGATGAACAGGTCGGTGAGGTCGCTGGGCCAGCCGAGCAAGGTGATCGCGCTGGAGACGATGCCGACCAGCAGGGCGCCCAGCAGTGTCCCCAAAACTGTGCCTCGACCGCCCAGAATGCTGGTGCCGCCGATGACAACGGCCGCGATGACCTGAAGCTCCAAGCCAGTGCCGGAATTTTGCTGAATGAGGCCGCCGCTGCCGATCAGGCAACAGGCCGCGAGGCCCACCAGCAGACCGGTCATCGCGTACGCCGCGACCCTGCGCCGGGCCACTTTTACGCCGGCCAGCCGGGCCGCGTCCGGATCACCGCCAATCGCGTAGAGATGCCGCCCGGTGGCCCAATATCGCATGTAAATCCACATTCCCGCGCCGATCAGCATCGCCAGCCACCAGGCGTTGGACACCCCCAGGGTGCTGCCACTGGCCCCACCGCCGAAAAACTGCAGCGTCGGCGGGACGCCCGTGACGTCCTGGGAGTTGAAGATCTGCAAAGACACGAAGCGGTAGATGTTCAGTGTCCCGAAAGTGATGATGATCGGGTGGACCCGCCCGTACGCGACCAGTAATCCGTTCAGAGTCCCCAAAATCGACCCCAACACCAGCGCCACCACGACGGCCGGCAGAAACGGCAGGCCGGAGTCCCGTACGAGCAGTGCGACGATCACCATGACCAGCGCCGCCGCGCTGCCCACCGACACGTCGATGCCGGCGGTGACGATCACCGCGGTCATCCCGATCCCCATGATGGCGATCGGGGCCACCGAGAACAGGATGTTGTTCAGGTTCGACGCGGTCAGGAAAGTACGGGTCATCAACGAAAGAACCACACACAACACAATGATGACCACGACCAGCGCGAGTTCCTGGCCCTCGATTGCTCGGACGATCGGCCGCCGCCGGACCGGGGTGTCCACTGTGGTCACTCGGCGACCTCCCCAGCGGCCGCAGCCAACACCTCGACCTGCTCGGCGGCACGCCCGTAGCGAGCGGTGATGCGGCCGGCGCGTACGACCAGCAGCCGGTCAGCGAGCAACAGAACCTCCTGCAGATCCGAGGAAACCAGCACCACCGCACTGCCGGCCTCGGCGAGCGAGGCGATCGTCCGGTGGATTTCTTCCTTGGCGCCCACGTCGACGCCTTGCGTGGGTTCCTGCAGCACCAGCACGTCCGGGCGCTCGACCAACTGCCGGGCCAGCACCACTTTCTGTTGGTTGCCACCGGAAAGCGTGCCCACCGCGGTACCTGGACCGGGCGCCTTGATGCCCATCCGGGAAATCAGGTCGGTGGCGGTGGCCTGCTCGCGCCGGCGGTCCACCCACAGCCGCAGGCGCGAAAGGAATGTCAGGTGCGCGCTGGAGATGTTGAAGGCGATGCTCTGCGGAGCGAAAACGCCCTGCAGTTTCCGGTTCGCCGGGAGCATCGCGATGCCGTGCCGGACCGCGTCAATCGGGTCCGCCAGCGTGATGACCTTGCCGTTTCGGCTAACTGTTCCGGAAAAAGCGGTGTCGATCCCGAAGAGAGCGCGCGCGATGTCGCCTGCGCCGGATCCGACAAGCCCGTAGAGGGCGACGACTTCACCGGTGCGTACGTCAAAAGTCACGTCAGTGAAGGCTTCTCCGCGCGACAGGTCGCGCACCGAAAGTGCGGGCACCGAGCCCTGCGCGGAGGCGGCGGATTTGCCGGCGAGGTCGGAAAGCGGCTGGCCGACCATCAGTTCGGCGACCTGGCGTACCGAAAGTTCGCGGGTCGGCTGGCTCGCCACCACCTGCCCGTCCCGCAACACGGTGACCCGGTCGGTCACCTGCGCTAATTCGTCCAGTCGGTGACTGATGTAGATAACGCCCATGCCGGAGTCGCGAAGTCCTCGTACGACCGTGAAAAGTGTCTCGATCTCCCGGTCGGTCAGGATCGCGGACGGCTCGTCCAGGATCAGGATCCGGGCGTCGTGGGCGAACGCCTTGGCGATCGACACGAGTTGCTGTTCGGCCACCGGGACATCGGCGACCCGTACGTCCGCGAGCCGTGGATCCAGGCCAAGCCGTCGCAACAAGGACGCGACCTGGGTGCGCTGCTTCGGCCAGTCGACCCGGCCGAAGCGGCGCAGTTCCCTCCCGATAAAGACATTTTCCGCCACGGTGAGCTCGCCGAACAGCTGCGGTTCCTGGTAGACAGTGGCGATGCCGGCATCCAGCGCCGCCGAGGTGCTGCCGAGCGAGAGCGGCTTGCCGTCCAGCGACACCTGACCGGTGTCCGGCGACTCGGCACCGGACACGATCTTGATCAGCGTCGACTTGCCGGCACCGTTCTCGCCCACCAGCGCGTGCACCTCACCGGCTCGTACGGAGAAATCGACGCCACGCAACGCATGCACGCCGCCGTACCGCTTCTGCACACCAGCGATCTCCAGCAGAACCGAAGGCGAGCTCATGGGGCGTGTCTCTCCATTCCAGGTGGATGAGGGTCGAGATCCAAACGGCGTTCTGCCGGTGCCGGGAGGTCGCCTTCATACCTTTGTTGTATGGGGGCGATCTCCCGGTGCCGGCAGACGGCGTTTGGGCTCGGCCCTCGCCGCCTGGAATGGAGAGACACGGCCTAATAGCTGTACTTGTCGGCGTTGTCTTTGGTGATCACCAACGGGTCACCCAGCAGCAGCATCTTCTTGTCGCCGAAATACTGTACGGCCGGCAGCGAACCGCTGACGTTGTTGGTGGTGGTGAAAGGCTTCTTGTCCGCGACCTGCTTGGCGGCCCACACGGTCAGGTAGCCGAGGTTTTCCACGTCCCACAGGATCGCGCTGCTGCTCGATCCGTCCTGCAGATACGGCTTCATGGCCTGTGGAGTTCCGAGGCCCACGGTGAAAACCTTGCCGGTCTTTCCGGCTTCCCGTACGGCTTGGGCAACTCCCGGTGCGGACGACGTGCATTCGCCCACCAAACCAGTGAGATTCGGGTGCGCGGCCATCAGCTGCTTGGCCATCGTGACCGCCTTCGCCTGATCCTCACCGGCATAGACGATCCCGTCCAGCTTCACGCCCGGGTATTTCTGCGCGCCGTACTTCTGCTGGACCGCGATCCACGAGTTCAGGTTGGCGGCCGTCTGTCCACAAGAGACAATCGCGTACTCACCCTTGCCTCCCATGGCCTTGACCATCGAGTCGGTCAGGCCCATCCCGATGCCGTCCACGGTGGCCTGGTTGACGAACACCTCGCGGATCGAGTTCGGTGCGTCGGTGTCCGCGGTCATCACGTGAATGCCGGCGTTCTTGGCATCCTGCAACACCGGCGCGAGCGAGTCGGGGTCGTTGGGCGCGACCACCAGCACGTCCACCTTCTGCTGGATCAGCGACTTCACGATGTCGGTCTGCGCGCCCGGATCAGCGGTCGTCGCGCCCTTGTAGATCCAGTTGACGCCGAGCGCGGCGGCGGCTTTCTTGCCACCGGAGTTCATCGCCTCGAAATACGGGATTCCTTGCAGCTTGGGCACGAAAGCGACAGTGATTTTCCTGGTGCCATCGGCGGTGGCACCGGTGTTCTTCTTGCTGCAGCCGGTCAACGCCACCACGCCGACCAGTAACACAGCGGTGAAAACGGTGACGCTTCGGGAAAGCAACGTCGTCCTTGGCATTGCACATCCTCCACTCATCGAGCCAACTCCGCGGTCCCAACTAGACCGCGTCGGCCCGTACCAGCTCACGGAACCTGGGATATCTTTCTCCCCCACCGGCGGCGCCGGTCGGGGTGGTCACCCTCGGCCGGTCGCTGGCTCGTACGACCTCACGCATCTGCGCCAGCCCTGACAGCTCCCCCAGCGCGCCCAGCTGCACCAAAGCGTTCCCGTACGCGGTCGCCTCGATCGGCCCGGCGTACACCGGGATGCCGGCCGCGTCCGCGGTGAGGTGGTTCAGCAGCTCGTTCGACGACCCGCCGCCGACGATGTGGATCAGCGGCGCTGGCCGGCCGGCGGCCGTCGCGATGTCCTCGACGGTCAGCCGGTAGCTGAGCGCGAGGCTTTCCAGTACACATCGGACAGTCGCCCCGATGCCGTCCGGCACCGCCTGCCCGGTCCGCCGGCAGTACGCGGCGATCCGCGCCGGCATGTCGCCTGGCCGCAGAAAATCCGGGTGGTCGGGGTTCACCACGCTGCCCGATGGGCTCTGCCGCGCCAAAATAACCAGCTCCGAATAGCCGAGGTCGTGGCCGGCGGCCCGCCACTCCCGCCGGCATTCCTGCAACAGCCACAAACCCGTACAGTTCGACAACAGTCGGATGGTGCCGGCGACACCGCCCTCGTTCGCCAGGTTCGCCGCGCGTGTGGCCGGCGTGATGACCGGTCGCTGCGTTTCCACCCCGACCAAAGACCAGGTGCCGGACGAAATGTACGCGGCCGCCGGGTCCGCGAACGGCACTCCGGCCACCGCGCTCGCGGTGTCGTGGCAACCCGGCGCGATCACCCGAGCGCCGGCCAGCGAGGGAAAATCGCCGGCACTGGGCAGCAACGGGCCCAGGTCCGTACCGGCGTCGACCACCTCGGGCAGGAAATGCGTCGGAATACCCAGGTCGTCCAGCAGGCCAGTGGCCCATTTCCGGTTCGCCATGTCGTACGCACCGGTGGTGCTGGCGATGGTGAATTCGGTGACGGTGGCACCGCACAGCAGGTTGTTCAGAATGTCGGGCACCAGCAACAACAAGGCGGCTTCATCTTGACGGCGGCGGCCCGCGGCGGTCTGCCTTTCGCCCAGCAGCTGGTAAATCGTGTTGATGTCGTTGAGCTGGATGCCGGTGCTGTCGTACAACCGCTCCCGGCCAACCATGCCGATCGCGGTGTCGATCATCCCGCGAGTACGGTCATCTCGATGCGACACCGGATCTTCCAGGAGTCGCCCAGCGGCGTCCAAATATCCGTAGTCGACCCCCCAGCTGTCCACTCCGATGCCGTCGACGCTATCGACCATGGTGGCCGCCCGCGCGATGCCGTCCCGGATGTTTTCCCAGAGCAGAGCCAGATCCCACCGCAACGCGGCACCGACCGTACGAGCACCGTTCGGGAATCGGTGCGCGACCTCGAAAGTCAGCCGGCTGCCGTCGAAACGGGCCACCATCACCCGGCCGCTCTCGGCGCCGAGATCCACCGCGATCACGTTGCGGCTGGCCATCAGGCGGCGCCCTCCGCGACGATCGGCACCCGGCTGATCGGCACCCCGATCTCCTTCCAGTCGGCCACCAACTGGTCGCTCGCGCTGTCGTCGGTGAAAAGACTGCTCACCCGGGATGCTCGTACGAACGAGTGCAGCGAGAACCGGCCGATCTTGGACGAGTCGAAAAGCCCGTGGACGTACGTGCAGGCGGCCACCATCCGCACTTTCGCGGTGGTTTCCTCGGCGGACAACTCCATGAGTCCACCCTGCACCGAGAGGGACCGCAGACCGAAGAACCCGTGCTGCAACTGGCCACGACTGGTCAACGCGTCACCGAAGTCGCCGACCAGCGACCACGAGGACCGGCGGACCGTGCCGCCGGGCAACACCACGGTGATCGAGTCCGACTCCGACAGCACGTCGGCCGCACGCAGACCGTTGGTGACCACGATGAGACTGCGGCGTTCCCGCAGCTCAAGCGCCATGTAATAGCACGTCGTGCTGCCATCGAGGGCGATCGCGTCGCCGTCTTGGACCAGCGCCGCGGCGGCCCGGGCGATCGACCGCTTCGCGTCGGCGCGGTGCCGCAACCGCATCTCGAAGGCGCCTTCGTCGGCGCCATGCGAGCGAACCGCGCCACCGCGTACGCGTCTGAGCAGGTGCCGCCGCTCCAGGCTCTCCAGGTCTTTTCGGGCGGTCACCGCCGAAATCCCGAACCGGTCGGTCAGGTCGCTGACGCTGACCCGCCCATCGGTCTCCAACAGCCGCAGGACTTCCTGCTGGCGTTCGTGTTCTGCAATCCCTGGCATGAGGCCACCTCCGCGGAGTGTGACCCTAGACACCTCGAAGCCGAAACGTCAACAAACGAAATCAACCATGCTGGTCTCTCGGTTACGGTTGGGTTTCGGATTCGGCGGCGATGCGCTCCAGTACGGGCACCGCGGCAGCCAACGCGGCGAGCTCCGCGTCGGTCAACATGGCCAGCTTGTCCGCCAGATAGCCGGCGTTGCGGGTACGGATCTCGGCGATCCAGGCGGAGCCCCGCGGCGCGATCCCGATCAGGCCGGCCCGCTGGTCGTCCGGATCCGGCCAGCGGTCCACATAACCCTGCTGCAGCAGCCAGTCCACGATGCGGGACATCGTCGGCGCACTCGTACCCACCCGTGCGGCCAGGTCACCGAGCCGCAGCGGCCCGCTCTTCTCCACCACCGCGATGGTGGACAGCCGGGTCGGTGTCATGTCGTCGGTCTGCGCCTGCAGCCGCAGCCGGTGCGAGATCCGGCTGATCGCGATCCGCAGCCGACCCGGCAGGTCCGGATCGATTCCGGGCTGCACCTTCAGCTTCGCCGCACTCTCGCCCATGATGCAGACTACCCGCGGATCGGTTGGGCGGGGGCGGCAAAGGCCAGATCCGCGCTGGTCAGGCCGCCATTCACGTGGATGGTCGCGACCGCCGGCTGGTAGAGGTTCGCCACCACGGTGTAGTCGCCGGACGGCACGTCCGGGATCCGGTACGAGCCGTCCGCGTTCGTACGAGCGGTGCCGATCACCTGGCCAGCGGGGTCGATGACGGTGACCACAGCGCCCTCGACAGTGCCGCCGCCGGGCGCCGACACGAGCCCGGCGAGACCGCCGACCGGAGCGATCCGCAGGTCGAGCACGGCCGGCTGTCCGAGCGTCACCTGGACCGCGGCGGCCACCGGCTGGAAGTGCTCGGCGTTGACGGTCACGGTCAGGTCGCCGGCCGGCAGGCCGTTGATCGCGAAGTGCCCGACCTCGTCGGTGACCGCCTGACTGAGCACGTCACCGTCGCTGTTGATCGCCAACACGGCCGCGCCCAGCACCGGCTGACCGCTGCTCGCCCTGACCACTCCAGAAAGGGATCCGTTGCCAGCCAACACGAAATCACGTCGTACCGGCACGTCCGACCGGACCACCACGGCGACCGCCTCCGGCCGGAAACCCGGCGCGGTGCCGATCAGCGTGTATGGGCCCGGACGCAGGCCGGTCACCGCGTACGCACCGGTGGGGTCGACCTGGGCGCGACCAATCTGGCCGCCATCGACGCCGGTCACGGTGACCACCGCGGACGTCACCGGCGCGCCCGCCGGCGTACGCACGCTGCCAGCCAGCGACACTCCAGGGTCGGGAGTCATCACAGCATTGTGCTGGATGCGTCCGTTCACCGCCGCGTGGGCTCCGTTGGTTTGCTGCGGTAGCAAGTTCGACTGCATGTCGGTGGCCGGCTCACCAGCCACTTCGGCGAGCTCCGCACCCAGCGACTCGACGCCGATTTTCCTGCTCCGCCGGGAAGGCGCGGCCAGCCAGGACGCGACGGCGGCGATCAGGCAGCCGACGATCGCGAACCAGAAGGCCGCGGTCAGGCCGTCCGAGAACGGTCCGGAGATCAGCTGCGGGAAGAAGCCGCGGCCGGTCAGGAAAGCGGCCTGGGCGTGCGGCAGCATGTTCAGCACTGGGCCGAGCAGCTGCTGGATCGGGTTGTAACCGAGGAAAGCGGCGAAAAGTACGGCCACCGCGGGCAGCCCGGCGATCCGGGTCGCGTCACCCGCGGACACTCCGTGCGCCTGCAGGCCGGCGTTCATCGCGGCCGGCAGGTGCTGCGAGAGGCCGGCGATGATCAGGCTGAAGAAGACACCGATCGACAACACCATCGCGGAGTTCTGGAAGGTCGCGGTCATGCCGGCGCCGGCGCCACGCGAGTTGGCCGGCAGCGCGTTCATCACGTCCGCCCGGTTCGGCGAGCTGAACAGCCCCATACCAATGCCGTTGAAGAACAACAAAACCGCGAACTGCCAATATTCGAAGTTCACCGGGATGTACGCCAGCAGGAAGAAAGTCACCGCGGTCAACGCGAGGCCGCCGGTGGTCAGCCAGCGCGAGCCAATGCGGTCTGAGATGATGCCGGACACTGGCGCGGAAATCAGGAAGCCGACGGTCAATGGCAGCATCGCGATGCCGGCCCACAACGGCGTCTCGGCGAACGAGAATCCGTGCTGTGGCAGCCAAATGCCCTGCAGCCAGATGATCATGATGAACTGCAGGCCACCGCGGGCCAGCGAAGCCAGCAGGTTGGCGATGTTGCCGAACGCGAAAGCGCGGATCCGGAAAAGCGACAGGTTGAACAGTGGCGCTTCGACCTTGGTTTCGATGTAACCAAAAATCGCCAGCAGGATGGCTCCACCAATCAGCGGTGCCAGCACCTGCGGGTTGGTCCAGCCCATCGTGTGACCGCCGTACGGCTGGATGCCACCGGTGATGCCGACCAGCAACGCGATCAGGCCGACCGCGAAGGTGATGTTGCCCCACCAGTCCATTTTGGCCCGGCGCCGCTCGCTGGTGTCGTGCAGTTTCAGGTACGCCCAGATGGTGCCGAAAATGCCGACCGGCACCGAGACCAGGAAAATCAGGTGCCAGTTGATCGGGGCCAGCACGCCACCAATCACCAGGCCGATGAACGACCCGGAAATCGCTGCCACACCGTTGATTCCGAGGGCCATACCACGCTGGTTGACCGGAAAGGCGTCGGTCAGGATCGCACTGGAATTGGCGAACAGGAAGGCGCCGCCAATGCCCTGGACGATCCGCCAGCCAATCAGCCACCAGGCGGCCGCCGGGCCGGTCATCCACGTCACCGCGAGGAACACCGACGAGATCGAGAAAACCGCGAAACCGATGTTGTACATCCGTACGCGCCCGTACATGTCGCCGAGCCGGCCGAAACCCACCACCAGCACCGCGGTGACGACCAGGAAACCCATGATCATCCACAGCAGGTAGTTGGAGTTGCCGCCCTCCAGCGGGTTGATGTTGATGCCGCGAAAGATGTCCGGCAGCGCGATCAGCACGATCGACGAGTTGATCGTCGCCATCAGGATGCCCAGCGTGGTGTTGGACAGCGCGATCCACTTGTAGTGCGGACCCAACTCCTCGATCCGACGTGGACCTCGGTGCTTGCTGCCCGCTGCCTGGATCTGTTGGTCTTCCACAGCCACGGCTTACCCTCCCCGCACACTTCGTTAGTTGTCTAATGCTAACTGATTTGGCGGGTCGCCGTACAGCGTGGCGGTGATCATGTGATGGGAAGAGCAGCAGGGAATATTCTGTAGGATCAGGCGACTTGGCCTCGGCTTTTAGGGGAACGATGACAACGCGCCGACTTCCGAAGTGGTCCGAACTGAAACCCCTGTTGCAGACCCAAAAGATCGAGTGGGATCCGACCGAGCGCCGGCTCGCGAAGGCTCAGACGATCGGTGACCTGCGACGGATCGCGAAACGGCGGACCCCGTCGGCGCCCTTCGACTACACCGACGGAGCCGCCGACGGCGAGGTCAGCCTGCGCCGGGCCCGGTCGGCTTTCGCCCGATTGCAGTTCAACCCGAGCATCCTGCGAGACGTGTCCAAAATTGACACATCCACCACCATTCAGGGCAATCCGTCGGCGTACCCGATCATTTTCGCACCGACCGGTTTCACCCGAATGATGCACACCGAGGGCGAGCGCGCGGTCGTACGAGCGGCGCAGAAATACGGCATCCCGTACGCGCTGTCGACGATGGGGACGACGTCGATCGAGGACGTGGCGGCGGCCGGGCCGGACGTGGACAAGTGGTTCCAGCTCTACATCTGGTCCGACCACGGCGCCGGCAAGGAGCTGGTCCAGCGGTCGCACGCGGCCGGCTACACGACGTTGATCCTGACGGTCGACGTACCGGTCGCCGGTGCGCGGCTGCGGGACGTACGCAACGGCATGACCATCCCGCCGGCGTTGACGCTTAAGACCTTCCTCGATGGCGCGATGCATCCGAACTGGTGGTTCGACTTCCTCACCACCGAGCCGCTGCAGTTCGCCTCGCTCTCGCACTGGGAGGGCACCGTCGCGGACATGATCAACCACATGTTCGACCCGACCGTGACGCTCAAGGACCTGGACTGGATCCGGGACGCGTGGCCGGGCCGGATCGTGATCAAGGGCATCCAGACCGTCGAAGACGCCCGGCGAGTCGTCGACGCCGGCGCCGAAGGCATCGTGCTTTCCAACCACGGCGGCCGGCAACTGGACAAGGCGCCGGTCCCGCTGGAGCTGCTGCCGTCAGTGGCCGCAGCGGTCGGCGATCGTACCGAGATCTACCTGGACACCGGCGTCACGTCCGGCTCCGACATCGCCGCCGCCCTCGCGCTCGGCGCCGACGCAGTCCTGGTCGGCCGCGCTTACCTGTACGGCCTGATGGCCGGCGGCCAGCGCGGAGTCGAGCGCGCCGCCGAGATCCTGACCAGCCAACTCCGCCGTACGATGGCGCTGCTGGGCGTCAACTCCGTCGATGAGCTCACCCCCTCCCACGTCACCCTCCGCTAGCTCGCCGGCCTTAGTCCGCAACGCCCTCGCTGGGTTCCCATGCGGACGAACAGTCATTACGGAACGTCACGATGGGGCGTCGAGGCGGGTGAGCTGGTCGGGAGTGAGGGTGAGAGCCACTCCGGCGACTGCTTCGTCGAGTTGCGCGGCGGTGCTGACTCCGACGATGGGGCGTACGTGCGCATCGGCCGTCATCCAGGCAAGTACGACCTGGTGGCGGGTGGCGCCCAGCTCGCCGGCCACCTCGTCCAGGACCGCCAGACGGGCGGTGTTGCCAGGGTGGTTGTACACCTCGCGAAGCCGCTCCGGGCGGGTGTAGGCGCCGGCCAGCAGCGGCGTGTACGCCCAGAGCTCCAGGTTTTCGCTGCGGACGTGGTCGAGCACGTCGTCCGTCGCCCACGGGAATTCGTGGTTGACACCGGGCGGCATCTCACCGGGGCGCGGCCGCAGGTACGAGTAGCTCAGCTGCACCGCGGTGTAAGGGGTCCAGCCGTGCGCGGCGGCCGTACGGCGGGCCGCCTCGACCCGCCAGGCCGGCTGGTTGGAGGCCCCGAGCCGGCCGACCGTACCGGCCGTGACCAGCTCGTTCAGCGCGCCGCCGACCTCTTCCAACGGGACCCGCCGGTCGTCCATGTGGGTCCAGTACATCTCCACGTGGTCGACGCCGAGCCGCTGCAGACTGCCCTCGATGGCGGCCTCGATCGCCGGCGCGGACAGCCCCTCGCGGTTCGCCGGCCACTCGCCGGTAGGACCGGGCTCGGCGCCGACCTTCGTGCTCAGCTGGATCCGCTCGCGGATGCCTGGCCGCAGCCTGAGCCACTTGCCGAGCAACGTCTCGCTGAGGCCGCCATGCCCGCTCGGATCGCTCCAGAACGCATAACAGTCCGCTGTGTCGATCATCGTTCCACCGGCGTCGACGAACCTGTCCAGCAGGTCGAACGACGTCTTCTCGTCTTGTTTGGTACCAAAATTCATTGCGCCTAGTACGAACATCAGCGATGCCACTCCTCTTCGGTGGGTGCCTGTCACCGAGACTGCTACCTGGATCGCGCTCCAGGTCAAGGTCTGCTGGAAGACTGGTGGCCATGGAGCACTATTCCCCTGGCCAAGTGGCCGACCGGACCGGATTCAGCCTCGACACCCTGCGTTACTACGAACTGATCGGGCTGTTGTCCGACATCGGGCGTACGAGCGGAGGTCACCGGTTCTTCACCGAGGACGACGTGAGCTGGCTGGGCATCCTGCGCTGCCTGCGGGACACCGGCATGCCCATCAACCGCATGCACACGTACGCCGAGCTCGCCCGGGTCGGCAGCGAGACGTTGGCCGAACGGGTCGAGTTGCTGGAAGAGCACGACCGCGCGGTCGAAGAGCAGATCGCCCAGCTGCGTACACAGCAAGCCCACATCCACGAGAAGATTGCCTGGTATCACAGCGAAATCGCCACCCAGGCCCGGTCGGGCGTGGATTTCTGACCGCTAGCGCGGAAGTTGTTCCTGAAGGGCTGCGTTCTTCGCGGTCACCAGCTCCACCAGGGACTGTTGGAAGTCGGCCATTTTCTGTTGCAGGGCAACGTCTGAGCTGGCTAGGATGCGGACCGCCAGCAAGCCGGCATTGCGGGCGCCGGCAATGGAAACGGTGGCGACCGGTACGCCGGCCGGCATCTGCACGATCGACAGCAGCGAATCCATGCCGTCCAGGTATTTCAGTGGTACGGGCACGCCGATCACCGGCAACACCGTCGCCGACGCCACCATGCCCGGCAGATGGGCGGCTCCGCCAGCACCGGCGATGATCGCCTTCAACCCGCGACCGGCCGCGTTTTTCGCGTAGTCCAGCATTTCCTGGGGCGTACGGTGCGCGGAAACCACCTGCGCCTCATACTCAATTCCGAACTCGGCCAGCGCCTCGGCCGCGGCCCGCATGGTCGGCCAGTCCGAGTCGCTTCCCATCACAATGCCCACTGCCGGTGCCATGTTTTCCCTTATTCCGCAGCGTCAGACAGCCACCGCGCGGCCCGAGCGGCCCGCGCGCGAACGTCATCGAAGGTCTCGCCGAGCACCGTCACGTGCCCGATTTTCCGGCCTGGTCGTACGGATTTTCCGTACAAGTGCACCTTGGCGGTCGGCTCGGCGGCGAACATGTGGTGCAGCCGCTCATCAAACGCCATTCCGCCGCTGGCGCCGCCGAGCACATTCGCCATGCAGGTCGCTGGCGCGAGCGCGGTGGTCGCGCCGAGCGGATAGTCGAGCACCGCGCGCAAGTGCTGCTCGAACTGGCTGGTGATCGAGCCGTCGATGGTCCAGTGCCCGGAGTTGTGCGGCCGCATCGCCAGCTCATTGACGAGCATTTCCTTGCCGGTATCGAAAAGCTCGACGGCGAGAATCCCGACCACGCCGAGCTCGGTGGCGATCCGGATCGCCATTTCCTGCGCCTGCACCGCCCGGTCATCGGGCAGATTCGGGGCCGGCGCGAGCACTTCGACGCAGATCCCGTCCCGCTGCACGGTCTCCACCACCGGCCACGCGGACACCTGCCCAAACGGCGACCGCGCGACCACCGCGGCCAGTTCCCGTACGAGCGGGACTTTTTCCTCCACGATCAACGGAGTTGGCGATCCTACGACCTCAACCGCTTCCGCCGCACTGCCAACAACCCACACACCTTTGCCGTCGTACCCACCGCGACTGGCCTTGAGTACGACCGGCCATCCGACCCGATCCGCGAACGCCACCAGATCATCCATAGTGGACACCGGTGCCCACCGCGGCGCCGGCATATCCAGGCCGGTCAACCTTTCCCGCATGGCGCGCTTGTCCTGCGCGTACAACAGCGCGTCCGGCCCGGGCAACAACGGCACACCCTCCGCGGCCAGCGTCCGCAAGTGGTCCGGCGGCACATGTTCGTGGTCGAACGTGACCACCTCGCAGCCCTTCGCGAACCGCCGCAGCGCCTCCAGGTCCGTGTGATGCCCGACCTGCACATCCGCCGCCACCAGCGCCGCGCCATCGTCCGGCCGCTCCGCCAGGATCCGCAACGACTGCCCGAGCGCGATGGCCGCCTGGTGGGTCATCCTGGCCAGCTGCCCGGCACCCACCATGCCGACCACCGGTAAGCCGGTACGCGCGTCCATGCCGCCCAGTCTATGAACTCCCAGGTGGGAGCCTCGGCGGCCCCCGGTCCCAGTTGTTGCTTGCGCTGTTGATCTTGGTTAGTTGGTCTACCCAAAACAGACATATTGCGTGAATGTCCGTTTTGGGTAGACCAACTAACCAAGATCAACACGATCAGCCGGCGGCGATGTCGACCACGCCGTCGGAGTCGCTGGAGTTTCCCAGTTTCAAAGCCAACTGCCGGCGGGACCGGACGCCAACCTTGCGGTAGATCCGGGAAAGTTTCGCCTCGACGGTCTTGACGCTCACGAACAACGTACGCGCGATCTCGGCGTTGGTGGCGCCGCCAATGGCCATCGCGGTCACTTGCCGCTCATCGGCGGTCAAAACCGGCCCGGCTGTCCGTACGGCATCCGGCGTGCCAGCTTCCGACCGGGCTTTTTCCAACCAGGGTTGGGCTCCGGCCCGCTCGAAAATCTCCAGTGCGTTTTCCGAGGCGCGCTCGGCGGCCGACCGGTGCCGGCGACGGCGTTCCATTCGGGCCAGTTCCAGCAAAGTACGACCGTGTTCCAGCGGCATGCTCAACATGGCGAACCGGTCGGCGGCGGCCTGCAAAACGTCGGCGGCGCCGTCCGCCTGCCCGATGGAGGCGAGCCGCAGGCCTTCGGCCCGGCCGAGCGCTGCCAGCACTCCGGACCGGTCCAGATGTTCGGCCTGGCCGACGGCCCGCTCGATGACCGTACGGGCGCGGTCGTCGTTGCCGAGCCGGATGTACGCCTCGGCGAGGTCGGCCTGCCAGTCGCACAACGCCGGCTCGCCAATGCCCATCGACTCGGACAGCTTGCCGGCGCGGCGAAGCGGACCCAGGGCCTCGGCGGGTCGCCCTGCCAGCAACGAAACGTGCCCGTCAAGGGCCGAAGATCGCAGCTGCATCAACCGATCCGCGTCCGCCTCGGAGGCTGCTACCCCACCTCGGGCCAACTCGCCAGCGCGTTGCAGTGATCCGCCGGCGGCCTCGGCGAGGGCGGCCGAAAACAGCACCGGGCCGCGGCCGAGGTCGGCTTCGTCGGTCAGTCGCAGGCCACGCGCCCCAAACTGCAAAGCGGCGGCACAGTTTCCCAGTCTTACCTCGGCGTCGATCAAATCCGGCAACACCATCCAGAGCTGGCTGGGCAGCCCCAGCCGGTCCGCGGTGACCGCCAACTGCGCCAGTTCGTTGCGCGCTGGTACGAGCCGGCCGGACATCAACCACAGCCGGGCCCGTTTGGCGCGGGAACCAAAAGCCCCGACCGAATCAGCGAAAGCGCGCTCTATCGTACGCTCCGCGTTCGGGTCACCGAGATAAAGCTGCGCCATGCTCAGCACCTGCAGAGCGACCCCGCGAACGGCTTCGTCACCGGCGATCTCGGCCAGCGAAACCGCCTGCTGCGCCTCCACCCGGGCCTCGACCAGCCGCCCTTCCAGCAAATACCGGATGCCAACCCACACCCGGACCGGCGCGAGCAGCGCCGGGTCGTCGCCGGCATCGACCAACACGCTGTTGAAAAGTCCGGCCGCGTGCACCAAACCCTGCCCGGCCGCGTCCAGCAACACCAACCCGGCGCGCACCCGGTCGGACGGGCGCACGGCCACCGCCAGCACGTTTTCGGCAGCTGGCCGGGCCAAGTCGAACATCGCCGCACCGGCCGCGTATTCGGCCGTGCGCAACGTACGTTCCACCACCAGATCACCGTCCACTGTGGACGTACGACGGGCCGCCAGGGCGGCCAGCTCGGCGGCAGCGGCCGGTGAGCCACGACCGGCGGCGAGCTCGGCGGCCCGGTCCAGCTCGGCGGCCGCGAACCGGATATTGGCCGTGTCGCCCAAAGCCCGGTGCCTCGCCCGCGCTACTGGATCTTCGACCACCCCGGCCAGAGCCGCGTGTACGGCGGCCCGCCGAATGCCCGGCGCGCGGTCATAAACCACCGCGGCCAGCAACGGATAGGAAAACCGGATGACACCGTCGTAGTCGAGGTCGGCGACCGCGGCGCCGGCCGCCTCCGCCAGGTCCTCGGCGACCCGGCTCCGACCAGCGCGCCGAAGCAGCTCGATAGTGGGCCGGTCAGTGGCGGCGGCGAAAAGCAGAGTTTCCATGGCGGCGGCCGACAACTGCGCCAGCTGCGGAGCCACCAAGGCGCGCAGTCGGGCTGGTACGGGCAGTGGCTCGCCGAGTTGCAGCGGCCGGTCGCGATGGGCGGCAGCGGCCGCGATTTCCACCGCGAACCAAGGATTTCCGTCGCTGACCGCGCAAATTCGGCGGGCCGCCCAGCCGGGCAGCGCGTCGCCGGCCCTGGCGCGTACGAGCGCGATCAACGCGCCGGCCGGCAGCGACGGCACTTCCACTTCGGTGCCACCGTCCGGGCACAGCCGGGTAGCCGCCGGTGCGCCGCCGGCCGACACCCGCTCGGCGGCCACCACCCGGAGCCGGGCCGGCCCCATCCGGCCCAGCGAAAACTCCAGCACCGCGGCCGAAGCAGGGTCGATCCACTGCGCGTTGTCCAGCGCCAGCAACACCGGCCGGCCATCTCGGCCGAGCTCGGCGAGGAAATCCCGAACGGCGATCCGGACCGCCAGTCGCTCGGACACGTGAGTCAGCTCGCCGCGGCACAGCCCCACCAACACGGACCGCTGGCGGCCCGGCAACGCGGACATCGCGGCCGCCATCGCGTCGGCACCGATATCGTCGCCGCTGTCTCCGGCGAGCAGATCCGCGAGCGCGGACAGCGGCAGCAGCCGGTCCGGCTCGGACGGCTCACAATGCAGGAAAACCGCGTCCGGCTCGGCTCTGCGAACAAGGTTCGTTAATGCCCGCAGGACGGTCGTTTTTCCGATCCCGGCGGTCCCATAAAGCACTAAACCGCCAGCGGACACCCCGGACCAACACTGCTCAAGCAGTTCTGATCGCCCCGCGGGCTGTCCGGAAAACACGGGGTTAAGGCTTGTCCGTCAACATCGGGCAGGCAACGTCCGTTTGGTCGACGATGCCCACCAAAAGATTGATCGGCCGGCCTGCCGGGGAAAACCACGCGATGTCCCCATTCGGTCGAGCATCAGGGATTTCCCGCTATTGTCACCACCCCGCGTAGCCGACAAATCCCCGCATCAGCCCCAAGAGTGCCGTTTGGCGTACACAGAGTGATCTTGATCGGGGTGCGCTTAGCCGCAGAATGCCTATCAAAAGGCTGTGTAGCGCCTCTCATGGCCACATAGGGACGTATAGCAGGTCGGGTAGGCAAGGGAATTACAAGGGTTTTCCCGTCTTACCCATACTCTTTGCGCTCCATAGCGTCAGGTCGCCGATGATCGTGCTGCGCAGGGAGAACGCATGACGCGAGACCACGACCGAATATTCCGACCACGAAACGTGTTGTTCGCCGGAGCCGCCGCGGTGGCTCTGGTGCTGGGTGTCGTGCAGCCGGCAGGCGCCGCACCCACTGGGCCGTCCGCGGCCAAACCAGGCACTGCCAAGCCCGCGGTGACCGCCCAGTGCGGCACCAGCTCCAAGACCGTGTTCCGGTGCTTCGCGCTGAAGCGCACCGACACCGCGTCCGGCACCGGGATCCGGCCGCTGGCCGACCCGCCGGCCGGCTACGGCCCGGGCGACCTGCAGGCCGCGTACGGCTTGCCCGCCAACGGCGGTGCCGGCCAGACCGTCGCCATCGTCGACGCGTACGACAACCCGAACGCCGAAGCCGACCTGACGGTCTACCGCGCGCAGTACGGCCTGCCCGCGTGCACCACCGCCAACGGCTGCTTCAAGAAGGTCAACCAGCGCGGCGTGCAGGGCAGCTACCCGGCGCCGAACACCGGCTGGGCCGGCGAGATCGCGCTCGACGTGGACATGGTGTCCGCGTCCGCGCCGCAGGCCCACATCATCCTGGTGGAGGCCGACTCGGCCAACTTCGACGACCTCGGCAGCTCGGTGAACACCGCCGTCTCGCTGGGCGCGAAGTTCGTGTCCAACAGCTACGGCACCAACTACACCAGCACCCCCGGCAGCGGTGAGGACCCGGCCGAGCTGACCTGGGACGACCAGTACTACAAGCACCCCGGTGTGGCCGTCACGGTGAGCTCCGGCGACGGTGACTACGGGGTGGCCTACCCGGCCGCTTCGCAGTACGTCACCTCCGTCGGTGGCACCGCGCTGACCAAGGACAGCAGCGCCCGCGGCTGGTCCGAGAGCGTCTGGCACAACCAGTACGGCGGGCCCGGCAGCGGCTGCTCGACCATCGAGCCCAAGCCGGCCTTCCAGCACGACACCGGTTGCGCGAACCGCGCGGTCGCGGACGTTTCCGCGGTCGCCGACCCCGCCACCGGCGTCTCGGTCTACAACACGTACGGCGACAGCGGTTGGCGGCAGTACGGCGGCACCAGCGCGTCGTCGCCGATCATCGCGGGCGTGTACGCCAGCGCCGGCACCCCGGCCGCCGGCAGCTTCCCGAACTCGCTGCCGTACGACCACACCTCAGCGCTGAACGACGTGACCACCGGTCTCAACGGGACGTGCAACCCGGCGTACCTGTGCACCGCCGGCCCCGGCTACGACGGCCCGACCGGTCTCGGTACGCCCAAGGGCGTGGCCGCGTTCAGCTCCGGCCCGCACGGCGAGCTGCTCGGCACCGTCACCGACAGTGGTTCCGGCGCCCCGGTGGCCGGCGCGAAGGTGGCCGCTGGCGACCTGTCCGCCACCACCGACGCGACCGGCAAATACGACCTGTCCATCGGTGCCGGCACGTACGACCTGACCACCAGCGCTTATGGCTACACCAGCCAGACGGTGTCGGGAGTCGTGGTCGGCGACGGCGCGAAGATCACCACCAACTTCGCGCTCGCGTCAGTGCCGAAGGTCAGTCTCAGTGGCACCATCATCGACGGTTCCGGGCATGGCTGGCCGCTCTACGCGAGCGTCGGCGTGAACGGTACGACGACCAAGGTCTCCACTGACCCGGCCACCGGCCGCTACAGCATCGACCTGCCAGCCAGCAACACGTACACCCTGCATGTCGCGTCCAACGTGCCTGGCTACGACGCGGCCGACGTGCCCGTCACGCTCGGCAGCAGCGACCTGCACAAGGACCTGACGCTGAAGGTCTCGTCGGCCTGCACCGCGCCGGGTTACACGTACACCCTGAACGGCACCAGCCAGTCGTTCGACACCACGTCGACGCCGGCCGGCTGGACGGTCGCGAACGCCACCGCCGACGGCGGCTGGGAGTTCGACGACCCGGGCAAGCGGGGCAACAAGACCGGCGGTGCCGGTGGGTTCGCGATCGTCGACTCCGACAAGCTCGGCGTCGGCAAGACCCAGAACACCACGCTGACCAGCCCGGTCTACGACCTGTCCGGCAGCACCAACCCGGTGCTGACCGCGGACACCCACTACCAGCCGTTCGGCAACTCCACCGCGGCGGTCGACGTGACCACCGACGGCGGTACGACCTGGACGAACCTCTGGCAGCGCAGCACGGTCGGCGTGCCCGGACCGGCCAAGATCGACCTGCCGGTGACCGGCGCGGCCGGTAAGAACGCCGTCCAGTTGCGATTCCACTACACCGGCTCGTTCGCGTACTACTGGGAGCTCGACAACGTGTTCGTCGGCGACCGGTCCTGTGTGCCGGTTCATGGTGGGCTCGTCGTCGGTCACGTGACGGACGGCAACACCCACGCCGGCGTCACCGGCGCGGTCGTCACCGACACGGACAAGCCGGCCGAGAACGCCACCACGGCGACGGACGCTGGCCAGGGCGACGGCTACTACTGGTTCTTCTCGTCGGCCACCGGCGCGCACAACTTCACCGCCGCCAAGGGTGGTTACACCACGGCGACGGCGAGCGTGAACGTCGGCACCGACGGCGTCACCAAGGCCGACTTCACGTTGGCCGCCGGCCAACTGAAGGTGACTCCCGCGACGATCAGCAAGACGGTCCCGTGGGGCGGCCAGGCCACCGCGAACGTGAAGATCACGAACAGCGGTAGCGCACCCGCCACGTACAAGATCGGCGAAGCGCCTGGTGGGTTCACCCAGCAGACGCCCGGCGGCAAGGGCGCGGCTGTGCACAACGTCCCGGTCAAGCCGGTCACCGGCTCGATGAAGATCGCGGCGCAGGCGGCCAAGAAGACCGCCGCGCCGAAGGACGCCAACCCGTCCGACGCGCCGTGGGCCGCGCTGGCCAACTTCCCGACGATCATCCAGGACAACCTGGCGATCGCCGGCGACGGCAAGGTCTTCTCCGAGTTCGGGTACGCCGGCAGTGACGACACCGCCGACCTCTACTCGTACGACTCGGCCAGCGGTGCCTGGACGAAGCTGGGCACCTCCCCGGCCGGCACCCGGGAAGCCCCGGCCGGCGGCTATGTCAACGGCAAGATCTACGCCTCCGGCGGTTGGGGTGCCTCTGGCGCCCCGCTCGCGGCGACCTCGATCTACGACGTGGCCAGCAACAGCTGGTCCACCGGTGCGGCCATGCCGACCCCGTACGCGGGCTCCGGTCACGCGGTCCTCGACGGCAAGATCTATGCCGTTGGTGGCTGCACGGCCGACGCTTGTGGCGTCAAGGACGTACAGGTCTACGACACCGCCGCGAACACCTGGTCGAAGGTGGCGGACTACCCGGAGGCGATCTCCTGGGTGTCCTGCGGTGGCATCAACGGCGTGCTCTACTGCGCCGGCGGCAACACCGGTGCGGCGACCACGAAGCACTCGTACGCGTACTCGCCCAGCTCCAACAGCTGGTCTCCGGTAGCGGACCTCCCGTCCGACGCCTGGGGTGCCGGTTACGCGGCGGCCAACGGCAAGCTGCTCGTCAGCGGTGGCGTCATCAACTCCAGCGCGGCGATCACCAACACCGGTTTCGCGTACGACCCGGCCGGCAACGCCTGGACCGCCCTGCCGAACTCGAACAACTCGCTCTACCGCGCCGGTAGCGCGCTCGGGTTCTACAAGGTCGGCGGCAACCCTGGCGGCTTCGGCGTCCCGCCGCAGGCCAACGCCGAGGTGCTGCCCGGGTACGACCAGGGCGGCAGCAGCGACGTGACGTGGCTGTCCGAGAGCGCCACCACCGGCACCCTTGCCCCCGGCAAGAGCGCCACGGTGACGGTCACCCTGGACGCGAGCGTCCCGGAGATCACCCAACCGGGTGTACTCACCGCCAACCTTTCGATCAGTGGCAACACCCCGTACGGCTCGACGGCCATCCCGGTGTCCTTCACCGTCAAGCCGCCGACCACCTGGGGCAAGATCACCGGCACCGTGACCACCAAGGACGCCTCCGGCGCCCTGGTCCCACTCGCCGGCGCCACCGTCGAAATCGACAGCTGGGCCACGTCGTACACGCTCAAGACCGACGCGAACGGCAACTACGGCCTCTGGCTGGACTACCGCAACAACCCGCTGACCCTGATCGTCGCGAAGGACGGCTTCCGTCCACAAACGACAACAGTGTCGATCAAGCAGGGCGCGGTGACGACCAAGAATTTCACCCTGGTCAAACCGTAGTTCCTTAATTAGGGGGAGGACCCCTTGCGCTCCTTTCATGGGAGCGTGAGGGGTCCTTTCTTTTTGTTACTGCTGTTTGCGTTGTCCCAGCGTCGAGTGCGGGACAAAACCCCACTCTCGACG
>NZ_BAAANY010000007.1:198591-228506 GCF_039530045.1 Fodinicola feengrottensis | reverse complement strand
GGCACAAAGTCCCGCACTCGACGAAAACCCAGCCCCTACCACGTACAAAAAAAGCACCGCGTGGACTGGGCGGAGGCAGCCCACCCAGTCCACGCGGCTTGGTACGACCCCCGGTGACAGCCAGCCCCCTCGCCCAGCTACCACCGGCCCCCTCGGGCCCGCGCTCTGATCCCGGCGCCGGCGCCTGGATCAGGGCACGTTCGTGGAGCGCACCGAACGACGACGGTCGGTGCGCTGGCCTCTACTTGTTCATCGCGACAGGTCCGTGACCAGGTCCAGGGCGGCCGGCAGCGCGTCGGGCAGGCGCTCGATCCAGGCACGGGGAGTCGCGTCGGCGATGTCCAGCCGGGTCAGCTCGCGCTGCACGGCCTGGACCATCGTGGGCAACAGGGGTGTACGGGCGACCAGCCCGAGCGCCCGTTCCACCCCTGCTGTGGCCAGTGTTTCTCCCCCGGAGAACACGGACCGTAGGCACTCCCCCAGTGCCATTCCGCGCAGCAGCCGACCCCTCTGCGGCTGCTGCCGGACACCTGTAGTCACCACGATGAGAGCGTGCGTGGTGCAGACGCGGTCGCCCGAACGGGCGGCTTCGCGGTAGATCTCGCCAAGGCGGGTACGCAGGTAGGGCAACGTCGTTAGACCCGTGCTTGGGTCTTCGACACAGATACGTCGGAACTGGGCGGCCCCCTCGTCCGCCCAGGCCAACGCGACCGTACGAATAAGCACCTCGGCGGGTGGGACGGTGGCCGCGCGTACGCCCCGGGCGGCGACCAGCAGAGCGGCGATGTCCTCGAGCGTCTCGTCGAGCCAGACGCCGGCGGCGGCGCGGGCCCGGCCGAGCCGGACGCAGGCGGGTAGCAGTTGGCCGCTCGGGGAGACCAGTTGCTCGGTCACCGCGTCGACCTCGGCGCAACGCCAGTCGTCCGGCCAGGACCACCCGGCCTCCACGCTGGCTTGCCGCCAGCGCTGGCGCAACCGGTCCACCGGGTCGACAGCGATCGCCTCGCCCGCCGGGGCGGAGGTCCGCTGCGCCACCCGGGGTACCAGTGACAGCGCGTCTACGGCAGCGACTGCATCCACCACTTCGGGTTCTCCCGCCTCTTTGGTCGCCGGTCGTGTCGAGGTTCTGACCAGCGAGTTCGTGATGTAGACGGGAGCGTGTGCAAGTCATGACGCGATTTGGCCGTACTCTTTTCCCCGACTCTCCTGCGCAATCCGAGAGCAATGCCCGAAATGTAACGATTGGGGTTGTTTCGAGCAGATGTCTGGCGGCAACGGCGCGGCCGACGGAAGCGGCGACCGGCTGGATTCAGGACAGGCTCCGGCGGGTCCCAGCGACGCGGAGCTGATCACGGCTGCCCGGGCCGGCGACACCGGAGCCTTCGAGACGCTCTACCGCCGGCACTCCGAGGCGGCCCAGCGGTACGCGATGAGCCTGACCCACAACCCGGCGGACCGTGACGACCTGGTGTCCGAGGCCTTCGCCAAGGTGCTGTCGACGCTGCGCAACGGCGGCGGCCCGGACCTCGCCTTCCGCTCTTATCTGCTGTCCGCCGTACGAAACACCTTCTACGACCGGACCCGGCGCGACCGCCGGCTTGAGGTCACTGACGACATGGAGCGGCACGACCGCGGGGTCGCCTTCACGGATACCGTCGTCGAGGGCCTGGAACGTACGCTCGCGGCCCGCGCTTTCGCCACCCTGCCCGAGCGCTGGCAAATGGTCCTCTGGCACACCGAAGTCGAGGGCGACTCGCCCGCCGAGGTGGCGCCGCTGCTTGGCCTGACCCCCAACGGCGTCGCCGCGCTGGCGTACCGCGCCCGCGAGCGGCTCCGCCAGGCGTACCTGTCAGTCCATGTCGCGGACGCGCCACAGACCACCGTGGTGGCTGGCTCAACGTGCGGTTGGACCGCCGAGCGGCTGGGCGCGCGCGTACGCGGCGGCCTCAGCAACCGCGAGGCGACCAAGATCGACGCGCACCTGCACGACTGCGCCCAGTGCAAGCTGCTGTACGCGGAACTGGGCGAGCTGAACTCCAGCCTGCGCAACGTCCTGGGCCCGCTCATCCTGGGCACCGCGATCGCCGGCTATTTCGTCAAGCCGGCGGCCATCCTGGCCGGCGCCAGCACCGGTCTCGCCGGAATGTGGCACTGGGTCCTCCTGCTGCTCGGCCGGATCAAGGACTTCTTCAAGCAACCGTCCGGGATCGCCACCGGCGTCGGCGCTGTAGTCGTCGTGGTGGCGGTCGTCGCGGCCGCGTTCGCGCTGACCAGCGGCCAGCCCAAGCCCAAACCGCCGACCGCGGCGGCGCCGAACAAACCGGCCGCCCCGCCCGGCGGCGGCGCTGGTGGCGCGCCCGCGGCCCCGCCGCCGGCCGCGCCCAACCAGCCGAACAAGCCGCCCAACAACCAGCCGGCCAGCAGCGCGCAGCCGGCCAGCCAGCCAGCGCCCGCGAGCGCGGTGCCGACCCCGCCGGCCAGCCCGATCGCCAAGCCGACGCTCGGCGTCTCCACGGTCGGGCCGCTGGCGGCCGGCCGGCCCGGCGTGATCAAGGCCGTCGTCGCGTCTCCTGGCAACGGCAGCCGCGGCAACAGCATCCTCATCGAGCCGGCCGCGGTCCCAGCCGTACGGCCGGCCATCGGGCCGCTGGCCAAACCCGCCTTGCTCACGCTGACTCTCGGCAGCGTGCTGACGATCACCAGCGCGGACGGCGCGGACGGCTGGACCTGCCAGGTCGGCGGCCAGACGTGTACGCACGCGGAGCTGGCCAGCGGGCGTACGACCATCGCCTACATTCGGGTGAAGGTGGCCAGCGACGCGTCCGGGTCGATCCCGGTGACCGTCTCCGGCGGCGGCGCCGGCGCGTCCAGCGCGACGACCACGCTGCCCACCCCGACCCATCAGGACTGGGGCACCCTCTTCGCCGCCACCGGCCGGACCCGGCTTGCCGTCACCGGCAACGCACTTATGAGCTGCGCGCCGCTGGACTACGGCTGCGCCGCGGCCCGCAAGCGGGCCCCAAACAACACCGGGATCGACAACGACCGGCGGATGGTGCCGTACGACACGGACCACGACCCGACCACCAAGGCGTCCTCCACATCCCGCCTCGAAGGCTCTGGGCAGGTCCTCTACGCCGGTCTGTTCTGGTCGTCGTGGGCACGGCCCGGCGGCAACGTGCCGGCCGCCCAGGTGACCGGCCCGAGCGGCCGGCGCCTCGCCATCACCCCCGACCTCGTGGACGGCCAGGCGGGCCCGAGCGCCTTCCAGGCGTACGCGGATGTCACCAACACGGTCCGGTCCGGCGGCTTCGGCAACTGGACGGTCGGCTGGCGGACCGCGCCGCAGTCGTCGCTCGGCGGGTACGCCGGGTGGGCGCTGATCGTGGTCACCAGCGACGCCACCGCGCCGAACGGCCAGGTCGCGGTCTTCGACACGAACATCGGCCTCGGCACCGGCGGCCACCGCTCGGCCACCATCGACCTGCCGTTGGACATGACCGGCTCCGCCAGCCAGGTCGGCGTGGTGGGCTGGGAAGGCGATCCGGGCCTGACCGGCGACCGGCTGACCATCAACGGCCACTCACTGTCGCCATCGGACACCCGCTGCAGCGCCAACGACGCCTTCTGCAGCCACGCTGACGGCGCCGTGGAGGCGTCCAGCGGCAGGAACTGGAACACCTTCGGCACAGACGCCTGGACGGCCAGCGGCGGGCGGCTCAGCCGTACGTCGGACCTGGTCGGCCGATCCTCGGCGGACGCGGTCACGCTCGGCGCCTTCGCCGTCCTCAACCGGAGCTAGTCGTCGGTGGGTGACAAATCGGCCGACCTTGCCGGCGTGCGGCCAGTGGCTGTTCCGTACGCTGGGCGGATGTCACTTGTCCGCAGCCTGATCCAGCGCTGGCGCCGGCTCATTGGCGAGATGACCGCCTTCGGGATCATCGGCGTGATCAACACCGGTGTCCAGTACGCCGGAGTGAACTTCTTCCACCTGGCACTCGGCCTCAACGTGCTGATCGCCAACGTGCTGGCCACCGTCATCTCGGCCACCAGCTCGTACTTCATGAACCGGCACTGGACCTTCCGGCACCGCTCGCGCAGCAGCCTGCACCGCGAATACATCCTGTTCTTCATCTTCAACGGGATCGGGCTGGCCATCTCGTCCGCGGTGCTCTGGCTGTTCACGTATCCGCTGCACCTGACCAGCGCGCTCTGGGTCAACGTGGCGATCACCATCGGCCTGGTGCTGGGCACTCTGTTCCGGTTCTTCACGTACAGCAAATGGGTCTTCAAGCACCCAGATGACGCTTTGTACGAGCAGGACGACGAACCCACGGCGGCGACCGAGGTCGTACCGGACAAAACGGAGAGCCGCCAGTAACAGCCGAGCCGCCGCTCGACGGCGTGCACCCGGTCCGTATCCTCGATCGGGTGAATCTCGTACGCAGTCTTTATGACCGCTGGCAGCGTCGCCTACACGAGGTAACCGCATTCGGTGTCATCGGCGGCATCAACTTCGTTCTCGACGTGCTGCTGTTCAACTTGTTCTATATCAAGTTCGGCATCCCACTGCTGACCGCACGTGGCTGCGCGACGGCGATTTCGGCCACCAGCTCATACTTCATGAACCGGCACTGGGCTTTCCGGCACCGGGAGGACACCGGGCGGCGGCGGGAAATCCTGCTGTTTTTCGCCTTCAGCGTGGCCGGACTGCTGATCCAGTGGGGAATCCTGGGGATCTTCAAGTTCGGATTGGGCCTGGACAACGTCTTCTGGGCGAACGTCGGCAACATCATGGGCGTGGCGGTCGCCATGTTCTTCCGGTTCTGGGCGTTCAGCAAGTTTGTTTTCATGGCATCCAAGGAAGACAAACTGGCCGAAGAAAAAGAACCCACCCCGGTTTAGTAAAGAATTCCCGGCCTTGTTTTTCCGCTAAACCTCATTGGTCGGCCGCTTTTCCAGCTGCGGTAGCCCCGGCAGGTAAATCGCGAAGGTGGCCGGCTTCGGCCGGACCAGCTCCAACCGGCCGGAGTCCGCCTCCACCAGCGCACGGGCCAGCGGCAGGCCGAGCCCGGTGCCACCACGGCCGGACACCCCGCGGGCGAAGACCGAACCGATCAGCAGATCCGAGACACCCGGGCCTTCGTCGGTGACCTCCACGACGACGTGCTCGCCATGCCGGTACGCCTGCACGTCGACTGTGCCGGCGCCATGCGTCATCGCGTTCTCCACCAGCACCCCAATGGCCTGCTGCAGGTGGCCGGGAGTGGCGTGCGCACGCAGCCCGGGCGCCGGCAGGATGCGCAGCTTGCGGCTCAGGATGGACAGCTGCGGGGCCCACTCGTCGTACACGTTGTCCAGTTGCTCGGCCACGTCCACCGGGATCGCCGACCGGGCCCGCTCGTTCCGGGCCTGCTCCAGCAGGTCGTCGATGACCGAGACCATCCGGTCGACCTGCTCCAGCGCCGCCTCGGCCTCGCGGCTCGCGTTCGGATCGGTGGAGGCACCGACCTCCTCCAGCCGCATCGACAGCGCGGTCAGCCGGGACCGCAACTGGTGCGACACGTCACCGGCGAACTCGCGCTCACGGCGTACCAGGTCAGCCAGCCGCAGCGCGGCCCCATCCAGCACTCTCGCCACGTCGTCCAACTCCGCGATGCCGTAGCGCTGGCCGGACGGCCGGAGGTCACCCTCGCCGAACCGGCTGGCGTCGTCGGCCAACCGGGACAGCGGGGTGGTCAGCCGAGTGGAGACCCGGCCGGCCAGCAGCACCGCCACCCCGATCGCCAACGCCGCCGCGATCACCACGATCGCGGCGGTCTCGATCCGGTCGCGGGCGTAGTCCGCGAGCGAGTGCTGGACAGTGAGGCTGGCACCGCCGCCGATGTTCACCGTCGTCTGCAGCGTCGAGCCGGTCGGGCGTACGCCAGTGGCGACCGTCTGGCCGTTGGACAGCGTCACCGACACATACGCGTTGTCGTCCACGATGGCATCGAGCTTGGCCGCGGTCAGCGACCGGTCGGCCACGAATGGCTCGACGTCCAGCGCGTACTTCAGGCCGTCGTGGTTCACCGTGACCTGCGCCGAGCTGCCGATCTGGTTCTGCGTGATCACCAGCAGGGGGACGCCAAGAATGCCGATCGCGACCAGCGCGACCAGCAGGGTGGCCACGACGATCCGCCGACGCACGAGTGCCCTTTTTGTTCCTGGAGGTGAGGTCTGGCCGCTACTTCTCGGTGTCCCGCTCGAACCGGAAGCCGACCCCACGGACCGTCACCAGTCGGCGTGGGGCGCTCGCGTCGTCGCCAATCTTGCGGCGCAGCCAGGACACGTGCATGTCCATGGTCTTGGAGGAGGCCGCACCGGCATCGCCCCAGACCTGCTCCGCCACCGTCTCCCGGCCGACCACCTCGCCGGCGTGCTCCAGCAGCAGCTGCAGCAGCGCGAACTCCTTGTTGGTGAGGTGAACTTCCTCGCCATCAACGTACGCGCGGCGAGACGCGACATCGACTCGTACGCCCGCGGCGGCCAGCTCACCAGCGGCCGAGCGGCGCAGCAGGGCCCGTACCCGCGCGAGCAGCTCAGCCAGCCGGAACGGCTTGCCGACATAGTCGTCCGCGCCAGCGTCCAGGCCCACCACGTAGTCGACCTCGTCGCGGCGGGCGGTCAGCATCAGGACCGGGAGAGTGGAACGCGCGCTACGCAGCCGCCGGCAGACCTCCAGCCCGTCCATCTCGGGCAGCCCGAGATCCAGGACGAGCAGGTTGGCGACCCCGGACAGTGCGCTCTGCAGAGTGGACGGCCCATCGGACCGGACGATGACGTCATGGCCTTCCCGCTCAAGTGCGCGGGAGAGCGGCTGGGCGATGGCGGCGTCATCTTCCGCCAGCAGGACGGTGGACACGGTCACACCCTACATTCGTTCGTGATCATTTGCGTCTCCGCAGATCATTCGGGTTGGTCGAGCTTTACCACGGGTGAGCTCGGACGAAAATTCCCAAAGTCCGGAATATCATCGTCGAATTCCTCTTCATCCTCCTCTTCGGCGGCTCTTTTCTCTTCTTCTTCCATCAATTCATAAAGAATTGTTTGCACATCGCGAGCTCTGGGCAGGTCCACCAGGGTGAGCTGGCCGCTCTCGCCGTCCTCAGTGCCAGCTCGTACGACCAACGTCCCACACCGCAGCATCCGCCCGAGGATCGAACTCGCATAGGCCACGTCCGTGATGTCGGCCAGCGGCAGCTCCCACCGATGGCGCTTGAACAGCCCCACCCGGACAATGATGCGCTCGCTGGTGAACACCACATGCGTGGTCAACCACCGCACCACCCGGCGCCCGCTGAACCACCCAATGAACGCGATCGCCGCCAGCGCTATAAGGACCTGCAACGACGGGTAGCGCAGCGCCCCGATCCCGTACGACGCCACCCCCACCGTCGCCAGCAGCACCAGCACCGCCGGCGTCAACGTCTTCCAATGCGGGTGAAGATGCAGGACGACCCGCTCGTCCTCAACCAGCAGCCGCTCCGGAAACCGCACAGGTCGACGCTAGCGACCCCAGCCCCCACACCCCAAGCGAGGGTGACGTTTCGGGGCCGGAATGCCCCATTTTGTCACCCCGCAACGTCATCCTCGCGAAGGCCGCACGTGCGTGACGTCTCCCGCCGAAACCGCCGTGAGCGCGCCACCGTCTCCCCGCACCACCAGGCGCCCATCCTCGTCAACATCGACGCCTTCGCCCACCAGCTCCCGGCCGTTGGGCAACTCCACCCGCACCCGCTGCCCGACGGTCTGGCAGAACTCCTGGTACGCCGACCGCAGCCCGCTCTCGTCCGGATCGCCACCCGCGTCCCGCCATCGTTCGTAGTCAGTGGCGATCTGGCGCAGCAGCGCCCGCAGCAACGTGTCCCGATCGGTGTTGGCGGCGCCAGCCAGCCGCAGCGAGGTGGCCGGCAGTCCCGTACGTACGGGCAGCTCATCGGCCGTGTTCGTGACGTTCAGCCCGATCCCCAGCACCACCGCGGCCTCGTCGCCAGTGCCGATCACCTCGGCCAGAATGCCCGCCACCTTCCCGAAACCGGGCCCGTCCGGCTCACCGGCCAGCAGGTCGTTCGGCCATTTCAGCGCCATCGCAACCTCGGCGACCCGGCCGATCGCGCGGGCCGCCGCGACCCCGGCCAGCAGCGAGAGCCAGCCCCACCGGGTGACCGGCACCGGCGCCGGGCGCAGCAACATCGAAACGCTGATGCCGGCCCGCGGCGGGCTCACCCAGCTACGGTCCCGCCGGCCGCGGCCGGCGCCCTGGAAGTCGGCGGTGATCACCAACCCCTCCGGGGCGCCTTTCCCCGCCGCGGCGGCCACATCCGCGTTCGTCGAGCCGGTCTCGCCGACTACCCGTACGTCCGTCCACAGTGGACTGCCAGGGCCGGTGGTACGGGTCAGCGCGCGGCCCAACCCGGTCTCGGACAGCGGCGGCCGGTCAAGATTCGCGTACAAGCTCACCCCGCAACCCTGCCACCCAGCCCTCGTGGCGGTCAGACCGCCGCCGTACCCACCTACGACAGCCCTCACCGTGCGTACGCGCTCCCTGTCTGGGCTGAGCGTCGGAGTGGCCCTCGCCGAAATGGGGTGTGGCGAAGGTCGCTGCCGGTGGCCGGCCAGGGCAGCGGTCAGCAACTAGTGTGACGGGTGCGTCTTTATGCCCGGTGTACGTGACCGGCAGGCAAGCCTTGGAGGGTGTTTGTGAGCGCTGAACAGGTGGCCGAAGGCCCGGCGGACGCGGTCGGGGCGGACCAGGTGCCAGCCGGGATCGACATCCACACGACCGCCGGCAAGCTGGCCGACCTGAAGCTGCGCGACGACGACGCTGTGCACGCGGGGTCCGCTCGCGGTGTCGAGAAGCAGCACAAACGCGGCAAGCAGACCGCTCGCGAACGGGTCGAGGCGCTGCTGGACGAGGGCTCGTTCGTCGAGTTGGACGCGCTCGCGCGACACCGCTCGACGGCGTTCGGGATGTCCGGCGAGCGGCCGTACGGCGACGGCGTGGTGACCGGCTACGGCACCGTCGACGGGCGGCCGGTCTGCGTGTTCGCGCAGGACTTCACGGTCTTTGGCGGCAGCCTCGGCGAGGTCTTCGGCGAGAAGATCGTCAAGGTGATGGACCTGGCCGCCAAGACCGGCTGCCCGGTGATCGGCATCAACGACTCCGGCGGCGCCCGCATCCAGGAAGGTGTCGTCTCGCTCGGTCTTTATGGCGAGATCTTCTTCCGAAACGTACGCGCCTCCGGGGTCATCCCGCAGATCTCGCTGATCATGGGCCCGTGCGCCGGCGGCGCGGTCTACTCGCCGGCGATCACCGACTTCACCGTGATGGTCGACAAGACCTCGCACATGTTCATCACCGGCCCGGACGTGATCAAGACGGTCACCGGGGAGGACGTGGAGTTCGAGGAACTCGGCGGCGCGCGCTCACACAACAGCAAGTCCGGCGTCGCGCACCACATGGCGCCGGACGAGGCCGAGGCCATCGACTTCGTCAAGCAGTTGCTCGGCTTCCTTCCCAGCAACAACCTGGACGAGCCACCGTCGTACGAGGTCGACTCCGACCTGGCGGTCACCGACGAGGACCTCGAGCTGGACACGCTGCTCCCGGACTCGTCCAACCAGCCGTACGACATGCACATCGTCATCGAGCACATCCTCGACGACGGCGACTTCCTGGAGATCCATCCGCTGTTCGCGCCGAACATCCTCTGCGGCTTCGGCCGAGTCGACGGTCGTTCGGTGGGGGTGGTCGCCAACCAGCCCACCCAGATGGCCGGCACGCTGGACATTGACGCATCCGAAAAGGCAGCGCGGTTTGTCCGTACGTGCGACGCCTTCAACATCCCGGTCCTCACTTTCGTGGACGTGCCCGGCTTCCTGCCCGGCACCGACCAGGAATGGAACGGCATCATCCGGCGCGGCGCGAAGCTCATCTACGCGTACGCGGAAGCCACCGTCCCGAAGGTCACCGTCATCACCCGCAAGGCGTATGGCGGCGCGTACGACGTGATGGGCTCCAAGCACCTGGGCGCGGACATGAACTTCGCGTGGCCGACCGCGCAGATCGCCGTGATGGGCGCGCAGGGCGCGGTCAACATCCTCTACCGCTCGGAACTGCGCGAGGCCGGTCAGCCGGATGAGCTGCGGACCCAGCTGGTCACCGAATACGAGGACCACCTGGCCAACCCGTACATCGCCGCCGAGCGCGGCTACGTCGACGCGGTCATCCCGCCGAGCACCACTCGAGGCACGGTGATCAAGGCTTTGCGGTCGCTGCGCGGAAAACGCGAGACGCTGCCGCCCAAGAAGCACGGGAACATCCCGCTGTGAGCCGGCCCCTGCTGCGGATCGTACGAGGCGAGCCGACCGCCGAGGAGGTGGCCGCGGTGACCGCGGTGGTGGCCGCCCTGTCGGTCTCCCGGCCGCCGGCACCGTCGCGCCAGCGTCCTTTGTGGACGGACCGGACGGGGTTGTTGCACGCTCCGGCGATGCCGGGGAAAGACCGCTGGCGTGCGTCCGGCCTCCCTGGCTGAGAATTTGCCGATGCATAATGTCAATTTTGCCGGAATCCCGACAGAACCGGTTCAGGACCGACTACCGTCAACAGGTGTGACGACCGTGCCGCCCCTCCTGATTCTCGCCTCCGCATCGCCAGCCCGGCTGACCACCCTGCGCAATGCCGGGATGGCGCCACAAGTCAGGATTTCCGGTGTCGACGAGGACGAAGTCGCCGCTTCGCTGGATAATCCGACCCCGCCCGAACTGTGCCTCGCACTGGCCACCGCGAAGGCCGAAGCGGTCGCGTCCACTGTGGACAGTGGCTTGGTGGTGGGCTGCGACTCGATGTTGGAGTTGGCGGGCAAGGCTTACGGTAAACCAAAAACCGCCGAAGTGGCCCGCGCCCGCTGGGCCCAGATGGCCGGAAATGCCGGCTTGCTGCACACCGGCCACTGCGTGATCGACGTGGCCACCGGCAAATCAAGCGCGGACACCGCGACCACCGCGGTCCGGTTTGGTACGCCCACCGAACAGGAACTGGAGGCGTACGTTTCCAGCGGCGAGCCGCTCGCGGTGGCCGGCGCTTTCACCATCGACGGGCTCGGCGCGATCTTCATCGAAGGCATCGACGGCGACCCGCACAACGTGGTCGGAATTTCGTTGCCCTTGTTGCGCCGACTGTTGCACGACCTGGGCGTGCCGATCACCGATCTCTGGCAATTGCCCGACTGAGCCGACTGTTATCAAGGATAAGAGCAACGAAAATCGGTTGCCCGTTTCCGTACCGTACCAATGATGAGTACAAATGAGGAACGGATGCGGCGGAACCAGCACGCCTGGAATCTGCGCACCGCCGCCCACCTGGAGTCCGATTTCTACGACGTGGCCTCCTTCAAGGCCGGCGGCAGCTCGCTGCGCCCACTGGAGCTGGCGGAGTTGGGAGACGTACGGGGAAAATCGCTGCTCCATCTGATGTGCCATTTCGGGATGGACACGCTGTCCTGGGCACGAATGGGCGCGGAGGTGACCGGCGCGGACTTCTCACCGGACGCGATCGCGAAGGCCCGCGAGCTTGCCGCCGAGGTCGGCGTCGACGCGACTTTCGTGTGTGCGAACGTCTACGACCTGCCTGAGGTGCTGGAGGGCACGTACGACATCGTGGTGATGACGTACGGCGTCCTCTACTGGCTGCCGGACCTGGTCGCCTTGGGCCGGGTGGTGGCGCGGTTCCTGAAGCCGGGCGGGATTTTCTCCGTGATCGAGTCGCATCCGATGAACGGTGTCGCCAGCTGGGTTGACGACCACCTGGAGGTCACCGGCCGCTATTTCCGCGAAGGCCGCGGCGAGTACGAGGTCACCGAGACGTATGCGGACAGTCGACCGCTGCCGCCGCACCCGGAGTCGACCTGGCCCTTCACCGTCGGCGAGCTGGTGACCGCGCTGGCCACCGCGGGCCTGCGGGTCACCCGCGTGCGCGAGCTGCCGGTGGACGTACGCCAGCGCAACCCCGAACTCGTCCAGGACCAGGACGGCTTCTGGCGCCTCCCCGGCGACCCACTCCCCCTGATGCTCACCCTCACCGCCACCATCCCCTAAATCTCAGTAGGAGTGTGGTTAGCGGAGGATGTCGACGAGGATGTCGGTGAGCAGTGCCGCCTGGGTGCCGGTCGGGTCCAGGTCGGGGTCGAAGATGGTGATTTCCAGGCCGGCCGCGCCGGGCAGGGTGAGCAGGCCGCGGACCAGGTCGGTGAGCTGTCGGCGGTCGAGGCCGCCCGGAGTAGGCGTGTCGACGGCGCCGAGCACCGAGGGGTCGAGGATGTCGGCGTCAATGTGCAGCCAGAAGCCGTCGAGGTCAGGGCGTACGAGCACCTCGGCCGCGGCGGCGAGAGTGGCATCGGTGCCGTCGGCGATGATATGCGCGCTCGTACGCATCCGGATGCCGGTCTCGACGAAATCGCGCAGATCGTCCTCGTCACGGGCGCCGAGCTGGACAACGTCCTCATCCCGTACGTACGGCTTCAGACCGTCGATGTCCACCAGGTAGCCATCGCCGCGGCCGGTCACCAGCGCCAGGTCCTCGCCGGCCGCCGAGCCCACATACGGCGAGTTGGCCGGCTCACGGAAATCCGTGTGGGCGTCCACATATGCCAGCCCAAAGCGGCCGTCCCGGCGCAGCGCCAGCATCGGTCCGAGCAGGATCGAGCAGTCACCACCGAGCACCACCGGGAAGTCGCCGGCCCGCCGGACCACGGCCAGCCGATCGGCGAGTTTCCTCGCGTAGTCAGCGATCGCGGGCCCGTTGCGGACGCCGTCGCCAGGCTTCCAGGTGGCCACATAGCGCGGCGGGACGACCGCGCCCGCGTCCTTCGCGCCGAGCCGCTCCAGCAGCCCCGCGTCCCGCAGGGCCCATGGCGCCTTGTACGTCCCGGGCACCACGTCCCGCGCCGGCGGCCGAAGCCCGAGATTCGACGGCGCGTCGACGAGACTCAACCGCTTGTCACGAGTTAAAGTGTTCATAGCCCTGACGATAGCAGAGGAGACGCCCAGATGCGCTCGGATGACGCCCGCCCGTACGCGGAGACCGGGCTGGTCGCGCTCGACCTGGCGAACACCTGGGATGAGTACTTCGAAGATCCCGAGCGACTACCCGACGAGGCCGCGTTGCGGCGGTTCTGCGCGGAACTCTCGGAGGACTATGCGCCCGGCTCACTGGCGGCCGTACTCGCGCTGCGAGCGCAACTCCGCGAGACGGTGACCGGGGAAGCGGCTGCTCGTACGCGTGCGTTGGCAGATTTTGCCTCGCGCTTACCGATAAAGCCAGTCGTCGGCACATCTTCGGGCGTCCCAACGCTGAGACTCGTGGCTGAGGCTCCTGATTTGGCTCCGCGGCTGGGCGTACGCGCTGTCGGGGAGCTTATGGACCTCGCCGCGGCCGGCAAGTGGGAGCGCATTCATCATTGCGCCGCTTCGCCGTGCCGGGACGTGTTCGTCGACGAAAGCCGGCCGGGACGCCGCCAGTTCTGCTCGACCACCTGCGCCAATCGCGTACACGCGTCCACCTCCCGAGCCCGCCGGAGCGGTTAGGTCATTCAAGGAGGTGCGGCTTCCAAGCGCGATCGCTTGCACCTGCGGGCGTTGTGGCACCTTGTAGCACACAGGCGTGTGCTCAGCTCATGGCTTCGGGTTCACGTGAGATCACGCAACGCGAACTCAGGAACGAGTCGGGCGCAATCATGCGCGCGGTGGAAGGCGGCAAGTCTTTCACCGTCACTCGGAACGGAACGCCGATCGGACAGTTGATCCCGCTGCAGCGGCGGGTTTTCGTCGGTCGCGACGAAGTGCTCGCCGCGTTTGCTGATGCACCGTTCGTCGACGCCGACCAGTTCCGGGCAGACCTCGACGCCGCGGTTGACCAGGATCTGCCCGACCGTGATTGGTAGCCGCGGTCTGATCGATACGAACATCGTCATCCACCTCCCCAGACTCAAGCCAGCGGAGCTACCTGCCGAACTCGTGATCAGCGCAGTGACCCTGGCCGAACTGTCCGCAGGGCCGCATCACGCTCTCGACCCGATAGAACGGGCGCGTCGCGTCAACATCCTTCAGCGCGCCGAGTCGACCTTCCATCCGCTCCCCTTTGACGGACCAGCAGCCCGAGCCTTTGGTCAGGTCTGCGCTGCCGAACTCACAGCCGGCCGCAAACCGCCCCGTCGCATAGCCGACTTGATGATTGCCTCCATTGCCTTGGCGAATCGACTGCCCCTCTACACCACAAATGCGGATGACTTTTCCGCGCTCACCGACCTGATCGAGATCGTCGCGATCAGCCGACCAAACTAGAACTCGAGCGCTAACGCGGCTGCAGGGACGCGACGATCGGCGCCAGATAGAGCTCGGCGATGCGACGGCGGCCGGATGGGGAGTCGATCGGCAGAACCGTGTCGCGGGTGAGGACAAGCGACAGCACGTTGCGGGCGATCAGCTCGGCCACGCCCTCCACGTCCTCGTCCGGCAAGGCCAACCGGCCAGCGGCGATCTCGGCCCGGATGTGGCCGGCGATCCAGCCGCGGGCGGCGGCCAGCACATCGCCGGCTTTCACCGTCAACAGAGGCAAAATCAGCTCAGGCTCGGTGCGTAACAGCCGGTTGAGGACCTTGTGGCCGCGGAGGAATTCGAGGCAGAACACCAAACCCTCGACCAGTTTGGCGTCCGGGGTCGACTGGGCGGCGAGGACGGCGTCGACCTTGGTCAGGAAGCGCCGCAACTCGCGCATCAACAGCGCATTCAGCAGTAAGTCTTTTTTGGGAAAGTAACGGTAAACAGTGACCCGCGAGACGCCGACCCGGCGGGCGACCTCGTCGATCGTGAAACGCCGGAGGCCAAAGTCCTCGGCTTGCTCGAAAGCCGCGCCGAGGATCCGCTCGGCGGTCGCGTCGTCCGGCAGCTCGGCGGCCAACGCCTGCTGGAGCAGGTCCTGTTTCGTGCCGCGAACGCGCATTCACCCAGCGTACGCGCTGACAACTGAACTCAGAGTGTTACATGTGTTTCGGTGGTTCGGATGGCTCGTACGAGCGTCTCGCGAGCCACCGCCAGCTCGTCGGCCCGCTGGTCCAGCTGCTCAAGCTGGCTGCGCATCCGGTCGAGTACACCTGGGCACGCGGCCAGCGATCCGTCCTCGCGGGCACACGGGATGATGTGCCGGATCACCCGAGTCGGCAGGCCGGCCGCGAGCAACGACCGGATCTGCCCGACCACGCGCTCAGCATCGTCGGCGTAGTCGCGATAGCCGTTGGCGAGCCGATCCGAGGACAGCAGCCCCACCCGCTCGTAATAGCGCAACAAACGCTCACTGGTGTTCGTACGCCGAGCCAGCTCACCGATCAGCACCTGATGCTCCCCCCGTTCGCTTGACCTTCCCACCAGGTCAAGGCGCGACGGTGGTGCCGCATTCCACGAGCGCGACACGTCGTACGCGGCGGAACATTCGCGCAGCTCAGCGGCTTTACATATTGACGAAGTTTGTTACATGCGTTTCACTGGTGAGTATGACGAAGGTCGCAGATCGGGAAACCACCGCCCAACGGCTGCTGACCGGTTCGGTCCGCCGCTCGTACGACCCGGACATCGACATCGACTGGGACGCACCGCTGGTCGAGGGCAAGTATTTCGCGCCACCAGCGACGCTCACGCTCTACGCGACGCCGCTCTGGGACCGGTTGACCGAAGAGCAACGCATCGAGCTTTCCCGCCAACAGACCGTCAACGCGGTCAGTGTGGGCATCTGGTTCGAGAACATCCTCAACCAGTTGCTGCTGCGGATGACGTACGAACAGGATCCGACCAAGCGGCACGTGCACTACGCGCTGACCGAGTTGGCCGACGAGTGCCGGCACATGACGATGTTCGGGCGGCTCATTGAGGCGCTCGGCGAGCGACCGTACAAACAGGGTTTCGTGCTGCACAACCTCGGGCGCGTCCTGCCGCTGGTCCTGCGCGGGCCGTCGGTGTGGGTGGCAGCGCTGATCGGCGAGGAGATCTTCGACTCGATCCAGCGCGCCACCATGCACGACGAACGGTTGCAGCCGCTCGTACGCCAGGTGATGAGCATCCACGTGATCGAGGAGGCCCGGCACATCAGGTACGCGCGCGAAGACACCGTCCGGCGGCTGGAGCGCTCGCCTTGGTGGGTTCGTGAGCTGTCTCGCCTGGTCGTGGGCGCCGGCGCGCTCCTGCTGCAGACCGTGCTGGCGCGGCCGGAGATGTACAAGCGGGCTGGTCTGGACGTACGCGAGGCCCGCAAGGCCGCCCGCACCAACGCGCATGCCCGGCAGTTCCGGGCCGAGGGTTTCGAGCGGTTGCGGAGTTTTCTCGCCGAGCAGGGCCTGATCGGCGGCCCGACGCGGGTCTTCTGGCACCTCGCGCACGTACACCCCGACGGCACCGAAGTACGGCTCCTGGGGCCGTCCACCTAGACAGTGGCGCGGCCGCACCTGGGCTCCTACGGTGGTTTTATGGATGCTGGTGGGTGGGCACGCGGTCGACGCGATTTCCGGGCGTACGCTCGAATCCTTGAATCCGTACATCGGCGTGCCCTGGTCCGTCGCGCCGGACCCGAGGCCGTCAACTCGGCGAGTGCTCAAGAATCACTTGAGTCACAGGGATAACTGGCGGGTTCGAATAGCGAGACGCCAATCCCGAAATGTGGGACGAAGTCCGGTCGGCCGCACTCCGTGGTGACCAATGGGACCCCTGAGGTCAACTTTCACCGCCAGTAACCGGATTCTGCGAATACCGCCGCCACCTATGTCCGATTGTAACGATGTTGCCCAACCTGGCGCCCCAAAATCGGCAACAACGTCACGATCGGACATACCCCCACCCAGTACCCGGCCACCCACAGTCAAAGCCGCACCCCACCCGTCGACCCCGTTCTTCCTTGAGGCTCCGCCCGAAGGGCACCCCACCCACCCACTGCACAATCGGAATCCGATTGCGCAGCTCTACACAGGGTGCGGCGCGAAACTGTCGTACCCCTCCGGCAGATTTGCCCCCACCCAGTGACGGGTGGGGGGCGGGTTCGAGGACCAATGTTCAACTAAAAATTAAAGTCCACCTCTCAACCCACCCCCCGCCCGTTCAAAGGGAGGGGGGAAAGAAAAACAGACACCTACGACAATTTCGCGCCGCATGGCGATCTGGGGCGATCGGTGCGCTGAGGGCAACGGGAACAACCGCGACCGATATGGAGGTTGGCCCGAGGAAGGCATCACACCGAGCTGGAGGTACGAGAAGATGGTTGCTGACCTGGGCCGGATCGGACTGTGGAGGGGAAGCTTCCTGCTGGGCGATGACCCGGCCGCGCTCGCCGAGACCGTGGCCGAGTTGGACGAGTTGGGTTACGGCTCGTTCTGGCTGGGCACCGCGAAGGGTGATTTGGAGCAGTCCGAGGCGATCCTGGACGCGACCAAGAAAATGGTGGTGGCGACCGGGATCGTGAACGTCTGGACCGAGCCGGTCGAGACGGCCGCGGCCGCCTACCACCGGGTGGTCGCGAAGCACCCCGGTCGGCTGTTGCTGGGCATCGGCGCTGGTCACCGCGAGATGACCCAGGTTTACCAGAAGCCATACGACGCGCTGGTGAACTACCTCGACGCACTTGACGCGGCGAAGGTGCCGCTGGAGGACGTGGCGCTGGCCGCGCTCGGGCCGCGGGTCACCAAGCTGGCCGGCGAGCGTACGCGTGGATCGCACCCCTATTTCACCACGCCCGAGCACACCGCCCAGGCCCGCGAGATCCTCGGCACCGGGCCGCTGCTGGCTCCCGAGCAGAAGGTCATCCTGGACACGAACCCGGAGACGGCTCGCGCGCAGGCCCGCCAGACGCTGGGCTTCTATCTGGGCCTCGCAAACTACCGGAACAGCTTCCTGCGGCTCGGTTTCACTGAGGACGAGCTGGCTGACGGCGGCAACGACCGGCTCGTGGACGCCACCATCGCGTGGGGTGACGTGGAGACGGTTGGCCGGCGGATCACGGAGCACCTCGACGCCGGCGCCGACACCGTGGGCATCCAGGTCCTCACCGAAGGCACCGCACTGCCCATCAAGGAGTGGCGTGACCTCGCCGCACTGATCGGCTAAGTCTCTGCTTGTCCCGGGGCAGGGTCACATGGCGCACGGCTGAGCAGGATGTCACACGGATCTGTCGGCTCGGCCGTGCGCACATAGACTCCTGCGGAACGGCGAAGGGAGTCGATGTGCGCAAGGTGCTGATCGCCAACCGCGGCGAGATCGCGGTACGGGTGGCCCGGGCCTGCCGGGACGCCGGGCTGCTGAGTGTCGCGGTGTACGCGGACTCGGACCGCGACGCGATGCACGTCCGGTTGACGGACGAGGCGTACGCGCTGGACGGCGACACCGCGGCGCAGACGTACCTGCGGATCGACAAGCTGCTCGAAGTGGCCGCGAAGGCCGACGCCGACGCCGTTCACCCCGGCTACGGCTTCCTGTCCGAGAACGCCGACTTCGCCGCCGCGGTCATCGACGCCGGGCTGACGTGGATCGGTCCCACTCCGGACGCGATCCGCTCGCTCGGTGACAAGGTCGAGGCGAGGCACATCGCCACCGGCGCCGGCGCGCCGCTGGTGCCCGGCACCAAGGACCCGGTCGCCAACGCGGACGAGGTGATCGCCTTCGCTGAGGAACATGGCCTGCCCATCGCCATCAAGGCCGCTTTCGGCGGTGGCGGCCGCGGGCTGAAAGTGGCTCGTACGAAGGAAGAAATCCCCGAGCTGTTCGAGTCCGCGGTACGCGAGGCGGTGGCCGCCTTCGGTCGCGGCGAGTGCTTTGTTGAGCGCTATCTCGACAAGCCGCGGCACGTCGAGGCGCAGGTGCTCGCGGACACCCACGGAAATGTCATCGTGGTCGGCACCCGCGACTGTTCTTTGCAGCGCCGACACCAGAAACTCGTGGAAGAGGCCCCAGCGCCCTTCCTCTCGCAGGGGCAGCGCGCAGAAATCCACACCGCCGCGAAGGCGATCTGCAAGGCGGCCGGCTACCACGGCGCCGGTACGGTGGAATTCCTGGTCGGTGCGGACGGCGCCATCAGCTTCCTGGAAGTGAACACCCGGCTGCAGGTCGAGCACCCGGTCAGCGAAGAGACCACCGGGCTGGACCTGGTGCGAGAGCAGTTTCGCATCGCGGACGGCGAAAAGCTGCGGGTCACCGAGGATCCGGAGCCACGTGGGCACGCTTTCGAGTTCCGCATCAACGGCGAGGACCCGGGCCGCAACTTCCTACCCGCGCCAGGCACCGTGACCAACGTCCACTGGCCGTCAGGCCCAGGCGTAAGGGTCGACAGCGGGATTGAGAGTGCCACCGTGATCGGCGGGAATTTCGATTCCCTGCTGGCAAAGCTCATCGTCGTCGGGGCCGATCGCGAAGAGGCGTTGGCGCGGGCCCGGCGGGCGCTGGCCGAAACGCAGGTCGACGGCATGGCGACCGCGCTGCCTTTCCACCGCGCGATCGTGGCCGACCCGGCCTTCGCGCCGGCTGACCCGGCGCAGCCATTTTCGGTCCATACGAGATGGATCGAGACCGAATTCGACAACCAGATCCCGCCGTACGAAACGGCCGCCGCGACGGACGAAGAGGCAGAGCCGCGACAGACCGTCGTCGTCGAGGTCGGCGGCAAGCGACTGGAGGTCTCGCTGCCGGCGAACCTCGCCGCGGCCGGCGCTGGTACGCCCGAAAAGAAGACCCCCAAGCGCAAACAGTCGGCCCGCGGTGGCACCACGGTCAGCGGAAACGCTGTCACAGCACCCATGCAGGGCACCATCGTGAAGGTCGCGGTCAACGACGGCGACCCGGTTTCGGCTGGCGACCTGATCATCGTGCTCGAAGCCATGAAAATGGAAAATCCGGTCACCGCACACAAAGCCGGCACGATCAGCGGGCTGACCGCCGAGCAGGGCGCCGGTGTCAACAGCGGCGCGGTGATCTGCGAGATTCTGGACAGTTAGTCTTTTCCGGTTCCTTTTCATTCTTGTTAATACATTTCTACGACCGCCGCTTGAGGATTCCTTGAGTTCTCCTGAACCTCACCGGATCGTTGAAATATAAAGAACTTTGCGGCCCCGGTCATTTCCCGGCAAATCCCTCCGGAACGACCGGGGAGAATTTCTTTGCAGGTCACGCAAAAAAGTAAAGCACCGTCACCGAAGCTATTCTGGTCGTATGCTCCTTGACAATGAATGAGCCGGAGTACACCACCCTTCGCATCGGCGACGCCGAGCGCGAAGCGGCTCTTGGTGCGCTCGGCGAGCACCTGGCCGCCGGCCGGCTGACCATGGACGAATATGGCGAGCGCACCACGCGGGCGGCCAGCGCCCAAACGTACGGCGAACTGCTGGCGGTCTTCACCGATCTGCCCGGACCGCAGCCGGCACTCGATTTAGCGGTAGATCTCCGCAAAACCCCCGAAAACGCGCGCCAGCGGCCACTGGGAACCCTGCTGGCCCGCGACCAGCAGCTCGCGCCGCGGATCTTTCACGGCCTCGGCGCGATCGCGATCCTGGTGTGGCTCATCCTGCTGGTCACCGGGCACGGACAGTTCTGGTGGCTGATCTTCGTGCCGGCGATCTTCTACGTCTTCGCCAGCCAGGTCTGGCCATCGGACGCGCGACAGCGCTGTGCGGCGGACCGCGACGACGACGCCCGGCACGGCACCTTCACATAGTCCGAATGGGCCTGGCCCTGACATGACATCTGGCCGAGACGCAGCCCTGGTGGCCGCCGTAGCATGGAGGTCATGACAGCGCCCACTGACCGGGAAAACGTACGCGTCGGCACCACCGAACGCGAGTCGGCAATCGCCGCCCTGGGCGAGCACCTGTCGGCCGGCCGGGTCACCCTCGACGAATACGGCACCCGCAGCGCGGAGGCCACCACGGCGGCCACCCGCGGCGAGCTGATGGCCCTTTTCAGCGACCTGCCCGCGCCGCACCCGCAGCTGGACGACCCAGCTCCAGCCGCGCCGCTGGCGCCGTCGGTGGATCTGGCCAAGCGAGCCGAAAACCTGCCGGTCACGACAAGGCGCGGCAACGGCGACCTCGCGAAGCGAGTGTTCCTCGGGGTGATGGGGGTCAGCTGGCTGATCTGGATCCCCGCGGTGGCCCTTTCGCACGGCTGGGCGTGGTGGCTGATCTTCGTGCCCATCGGCATCTCGTCCTTCGCCAAGAAGGTCTGGGGCTGGGACGACGACAACGACGACCGCGATCGCGACCAGCGCCGCCGCCGCGAGCTTCGCTCCCGCCGCCACGGCTGGTGATGACTCGGGCCTGTCAGAGCAGCGCGACGAGCTCTTTCCACAGTTGCTCGTACGCGCGAGTGCCCGGGCTGCGCGGGGCGAAAGTGGGCAGCGGGGCCCGGTGGACAGCCATCTGCTCGACCGCGGACAGCGCCGGAATGCCGGTCGCGCTCACGTCCGGACGCTCGGACGGGAGCGTCGCGACGATCTCCCGATGCAGCGACTTTCGCCGGTCCACCATCGAAAAGAAGCCGTGCACGCGGGGCTTGCGGCCGACGAAGGTGTCCACGAAACCGACCAGCTGGTCGTACGTCCGCACCGCCAGCACCGTCGGGATGATCGGCACCAGCACCACATCGGCTGCGTGCAACACGTTTTCCGACACCAGCGACAGGCTGGGCGGAGTGTCCAGGAAGACCAGGTCGTACTCACCGGACAACTCGGCCAACAGCCGCTGCAGCACCCTGGTCGGTTTCTTCGCCGACTGCGCGAGGTCGATGTCCATGTTGCGGTAGGTGAAGTCGGCCGGCAACACGTCCAGGCAGTCGAAATCGGTGCCCTTCAAGCCATCGGCGAGGTCGCGGGCGCCGGTCACCAGCCGGGCGCTGCCGCCCTTGACCCGCGGCCGGATCCGGAAGAGGAAGGTCGCGGCACCCTGCGGGTCGAGGTCCCAGAGCAGCGTGCGACGGCCTTCCCGGGCGGCCAGATAGGCCAGGTTGACCGCGGCCGAGGTCTTCCCGACGCCGCCTTTCACGTTGTACGACGCGATAATTCTCACGACAGCAGCGCCTTGATCCTGGCCTGCGTACGCGCCCCGAGAAAGGTGGTGAGTCGGTCAGCCAACTGCTGGCGCGCGAATCGTTGCTGCGCGGCGAAACCGGCGGCGAGCTCTCCCATCGCGAGCAGCGTGACCGCCGGCGGCGGGCCGTCGATCTGCATCCGCTCTGCGAATGTGCGCAGCGCCGCCGCCTGCACCTCACCGTCCTGGAACTCGCCGAGGGTGTCCTGGATCTGTTTCAGATCCCTGACAACCTGCTTGGTCACCTCAGATCCCAGCAGTGGCCCGAAAACTTCCAGCGCGTAGCGAAGTTCCTTGGCACGCTTGCGAAGCGCGTGAACGAGGTCGGACGGAGATTCGGGGGTCAGCGCCCGCGCCTTCTTCACCACCTTCTTGAATCCGTCGCCGACCCGCGCCACCGCAAGCTCATCGACCGACGAACCTTGCGCTGGATCTTCCCTTACGGCCTCAAGGCCTGCCCGCCATTCCTTCAGCAGAAGGGAAAACCGCTGGGTTCGCAGGCCGCGAACGAGCTTGCGCCATTCCAACGTCCGCTGGTGCCGCAGGTAACCGCCGAAAGGGGCGAGGTCAGCCGCGTCGCCAGCGACCAGGCCGCCGGCCAGCGTGGGCAGCTCCAGGAGGTAGACGTCCAGATCGCGGGTCGGGGTGGTGAGGTCGCCCAGCCTTTTGAAGCCCGGCTCCCCGCGAGCCACCAGCCGCGCTGGCAGCACATCGCCGGCCAGTTTCACCAGCGACCGGGTCCGCCGGACGGCGACCCGCAGGTCGTGCAGGAACTCCGTGTCAACGTCCGCGACCACGCCGTCGACATTCGCCTCAAGATCGTCGAGAAAACCCAGCAACGCGGTCGCCACCGCCGCGCTGGCTGACATCGCGGCCGTCACCGCCCGCGGTTTTTCCGCTGGTACGACCAAAGCGAGCAGCTCGTCGGAGTCGGTGCATTCCGCCGCCCGAAACCCACCGGCACCATTGGCGGACACCAGCAACCGGGCGGCCGCCGCGGCATCCCGGTGGTAGCCGCGCAGCGGCCGGATCCGCACCCGCGGCGCCAGCACCGCCTGGATCGGCTCGGTGCCGGCGGCCTCCACCCAGTCGAGCCGGGCGACCGTCTTCTCGTCGGTGTTGAGCAGCGCGACCTCGCGGGTCACCCGGCGTGAGCGGGCCACCGGCGCGACCGCGCGAATCCACATCGCCTCGGCCACCCGGTCCCGCACCGCACCGGCCGGCAGCTCGTCGGCCAACGCCGGAAAGTCGGGGACGGCGCCTAACCGGCACTCAGTACGCTCACCCTCGGCGTCGACGACTACCAGCGCACCTGGCCCAGAGGAATGCTCGTACGACAGCGTCAACCCGGCCTTGCGCAACCGAAAGTCGGCAGTGTCCAGGTAGGTGATCGTGGACGTACGACGGGGGCCGACGACGAGTTCGTACGCCTGCGCCAGCGGCTTCAGGACGGCCAGCACGTCCGGCTCGGCGGCGCGCATCGGGTCGGCGCGCGCGTACAGAGTCAACGCGAAAGGCTCGTTCGTCGTCACCGGCATCCATCGGATTTGGTCGCGCATGGGCTAAGACGCGGCCCAGTCTAGTTCACGGAGAGGTCCGACTGAATTCGTCTTTCGTTAACCTTCTGCATGATCGTCGCCTCCGTCGGCAAGATCTGGCAGCACCGCCCAACCGGGGTCTGACACAAGGCGTCAGGCGACAGGCAGCCAGGTTGGCGAGGGTGCCGAATTCGACAGTCCAGATGCTCACGGGCAGATGGCTGCACCTTTGCCAACTCATGGCACTCTGTACGCCTGACAGTGACACGGTCGCGACCGTTCACCAGAGCCGGTGCGCTGAGAGGACGACGGTTGACCAACGCACAACAAGTCAAGGACGGCCTCTACCAACCACCTGGCCGCCGCGAACGCAAACGGCTCTTCCTGAAACTGTCGTTCCTGCCGCCGATGCTCGCGCTCTACCTGTTCAGCCCGCAGTACAAGCTCGGCAAGCCGGATCCGGTCATCGAGCGGGCACACCGCTGGCGTACGGTCCTCGCCGTCGCCATCGGGGCCGCCGCCGCACTGCCGTACATCGGCAGGCTCGACGCGGCCAAGATCTCCGAGAACTATCTCGGTGACCTGTTCACCACCGGGATGTTCCTGATCCCGCTGTTCCTGGTCGCGCTCGGGATCCTGGCCTTCTTCTGCGGCCCCCGCTGGCGCGCCGACACCATCAAACAGCTGCTTCGCCCGCTCGGGACCGTCGGGATTTTCACGCTGGTGTACGCAGCCTTCTCGTTGATGATCGTCGCCGGGGCACTGGATGTGAAGAAGGACCGGAACCCGGTGCTTACCCTGGTGATCATCCTGTTCGTGCTCTGGTATCTCATCTTCCTGATCAGCAGCGCTTTCCTGGCCGCACGACACCTCTTCAACGCGATCGACGGCAACCTGCTGCTGCCGCCGCTGTTCACCACCCTCGTCGGCTGGTGGCAGATCGTGCAGCGGTTGATCTTCCGGAGCGAATACAAACCGCTCTGGCTGGACCTGCTGCTGGCCCTTGGCGGAGCGCTGGCGCTGACCGCGCTGTCCCTGTGGGAGGTCATACGGTTAGCCCGCCGGGGCGTGACGCTCGCCAGCGGCCCGTACCCGCCGCCTCCGCCACCACCCCCACCACCACGGCCGCTTCCGCCGAATCCTTATGGCGGCTACCCACCACAGCCCTATCCCCCGCAGCCCTACCCGCCTTATCCACCGCAGCCCTATCCACCGCAGCCATACCCGCCCCAGCCGTATCCGCCGCGTCCCGGTCCGTACCCGCCGCCATACCGCCGATGACGTCCATGGCCCGTTCACTGCATTGAGCGCAGTGAACGGGCCATGGACGACAGTGCGGGTTACAGCTCCTTGAGGCTGGAGGCCTTCGACTTGACGGCTTCGGCGGCGGCCTTCAGGCCGGCCAGCTCGTCGTCGGTGAGCTTGGTCTCGACGACCTTCTTGACGCCGCCGGCGCCGAGCTCGGCCTCGACACCCAGGTAGACATCGGAAATCCCGTACTCACCGGTCAGCCACGCGCAGACCGGGAACACCGCGCCGGCGTCCTCGGCGACGGCCTTCGCCATCCGGGCCGCGGCCGCGGACGGCGCGTAGAACGCCGAACCGGTCTTGAGCAGGTTGTTCACCTCGGCGCCACCGTTGCGCGTACGAGTGACGAGCTCGTCGATCTTCTCCGCACTGAGCAGGTCCGCCAGCGGCTTGCCGTCGACCGTGCACTGCGACGGCACCGGCACCATGGTGTCGCCGTGCGAGCCAAGCGTGAGCGTCTTGACGCTGGCGATCTTCACGCCCAGCTCCTCGGCCACGAAGTTCGTGAACCGAGCGGTGTCCAGGATGCCGGCCTGGCCGAACACCCGCTCGCGCGGGAAACCACTCGCCTCGGCGGCCAGTGTGGTCATCTCGTCCAACGGGTTGGAGACGATGATGATGACCGCGTTCGGGCTCTTCTCGGCGATCTTGGTCGTCACGTCGCGGACGATCTTGGCGTTGGTGCCCAGCAGGTCCATCCTGCTCATGCCGGGCTTGCGCGGCAGACCCGCGGTGATGACCACGATGTCGGAGTCTTCGGTGCCGTCGTACGAACCGCCGCCGACGCCCACCACCTTGGTCTCGAAGCCCTCGACCGGGCGGGACTGGTTCAGGTCGAGCGCCAAACCCTCCGGCCGGCCCTCGAGAATGTCCGTCAGCACGACGGTGTCGAAGATGTTGAACTCGGCCAGGCGCTGCGCGGTGGTAGCACCGTAGAACCCGGCCCCCACCACAGTGACCTTCTTGCCCACGAGTCGGACTCCCTTTCCCCAGGTCTCAGGCTGTCAGCCCAGGCTATTCCGGACGCCCGTACGGCCCACCGCCGGGTACCACACGACACCCGCCACACCCAGTGCGGCGCAAAACTGTCGTACCCACCTGAAATTTTGAGCCCCCGCCCTTTGAGAGGGTGGGGGGCGGGGGGCGGGTTTTCGTTACGTACGTAACGCGCGCGCGAGTAAGCGCGCGCTCAGGCGGAGAAGCGTTCGGCGGCTTCAACGACGTTGGTCAGCAGCATCGCGCGGGTCATCGGGCCGACGCCGCCGGGCATCGGGGCGACGAAGCCGGCCACCTCGTACGCGTCCTTCGTCACGTCGCCGATCAGCCGCGTCTTGCCGCCCTCGCCGGACGCCCGGGTGGTGCCCACGTCGAGCACAGCCGCGCCGGGCTTGACCATGTCGGCGGTGATCAGGCCGGGGTTGCCGGCGGCAGCCACCACGATGTCCGCCTGCCGGACGTACGACGGCAGGTCGCGGGTGCCGGTGTGGCACAGCGTGACGGTGGCGTTCTCGGATTTGCGGGTCAGCAACAGCCCGAGCGGCCGGCCGACCGTCACGCCACGGCCGACGACCACCACGTGCGCGCCGGCGATCGGTACGTCATAGCGGCGAAGCAGCTCAACGATGCCGCGCGGCGTGCAGGGCAGCGGACCGTCGACGCCCAGCACCAGCCGGCCGAGGTTCGTCGGGTGCAGGCCGTCGGCGTCCTTGTCCGGGTCGACCCGCTCCAGCACCCGGCCGGCATCGACCCCGGACGGCAGCGGCAGCTGCACGATGTAGCCCGTACAAGCCGGGTCCGCGTTCAGCCCGTCCACCGCTTCGAGGATCTCGTCCTCGGTCGCCGAGCCGGGCAGGTCCACCCGGATGCTCGAGATGCCGACCTCGGCGCAGTCGCGGTGCTTGCCCGCCACATACGCCGCCGACCCCGGGTCGTCGCCGACCAGGATGGTGCCGAGCCCAGGAACACGACCGGCGGCGGCCAGCTTGGCCACCCTGCCGGTCAGGTCCACTCGGATCGCCGCAGCGGTCGCCTTGCCGTCCAGAATCGTCGCAGTCACGGAACGAAACCCTAACGTCGTCAGTGGAAGAAGTGCCGCGTCCCGGTCAGGTAGAGCGAGACGCCGGCTTCTTTGGCCGCCTGGATGACGACGTCGTCACGGATCGAGCCGCCGGGCTGCACGACCGCTCGCACGCCGGCCTCCAGCAGCACTTCCAGGCCGTCCGGGAACGGGAAGTACGCGTCGCTCGCGGCTACCGATCCGGCCACCCGGTCGCCGCCGCGGGCCACCGCGAGCTTGGCCGAGTCGACCCGGTTGACCTGCCCCATCCCGACGCCGACGGTCGCGCCGTCATGAGCCAGCAGGATCGCGTTGGACTTGACCGCGCGGATCGCCCGCCAAGCGAACGCCAGGTCCGCCAGCGTCGCCTCGTCGACCGCGTCACCGGCGGCCAACTTCCAGTTCGCCGGGTCGTCGCCGGGGGCGTCCAACCGGTCGGCGGTCTGGGCCAGGATGCCGCCGGAAATCGGCCGCAGCTCTACCGGCTTGGCGTCGCGTTCCGGCGCGATCAGCACGCGCAGGTTCTTTTTCTTTTCCAGCAGGGCCAAAGCACCGTCTTCGTACGCCGGCGCGATCAGCACCTCGGTGAAGATGTCCGCCAGCTGCTCGGCCATCGCCGCGGACACCGGCCGGTTGCTGGCGACCACCCCGCCGTACGCGGAAACCGGGTCGCAGGCGTGCGCTTTTCGGTGCGCCTCAGCGATATCCGCGCCAACCGCGATCCCACAGGGGTTGGCATGCTTGATAATCGCGACGCACGGGTCTTCGAAGTCGTACGCGGTGCGATAGGCGGCATCACCGTCGACATAGTTGTTGTAGGACATTTCCTTGCCCTGCAACTGTTCCGCCTGCGCGATGCCGGCCGGCGAGTCGTGCTCGACGTAGAGCGCGGCGGCCTGGTGCGGGTTTTCGCCGTACCGCAGCACCGCGGCCCGCTCGCCGGTCACTCCGGTGAAAGCCGGCCAGGAGTTCGCGCCAGGCGCGGTTTCCTCGTCGACCTCCTCGCCGGCGAGCCAGCTGGCGACCGCCACGTCGTACGACGCGGTGTGCGAGAAAGCCTTACGCGCCAACAGTTTCCGGGTCGCGAGGTCAAAACCGCCGGCCCGGGTCGCGGCGAGCACCGTGTCGTACGAGGCCGGGTCGACGACCACCGCGACGCTGGCGTGGTTTTTCGCCGCCGAGCGCACCATCGCGGGGCCGCCGATGTCGATTTGCTCAACCACGTCGTCGCCGGACGCGCCGGAGGCGACCGTTTCCCGGAACGGGTAGAGATTCACCACCACCAGATCGAAAGGCGCGATGTCCAAATCGGACAGTTGCTTACGGTGGTCTTCTCGTCGCCGGTCGGCCAGAATGCCCGCGTGTACGGCCGGGTGCAGCGTTTTCACCCGTCCGTCCAGACATTCTGGGAAACCGGTGACATCACTGATCGGTGTCACCGCGATGCCGGCTTCGGTGATCCGGCCGGCGGTCGATCCGGTCGAGACGATCTGCACGCCCGACTCCGCCAGCCCGCGCGCCAGCTCCACCAGCCCGGTCTTGTCGTACACGCTGATCAGCGCGCGCCGGATCGGCACCTGCTGCCCGCCCGCAATCATGGAATCGTTGCCTTTCTTCCGGTAACCGTCCACCCGTACCGCACCAACCGGCCGACCGTTTCGACCAGCATCTCCCGCTCGGCGACCTTGATCCGCTCATGCAGGGCATCGGTGTCGTCATCGTCCAGCACCGGAACCGCCCGCTGCGCGAGAATCGGCCCGGTGTCCACTCCGGCGTCCACCACGAACAGCGTGCAACCGGTGATTTTCACACCGTATTCAAGAGCGTCCCGGGCACCGTGGATGCCAGGAAAAGCCGGCAACAGCGCCGGATGTGTGTTGATGAAACGCCCGCCGAACTCGGCCAGGAATCCGTCCCCGACCAGTTTCATGAAACCGGCCGAGACCACCAGATCGGGGTCGTACCCGGCGACCACCTTGGCCAACTCCGAGTCCCACTCCGGCCGCGAACCGTAGTCGGCCAGCTGGTGGACAAAAGTCGGCACCCCAGCACGCTCAGCGCGCTGCAGGGCGACGATGCCTTCGCGGTCGGCACCGACAGCGACGACCTGAGCGCCGTACGCCGGATCCCCGCAAGCGTCCAACAGAGCCTGCAGGGTGGTGCCCGAGCCGGACACGAGAACTACCAATCGGGCGGTCAGGGCTGCCCTCCATATGCCGAAACGCGCGAGGTCCAGACTACCGGCCACCGCCGGGGCGGCTCGGCCCGGGCCACTCGTGCCCAACCAGCGGCGCCGGATCCGGGCCGCCAGCCGGCGGCAACCTCAGACTAACGACCGATCTGCTGGCTCGACCGTCCAGCCGCGGTTGCCTATCGAAGCGGCAGAAGACCCGTTTCAGGTCTCAAAGCGCTTGATTCGCCGTCCCCACCAGCCGACGATTGCCGACACCACCGAGTCGTCCGTTGCTGCCGTTTTTTTCTTTTCATGACGCCAAGACGTCGACCCGGTTGGTTCATCCGAAGTTACCTTGGTTTGGGAAAGCAGGAGAATGTGAGCGCTCAGCCAGTACAGCGAAGCAATGCGCAGACCTTAAGCATCATCGCCATTGTTATTTCCGTTTTGTGTTTTCTCGCCGGGCCGATTGTGGGGATTATCCTGTCCCTGAAGGCCCGGAAGAAGGCGGCCGCTTTCGGCGAGCCGGCCAGGCTCCCGCAGATCGCACTGATCGTCTCGGTTGTCTTCGTCGCACTGCATGTGATCGGCATCATCTTCAGCGTGATCAGCAGCCTGCTCGCCGTCCAAGGCGTAGGACACTAGCGTCCTGCCGCTGCGGCGGCAGCAGCGAAGCCGCGAGCCGGATGCAGTAG
>NZ_BAAANY010000007.1:134085-198560 GCF_039530045.1 Fodinicola feengrottensis | reverse complement strand
ACGCGTCGAAGGGACCTCAGAGAGCATGACCGATCCGAACTCGCCGACACCGGATTCACCCCGGTCCGAGCAGTCGGTACCCCCGGCCACGCCGCCGTCCTCGTCCGCACCAACCTCCGACCAGCCGACCACCGTGCCACCGGCCGCTGCCACTCCCGCTCCGGCAGCTTCCGCGGATCTGGATCTGGAGACCGTTGTTCCGGCTGGTACGCCCGAAGCCGAGACCGCGGCCGTACCAGTGCCATCGACCACGGCGACCAACGAGACCGCCGGTGCGCCGCAGGACACGGCAGCCAAGAGCGCGGAGCGGCCTTCTCCGCCAACTGCCAGCAGCCCGCCCCCGGCCGCGCGCCCACAACCGGCAAGCGCCGAGACCGTACAGATTTCGCGGCCCACCCCACCGCCCCCACCTGCGTCCCAGACCCCACCCACGGCTCCGGCTCCGGCTCCGGCTCCGGCTCCGGCTCCGGCTCGACCGGACCAGACGGCATCGGCCGGGGGAACCGCACCGCCAGCCACACCGGCCTCTTACAACGACCCGACCGAACAGATCACGCTGCCCGTCGCCAACGCCGACGGCACGTACAACGGCCCGACCGAGCAGATCACGTTGCCGGTCGCCAACGCCGACGGCACGTACGACGATCCGACCGAGCTGATCGCACTGCCGGACGTCCCTGTCGCCGACCTGCCAACGGCCGACGCTGGGACCGCTACGCCGGGCGACAAAACCACCAGCGCCGCCGAGCCACCCACAGCGCCGCCAGCACCAGCGCCCAAGCCCAGCTCGCCACCCCCGCCGGTGGCAGCGCCCATCCCGGCACGTACGCCCGCCACCCCGCCGGCCCGGCCGCGTCCCAGGCCCACTCCCACCCCGCCGCCACCAGCCGAAACACCGGTACCGCAGGCTGATCCCGCGGCTCCGCCGAGCCCACCGGCCAGCACTGCGCCGCAGCCCGACCCCACGCGACCGCCGGGCCCCTCACAGGGCGGTCCGGCGCCACAACCGACTCCACCGGCGGCCGCACCGCCAACCGCCCCTGCGCAGTCCGCTCCAGGTCAGACGCCGGCCGCAGCGCAGCCCAGCGCTCCAGCGCAGCCCGGCTCGACCGAGACACCGGACGCATCGCCACCCCCGCCGACCACGCCACCGCAGAGCCCGACGCCGGCACCAGCGCCGCAGAGCCCTGCCCCAAGGCTGCCCAGCACGCCCGTCCAGCCGAGTGCGGCCGAAGCGACGGCACCCTCAGCGCCGGCGCCAGCTGAGAACGCGCCGGATGCAGCAGGTCCGCCATCGTGGCAAGCTCCGGCGCCGGCCGCTCAGCTGCCGTCCTCGCAGCCAACGCCGGAGCAGCCCCAGCCGGTGCCCGGAACAGCGCCGCCGCCCACCGCGGCAACACCATCGCAGCAGTCGGGGGCGACACAGCAGCCTTCGTCCACCCCGGCAGCACCGCAGGGCCAGCCAGCGGCAGCGGCGCAGCCGTCGCCGTCCGCGCCACCCCAGGCGACACCACCGCCGGACGAGCCATCACGAACCCCACCGGCCACCCCATCGCCTGGTCGATCGGCACAGCCGCCGGCGGTCGGACCGCCCGAGGGCCAACAACCGCAGGCAGCTCCACCGCCCCCAGCGCCGGGACAGCAGCCGGCGGCCCCAGCGCCAGGGCAGCAGCCGCCGGAGATACCAGCCGTACCCTCCCAGGGCCCTCAACCGGCGCCGCCGCAGGTCACCCAGCCGGGGAGTGTTCCGCCGGCGCAACCGACGACCGCACTGCCGGCTCGCCCGGGTACGTCGGCCGCACCACCAGTCGCGCCGGTGCGACCGCCCCCTCCACCTCCGCCGGTATCAGCGCCTCCGGCGCCCGGTCGACCGGTCTCCGGACTACCGGTGTCTGGACTTCCGGTGTCTGGCCAGCCAGTGTCTGGACTTCCGGTCTCTGGCCAGCCAGTCTCTGGTCGCCCCGGCACTGTTTATCCAGTATCTGGCTACCCGGTATCCGGGCCGCCAGTCTCCGGAATTCCCACCTCCGCCCAGCCGGTGTCCGGGCACCCGGTGTCCGGACAACCGGTGTCGGGGCGTCCCGCGTACGGGCATCCGGCGTCCGGGTCCGCGACCGTACGCACGGCGCCGGCCTGGCCGGCCACACCGCCGTTCACGCAGCCGGCCCAGCCGCGGCCGGTGGCCGTACCAACCGCGGCCGGTTCGGCCGGGCTGGGCATCCTCGCGCTGCTCCTTGGGATCGCCGGCCTGTTGCTCAGCTGCTTCTTCAGCGGCTTCTACCTCGGCATCCCGGCCCTCATCGTGGGAGTCATCGGCGTACGGCTGGTGGCCGACGGCCGCGCGCGCGGCCGCGGGATGGCGTTGACCGGGGTCATTCTCGGCGCCTGCGCGGTGCTGGTCAGCACTGGTGCGCTGATCGCGGCAATCGCCCTTTGGAACAGCCCAATGGGCAAATGCGCGCTCAACGCCGGCGACAACTCGCGGAAAGTGCATCAATGCGTGAGTCAGAACAGGTGATTCTGGCGGGGTGCGGTTACGCTGTGTCCTCGCTGGTGTAGCCGCATGCGACAGGCCCAGCCCGTCGCGACAGGCCGTCATAGACAACCTGTACGCTGCGCAGCGGTAAAGCGATAACTGACGGTCGATCGGCAAGGTCACCGTCTAGACCGCCAAGGAGTTCTCGAAATGGCATACGGCCAGGGCCAGGATCCATACGGCCAGCAGCCAGGCGGCTACGGCCAACAGCCGCAACAGCCGGGTGGCTACGGCCAACCGCCGCAGTCAGGTGGCGGTGGCTATGGCGGCCAGCCCCCCTACTCCGGTGGTGGCGGCTACGGCGGTGGCGGCGGGGGTCTTCCGAACGGCCCGACCGGCGAGGTCAGCGTCGGCCAGCTCGTGCTGTCGTTCATTCTCTGCTGGCCGTTCTTCATCGCGGTGATCATCGCCAACAACCGGGGCAAGGACCTGCTCTCGCGCGGTGACTCCGCCGGCGCCTCGGTCGAGTTCGCGAGCGCGCACAAGTGGAAGAAGATCGGCTACATCGTGGGTGGCTGTCTCTGGGGTCTCAGCTGCATCTGCACGATCATCAGCGTCATTATCCAGATCACCGCGCTGAGCGCTATCCCGACCAGCGGTTACTAAATCTCAAGAGACTTCCAAGCCTCAAGCCAAAGGCGCCGCCGGAGACCGCGAGGTCCGGCGGCGCCTTTTGCTGTTCCGTCAGGCCTGCGGAATCTCGGTGTCCGCGGTGGGCTCGACACCCTCGGGGTGCTCAACCATCGCGGCCTCGACAACCGTGGGCTCAAGCTGCGTCGACTGAGCGAGCGTGGGCTCGGCCGGCTCTTCGGCTTCGACCGACTGGATGGGCTCGGTGGGCTGGACCGGCTGGACCGGTTCGGTGGGCTGCTCCGCGGAGTCCGCTGAATCAACCGGGTCAGCTTCGGGTTTCTCGCTGCGGGAGCCTGCCCACCGGCGCAGCGCCCAGTCGCGCGCGTACTCAAAGCCGACCAACCCGACCGCGCCGAGCGCAACCTCCAGCCCACCAATGACACCGACGTGCCACCCGGACGGCCCGACTTCGGCCAACCGGGCCGACCCGAGCGGGCCACCGGCCGCCAGCGCCGCCGCTGCGAGCAAAACGCCAGCCACCAGACCGGTCAGCGCGGCTGACGCGAACCGCGGCACCGTCGCGGCACCCGGATGGGATCGGCGGACCATCAATGCGGCACCGACACCGGCCGCCACCGGCAGGGCCAGCAGCGCGTACGCCGGCCATGGCGCCGCTGCCGCCGGGATGCCACCGAGCAGCGGTACGGCCGGCAGCGGACCCAGCGCGACACCGGACAGACCGACGTGGGTGCCCGCGCCCACCGCAAACCCGGGTCCGAGCACGTACGACGCGCCCCAGATCGCCACCGTCGGTACGTACAAAACGCAGACTACCCAGAGACCGATCACGCCGATCGGCCCGTCGTCCAGGCCAGCCATCAGCGTGACCGTACGCTGCCAGTTCAGCACCATCCCGGCGGCCGCGACGACCGCTCCGGCGCCGAGCACCGCGACCGCGGCGGCGGTGCCGGCCCGGACCACCGAGAGCATCGGCGCCGGGAATCTGCGGAGCAGGTCGCGGCGGATGTCCGGCACCCGCAGCACGCCGATCGCGCTGCCCAGCAGGCCCAGCGCCGCCACCGCGCTGACCGCCGGCAACACCGGCACCTGCGCCGGGCTGCCGAGCACCGCCACCGCGGCGACCGCGCCGACCACCGTGTAGCAACTGGCCACCGCCGCGACGACCTGAGCGCCCATCGCGAGCCCGTTGGCGCCGACCGCGCGGGCCGCGTTGGCGCCGGCCCGGACCACCTGCCAGCCGGCCATCCCGGTCACCAGCAGCGGGGCGAGGCCTACCAACACGCCGCCGACCTGCAATGTCGCGCCGTGCGCGAGCAGCCACACGCCGATGCCGACCCGGAAGGCGTCGACCGCGCGCGACCCGTTCGAGGAATCCGCCACCCAGACCAGCAGGATCACCGCGACCAACGGGCCCATGCCGGTGAGTACGGCCCATCCGGTCGTACTCACCGCGGCCAGCCACAACGGCACCGGCCGCCGCTCAGGGTCGGGTTTGGGGATCTCGCCGGTCGTACGTGGGCCCGAAGCGGCCGCTCCCGGCTCCAGCAGGTCGGTCACTCGATCCACTCTGACAGCCGTACGCGCCGAAGATCGCCCGGACACGCCGGTCCCTACTACGTACGGGACTGGGCCTGTGGACAAATGCTGCCATCGGAATCCGGCTGCGCAGCCGGTCGCGTACGACAAGCGGGTCCCGGCGACATGGTTCTGTTGCCGGGAGCCGCTGAAAAGCCGAACTACTTGACGCGATCGCGGAGCAGCCGGGCCGTCTCGCTCGGCGTCTTGCCGACGGTCACGCCGGCCGCCTCCAGGGCGTCCTTCTTGGCCTGGGCGGTGCCGGACGAGCCGGACACGATCGCGCCCGCGTGGCCCATCGTCTTGCCTTCGGGAGCGGTGAAACCGGCCACGTAGCCGACGACCGGCTTGGTGATGTGCTCCTTGATGTACGCGGCGGCACGCTCCTCGGCGTCGCCGCCGATCTCGCCGATCATCACGATCGCGGAGGTCTCCGGGTCGTCCTCGAAGGCCTGCAGCGCGTCGATGTGGGTGGTCCCGATGACCGGGTCACCGCCGATGCCCACGGCCGTCGAGAAGCCGATGTCCCGCAGCTCGTACATCATCTGGTACGTCAGGGTGCCCGACTTGGAGACCAACCCGATCGAGCCGGGCCCGGTGATGTCGGCCGGGATGATGCCCGCGTTGGACTTGCCGGGGCTCGCGATGCCGGGACAGTTCGGGCCGATCACCCGGGTCTTGTTGCCGGTCGCGACAGCGTGCGCCCACGCGGTGGCGGAGTCGTGCACCGGGATGCCCTCGGTGATGACCACCGCGAGTCCGATGCCGGCGTCGATGGCCTCCAGCATCGCGCTCTTGGCGAAAGCCGGCGGCACGAAGATCACCGTGGTGTCCGCACCGGTCTCGGCCATCGCGTCGGCGACGGTGCCGAAGACCGGCAGCGAGCTGCCGTCGAAGTCCACCTTCTGGCCGGCCTTGCGCGGGTTGACGCCACCGACCACGGTGGTGCCGGCGCGCAGCATCCGCGGGGTGTGCTTCATCCCCTCCGAGCCGGTCATCCCCTGGACGATGACTTTGCTGTTCTCATTCAGGAAAATCGCCATGACCTAGGCTCCCACTGCCGCAAGCTCGGCGGCCTTGGCGGCCGCGTCGTCCATCGTGTCCACCAGCGTCACCAGTGGATGCGCGGCCTCGGTGAGGATCCGGCGCCCTTCCACCACGTTGTTGCCGTCGAGCCGTACGACCAGGGGCTTGGTCGCCTCGGCGCCGAGAATCTTGAGTGCGGCCACGATCCCGTCGGCGACCGCGTCGCAGGCGGTGATGCCGCCGAAAACGTTCACGAAGACGCTGCGTACGTCCGCGTCACCGAGCACCACCGACAGCCCGTTGGCCATCACCTCTGCTGACGCGCCGCCGCCGATGTCCAGGAAGTTCGCCGGCTTGACGCCGTGTTTCTCGCCCGCGTACGCGACCACGTCCAAGGTGGACATCACCAGGCCGGCGCCGTTGCCGATGATCCCGACCTCTCCGTCCAGCTTGACGTAGTTCAGGTTCAGCGCCTTGGCCTTGGCCTCCAGCGGGTCCGCCGACGCGGAGTCTTCCAGCGCCGCGTGGTCGGCCTGCCGGAACTCGGCGTTGTCGTCGAGGGTGACCTTGCCGTCCAGCGCGAGGACCTTGCCGTCCTTTGTCTTGACCAGCGGGTTCACCTCGACCAAGGTGGCGTCCTCGGTGGTGAAGACCTCCCAGAGTTTCACCAGCACATGCGCGATCGGGTCGATCAGCTCGGCGGGGAACTTCGCGGCCTGCGCGATCTCACGTGCCTTCGCCTCGTCGACGCCCTCGATCGCGCTGATCGGGATCCGCGCGAGCGCTTCGGGCTTGGTCGCCGCGACCACCTCGATCTCCACGCCGCCCTCGACGCTGGCCATCGCCAGGAAAGTGCGGTTGGAGCGATCGAGCAGGAACGACACGTAGTATTCCTCGGCGATCTCCGCGCTCTGCGCGATGAGCACCCGGTGCACGGTGTGGCCCTTGATGTCCATCCCGAGGATCTGGCCGGCCTTCTCGGCCGCGTCAGCCGGGTCGCTGGCCAGCTTCACCCCGCCGGCCTTGCCCCGGCCACCGACCTTCACCTGCGCTTTGACGACCACGTGCCCGCCGAACCTCTCGGCGATCTCGCGCGCCTGCTCGGCGGTGTCCGCGACCGCCCCGTCCAGCACCGGGACGCCATGCTTGGCGAACAGGTCCCGCGCCTGGTATTCGTACAGATCCACTGCCGTACCGCCTCGTCTTCTCGCCGGTGACAGGCCCGTACAAGTGGGGTGTACGGACTGTTCCGGAGACTATCGACCCGGCGTGACCTGCTCGACACGTGACCACCCTCGTGTGGCCGATCGCACTCAGCCACAGGTCTTTGGCCACCCGTCGCCTTGGCCGCTTCGGGCGGCCCTGGTACGTCGAAAATGGTTCTCAGTGCGAGTGAGGCGGGTCGACTGGCCGAGCCCAGTCGTCCACTGGCGGTGCGTACGAGCCGGGCGCCGACTGCGCAGCGATGGGTTCGATAGTGCGGGCGTCGACTGGCCGCTGGGCGGGTGCTGTGGGGTAGCGCATCAGGGTCGCGGGAGGCGGGGCGAAAACTGGCGTCCGGCCGCCGGACAGGTGGTGCAGTCGGGCCTGCAGACCCGGCAGATACTCCGCGCCACGCGCGTCCACGCCCCGCCACCGCGCGCCGGAAACGTCGATGCGCACCTGGCCAGACGGGCCGGCGCCGGGCAACCTGCGGCCGTACGCGCCGAGCACCAGGCTGACCGTCGGCCCGGACCTGCGCTCGCCGATCCAGCCAATGTCGGCCCAGCGGCAGTGCCGCAGCGGCGACCGGCGGCCCCCGAGATAGGACCGATACCAGACGCCGGTCTCGTCAGCGGCGAAAACGGCGGTCGGGAGCGGCGAGCCGCGCCGGACCGCGACCGTCGCCGCGGTCACCACGACAGTCACGACCAAGCAGGCGACTACCAGAAACCCGATTCTTGGCAGCATGACCGGGTCGACCAGCGACAGCAGACCTACTCCGCCACCGAAGAACAGGGCGCCGAACAGGATGGCGCCGCCGGCCATCAGCGGACCGCGATTTCCGGTGAAGCGCGCCATCAAGACCACTGGAAAGTCGCGACGCGGAAGGTCCGTCACAGGTTGTTGCTCGTACGCATCGGTCACCAGCGGCTTCGCACTGAGCTGACCGCCCCTGAGTGCTCCCAACGCTGCGTGCCAGGCGGGGCCATAACGAAGCGGAATCCCATCCCACCGCACACCGGCGACCGGAATGACCAGCCTCGACGGAGTCGTGGAGGTTTCCACCACGAAGACCCGCCGGCCGTACCAACGCGCTCCCAGGTCCGTGGACGTGACAGCCGACCAGGGCAGCCACGAGACGCTGACCGAGAGCAGCCACCGGCGCTGCCGCCACCAGATCCCGTGCGAGTCGGCGCCGAAGATCGGCCCGATCGGCCATCGACGCCGCCAGAGCCCCCGCCCCAGCGCCATCAGCACGACGGCGGCCACGATCACCACCCGCGGCAAGATGCTTGCTATCCCATAAAACAGAGCGTCTGCCGCCCCGGTCCACAGGAACTGGCTCACCACCAACACGACCGCCACCGTCAGCGCGATCCCCGAACTTCGGCCCCCGAAAGGCCGGATCCGGGTCAGCACCACCGGCAGGTCGGATGGAAGGTCGGTGCGGTCGACTTGTTTCCCCGAGACAGCCATAGTCCACTCCTTATGGACCATGAATTGTCCCGCTACGCACTGCCGAACCACTGCCGTCGCGACAAAAGGGTCAGGCGGGGGCCGGTGAGGCGACGTTCGCCCTTACCCACTCGACGATCTCGGTCATAGTGGCCGCACCCGGCGTGAAGATCTTGGCCACTCCGAGCCGCTGCAGCTCGGCGATGTCCCCGTCCGGGATGATCCCGCCGCCGAACACCACCACGTCGTCCGCGCCGCGCTCCTTCAGCAGATCCGTCACCTTGGTGAACAGCGTCATGTGCGCACCCGACAGGACGGACAGCCCGACCGCGTCCGCGTCCTCCTGGATCACCGTCTCGACGATCTGCTCGGGCGTCTGGTGCAGGCCGGTGTAGATGACTTCCATCCCGGCGTCACGCAGCGCCCGCGCGACCACCTTCGCTCCCCGGTCGTGCCCGTCCAGCCCCGGCTTGGCGACCACCACCCGGATCCGTCCGGCCATCGCGAACCTCCCAGCTCGTTCTTCCGGTCAGCTTAATGCCTCTGGCCGCACCCTTAACGGTCGTTCAACGCAACGATGTGCGACTAATGGCGTTGGCCACATTCGGCAACGCCGCGTGCGTACGTACGAGTGCGTTCTTACCATCGGCCATACGCCCGCCGCATGGCCGATGATCATCGCTCGAATGGCCGCCCCGACGTGCTGATATCGCAGGTCACGACGTGAATTTTCGGACACGCCGACAGGGGCGCGGGGCGCCCGAAAAAGTGGGTGCTAGGGTCGGCCAGTGCCGAGACAGAGCATCGGCAGCGCGACTTCCCCCGGCTCAGACGGTTAACTCCGCGGTGCCGCGCGTGAAAAGGCCAGGCTGGCAGCTGTAACACCGGCCGGGCGTGGAACGAAGGGTGTCACGTGCACCATCGCAAACCCATGGCACGTCATCACGGCCGCCACCGCGCGACCATTGACACCCGCAGTCGGTACGCGATCGTTGTGACCAGCGCCGTTGTCGGTGCTGGCGTGGTCGCGTTCAGTGCCGGTGGCGCACTTCCGGCCATTGCCAACATCACCGCCTCCGGTCCGCCCGGCGTCGACGTGCACCAGAACAGCACCGCGTCCTCCAGTGTCAGCTCAGCGAACGCCCGCGGCAACGACCGCGCCTCCCGTTCGCAGGCTCGTACGGCAGCTCCCAAGCCGAAGTCGAGTGTCACCTGGCTGAAGCCAGCGCAGGGCCCGTTGAGTTCGCTCTTCGGTATCCGCTGGGGCGTCCTGCACGCCGGCGTCGACATCGCCGCGCCGTACGGTTCCCAGGTCCACGCCTCCAATGACGGTGTGGTGAGCATCGCCCGCTGGTATGGCGGCTACGGCAACCTGGTCGAGATCGACCACGGCAACGGCGTGAAGACTCGCTACGGGCACAACTCCAAGCTGCTGGTGCACGAAGGCCAGAAGGTGACCGCCGGCGAGGTCATCTCGCTGGTCGGCAGCACCGGCGACTCGACCGGCCCGCACTGCCACTTCGAGGTCCGGATCGACGACAAGGCAGTCGACCCGATGCCCTGGATGAAGGCCCGCGGCCTGGACCTCGCCAAGGACGGCGAGGACAGCAACCTCTAGCCCGCCGTCGCTTCCCATGCGGCAGGTTTACCCCTTCGGGTACGCCTCAAACGCCAGCGAATCCTGGTAGCTCTCGCCGCGATCCGACCGACGTCCGGTGAGTACGCCTCCGCCACCCGGATCGGTGGACCCAGGGCTGACGCGTTCCGGACGTACGAGCGGCTAGCGGAGACGGCGGCTTAGACCTGCCGCGAGAGCGTCCATGTCGGCTTCGGAAACCTGCAGGTCGGGGGCCACTCCGAGGCGCGCGAAAATCTTCGGACCCACCTGGGTGGATGGCAGGTCCGGCAGCCGCGGCACCAGGTGGAAGTGGACATGGCTGAAGCCGGCCGCCTCGGCGAACTGCACGACATATGTCTTGGAGCAGCCCAGCTCGGCGTGCAAGGCACGGGAAACCCGCACTTGCCAGCTGCCCAGCGCGGCGGCCTCGTCGTCGGTGAGTTCGGCGACCGTGGTCACGTGCCGGCGCGGAAGCAGCACGAGCCAGCCGGGCAGCGAGGACGTAATGACGTGCGCGACCCGCCAGTGGTCGTCGTACGCGATCCGCTCGCGCGGCGGCGCGGTCGCCAGCCCAGCTTCCTGGGCGCAGGTGTAGCAGTCGATCAAATCTTCTCCAGCGGGGCGAACCGCAGCAGCAGCCATTTCCTCCCGATGTTCGAACCGAAGTCGACCTCGGCCTGCTGCTTCTCAGCGACGCCCCGCAGCCCGACGACGGTGCCCATCCCGAAGCTGTCGTGGGTGACCCGGTCGCCGACATCGAGCACCGGAACCTCCCGACCTCCAGGGCCGGCCGAGGCCGCTCTGGACCGGGTCGGGCGAGAATACGTTGAGGTCATGCCCCGGTTCGCGAGCTTCTCCTGGGCGCTGCTGCCGTTCCACCGGGACCGCTCGGCCCGGCTCGGTTCCTCCCGGTCCACGTTGATCAGCGAGGCCGGGATCTCCTCCAGGAACCGCGAGGGCGGGTTGTACTGCGGCTGGCCCCACGCCGTACGAGTGAAGGCGCGGGACAGGTAGAGCCGGGACTGGGCGCGGGTGATGCCGACATACGCCAGCCGGCGCTCCTCCTCCAGCTCCTTCGCGTCGCCGAGCGAGCGCAGGTGCGGGAAGACGCCGTCCTCCAGGCCAGTCAGGAACACCACCGGGAATTCCAGGCCCTTCGCGGTGTGCAGCGTCATCAAAGTGACCATGCCGGCCTTGCGGCCGGACTCACCATCCTCCGGCGCGTCCGGCACCGAGTCGGCGTCCGCGACCAGCGCCACCTGCTCGAGGAACCCGGCCAGCGTGATCGGATCGCCGGCGGCGGCCGCCCGGTCGGCGAACTCGCGGGCCACGCTGACCAGTTCCTGCAGGTTTTCCACCCGGGACTCGTCCTGCGGGTCGGTGCTCGCCTCCAGCTCGCTGATATAGCCGGTCGAGCCAAGCAGTTCCTCCAGCAGCTCAGCCGGCGCCTCGGTCTCCACTTTGGCTCGTACGTTGGACATCACCGCGGTGAACTCGGCGATCGCGTTGATCGCGCGGGTCGAGATGCCCGGCGCCTGCGCGGCTTTTTCCAGCGCCGCGCCAAAAGAGATCCGTTCCCGGTCGGCGAGCGCGGCCACGCAGGCCTCCGCACGATCGCCGATGCCCCGCTTGGGCACATTCAGGATGCGCCGAACGCTCACCGTGTCGTCCGGATTGGACAGCGCCCGCAAATAGGCCAGCGCGTCCCGGACTTCCTTGCGCTCGTAGAACCGCACCCCGCCGACCACTTTGTACGGCAACCCGACCCGGATGAAGATTTCCTCGAAAACCCGGGACTGTGCGTTCGTACGGTAGAAAATCGCCACGTCGCCGGGCCGCGTCTGGTCCGCGTCGCACAGCCGGTCCACCTCGCCGGCCACCCAGGCCGCCTCGTCGTGTTCGTTGTCCGCCACGTAAAGCCGGATCTTCTCGCCATCACCGGAATCCGACCAGAGGTTTTTTGGCTTGCGCTCGGTGTTCCGGGTGATGACCTCGTTGGCCGCGGAAAGGATTGTCTGAGTGGAGCGGTAATTCTGCTCCAGCAGGATTGTCCGGGCATTCGGGTAATCCCGCTCGAATTCCATGATGTTGCGAATACTGGCCCCACGGAACGCATAAATGGACTGGTCCGCGTCACCGACCACGCAGAGCTCGGCCGGCGGCAGGTCCTCCTCGTCGGACTCGGTGGCTTGCGGGCGTACCAGATCGCCGTCGACCGTGCGCTTTTCGGGCATCCCACCGACCAACTCGCGGATCAACGCGTACTGCGCGTGGTTGGTGTCCTGATATTCGTCCACCATCACGTGCCGGAACCGCCGCCGGTAGTGCTCGGCGACCGCCGGGAAGGCGCGCAGCATGTTGACCGTGGTCATGATCAGGTCGTCGAAGTCCATCGCGTGCGCCTCGGCCAGCCGGCGCTGATAGGCCGTGTAGGCCTCGGCCAGCGCGCGGTCCGCGGCACCGGCCGCCCGGGCCGAGAACTCCGCCGGGTCGACCAGCTCGTTCTTCAGGTTGCTGACCTTGCCGGTCAACGCCCGAGCCGGATACTGCTTGGGATCCAGATCCAGCTCGCGGGCCACCAACGTCATCAGCCGCCGGGAATCATCGGCGTCATAGATGGAAAAACTGCTCTTCATGCCGATCGTCTTGGCTTCCGCGCGCAGGATCCGCACGCACGCGGAGTGGAACGTCGACACCCACATCACCCGGGCCCGATTGCCGACCAGCCCGCTGACCCGCTCCTTCATCTCGCCGGCGGCCTTGTTGGTGAAGGTGATCGCGAGAATCTGACCGGGGTGCACATTGCGGGCGGCCAGCAGATAGGCGATCCGGTGAGTAAGGACCCGGGTCTTGCCGGACCCAGCGCCGGCCACGATCAGCAGCGGACTGCCGGCGTGCGTGACCGCGGCCGACTGGGCGTCATTCAGCCCCTCCAGCAGACGGTCAGGATCCAGCCCGCCGCGACGCCGCTTCGCGGGCTGTTCACCGGCGGGTACCTGAACGTCGAAAAGGGTACTCATCGTGCCCCAGTGTAGGCGCCGACGCTGAACACACGTTCGACCGGCGCCGGGTGTTTCGTCCCTAGCGCCACAGCGCTGCTGGGGTGGATCTTGAAGTGTGGGACGACGGTTCCACAAACGGCCATCGCCGTGGCAGACTAGCGGCATGCACTCGCAGCACACCCGATTTTTCTACGGCGTCCGAGCCTCGGCCGCCGTGGACTGATCGCGCTACCCAGACCACTCGCCCCGAGCTGACAGCCGGGGCTTTTTTCATGTCCGAGGCTGGCAGCCGGAACCTCACCCCAGGAGCAACCGTGACCACCCAGCCCACCACCACCGCCACGCCGGATGACCAGATCGGCGAGTGGCGCGTACGCATCGACGAGATCGACGCCGCGATCATCGAGCTCTGGAACGAGCGATCCCGGATCTCTGGCGAGGTCGGCAAGGCCCGCCGCGCGGCCGGCGGCCCCCGGCTGGTGTTGTCCCGCGAACAGCGGATCCTGGAGCGCTACCGCAGGGGCCTCGGCGCCATCGGCGTACGAGTGGCCATGCTCGTGCTGGAATCAGGCCGCGGCCCGCTGTAACCACGCCACGTCGTTACCTTCGGCAGGGGTGGTGAGCCCCAGTACGCTCGGCGACATGACATATCCGCCATCGATCACGCCGGCTGACGACATCAGCAGGGTGCTCGCGATCGCCGCCCACCCCGACGACCTCGACTTCGGCGCCGCCGGCACCGTCGCGCAGTGGACCAAAGCCGGCGTCGAGGTGACCTATTGCCTGGTCACTCGCGGTGATGCCGGTGGTTTCGACGACACCCCACGGACCGAGATCCCGCGGATCCGGGAGGCCGAGCAGCGCGCCGCGGCGGCCGCTGTCGGGGTCACCGACGTGCGGTTCCTGGACGGCTATATGGACGGTGCCGTCTACGTCACGCACGAGCTGCGCCGGGACCTCAGCCGGGTGATCCGGCAGGTCCGCCCGGAACGGGTGTTGGCGCCGGCGATCGAGCGCGACTACTCCCGGCTCGGCACCGCCCACCCGGACCACAAGGCGGTCGGCGAGGCCGCCTTCGCGGCGATTTTTCCGGACGCCCGCAACGCTTTCGCGCATCCGGAGCTGCTCGCCGAGGGTCTGCAGCCGTGGACGGTCAGCGAACTGTGGCTGATGGACGCTCCCGGTCCGGATTTCGGGGTGGACATCACCGACGCCATGGACGCGAAGATCGCCGCTTTACGGTCACACGTCTCGCAAATGGCCGACCCGGACGCGATGGAAGCCCGGATCCGGCGGTATTCGACCACCCGCGCCGCCGATTTCGGGCTCGGGCCAGGCCGGCAGGCCGAGTCCTTCATCGTCCTGCGCACCGGCTGACCGATGGCCGGCATCCCCGCGTCGACGGCGTCGCTGCGGGCCGCCAACACCCGACGTGTGCTGGAGGCGCTGCGCCGCGGGCCAGCCAGCCAAGCTGACCTGGCCCGGCGGACGGGGCTGTCCCCGGCGACCGTGTCGGCGATCGTACGTACCCTCACCGCGGCCGGATCCGTGCAGGTCAGCGTGGCGACCAGCAACGGCCGGCGAGCGAACCGGGTGCGCCTGGGCGGCGGTCCGCTGGCCGCCGGCATCGACGTCGACCACCGGCACCTGCGGGTCGTGGTCGGTACGAGCGGTGGCAGCGGCGGTCCGGTGTTGGCCGAGCGGGCCGTCCGGCTGGCCACCGACCTGACCGCCGCAGCCGGCTTGGACACCGCGATCCGGCTGCTGGACGACGCGCTGACCAGCATCAACGCTAGTCGCGACGAACTCGCGGCGGTCGCCGTCGGGCTGCCGGCGCCAGTGGACCTGCGGACCGGCCTGGTCGGCTCGTCGTCGATCCTGCCGGCGTGGGTGGGCGTACGGGCCGAGGACGCGCTGCGGGAGCGGCTCGATCTGCCGGTGGTAGTGGACAACGACTCGAACCTCGGCGCGCTTGGCGAGATGACCTGGGGCGCCAGCGTCGGGCGCCGGGATTCGGCCTATATCAAGGCATCCACCGGCATCGGCGCCGGCCTGGTGATCGCCGGCGAGCTGTTCCGCGGCCGGGCCGGTACCGCCGGCGAGATCGGCCACACCACCATTGACGAGAACGGGCCGATCTGCCGCTGCGGCAACCGTGGCTGCCTGGAAATGCTGGCCGGCGTACCAATTTTGCTGCGGTTGCTGGAACAGGCCTACGGGCGGCCGATGACGTTGCCGGCGGCGATCTCGCGGGCCCGGGCCGGGGACGCTGGCTGCGCGCGCGTGTTGGCCGACGCCGGCCGGCACATCGGGGTCGCCATCGCCAACCTCGCCAACCTGCTCAATCCGGAGGTCATTGTGGTCGGCGGCGAGCTCGTCGAGGCCGGCGACATGCTGCTGGATCCGATGCGTACGGTCCTTCGGCGCTATGCCATTCCCAGCGCCGCCTCCACCGCCGAGGTGGTACCGGCCGCGCTGGGCGAGCGGGCCGAAGCCCTCGGCGCCCTCGCGCTGGCCCTGGACAAGGCCGAACACCTCACGTACGAAGGCTAAACCGCCGCCGGGTTTTTCGTCGTGTCGACGACAAAAACGTCAAGCTCGCGGAAGGTCGTCGTCCGGGTGGGGGCTGGCGATGAGGGTGGCGGCGATGTTGACCGCGACCCGTTGCAAGCCCAGGAGCTGCCGCGGCTCGTCGGTGGCCCGTCCAGGGCGCAGGCCCGGATAGCCGACAGGTCGCGGGCCGCTCAGCTGGATCCGGGAACCCCGGGCAATCGGGGTGTCGCGAGGGATCCGTTCGTACGCCATCACAAAAGTATGACAACCAAGACCAGTCCGGCCTACCGGCCAGCGGGGACACATCCCTCGCCCCAACGGGCACACCTTCGGCCACCCCCTACCCCGCCGCACCCCATTTCTGGAACGATCCCGCATCCCAACTTCAATGGGACCGTCACGTTCACAACCAAGTTGACCAACTTCGACGGAACCAGCCCGTGTTCTCACCCCGTGCGGGACAGCACGGTTAAACCACAGTTGGCGCACTTCGACGGGACCCAGCCCCGTCCGGCGCCATCGGCCGCCAGGCCGACGTTGTCGCCCCTCCGGCAGGGGCGTCGGTCCTCAGACCCTGCGGTTTTTGCAGGGTCTGAGGACCGGCTCTCGTAGCCGTAGTCGACGGCGCCCGCGCCGAAGGCGCCAGAAATACAGGGCGGATCGGCAGTAAGCACGAGAAAACCCCACCCCGACACCGCCCTTTGGTGTCGGGGTGGGGTTTTCTCATGCCTGGTAGACGAGACGACGCACCCTCACAGCAAACGCCCTTAACCAGGACGCTCACCTCCGCAGCAAACAACGCCCTTAACCAAGGCGCTCACCTCCGCAGCAAACACCGCCCTAGCCAAGGCCACCGTTTCGCAACAGTCAGAGTTGATACGAGCGACAACACCACTCAACACAAGCCGCGACTCGACGCAGTCCCCCTCAGCCGACTCGGATGCCGGGGACGCAGCCCAAGAGAAAGCCCAAGAGAAAATCCAAAAGAAAATGCAAAAGACTACCGAGCCTCCACCAAATCCGCCGCCTCCACCGCGCCACCGGCTTTTGCGATGATGGCTTGCATTTCGTCCAGTCGGGTGCGGATGCCGCGGTCGGCGGCGACGTCGTCCACGGCCGTACGCAGCATGGTGGCGGTGATGTCGTCGGTGACGAGGCGGCGGCCCAGGCCGAGTTCTTCGACGCGCTCGGCGTTGGCTTGTTGTTCTGGCTGTTGCGGCACCGCGACCAGCGGTACGCCGTAGAGCAGCGATTCCATTGTCGAGTTCATGCCGGTGTGCGAAAGGAAAGCATCGGCGTGCTGCAGGACAAGGGTCTGCGGGAAGGTTGGGCGTACGTCGAAGTTCGCTGGCAAGTCACCAAGAAGCGCCGGGTCGACGCCTCCGGTGGCCATCGCGACCTGCCACTTGCCGTCGCCGAAGGCTGCCACGCACATCTGGAAGAAATCGGGGCGGTTGTTGAAAACTGTGCCGAGCGAGATGAACAGCAGTGGCCGGCCCTGGGTCGGTGGCTGCCAGTCGCCGCGGTCCGGCCGCTGGCCAACCAACGGCCCGACGAACCTGAACCGGTCGTCGAAGGTGTCGCCGGCCGGCTGGAACTCGCGCGGGATGAAGACGATCGTACGGTCCGACGGCGGCCCGGCCACCGGGTGCGGGAGGGCGGCGAGGCCCAGCTCGGTGGCGAGTTCGCCCAGCTCCGCCATCATCTGCTCCCTGGTGGCCTCGTCGACCACCGGCAGCATCCTGTTGAACAGCGAAAAATGTTCGTTGGCGGCGAAAACCGGGACGAGCGTGATGTCTGGTACGGCCAGTTTCTCGGCGAGGACACGGCCCAGCAGCGTGCTGATGTCGAAGCAGACGGCGTCCGGCCGGTCCCGCTCGAACCGTTCCATCAGGACCGGGTAGCTGGCCCGGGTTTCGGCGATCAGGTGGCGGATCCGGCCGAGCACCATCTCCGGCCCGAAGGTCAATGCGCCGCCCGCGTCGACGCCGCCCCACACCGTCGGGACCAGGGTCGCGCCGGCCGCTTCGACTTCGACGCGGCGCTTGGCGTCGGTCACGTAGCTGACCCGGTGACCGCGGTCGACCAGCTCACGCACCAGCGGGAGGGTCGGGTTGAGGTGCCCGGACGCGGACACGCTGGTGAAAAGGTAGTGCTTGGACATATGTACGCCTTCCACGGTGAATTTTGCCTCCGTGCGGAGCCTATGGACGCCAGGGCAATAATTCAACCCCTGATGAATTAATGTCCGCAGATCTTGCCCGAACGGAAACTACGTTCAGGACTCGAACGAAAAAACCGACATTAGGCCCGATTTTTCGTCAGGTATTGACGTAACCTAGATCACTGTTGCAGAGTCCGGTCGCCCAGTGCACACATCTTCATTCGCGGGAGAGACCCGATGCCGAGCAAATTTGGGTTACCGAAAAGACGCCTGCTCCTGCCCGCCGCGGTGTCCGCGCTGGCGCTGGTCGGAGCCGGGTTCGCGGCCGGCGGCGGGAGCAGCGCGACCGCCGCCCCGGTGGCGTACACAGACGCCAAGGCTCCGGTCGCGGCGCGCGTCGCGGACCTGCTGCACAAGATGACGCTGCCCGAGAAGGTCGGCCAGATGGTCCAGATCCGGGTCGGCAAGCTGCGCGGGAACTGCGACTACAACAACGGGCCGCTGGTCGACTCGTGCCTGGCCGACGTGCTGGTGACCAACCACGCCGGATCGATCCTGTCAGGTGGCGGGGACGGCGCTTTCCCCGATAACAGCCCGCAAAACTGGGCCGACACGATCAACGGCATCCAGCATTACACGCTGACACACAACCGGCTGCCCATCCCGATCATCTACGGCGCGGACGGGGTGCACGGGCACAACGACGTGGCCGGGGCGACGATTTTCCCGCACCAGATCGGCGTCGGCGCGACCTGGGACCCGACGCTGGCCCGCCAGCTCGGAGTTTCCACCGCGAACGCGATGGTCGCCACCGGCGTGAACTGGGATTTCGCGCCTGTCTCAGACGTTTCCCGGGACGCTCGCTGGGGTCGCTACTACGAAACGTATTCGGAAGACCCGTATTTGGCTGGCGCGCTGGCCGCCAGTACGGTCACCGGCCTGCAGTCCAGCGGGCAACTCACCGCCACCGCCAAGCACTTCGCCGGCTATTCCGAACCGCAAAGCGGCCACGACCGTACGCCGGCACAGCTCCCGGTCCGCTACCTGCAGGACATTTTCCTGCCGTCCTTCGCCGCCCAAATAAACGCGGGCGTGGACGTGGCGATGCCGGATTCCGGTTCCGTTAACGGCATTCCGGTGCATTCCTCGAAATACATGCTGACCACCCAACTGCGGGACCGGCTCGGGTTCACCGGTGTGGTGTGCAGCGACTGGAATGACATCGCGCAACTGCAAAGCAGCTATCACCTGGTTTCCACGTACCCGCAGGCGATAGCACTGGCGGTCAACGCCGGCGTCGACATGGCGATGGAACCGGCGGACGCGCACGCCTTCACCTCCGGGCTCCTCGCGGACGTGCAGTCCGGCGCGGTCAGCCGGGCCCGGATCGACCAGGCGGTCGGCCGCATCCTGACCCTGAAATTCAAGCTCGGCCTTTTCGAGCACCCGTACGTGGATGCCAGTACGGCCAACAAAACCGTCGACAACGCCGACCGGCCACTGGCCCGTACCGCAGCGACCGAGTCGATTGTGTTGCTGCGCAACCAGAACAACGTGCTTCCGCTGAACCCGGCGACCTCCAAGATCGTGCTCACCGGTGACAGCGCGGACAACCTCTCCCAGCAGATGGGTGGTTGGACGATCGGCTGGCAGGGCGTGCCGGACGACAACTCCCCCAAGCCGCCGGTGGTGACACCGTTGCAGGCGATGAAAGAAGTCGCCGGCGATCGGATCACGTACGCGCCAACTGCCTCCGACGCGGTCAGCAAAGCCAGTGGCGCGGACGCGGTTGTCGTGGTGCTGGGTGAAAAAGCCGGCGCGGAAGGGCCCGGGGACGTACGTGACCCGGCTTTCACCCCGGCCCAGCAGCAACTGGTGGATTCGTTGCAGGCAACCGGAAAGCCGGTGATCGTGGTGCTGATGACCGGCCGGCCGCGGGCGCTGGGCTCGATCGCCGACGCGAACGCGATCCTGCAGTCGTGGCTGCCTGGCACCGAGGGCGGGCACGCGGTTTCCGACGTGCTTTTCGGTACCGCCAACCCCAGCGGCAAGCTGCCGGTGTCGTGGCCGAAGGTCGCCAGCGACGAGCCGATGTCGTATCAGACGCTGCCAGCCAACGGAACGAACACGTACGACCCGGCCTATCCCTTCGGTTTTGGCTTGTCGTACACCACATTCACCACCTCCGGCCTCGCGGTGACACCGACGATTTCGCGCCATGGCACGGCAACCGCGAGCGTGACCGTCAGCAACACCGGGTCCCGAGCCGGCACCGCGGTGATCCCGCTTTACCTGCATCGGCCGGTCAGTCCGGTGCTGATGCCGAACAAGCAGCTGGTCGGCTTCGCGCGGGTGACGCTCGCGGCCGGCGCATCGCAAACGGTGACCGTCCCGATCGCAGCCAAACAGCTCGCGGTCACGCCCGGGGACGTGGACGGCGGTGCGGTGCCCACCGTGCTGCCCGGCGGCTACCAGGTCATGACCGACACGCAGACCGTCGACTTCACCGTACGGTAACCAAGAATCTCCCAACTCCGGTGCCGGCCATCCGCTCAACCCGGGTGGCCGGCGCCGGGCACCACTCACCGACCTGATCCCGGCGAGCGGGGACTTCCCATCCCCGCCGCCACCAGAGGGCCCTCTTCTCCTGCGCACACCCCGGTCCCGCCGGCGTCACGCCCGCGACGCCGTCCGGATCGGGCAGGAGAAGAGGGCCTTCACCTTAAGAGTCATTTATGTGCCTTTACTACCCCTGTGGTTTAGGTAGGGTGCGAATACTTGTTCGCATCCGAGAGGAAACCGCATGCGTCCACCCGTTGTCCGCCGGAGAGTGCGCTCAGTCGCGCTCGTCGCGGCGCTGGCCACCTCGACCCTGGTCGCGTCCGGGCTGCCGGCGGCGGCCGCCCCGGCCACCGCCGACGGCCTCAGCCTTATCCAGACGCGTACGTCCCTGCTGGGCACCCACGAGTGGTTCCAGCAGACGTACAAAGGCCTGCCGGTCGTCAACGGCTGGTACGCCAAACATCTGGACCGCTCCGGGCGGGTGTCCTCAGTGACCGACGCGCGCAAGCAGGTGCCGTCGAACGTGACCACCAGCGCGACCGTGCCGGCCGCTCAGGCAGCCCAGACCGCACAGGCCGCGGCGACGAAATTTGCTCGTGCCGTCAACAAAACAGGCGGTCGTACGGACGCCACCCAAACCGCGGTCTCCACCAAGCTGGGCGTCATTGGCGGCGCCGGCTCGCGGTTGGTCTGGCAGGTCACCAGCCGGGGCGCCGGCGGCAGCATCGAAACGCTGGTCGACGCCACCACCAAGCAGACGCTGAAAGTCAGTCCGCTGTCGGACAACTATGACGCGATCGGCCAGGTGTTCGACCCGAACCCGGTGGTAGCGCTGGAAAACGAATCGCTGACCGACCAGGACGACGCCGACTACCCGGCGATTCAGAAGGCGTACAAGTTCAAGCTGCTGACCGATCTGACCGACCCGACGCACCTGGTCGGCAAATGGGCGAAAATCGTCAACACCGACGCGGTCAGCTCCAAGACGCACTTGTTCAACTTCAAGCGCAACCAGCCCGGATTCGAGCAGGTTTCGGCGTACTACGCGGTCACCGTGGCCCAGCGTTACATCCGCAGCCTCGGCCTGACCGACGTCAACGCCGAGCCGCAGGACCTCCTGACTGACGGCATTCCGGACGACAACTCGTTCTACGACCCGAGCACCGACCAGATCACCACCGGCACCGGCGGCGTCGACGACGCCGAGGACCTCGAGGTCGTGCAGCACGAATACGGCCACGCCGTCCAGGACGACCAGGTGCCCGGTTTTGGTGCCAGCGAAGAGGCCGGCGCGATCGGCGAAGGCTTCGGCGACTACCTGGCCGGCACCCTTTCGCTGCCCAACGGCAAGGGTTTCGACCCCGCGTGCCTGATGGACTGGGACTCCACCTCGTACACCGACGCCCCACACTGCATTCGGCGCCTGGACACCAAAAAGACGACCGACGACAAGACCGGCGAGGTCCACGACGACGGCGAGATCTGGTCGGCCGCGCTGTGGGAGATCAACCGCACCCTGGGCCGCCAGAAGGCCGACAAGCTCATCATCCAGTCCCAGTTCTACTACGCCCCCGACACCTCTTTCGCCGCCGCCGCCAACAACGTCGTCGCCACCGCGAGGGCCTTGTACGGCCAACAAACCGCCGCCAAAATCCGGCCCTTCTTCGTCAAACGCAAAATCCTCACGTAGCTCGGGTTTGTGGAGTGCGCCCTGGTTAAGAGCAGTGTGCACTGCGGAAGCGAGAACACTCGTTAAAAGCGGTGTGACTGCAGAGATGAGCGCCCTGGTTAAAGCCGTGACTGCGAGGGTGCGGCGTCTCGTCTACCAGCCACAAGAAAACCCCGCCCCGCCACCAAAGACCGGTGGTGGGGCGGGGTTTTCTTGTGGCTACTGCCGATGCGCCCTGTGTTTCTGGCGCCTGGCGGAAGAGCATTTTGATGGTGTGGGAGGTTGCTTGACCTGGCTTCTCCACCACCGGGGTCTGGCCTGTCGGGCCCAGGTGGTGCCGCTGTGACAGTCCGATCGAATCGGCGCATCGTTGTCGAAATGCATCACAGAACCCGCTTCTTCGCGGCCTTGACGATCGCCGGATGCTCCACTTCAACAACCGCATCCGGCCCACCATCGTCGGAAAGCCCACTATGACATCCCCGTCTTGGCAGTAGACGTGCTTGACCCAGCGACTCTCGCTGGATGTGGTGAACCCGGGATCACCGGGCGCCCTTCCAACCGCTAGAACGGTGGTGGTGGGTATTCGTCGTTGGGGGTGACGTCGTACGTTCGACCGGTGGGGCTGGTCCAAAGGAAATGGCCCGGCGTCGGTTGGGTGACGGTCCAGCCGTGTTCTTTGATGTCGTTGTGGAATTTGCATGCCGGTCCGGCGCTGTCGTACGCGGTCTTCCCTGCTGGATCACGAAAGGGAATGGTGTGGTCGAACTCGCAGGTCGCCGCCGGCCGGTTGCAGGCCGGTCCGCAGCATCGTTGGTCGCGTGCGTTGACCAGGTCGCGTAGCGCTTTGGTAGGGCGGTAGCGTGTACGGCCGTGGTCGATCACGACACCGCTGACGGGGTCGGTGAGGATTCGGTACCATTCGCTGTTTTCGTCGCCGGCGAGTTCGCGGGCGCGTTGCGCGGTCATCGGCCCGTATCCACTCAGGATCGCGGGGTTGTCGTCCAGGCCCATCAACGTGGTGGCGTCGACGCGGAGTTCGATTTTGGTGCGTACGTTGCTCGGCACGCCCAGACAGAGATCGGTGAGGGCGTCGGCGCGTAGCGCGTCCATGGTGCGGGACTCGTCTTTGGTTTTAAGGCTGCGAGCGATCGTATCGATGCGACGGTAGATCGCCTCCGCGGACTCTGCTGGCAGGAAAGCGCCCAGCAGAGCCATCCCGTCTTCGCAAGGCTGCTTTTCCACTCGCCTCTCCGAGACCAGCCTCTTGCGACGCGCTTCGGCAGCGGCTGGGTCGATTTTGATGACCTCCCGGCGGGCCCTGTCCCGGATCGATCGAGGCGTCTTGGAATCGGCGCCGGGTAGCACTTTCTCTTCGACTTTCCGAGCGTCCTCGGGTGAGAGGTGGCCGACCTGGTCCGCGAACGTGAATGCTTTGCGCAAGTCAAGGTGACCGTGGGACATCCCGGCCATGGTGCCGGGGAGTTCGTGGACGAGTTGGTACGCCAAATTCAACCGTTTCTGAGCCGCTGACAGGCTCCAGGTCAGGGATGCGGCGATTTCACCGGCCGCGTATTTGGAGAAGGGTGCGCCCACGGCTGGGCGGGCGTTGGTGAAGCGGTCCATGAACCGCATCTGCATCGCCTGCGTATACGAAATCACCTTATCCAGCGCCTCGACCGCGGCCAGCGCGGTATCAGCGTCGGCCCGGCCGTACCGGTCGAGTTCCTCCAGCATCTGCAGAGGAACCCAGCTCGGTGGCATGGTCCGCCACGGTTGCATGTTTGGGTCGGTGAACTGCGGTCGCCTTCGTTTTCTGCTCATAACCCGATTTTACCGGCCGCTACCGACAGTCGGGGTGCCAGTTTTCGTTTCTGTGGATAAGAAACGGACCACCTAACCCCCTGTGGAAAACCCCTGTTTCAGAGCACGCTCTGGCGCCCGATACTCAACTGCTTGTTTCCTACGAAGCGGTAATGAGGCCCATTCGTCCCCACGTAGTGCCACTGTGAAAATCGGACCTGATCCAGGGCCTCGTCGGGCGACGTACACCACCGAACCGGTCTTCTTTGCTGCCGCGACAGAGGCGGAATATTCGTCGCTCTTCCAGTATCACCAGCCCATCGGCCACGACCGGGAAAGTCCACTACAACACCCCCGCCTAGTAAGACCGACGCCCCTGCCGGAGGGCGACAACATCGACCTGGCGGCCGATGGCGCCGGACGGGGCTGGGTCTTGTACAAAGTTGACCAACTTGATGGTAAAGGGGGCGTGGGGATGACGAAAGTCATCAGTTTGGTGGGGGCTCTTCAAAGTTGTGACAAAAGTGAATTCCAACGTTGCATATTGGCATGTAGCCTCTTTACCGCTCGGCTTTCAGTGCACAGTTATCGGTGAACGGGGTATTTCGGCGTTGGCTCCACAGGAGAATTCGCTTCCGCGGTCCAGTCAGTGGGTGGTGGATCACGTCTATCGGACGCTTGAGGTCGTCGACGACCTGCTGACTTGGCTGGAAGTGCCGTACACGATGCTCGGCGGTACGTTGCTCGGCGCGGTCCGCCATCGCGGTCTCATTCCGTGGGACGACGACGGCGACGTTGGCGCCGGCCACGAGTTCTTCCCGCGAATCCAGCGGTGGGCACCAGATTACCTGCGGGCCCGCGGTTTCGGGGTCAGTCGCGGCACGTTGGCGCATTTCAAGGTCTTTCCGCTGACTGGCCGGCCGTTGGTGTCCGAAGGCCGGCCGCGCTATCCGTTCACCGATATCTTTCCGCTCACTTCGCGCGCGGACGGAACCATGGTCTTCTCCCACGACGGCATGGTTCGGCGGTTTCCCACTCAGTTCTTCCTACCCGGCGAGTACGGCCATTTTCACCGCTATGACTTTGGACCGCTCACGCTGTCCGGGGTCACCGAGCCGACCGCCCGGCGTTACCTGGACGACGCGTACGGGCCGACCTGGCCGACCGAGGCCTACCTCACCTGGGATCACCTGCAGCCGGTGTTAAGGGAAAAACGGGTCGTCAGCGCTGTTGACGTTCCTTGCGCGATGCCGTCGGGGCTGGTGGCATGACCGGCGACGAAGCGCAGGTTCGGAGTCTTTTCCAGCTGGCTACTGAAAAGTACGAGCAGGCCGGCGACTGGATGGCACTCGCGCGGCTGCTGGAGCGGACCGGTCATCGCGATCAGGCGATCGACGTCCTGCTGTCCCGGGCGACGGCCGGCGACCCGAACGCGGCGGTGGAACTGGCCGGTGTCCACGAGCGAGCAGGAGACCTCGGTCAGGCCGAAGACGTTTTGCGGGATTTCGCTGACCATCCAGCGGTCGCCGTCCTACTCGCCGGCTTGTTGGAGCGAGCGGACCGGCTTGACGAAGCCGAGAAATTGTGGTGGCACGCGTTTTCTCTCGATTCCTCGGCCGAGACGTATCCGCCGTTGGTTTGGCGGCTGGATGCGGCTGGACGGCCCAGCGAGGCGATGAGCGTACTACGGAAAATGGTCGCGCTCGGTGACACCACAGCCATGCTGGCCTTGGCTCGACGGCTGAGCCGCGCCGGGTCGGGCGACGAGGCTCGGGAGCTGATCGGCCGGGCCGCCGACCTGGGTGATCCGGCGGCCACGCACGAATGGGCGCGCTGCCTGGAAAACGCCGGCCGGCCGGCCGAGGCAGAGCGGGTGGTGCGCCGCTCACCCGGGCGATGGTGGCGGCTGGCGGCACAGGCGGAGCGGGCCGATGAGCTGGACCGGGCCCAAAAATTCACCGAGCGGGCAGCGGACGCCGGTGACACCGCCTCAATGCACGCTGTTGCGCGGATGTACGAAAGCGCCGGCCACCCCGATGCCGCGAAAGACCAGCTGCGACGGGCCGCGGACGCGGCCGCGTTGCTCGCGCTGGCCGGGCTCGATGACGTCGATCTGCTCGAAGCGGCGGCCGAAACCGGCGACACCGCGGCACGTTATCGTTATGCCGCAGCGGTTTCCGAACACCCTGACCCGGAAGTTTCGTTGCGAAAGCAGGCATTGGCCGGCGACCCGGCAGCTCGCCTGGAGCTGTCCGCGATGCTGGCCACCGCCGGTCGGACCGAAGAGTCTGACCGCGTACGCATCCTGGGCCTGCGGCTCGACGGCAGCACCGCGCGGCCGTGGTGAGCGCGATGGTCGACCGCGTCATCACCTTCGGCACCTTCGACCTTTTCCACATTGGACACCTGGCCATCCTGGAGCGGGCCGCGACCTTCGGCCCGCTGGTCGTCGGCATTTCCACGGATCGGCTCACGATAGCGAAAAAGTCGCGACCACCGGTCTTCCCCGAGCGGCATCGGGTTCGCATCGTGTCAGCGCTTTCGGTGGTGGACCGGGTTTTCCTTGAGCATTCACTGGCGGAGAAACGCCGCTACATTCTCGAACAACAGGCTCACATCCTGGTGATGGGCGACGACTGGGCCGGCCGTTTCGACCATCTTTCCGACATTTGCCGAGTGATCTACCTGCCGCGTACGGCCTCGATCTCGACCACGGCGACCATCGAGACGATCGTCGAACGCTCGGCACCCACCGTGCCGGCCGCGCGCGGCGAACAGCCAGTCTCCGAGCAGGCCAGATGACCACCGCCGTCCAGCCGCGGCAGCGGACTCAGGTGTCGCCCTGGAAACCATTGCTCGTACGGCAATACCGGCTGCTCTGGATCGCCCAGTTCGGCTCGAACATCGGCACCTGGGCGCAGACCCTGGGCGCCCAGTGGCTGGTGGCCGGCCACGGCTCGGCACTGGTCGGAGTCGTCCAGACGGCCACCGCACTGCCGATGTTCCTGCTGGTGCTGCCGGCCGGCGCGGTGGCCGACCTGCTGGACCGGCGTCGGCTGTTGTTGGTCGCCCAACTGGTCATGCTGGTGGTCGCCGGGGCTCTCGCGCTCCTCACTCTGGTCGGCGGACTCTCCACGATTTCGCTGCTGGCATTCACCTTTCTGCTCGGCTGCGGGCAGGCGATGATGGCTCCGGCGTGGCAGGCCATCCAGCCCGAACTGGTGCCTCGCGACCTGATCAGCCAAGCGGCCGCCCTCAACACGACCAGCGTCAACCTGGCCCGGATCGTCGGCCCGGCGATCGGCGGCCTGCTGGTGGCGGTGGCCGGCGCCGGCTGGACTTTTGGCCTGAACGCGGTATCTTTCGTCGGCGCGGTCGTGGTGCTGACACTGTGGCGACGCCCGGCCGACCTCACCCCGAGCCGGACCAGCGGCCTGTTTCGGGCGCTCGCCGAGGGAATCTCGTACGTACGACGGTCGTCGCCGGCGCGCCGGGTGCTGCTGCGGGTGCTGTTGTTCGTACCGGCCTCGTGCGTGATCTGGCCCTACCTTCCGGTGGTCGCGCGCCAACACTTCGGCTGGGGATCGGCCGGCTACGGCGTCCTGGTCGGTGCTTTTGGCTTGGGCGCGACGATCGGCGCGCTCGTGCTGCCACACGTACGAGCCAGATACGGCCCCAACGAGCTGCTGATGCTGGCCGGAACTGGCTTCGCGGTGGCCCTGCTGGTGGTCGGTTTTGTGCCGCTGGCGGCGGTCGTGATGCCGGCGCTGATCGTCGCGGGCATGTGTACGCTCACCGCGCTGTCCACGTTCAACACCAGCATGCAGCTGCTTCTGCCCGACTCGATGCGAGCCCGCGGCCTCGCGGTCTATCAGCTTATTTTCCACGGTGGCATGGCAGTCGCGTCGCCGCTGTGGGGTTGGCTGGGCGACTGGCTGGGAGTCGCGGCCGGATGTGTGCTCGCCGCCGGGCTGCTCGGGCTCGGCGCGGCCAGCGTCCGGTGGAGCTCACTCGCGACCCTAGACTCACCCAGGAGTGTGTAAACCTTGCTTGTCAATGACCGCATCGTCGAACCGGTCACCGCGGTGCCGGCCGATTACGTCTCAGCGCTGGAGAATGTCGTCTCGCAGCGGGAATCGGTGGCCGGATTCGTCCGCGGGAAGGACTTTCGGCGCGTCTATTTTGTCGGCTGTGGCGCATCTTACTACGCGACCTGGCCAGCACTGTCCTTTATGGACAATGCGAGTGACCTGCCTGCATGGCGGTGCACCGGTGGCGACTTCGCGACCGCACCACCCCGCCGCCTGGACCGTCGTACGCTGGTCGTGGCGGCTTCACATTCGGGATATACCGACGAAACTATCGACGCCGCGCGGCTAGCTCGGCGAGCCGGCGCGACGGTCGCGGCGATCACCCGCGAGCAGGCCAGCCCGCTCGCCGAGGTCGCCCACGAGACTTTCGCCTACTGCAGTAACAGTGCGATCGTGGAGTCGCGAATGCTGCTGTTCCAGCTTTTCGCTCGGTCGCTGGCCCATCGCGACACCACGGTGTTCGAGAAGCTCCCCCTCGCATTACGTACGGCCAAAGACGAGGTCGTCGCCGCCGCGACCGAGATCGCCGGCCGGTTGGACAGCGGCACGATGGCCTATGTCGTTGGTGCGGGACCGTCGCTCGGCGTGGCAAATGCCTTCGCGCACTGCTATCTCCAGGAAATGCAATGGATTCCGGCGACCGCGGTGGACGCCACCACTTTCTTCCACGGTCCGTTCGAAGCCGTCGAACCCGGCACGCCGGTGCTCGTCCTGTTGGCCGAGGACGGCAGTCGCGCCGCAGCCGAACGCGTGTGGCGGTTCGCCGAAAACTATTCGGGAAACGTGGCCGTCCTGGACAGCAGGAAGATGTCGCTGCCGGGCGTACGACCAGCGGACCGCGCCGAACTGGGGGTCATCGGGCTTGGCAGTGCGGCTCGGCGGGTCGTCGACTTCCTCGCCGCCGCACGCGGGCATGACCTCACGACTCGCCGGTATATGCGCCGGGTCGACTATTGACCGGACGGCTGGTCGCGCTCGACATCGACGGGACGCTGACGACCAGTCGGCAACCGGTCAGCCCACGCGTACGAGCGGCGGTCCGCGCGGTCGTCGAAGGTGGCGACCACGTCGTGCTGGCCACCGGCCGACCGGCCCTCGCCGTCCGGCCCGTAGTCGAGGATTTGGCTCTGTCAAACGGATTCGCGGTGTGCTCAAACGGCGCCGTACTGCTGGACGTGAGCAGTCGGCGGGCACTGCACATCCAACCGGTTTCGCTGGGGCTGATTTTGGCCGCATTCGACCGGCAAGCGCCTGGCGCGCTTTACGCGGCAGAGGTGGTCGGCGTCGGAAACCACGTCAGCGGCCGGTTCCCGGACGGCGCCTTGACCGGCCGGCAAATCCCCTTACCGCGCAAGGAAATAGCCGACTGCTGGGCGCCACGGCTGGCCGCGTGGTGGCCGTCAAGGTCGCTGGAGGACGTACGCCAGCGGCTCTCCCACATCGCGCTGCCCGAAGTCGCCATGACCCTCGACCACGACCGGCCGTGGCTGATCGCGGTGGCCGCCGGAGTGTCGAAAATGACGACGTTGGAACGGTTACGGGTACGCCTCGACATCCCGCAGGACGCGACATTTGCCGCCGGAGACGGCAATAACGACGTGGAGATGCTCACCTGGGCAGCGCACGCCGTCGCGATGGGCGACGCGCCCGCAGCCGTACGCGCGGTCGCCGACACCGTGACCGGAACCGTCGCCGAAGACGGCCTCGCGACGGCTCTTAACGCCTGGCTCGCCAAGGTTAGATGAGGCGGCGGTCGACGGCCCAGCGGGAGAGTTCGTAGCGGTTCGACATCTGCAGTTTGCGCAGCACGCTGGAGACGTGGGTTTCCACGGTTTTCACCGAGATAAAGAGCTCCGAACCAATTTCCTTGTACGCGTAACCGCGCGCTAGAAGCCGCAGCACCTCGCGTTCGCGGTTGGTGAGCTGGTCCAGGTCGGGATCCCGAAGCGGCGCGGTCGGGTTCTGAGTGAAGGCGTCCAGCACGAATCCGGCCAGGCGTGGGGAAAACACCGCGTCGCCGTCGGCGACCCGGCGGATCGCGTCGGCGAGTTCGGCGGCCGAGATGGTTTTCGTGACATAGCCGCGGGCACCGGCCCGTACCAGGCCAATCACGTCCTCGGCCGCGTCGGACACGCTCAACGCGAGGAAACGGATGCTCGCGTCGGCCTTGCGGACCGCCTCCAACACCGCCCGTCCACCGCCGTCTGGCATGTGTACGTCCAAAAGCACGACATCCGGCTTGACCGACTGGATCGTCGCGATCGCCTCCGCGACCGTGCCAGCCTCGCCGACCAAATCCACGTAGTTGCCGAGCTCTGCTCTCACGCCGGCACGGAACATCGCGTGATCGTCAACCAGAAAGACCCGCGGGGTCGAGGTCGGGGTCTCGGATTCCACCATCAGCGCGCCAGTCCCATCTTCAGTCTCACTTCGGTCCCCGATTCCGGTGCGGTGCGGATCTCGGCGCTGCCGCCGTGCCGGGTCATCCGTTCCACGATCGACCCGGACACGCCGTGCCGGTCATCGGCAACCGTATCCAGGTCGAAGCCGGTGCCGCGATCCCGTACGAACACGCTGACCGTGCCGTCCTCGACCTCGGCATACAGCGACACCGTCGGCACTTTCGCGTGCTTGCCGGCATTGACCAGCGCTTCCCGCGCGGCCTGCACCAGCGCTTGTACGTGTTCGTTGACCGCGCAGTCGCCGACGATGACGGTGTCGACGCTGACCGCGTACGTGTCCTCGACCTCGGCGGCGGCGGCTTCCAGCGCGGCGGCCAGCCGCTCGTCCGGCGAACCGGTCGGCTTGTAGAGCCAGTTGCGCAGCTGCCGTTCCTGGCCGCGGGCGAGCCGGCTCACCTCGCGCGAGTCGTCGGCGTTGCGCTGGATGAGCGCGAGGGTGTGCAGCACCTGGTCATGCACGACCGCGGCGAGGTCCGCGCGGGTCTGCGACCGGATCCGCTCGGAGCGCTCGGCCCGCAGCTCGGCGAACATCCGCCAGAGCAGCGGGGCGACCACCACCGCGCAGCCGACCAGCAGCACCAGGCCGAACACCAGGCCGTTCTGCAGGGTCTGGAGTTGCCGGGCGGCGGCCAGGTAGCCGATCATGCCGATCAGCACCAGGCCCAGCCCGACGCCGATCCGGGCCGCCGTCACCACCCAGCCGCGGCCGGTCGCGAACCGCTCGACCCAGGCCGGTCCGGGCAGCCGCTGCACCCACCGGCGCCACCGGTCCGGGTCGCTGCGATGCCACATGATGGCCGCGCCGCCGACCAGGCCGAGGGTCGGCAGCACCACCCACACATCGGCCAGCCAGCCCACGCCGGCGGCGACCACGGCGAGCCCCACGACAAGCGCGAGATAAGCCGCCAGCTGGCCGAGGTCCCGGCGCGGCCGCGGCTGGTCGGCCGGCAGCGGCGCGACCGGTACGAAGATCCACCAAAGCAGGTAGAGCAGTGCGCCGAGGCCGTTCAGCGCGATCGCGAGCACCACGAACACGATCCGTACGGCGACCACCGGCACGTTGAGGTGTTCAGCCAGGCCGCGCGCCACACCGGCCAACAGCCAGCCGCGCTGCTGCCGGTAGAGCCGCGGCTGATCCGAAGTCAGCGGCAGCTCGGCGGACATGCTGGGGAGCGAGATCTCAGGACTCCGTTCTGGGCGCGCGGGCTCGTCCTCACCGATGGTCACACCTCACCGTACGGCCAGATACCGGGTAAGCCACGGATCTTGCGGGACCACACTTTTCAGGGTCGGCTCAGGGTCGTACCCGATAGTGGACCGGCCGGTCAGCGGCGACCATGGTTGTCATGGACAGCAGTACGCCCCCGCCAGCCGGCCCACCCGGCCCGCCGCCTTTCGCACCGCCCGGGCCGGGAACACCACCCGGCCCCGGAACACCGTTCGGCCCGGGAAACCAGCCAGGCGGGCCGCCACCCCGCCCGCCGTACACCGGGCCGTTCCCCCGGCCGGGCTCGTTCTCGGACCGGGTGAAGATCACCCGGCCTCGAGAGGGCCGGCTGTTCTTCGGTGTCTGCGCCGGCCTCGGCCGGGCCACCGGCACCGATCCGCTGCTGTTCCGAGTGATCCTCGGGGTGCTCTTCTTCTTCAGCGGCATCGGCGTGCTCTTCTACGTGGTCGGCATGCTCGTACTGGCGGATGAGGACGACGAGACCTCGCCAGTGGAGGCCCTGTTCGGCCGCGGCCGGTCCCGATTGAACGCGGCCTGGACGGTCCTGCTGATGCTCACCGCCACCATTTTGGGCATCATCGCGCTGTCCGGCGGCGCCCGGGTCGTGCTGCTGGTCGCGGCGGGTCTCTTCGGCCTCGCGATGCTGCTCCGCCGCCCGCCGGTGGCGCAGCCCGAGACGGCGGTGGCCGGCGTCCCCGGTGCCCCGGCGGCCGCCGCCCCACCCGCGTACACACCGCCGCCGTACGCGACCGAACCACCGGTCGCGGCCCAGCAGCCCTCGGATCACGTCACCGCGCGGATCGACACCTCCGCCGTGGCCAGCACCGGCGACACGGCCCCGTTGCCGCCGGTCAGCGCGGCCCCGCCCACGTACCACGAGCCGTACGCACCACATGGCCCCTTCGCGAGCGGCCAGCCGACCGCACCGCTGCCGCCGGTGCCGCCCAAACCCAAGAAACCCAAGGAAAGGTCGGCGCTCGGCGGGATCACCTTCAGTCTCGCGGTGATCTCGGTCGGGCTGGTCGCGCTGGTGCAGTGGGCCACCGGCCTGGACTGGACGGCATACTTCGCGATCCCGCTCGCGGTGATCGGCGCCGGCCTGCTCGTCGGCACCTTCTTGGGACGGGCCCGCTGGCTGATTCCGATCGGGTTGCTGCTCTGCCTCGTGTTGGCGCTGGGCGCCGCAGCGCGCTCGGCCGGGCCGGAAATCAGAGCTCACGACGGCCAGGTCGACCCGATCGTGTGGCGGCCGGTCGCGGCCAGCCAGATCGGGCCCGACTACCAGCGGCAGTACGGCGATGCCACGCTCGACCTGAGGGACGTCAACTTCGACGGCCAGAAGGTCAGCACCGACGTGAACATGGCCACCGGCTCGCTGCGGGTGCTTCTCCCCAAGACCGTTGACGTACAGCTGACCAGCAAGGTCGCCGCCGGCAGCGCACAACTGTTCGGCAGAGAGAACAGCGGAGTCAACGTGGACACCCAGTTGCAGGACAACGGCACCGACGGTCCGGGCGGCGGGTCGCTGACCCTGAGCGTCTCGATGGGCGCCGGAGAAGTGGAGATCATCCGTGAAACGTCATGAGACCGACGCACTGTCGCTGATCTTCGGGTTGCTCTTCCTGGCCGGCGCCGCCTGGTGGGGCATCTACGAGATCTTCCAGGCCAGCGAGGTGCCGGTGACCTTGGCAGTGGCTATCACCCTGGTGGTGATCGGCGCGGTCGGGCTGATGACCGCGGTGCCGCGGCGGCGCACGGCCATCCAGCCGGCGGTCATCCAGCCGGCGGTCATCCCGGCCGAGCCGGTCGTACCGACCGAGCCCGCCGCCGTTGACTTCATCAAGAAAGAGGACGACACCGTCATCGGCGACTGACCGAATGCACCTTTGGGCCGAGGTGCCCGCAACGGCTTGACCCGCACTATTCACTCAGCGAATAGTGCGGGTCGTCTCCACTTCGTACGTCCTTATGGGCCTGCTCGCCAGCGGCCCGGAGTCGCCTGGGTCGAACAGGCCCCGGAGTTCTTTTCCGCTGATATCCGCGAACATTTCGACCTGATCGGGTTGGATCCCCGAGGCGTCAACAAAAGCCAGCCGGTGACCTGTGACTCGGACGCCCTCGCCGGCCCGGACCCGGTCGTTCCAGCCACTCCCACAGAGTACGCGCAACTGCTGGCGTACAACCAAAAGAAGGCCGCCAGCTGCCGGCAGACCACCGGTCCGTCCTACGACCACGTCGACACCGCGAGCGTGGCCCGCGACATCGACGCGATCCGAGCCGCCCTGGGTGAGCAGAAGCTGACATATTACGGAGTTTCGTACGGGACTCTGATGGGCGAGCAATATGCCGAGCTGTTTCCACAGCACGTACGGGGCCCTCGCATTGGACAGCAACATGGACCACAGCGTGGGAACCTGGCGGTTCCTGGAAACCGAGACCGCGTCCATCGAAGGGTCGTTCGACGCCTTCGCGGCCTGGTGCGGACGTACCACCGGGTGCGCGTTGCACGGCGACGATGTCGGCAAGGTGGTCGACGATCTCTATGCCAGAGCCGAAAAAGGCGACCTGCCCGATCCTTTCGACCCGGGACAGAAATACAGTCCGACCGACCTCCTTCAGGACGTACAGGGCACGCTCTATGACGCCTCCTCTTTTGGCTTCGAGGCTGAGGAACTCGCCGACCTACGAGACGGAAAGCCGCTCCCGCAGGCGGTTGGCCGGACCAGGGCCGCTGTGAACTGGGGCACCCTGGTCCGCAATCCGTTCCAGGCGGTTTTCTGTGAGGACTGGCCGATGTCGGTGTCCGGGTTCGGGGAGCTGGACCTTTATCGCCGCGCGCTCGAACAAATCGCGCCGCACATGCATCGGTCGATACTGGCCTGGAGCTCGGTCACCGGATGTCTCGGCGCCGCCATCGCGGTCCAGAACCCGCAACACCGGCTCACCGTCCGCGGGAGCGCGCCGATCCTGATGGTGAACAGCGTGCACGATCCGGCCACCCCGTACGCATGGGCAGTCGACGTGCACCAGCAGATCCCGAACTCGGTGCTCCTGACGTACGACGGCAGCGGCCACGGGACGTACTTGCACCCGTGCGTGATGGCCGCCGTCGACACGTACCTGACGACGCTGGCCACTCCGCGGCCGGGTACGCACTGCCCGCGGATCGATCCGCCGGCGACGGGCTGACCCGACGGTCCCTATGCTCGTCGGGAAGACGCTTCCGACTGGCGAGGGCCCCGATGATCACTCCTGTCCGTAACCGATCGCTCAGCCGGACCGCGGCGGCCACCCTCACCAGCGAGGTCACCCGACACCCGGAACCCAAGCGGGTGCTGGTCATCGGCATCGACCCGCGAGTGGTGGACCGGGTGCTCGACCACCTGATGCCGACCGACCGGCTGGTGGTGACCAGCCCGCGAACCGACCGGAACGACCGGCTGCGGCGCCGGCTGACCAGCGAGCGATCGCTGGCCCGGCTGGCCGGCCGGGTCCAGGTGCTGGACGAGGACGTGCCAGCCGAGATCGAGTCGTACGACCACGTGGTGATCGCCGAGCCGATCTCCGGCGACGGAGCCGGCACCGACAAGGTGATCGAGCAGGCCCGGGAGAAGCTGGTGCCGGGTGGGGTGCTGAGTCTTGCCACCCCGCTCGGCCCGCCCACCCCCGGCGGGGCCGGCACCGAGATCGGCCGGTTGGCGCAGGCCTGCGCCGTACGCTCCGAGACGGTCTTCGCGGCGTTCCCGCCGCTGCGGGTGCATCACCTGCGGTTGGGTCAGCCGCCGGTGGCGCTGGCGAGCCGGATCGCTCCGGCGTACACACCAACCCGGGTGCCGGTCACCCGCGACATGCGCATTGACGTGGACGGCGTCGTCGCGGTGGCCGCCATGGCCGGCGTCGCGCTGCTCACCCAGCGACTTTTCCGGCGCCCGTTCTGGCTGATCCCGGCCGCCGCCGCGCTGCCGGTCGCCGCGTTCTTCCGCGACCCGCGCCGGCTGGTCCCAGACGAGGCCGCCGAAGCCAACGCGATCGTCTCCTCCGCCGACGGCGTCGTCCTTTCCGTCGACGAGATCTCCGACGACCGCTTCGGCACGTCGAACACTTCCTGGCTGCGGATCGCGGTCTTCCTGTCCGTCCTTGACGTCCACGTCAACCGCAGCCCAGTCGCCGGTCGCATCGCCGCCGTCATCGACGAACCCGGCGGCTACGCCGACGCCCGCCACCCCAATGCCGAGCACAACAACAGCAAATACACCGTCCTGGACACCATCCACGGCTCAGTTGTGGTCGCCCAACGCAGCGGCCTGATCGCCCGCCGCATCGTCCAACGCTCCCGCCCCGGCGCTTTGCTGTCCCGCGGCGAAAAGTTCGGCCACATCCGGTTCGGCTCCCGCACCGACATCTACCTCCCCGCCGACTCCGCCCACCCCACCGTCGCCGAAGGCGACCGCGTCACCGGCGCCGAAACCATCATCGCCCGCTGGATCTGACCCATCTCCCGCGTGTCGACCCGTACGCTCCAGCGCGTCGAGGAGTGCGGCGCCGAGCGTGGAACAAAGTCCCACGCTCGGCGAAAACTCCCCCCGAGACCGCAGAACCCCAGACAGCACTCAAGGCCGCCCCCAGCAGCAGGAAACGGCCTTGAGTAGGCAGGAAACTACCGAGAAGCCAGTACGTGCCGCTGCCGCATCCAGAGCAGCGGGCCGGACACCAGATACACGGTCACCACGGCGATGAACGTCACGGTGGCGTCGATCAACACCACGCCGGCGACGACGCCCAGCCAGAGCCACGGTGGCAGCCGCAGGACCCGGGTGAGGTTCGCGTACGGGAAGGTGCTGACCATCAGGATCGCCAGCATGCCGACCAGCAGCGACAACCACCACATCGTGGCCGGGTTCCGCACCAGCAGGGCGAACATCGCGAGGATGCCGGCGGCGAGGGTGGTTGGCACGCCGCAGAAATACTTCGAGTTCTTCGGCGACACGTTGAAGCGGGCCAACCGCAGTGCCGCGCCGGCGGCGATCAGCAGGCAGGACGGCGCGACCAGGAAGATCGGCGCACCGGCGTGGGTGAGCCACACGTAGCTCACGACCGGAGCCGCGACACCGAAGGAACACATGTCGACCAGCGAGTCCAGCTGCGCGCCGAACGGCGTCGCGACCCCGAACTTGCGGGCCAGCGGGCCGTCCAGGCCGTCGCAGACCACCGAGCCGATCAGCAGCAGCGCGCCGAGCCGGGAGTAGCCGCTGAAGGCGACCAGCACCGCACTCGTACCGAACACCAGACTGGCGATCGACGTGGCCGTGACCAGGCCGAACTTGATTTTGCGGGCGACGGTCTGAGGGCCGGGGAGCAACGGTACGACGACCGGTGCGTCCACCTCGGGCTCGGGTTTGATCGCCTTCGCGGGGACCTTCTCTATGGTGGGCTCGACGAGGGCGTCGGCCGGCCGTTCGAGCACCGCCGCACCACCGCCCCGCGGTGGGATGAGGCTCCAGCCGCTAAGCGGTCGTCCAGATCCCGGCCGGCGGATCAAAACCCGCCGGGCGAAGACGCCACTTCGACGCAGCCCCCGCGTCCACCGCCGGCCCAACGGTCTGGGGCGGTCTATCGTGCCCCGACGCCAGGGTCGTGCTTGCACTACGTCCTCCTGCCTGGGTCCGTCGTAGTTCGCCGGTCGGCGCGACGCCCAGGTGCGATTGACCACCATGCCATATCCGACCGAGCTTACGTACCCGGTGGACCACCGAATCACTCTGTAGGACGAGACCAAATTCGGACTCTGACACGATTAAGTAGGCGGGACGTAACGGCACAATCACCCAATCGACACCTGCCGGCTGCCTGAATGGGCTTGCACTCATGGCGACTATGCGTTTTGAGTTTCGACCGGGTGAGGCCGGGTTTGGGTCCTGTCTGGTTATTGCGGTGGGATGAGAGTCGAGATTCAGGAGTCGGCTGGTGGTGCCGCGGGAAAGCCTTCATAGCAGCGCTATGGGGGCTTTCCCGCGTTGCCGCCAGGCGGCTCCTGGGCTCGGCTATCGCCCGCCGCAATAACCAGACAGGGCCCAGCCCAATTCGGCGGCGAGGTGGTCGCGAGCGTACGCGTACGCCTCGCGTACGACTCCAGCCACGTCCGGCTGTGGAGCCGCCTCGACAGCGCGGGAGCGGACCTGCCAGGCCGGTGCGGCAGCGGCTCCAGAGGCCGCCCAGGCCGCCTGCCGAGCGGCTCCCATCGCCACGTACTCCAGCGGCTCCGGCACCTCCACAGGCACATCGAAAAGGCTCCCGGCGATCTCCTGCACGGCCAACGAACGGGCCGCGCCACCGGTCAGCAGCAGCCGCCTGGGCGCCACGCCCTGCGCACGCAGCGCGTCCAGGCCGTCGGCGAGCCCACAGAGCATGCCCTCGACGAAGGCGCGGGCCAGGTGCTCGCGAGTGGTGTTCGCGAGCCGCAGCCCGACCAGCCGGCCGGACGCCGTCGGAAGGTTCGGGGTGCGCTCGCCCTCCAGGTACGGGACGAGAGTCAGGCCACCGGCGCCGGGTGGACCGGCCAGCGCCAACGCGTCGAACTCGGCCGGCTCGACGCCGAGCAGGTGCCGGCCGGCGGCCAGTACGCGGGCCGCGTTCAGCGTGCAGACCAACGGCAACCAGCGGCCAGTGGCGTCGGCGAACCCGGCGACCGCGCCGCTCGGGTCGACGCTCGGCTGCTCGGCGACCGCGAAAACGGTCCCTGACGTGCCCATCGAGACGACGACGTCTCCGGTCTCCAACCCCAGCCCGAGCGCCGCGCCCATGTTGTCGCCGGTGCCGGCCGCGATCACCGCACCCCGATCGGTCTGTCCGACCACCTCGCCGGGAGCCGCCACTCGGGGCAGGGCCGGCGTCCGACCGAAGGCCTGTTTGAGCAGCTCAGGGCGGTATTGCGAGGTCGCTGGGTCGAAGTAGCCAGTGCCGGAGGCGTCCCCGCGATCAGTGGTCGGCTCGGCGCCGGTCAGCCGCATCGTCAGCCAGTCATGCGGCAACATCACCGATGCCACTCGGTCAGCCAGGTCCGGCTCAGATCGGCGCAGCCAGCGCAGCTTGGTCACAGTGAAGCTGGCCAGCGGCACCGAGCCAACCGCCGACGCCCACCGATCCGGGCCACCCAGCTCGTTGATCAAATCGGCCGCGTCCGGAGCCGAACGCAGGTCGTTCCAGAGCAGCGCCGGGCGTACGACCTCGCCCTCGCCGTCCAACGTGACCATGCCGTGCTGCTGCGCGGCGACCGCGATCGCCGACACGTCGTTGAGCAGCCCGCCCTCGGTCGCCACCGCCAGCGCATGCCACCAGGCCGTCGGGTCGATCTCGGTGCCGTCCGGGTGGGGCGCGTCACCGGTGCGTACGACTCGGCCGTCCGCCGCATCGACCACCAGGACCTTCGTCGACTGGGTGGAACTGTCGACCCCGGCTACCAGCGTCACCGCACACCCCTTCGCCGCCGAACTCGCGCCTGTCGTCACAATCGGAATCCGATTGTCACAGCCAAAAACAGACCCGCAGGTCAGCCCGCCCCGGTCGTGACAATCGGATTCCGATTGTAACGACGGCTACTCCCACTCGATGGTGCCTGGGGGTTTGCTGGTGACGTCGAGCACGACCCGGTTAACCCCTGGCACCTCGTTGGTGATGCGGGTCGAGATCCGGGCCAGCACGTCGTACGGCAGCCGGGTCCAGTCGGCGGTCATGGCGTCCTCGCTGGACACCGGTCGCAGCACGATCGGGTGGCCGTACGTACGGCCGTCGCCCTGCACCCCGACGGATCGCACGTCCGCGAGCAGCACCACCGGACACTGCCAGATCTCCCGGTCCAGCCCGGCCGCGGTCAGCTCGGCGCGGGCGATCGCGTCGGCCGCGCGCAGCAGCTCCAGCCGCTCGGCGGTGACGCAGCCGACGATCCGGATGCCCAGGCCCGGGCCGGGGAACGGCTGCCGGTAGACGATCGCCTCCGGCAGGCCCAGCTCCAGCCCAACCTTGCGGACCTCGTCCTTGAACAGCGTGCGCAGCGGCTCCACCAGCGCGAACTGCAGGTCGTCCGGCAGCCCGCCCACGTTGTGGTGACTCTTGATGTTCGCCGTACCAGCGCCGCCGCCGGACTCCACGACGTCCGGATAGAGCGTGCCCTGCACCAGGAAGTCGACCGAGTCGTCGGCGACAACCTCCCGGGCGGCCTGCTCGAAGACCCGGATGAACTCGCGGCCGATGATCTTGCGTTTGGTCTCTGGATCGGAGACGCCGTCCAACGCGGACAGGAACTGCTCGCTCGCGTCGACCACCTTCAGGTTGACCCCGGTGGCGGCCACGAAGTCCCGCTCAACCTGCTCGGACTCTCCCGACCGCTGCAGACCGTGATCGACATAAACGCAGGTCAGCTGGTCTCCGACGGCCTGCTGTACGAGGGCGGCGGCGACCGACGAGTCGACTCCACCGGACAGCGCACAGATCACTCGCTTGCCGCCCACCTGGGCCCGGATCGCCTCCACCTGCTCGGCCACGATGGACGCGGTCGTCCACTGTGGACGGATGTCGGCCACCTCGTAGAGGAAGTGCTCCAGCACGGCCTGGCCGTGCTCGGTGTGCATGACCTCCGGGTGGAACTGCACGCCGGCGACTGCCCGCGCGGTGTCCTCGAATGCGGCCACCGGCACTCGGTCGGTGGCCGCGGTGACCCGGAAGCCGGCCGGCGCCGCGGTGACCGCGTCGCCGTGACTCATCCACACCGACTGCCCCGCCGGCAGCCCGTGAAAAAGCGCCGAGTCGGCCGCGGTGACCTTCAGCTCGGTACGCCCGTATTCCCGACTGTCGGTGTGCGCGACGGTGCCGCCCAGCGCCAGCGCGATCGCCTGAAAGCCATAGCAGATCCCAAAAGTCGGCACCCCGGTGGCCAGCAGCTCACGGTCCACGCTGGGCGCGCCGTCGGCGTAGACACTCGACGGGCCGCCGGACAGGATGATCGCGGCCGGCTGGCGGGCCAGCATGTCGGCGACCGGCATGGTGTGCGGCACGATCTCGGAGTAGACCCGGGCCTCCCGGACCCGGCGGGCGATCAGCTGCGCGTACTGCGCGCCGAAGTCCACCACCAGAACCGGTCGGTCGGTCGGCTGGGTGCTCAAGACTTTCGAATCCTCTCGAATGACCACCTGCGGCCGGTGGGGCCCATTCTAAGCTGCCCCGGTGTCCCCGACTCGAACGAGGATCGCCGCCCTCACGATCGCATCCCCGCTGCTCATGATGGCCGACGCGGATCTCGGCACCGAGTAGGTGTTGATCTTCCCCGGCTCGGATCACGGTGTCCTCCTGCTCGGCGACCGGTACGCATCGCAGGTCAAGGCGGCTATCGAGGGATTTCTGACGAAAAGCCTGTCGAAAGGTAAATAAAGTTTGGGATGCGCTCCGGCGTTACGGGCCCTAACGTCGCCTTGTCGTCGGCGAGAGGTGGGACGTGTCCCTTTCCCCAGTGCAGCAGGCCCGTGGGTTGACTCCCGAACAACGCAACGCGTTTCTGGCCGCTTTACTCGGCTGGACGATGGACGCGTTCGACTATTTCATCGTGGTTCTGGTGTACGACGAGATCCACACGACGTTCCACGTCTCGCTGATCACCGTCGCGTTCCTGACCACCGCCACCCTGGCGATGCGACCGGTCGGCGCCTTCATTTTCGGCCGGTGGGCGGACTCGGCCGGTCGCCGGCTGCCGCTGATGGTGGACGTGCTCTTCTACTCCGTCGTCGGTTTTCTCTGTGCGTTCGCGCCAAACTTCACGATCCTGTTGATCCTGCGGCTGCTCTACGGCATCGGCATGGGCGGCGAATGGGGCCTCGGCGCCGCGCTGGCCATGGAAAAGATCCCGACCGAGAAGCGCGGCTTCTACTCTGGCTTGCTGCAGCAGGGATACGCGGTCGGATACTTGCTCGCCGCCGTCGCTTTCTTCATCATCAACCCGTTTCTGGGCTGGCGCGGCCTGTTCGCCTTCAGCATCCTGCCGGCGCTGCTGTCGCTCTACCTGCGGGTCAAGGTCAAGGAGAGCGAAGCCTGGGAGCGTACGAAAGAGCGCGTCAAACAAACCAGCGTCACGCCCGGCAAGGTGTTCTTCAACATCAAGGTCCTTCGGCGTTTTGTCTATCTCATCCTGTTAATGACCGCTTTCAACTGGATGAGCCACGGCACCCAGGACATTTATCCGACCTTCCTCAAGGCCGGCCTGCACTACTCCGCGAACCAGTCGATCCTGATCGCGATCATCTACAATATCGGCGCGATCTGTGGCGGCACCCTGCTCGGCGGCCTGTCCGAACGACTGGGCCGGCGCCGTACGATCATCATCGCCGCGCTGGTCGGACTGCCGATCGTGCCGCTTTTCGCCTTCTCCACCACGCTTGGCGCGCTGGCGCTGGGCTCTTTCCTGATGCAGTTCGTGGTCCAGGGCGCGTGGGGTGTGATCCCGGCGCACCTCACCGAGATGAGCCCCGACGAGATTCGCGGCTTTTATCCCGGTGTCACCTACCAGCTGGGCAACCTGATCGCGGCTCTGAACCTGCCCATCCAGCAAGCCCTCGCGGCTTCGTACGGTTACCCGTTTGCGCTGGCAGTCACCATTATTCCGGTGTTGTTGATCGTCACGCTGCTGGCCGCGGTGGGCAAGGAGGCGAAAGGCATCACCTTCGGAGCCGGCGAGATATCCCCCAAGTCCGCCACGTAGATCAACAATAACCGCCTATCATCAGGTCACTACGGTGCGCGGTCGCGCTGGGGCACCGACCGCGCAACGTGATCGCTTGGGGGGCTGAATGGCAACGATCCTGTGGCGGGGTGACTGGTTTTCCAGCAGTGAATACTGCGAAATGGCGATCACCGACGCCGGCCACCGCCTCAACGGCGTCGTGCTGATCCCGATGGAAGGCAAGCCCGCCCACCTGCGCTACCGGATCGACCTGGACTACGGCTGGCGGACCCGGTCGGTCGCCGTCGTCTCCGAACATCACCTGCCGGTGGTGATGACCTCGGACGGCGAGGGCCACTGGTTCGTCAGTGGCGAGGACACCCCGGCTTTCGACGGCTGCGTCGACATCGACCTCGGCTTCAGCCCCAGCACCAAGACGTTCCCGATCCGCCGACTCACCCGTGGCCACGCCGACGACCTGGAGCTGCGCGCCAACGTCAACGCCGTCTGCCTGCGTTTCCCGGAAATGAAACTCCAACTGCAACAACAGTCGTACGAACGGATCGGCCTCGACCGCTGGCGCTACGGCACCGGTGACTTCACCGCCGAGATCGACGTCGACACCAACGGCTTCGCCCGCCGTTTCGGCGACCTCTGGACCGCCGTCGCCGACGCCTGATTCAGGGCGAGAAGCGGACCACCTTGGCTGGCTTCACTCGTACGATCACCCGCTCGACCTCGGGCTCCGGCGGTGGCTCAACGCCGCCCATGTATTTGGCATACATCTCCTTGGGCAGGAGTTTCTCTGGATCGTCAACAATTTCGACAGCGCCGCGAATTTCCACGTACCCGCCGGCAGGATTGACGATGAGCACGGTGACCCGCGGGTCGCGTAACATGTTGCGCGTCTTCTGCCGGCCGGCGAGCGTCGAGAAGATCACCACATCGTCTTCCCGTTTCACGAAGACAATCGACAACTGCGGCTGGCCGTCGGGGTTGACGGTCGCGAGAGTCGCGACATTTCTTCCGTCGACCAGTTCACGGGCCACCTCATCGAGCACCGCGGTCATGACATCACCTGGGAATTCAGTACGAGCCAGTCCGCGAAACCCAGCAAACCGGGATGCAGCCTGAGCACCACCTGCCGGTCCCGTGCACCAATACAGGTGTCCTCGAAATCCTGGTAGAACTGGAACATGTTCCCGATGGCATCGGCTCCCGGGAAGAGCCCACGAAAATCAGCCGGCGCAATGTCCTTGAACCGTACCGATTCTCCCGGTGCAGCGGTCAGCGCGGCAGCCATCTGGGTCCCAGTCAGATTTTCGCCGGTGATGCTGACGGTCTCGCCGATCAGCTCCGGGCGCCGCAGGATCGCGTACGCACACCGGCCAATGTCCTGAGCCGCGATCCCCGCCAGCTTCGCGCCACCGAGGGGCAAAGTGAGCGTGAGTGTGCCATCGGTGTCCCGCTTCGGCCCCAGCACAGGGAAGAACATGTTCTCCCAATAGAACGTCGTACGCAGGAAAGTCGTCGGAACTTCTGCGAAAACGGCGTCCGCCTCGCCTTTCACGTCAAACGGCGGCACCTTGTACTTTCCCAGCAATGTGGGCATCCGCTCGTCGTCCAACGACACAAAATCCCTGGTGTCCTCCAAAGTCGACCAGATGACGTGCGCGAGTCCATTCCCATGAGCCGCATCTGCCATCGTACGAGCGTGCTCGATTTCCTTCTCCGGCCCAAAACCCGCCGACGGAAAGGTCACGCAATAGGCCCCGTACGCGCCGGCGAACGCCGCCTCGATCGAAGCCGGTTCGTCCAGATCCGCCTCCACCACCTCGACGCCCAGGTCCGCGAGCTGACGAGCGGCCTCCGACTTCCCATCCCGGGTGAGCGCCCGCGCCACGAACCCTCCCGCGGTATCGGCGGCGATCGCCCGTACGAGCCCACCGCCCTGCTTCCCCGTCGCGCCTACGACAGCGACAACCCTGTCCCCTGCCATGCCCAACTCCCATCGATGGTCAATGCCTACGCAGAAGAGACTCCTCGGCTCCCGGAAAGGAATCGGTCCTTCACGACTTCCCCAGAAGAGAGCCGCTCTCTTGGCCTGACATGCGAGGAACCGGCTAGTGCTCCTTGGTGTCCAAAACTCTGACGTTTGTCTTGAGTTTTAGACACCAAGGAGCACTAACGGCGGACGTGGTTTTCCAGCCGGTCGGCGGTAAACCGGAGCAGCTCGCCGTGGCCGTCGTCGAGGCGTACGTCGTAGACGAACAGCTCCGGTGTGCCGACCTTCAGGGTCGTCCGCACCCGGGACACCGTGCCGAGGCCGCTGCCCTGCAGCCCGGTGAGGACCCGTACCCGGCTGCCGGGCCGGAAAACCACCCGGCCATGGGCTGAGCGGGTCTCCTTGCGCTCGATCGTCGCGATAGCGGCGCTCACTCCCAGCATCTCGGCGAGGATGTCGGCGCCGCGCGGACAGAGCGCGAGCAGGTGACGGCAGGTGGTGTACGAGTCGTCGATGGCGAGGAAGCCGATGATCTCCTCGGAGTCACCAGCCGGCTCAACGATCTTCTCCAGCAGCTCGACGAGCACGACCGGGGTCGCGAGCCGCAGCCCGGCCCACTCCCCGACCAGGTAACCGGACAGTCGATCGACGTGCCAGTCAGTGAGCGCCACCGAGACGAGCGGCTCGCCGACCTCGGAGCAGACCGCGATCCGGCCAATCGGGGTTTGTTCACCAGCGTCGACCGCCTGGTGCCAGCTGGTCAGCGCATCGCCCAAGACACACAGGTCGAAGTCCAAGTCACCTTTCGAGAGCTCGTCGTCATTCACCCGACAAGCGTGTCAGGTCTACGCCGCCATAAGCAACGATTCGCCGTACGCATAAGCGCAGCGTTTTCTCAGCGACTCGTACAATCCTTCTTGATCAAGGAATTGATGTTAATTCCAACGTGACATATCACCAAAATTCCATGATCACCACATGTCGTCCATCACAGGCATTCACCGGGTCCTTGATCATCTGATCGGACCACCTTGCCCCGCCGGAGCAGCGCCCTTGGTCAGTGCGGGGATCAGGCCTCGCTGGCCAAGGACCACAACTGTCCCGCCTCTTCGAGAGTTCTCGCGATGAGCTCGTAATACTCAGCCTTTTCCGCTCGGACAAAGCGCGCCCGCTGCACCGAGTGGGCGGTGTGGGTTGGTGGCGCGTTCGCGGGCGGCCGTGGCTTGGCGTGTTCGTAGAGTTCGCTGGGGTTGCCGGTGGACGTACGGCCAACCCGCCGGACGTCCGGCGGGGTCTCCCGTTCGGAGCGCTCGCGCTGCTGGCGAGCCTTCTCCAGCATGCGACGAAGGCGCTCGTCGTCCCCGTACACGCGCACAGAATGTCACTCTCGCACTACTCACCGCAAGGTATCGTCTGGCGACCGCGACGAAACGGCTGGACTCGGCGTCACAGGCAAACTGCTGACATCGCGGTCCTGCGCCAATAAATCGTTCGGACAAAAACCGGCCGCGGCCGTAGCGTGTTGATACGTGCGCACTTTTCCCCATCCAGATGCCGGTAGGCCGCGACTGAGCTCGCCGGCCCGGTTTCTGCTGTGGATGTGGCGCCAGCAGGCCGGCATTTCGGCCGGCGGCATGACCTTCGGCGTGTTGTGGATGGGATCGGCCGCGGCAATGCCGTTGGCGCTGGGAAAAGCGCTGGACGAAGGCCTCGCACGGCACAGCCCGAAAGCCCTCGCCAGCTGGGTCGCCGTCCTACTGGTCGCCGGCCTCGTGCAGGCCGCGACCGGCATCATGCGACACCGGTTCGCCGTCTCCAGCTGGCTTTCCGCCGCGTACCGGGTGGAGCAGCTGGTCGTCGAGCAGGCGGCCCGGCTCGGCGCGGTGCTGCCGCGACGGATCTCCACCGGCGAGGTGGTGGCGGTCACCGCCAGCGACATGGAACACATCGGCGACGCGTACGAGGTTTCCAACCGTACCGCCGGCGCTGTGCTGACTTTCTTCGGTGTGGCAACACTTATGGTGGTGACGACGCCGATTCTCGGGATCGTCGTGGTCATCGGTACGCCGATCCTGATGCTGATCGTCGGACCCATGATGCGGCTGCTGGAGCGCCGCCAGGCCGAGCAGCGCAAGCTTTTCGGTGACACCGCGACCATCGCGTCCGACACGGTCGCGGGCCTGCGGGTTCTTCGCGGCATCGGTGGCGAAACACTGGTCGTACGAAACTTCCGAGAAGCCTCCCAGCGAGTGCGGTACGCCGGCGTGCGGGTCGCGAAGGTCGCCTCGACCATGGAAGCGACCCAGATCCTGTTGCCCGGGCTTTTCGCTGTGCTGATCGCCTGGTTGGGCGCCCGGCTCGCGGTGACTCACCAGATCACCGCCGGTCAACTGGTCAGCTCGTACGCGTATGCCGCCTTTCTGGTCCTGCCGCTGCGGACTTTCGCGGAAATGGCTGAGGTGTTGACGAAGGCGAACGTGGCGGCGAAACGGATCGTGGCGGTTTTGCGGCTGGAGCGGGACATTGTGTCGCCGGGCGTCCCGGTGCCGCTGCCGGAGCCGGCCACCGCGACGCTCACGGATGCCGTTTCCGGGGCCGAATTCAAACCGGGACTTTTCACCGCGGTGGTGTGTGAGCGGCGAGCCGACGCGGACACGCTGGCTGAGCGGTTGGCGCGATATGTGGACGCGGACGTACGGTTCGGCGGCGTCCGGTTGGACGAGTTGGCGCTTGAGGACGTACGGGCGACTATCCTGCTCGCGGATCCGCATCCGCACATGTTTTCCGGCCCGTTGGCCGAAGAACTCGACCCGACCGACCAGGCCGACCGGTCCCGCATCCTGGCCGCGATTTCGGCGGCCGATGCCGGTGACGTGGTTTCCGGGCTGGCGGACGGGCTCGACACCGAAGTGGTGGAACAGGGCCGGTTCTTTTCCGGCGGGCAGCGGCAGCGGCTGGTTTTGGCCCGCTCATTGGTCGCTGACCCGGCCGTACTCATCATGCTGGAGCCGACCAGCGCGGTGGACGCGCACACCGAGCACCGGATCGCCCAGCGGCTCGCGGGAGCGCGCTCCGGGCGGACGACCGTGGTTTTCAGCACCAGCCCGCTGATCGCCGGCGCCGCCGACGAGGTGGTCTTCCTGCCGGCCGGCGGCGTCGGCGCCGACGCTGGCGACCATCACGCGTTGATGCGGCAGAACATCGCGTACCAAACCGTCGTCACCCGAGGGTCGTCATGAGCCATTTGTTGCCGATCGCGTCCACTGTGGACACTCGGCGCTACGCCGGTCAGCTGATGCGCCAGCATCCGCGTGGCATCCTGCGGATGCTGGTGCTGCACGGCCTGGCCGCGGTCGCCGGGTTGGCTGGACCGCGGCTGCTCGGCGAGCTGGTCGACGGCGTGACCACCGGCATCACCGTGCCGCGAATCGACACGATAGCGGCACTTTTCGCCGCCTTCCTGATCGCCCAGACCGTCCTGATCCGATATGCGAACTACTGTTCTTCAACGCTCGGCGAGCAGGTTCTGGCGGAACTGCGGGAGGAATTCGTCGAGCGGGTGACCGAGCTGCCACTGTCCACAGTAGAGAAAGCCGGCTCCGGCGACCTGCTGACTCGGGCCACCTCCGACGTGGGTGCGTTGAGTCGGGTGGTACGAGCGGGCATCCCGGAAGTGATGGTCGCGGTGGTCACCTCGCTGTTGACCATCGCCGCGGCGGCGATTGCCGGATGGCAGATTTTTCTGCCCTGCTTCATCCTTCTTCCACTGCTGTCGATTTCCACCCGCTGGTATCTCAAACACGCCACTCCGGCCTATCTCGCCGAACGCGCGCGATATGCGCGATTGTTGGCCGGTGTCCACGAAACCGTCGATGGCGCTCGTACGGTCGAGGCTCTGCGGTTGCCACGGCGGCGGGTTCGCCGGTCCGAGAACGACATCGCGGCGGCTTTCGAGGTGGAGAAATACACTTTGGGGCTGCGGACTCGGTGGTATCCGACCGTTGAGGTGACTTTCCTGCTGCCAATGGTGATCGCGGTGGCGTGGGGCGGCTGGCTTTATTCGCAGGGCGTCGCGAGCCTTGGCGCGGTCACCGCCGTCACGCTTTATGTGATCGCACTGAACGATCCACTGGATTCGCTGATTTCATGGCTGGACGAGGTCCAGGTCGGCGCGGCCGCGCTCGCACGGGTGGTCGGAGTCGCGCAGGCCCGTGCGCCGCGGATGGCGGACGCGGCGGAGCCGATCGACGAACAAATCCAACTGTCCGATGTGTCTTTCGCTTATGACAATGGCAAAGATGTCCTCCACGATGTTTCCTTGCAGCTCCGGCCAGGCGAACGGCTGGCGGTGGTCGGCCCGAGCGGCGCCGGCAAATCCACCATTGGCCGGCTGTTGGCCGGCATCGCCCGGCCGCGCACCGGCGAGGTGACGGTCGGCGGCGTACCCATCGCCGACCTGCCGCCGGACCGGCTGCGCTCACATGTGGCGCTGGTGACGCAGGAATATCACGTTTTCGTCGGCACCATCGCGGACAACCTGCGGCTCGCCGCGCCTGCCGCGACAGACGAACAGCTGCGGGCGGCGCTGGTCGCCGTCGACGCGGACGCGTGGGTGGACGCACTGCCGGACGGCCTGGCCACCGCGGTCGGGTCGGGCCAGCAGACGCTGGAGCCCGGCCAGGCGCAGCAGCTGGCGCTGGCCCGGCTCGTACTGGCCGACCCGCACACCCTGGTGTTGGACGAGGCCACCTCACTTATGGACCCCAGCGCGGCCCGCCACCTGGAGCAGTCGCTGGCCGCCGTCATGCGCGGACGTACGGTCGTCGCCATCGCCCACCGGCTGCAGACCGCCCACGACGCCGACCGGGTCGCCGTCGTCGAGAACGGCCGGATCAGCGAAATCGGCAGCCACCACGACCTCATCGCCGCCGGCGGCTCGTACGCGTCCTTATGGCGCTCCTGGCAAGCCGCCGACTAACCGTCCCCAGTTTTGCCCTCATCCTCCGTCACGCCCGTTTGTCCGCATCCCCCATTCTTGCCAGGATCCGCAATCTCACCGGATAGCCTCGCAGAGTGAATCGGACGGATCGGCTTTATGCGCTGGTCGAGGAGTTGCGGGCGGTGGCGCCCCGGCCGCGCAGCGCGCGATGGCTCGCGCAGCGGTTCGAGGTCAGCGCGCGGACCGTCGAACGGGATCTGAGCGCCCTACAACAGTCCGGCGTACCGATTTATCCGGTGGCGGGCAGGTCCGGCGGGTATGCGCTGGATCGCGAGCGTACGCTGCCACCGCTCGCGATCACCCCGGATGAGGCGACCGCGCTCGCCATCGGCTTGCGATCACTCACCGGAACACCGTTCGCATCGGCGGCTCGTACGGCCCTGCAGAAGGTCCGCGCGGTGATGCCGGCCGGCGATCTCGAGTCCGCGCACGCGCTGGCCGACCGGATTGTGTTCGTAGCTTCCCAAAAGCCACCGGCCGCACCTGCTCCGGTCCACGAGGCACTGGCTTCGCGGCGATTGTTGCGGCTGCGCTATGCGGACCGCAATGGCGTGGATTCGCAGCGACTGGTGGAGCCACTGGGATTCCTGGGCAGCGATCCACACTGGTATTTGCTGGCCTGGTGCCGGCTCCGGGAGGCTGTCCGCGGCTTTCGGCTGGACCGGATCCGAGCCGCCGAAATGCTCGACGAGCAGGTCCGGGACCGAGAGGTCAACCTGCTGGAGATGAGCGCACTCGGGCACCAGTTGGTCGGCATGGAAGTGACCGTAAACACCGACAGGACGGTGTCGCCGAAGCGGTGAAACCTGGTCCTCACCAACCGAGAGGATCAGACAGATGACCGACGCACGACAGCTGTGGACCGACTGGACCGCGCTCTGGAACGGCGACCTCGACATTGCCGAAAAACTCGTCACCGCCGATTTCCAGGTGCATTTCGGCCGGGACATCCCGACCGCGGACGAACTGCGCGGCCCGTACGAGCTGGCCAAGTTCATCGGCGACTTCCGCGCCCGCTATGAAAACTTGACCTACCGCACGGTCGTCGGCCCGATCGTGGACGCGGCCGGTGGGTACGTCACCGGCCACTGGGTCGCCGATTTCTTGAAGGACAACGCAGCTGAGCGCAAGCCCGGCATCGACATCCTGCGCATCGACGGCGACCGGGTGGCACAAGCGTGGTCCATCACCGGCACTCGCTCCCTCCCCTAACGACGGTTACCTTCGGCGGGGATCGGGAATGGCTTTGATAGCCAGGAAACCGCGTGGCTCGCGGCGCAGGAGTTGGTAATCCTCAGGATCCAGCGCCTGCACCGCGGGCTCGGGCACGGGTTCCACCAGGCGCTCGATCAGGAAGCCGGCCTGGTGCAGTTCCTCGCACGTACGCTCCAATGGCGCCATCCAATAGCGCAGTTTCCACCCCCCGCTGTACGTCTCTTCGACGACCCGTACGTCGAAATAGCCGCCACCGTGCCGCAGCCAGTCGCCGGTCGGGTGCAGCCGGGACAGCACCAACGCGCCATCTGGGCGCAGCACCCGGTGAAATTCCCGCAGCATGGCCACCCTGTCGTCGACATATTCCAGCGCCAGCGCGAAAAGCACCCGATCCATCGACTCGTCCGGCAGCCAGCCGAGCGGCTCGGTCAGGTCGTGTACGCGAAAGTCGCCGGCTGGTACGCGCTGGCGACTCAGGTCGACCATCCGCGGGCTGCTGTCGAAACCGATCACCCGCGCGCCGCGGACGACCAGCTCCTCGGCATAGAGACCGGGTCCACAGGCCGCGTCGAGTACGTCCAGACCGCGCACTTGCGCCAGCAGCCGCAGGCACGCGGGCCGGTCGTAATGCGCGTTGTAGAAGCCGTCCCGCGCGTGGGACAGGAACTCATCGGCAATGGACTCGTACTGAGGGGTCGCACCCAGGCTGTCGGCCATCTCCCCATCCTCACCCAGCCCAGTCAGGTGCTTACAGGACGTGCCTTGCCGACGCGAGCCAGTTGCGGCCCAGCGGCAGGAACTGCCGCCACACACCCCCGCTTCGGCTACCATCCGGGAAGATCGCTGACGTACGGGAGGAGGGCGATGAGCAGCCTGAACGGCGCCGAGGGCGAAGCGACCCGCGAGTGGGCCAATGGCCTCGAGCCGGTCGCCACCCAGCCGCCCGCCGATTCGGCCGCGGCGGCCGTGACCAGCGCGAATGGGCTGGTCAGCGAGGACGCGCTGCCGCCGATGGACCTGCGTTCGGGCTACCAGATGCTCATCAACACCATCGAGGTGCAGCAGGAGGTCATCGACCAACTGCTGGAGCGCGTCGGCGACCTCGAAGGCAAGCAGGCCAACCGGCCGGACGGCCCGAAGTCGATCGACTGGGCCACCCTGACCGGCCCGGAGCGCGGCACCGCCTGGCGGCGGTTGGTGCGGTTCGTCGAGGGGCTCGTCTACCGCTACAGCCTGCAGCGCGAGATCCTGCCCTGCTGGTGGCAGCACGGCGACGCGGTCGAGGAGCTGACCGCGCTGTTCTCGGCGCGCGAGCGGGCGTACGACGTGTCAGCCGACGCCGGGCAGCCGGTCCAGTGGCACGAGATGCTGGAGCGGACGCGGGGCCGGGTGGCCGGTGCGCTGTCGTCCTGCCGCGATGGTCACGTGCCGCACGTCCTCGCCCACTGGATGGCTGAGGACGTACGCCAGCAACTCAACGCCGCCATCAACCGCGAAGGCGCCACCCAGGGCGACTAGCCCTCCCGACCACGCACCTTGAGAGCTGGACGTTTCGGCGTTTCCACCACGAAAACGTCAGGTTCGCGGTTCGCTGTTGTTGGGCGGGTAGGGCGGCGCCGGCACCACTCGCTGGTCGACCAGATACGGATCGGCGCTGCGCCGGTCGGTGGCGGGCGGCGGCGCGTACGGGTCGACGCTGCGCGGCTGCGCGGGCGGCTCCACCCGATAGGGCTCGGGAGCCGGCTGACCGAACCAGAACGGCCGGGTGTCCTCGTGCTCATCCGGCCCGTTTTTCTGCTGCGGCGCGGGCGGTTGCGGTGCCCCGGACGTGGCTGGTTCGCCCTGCCAGGAGGGCGGGCCGGCCGGGTGCGTCGCAGCGGGCTGCTGACCTGGCCAGTAGGGCTGCTCGGCCGGCTGGCCAGCCCAGTAGGGCGGCTCCTGCCCAGCCGCAGGTTGTGGCTGCGGCTGGGCGGCCGCCGGCTGCGGCTGAGTCCAGTACGGCGGCTCGATCTCCTGGGTCCGCTGCCCGGCCATCGAGGAGTCAGCCGGCGGCATCGGCGGCTGGGCTGCCACGTACGGCGGCGCGGCTGGCGAAGCGGCGGGCTGCGGCGGACCGCTGGGCTGCGCGGCAGCGTACGGCGGACCGCTGGGCTGCGCGGCAGCGTACGGCTGAGTGGCCGGCTGGGGCGGTGGGCTGGGCTGGCTGGCCGGGAACGGCGAAGCGGCCGGCGCGGCGGCCGCGTAAGGCTGGCCAGCCGCGTACGGAGGTGCGCTGGCCTGGGCGGCTGGGTACGACTGCGCGACCGGGAAAGGCGGAGCCGCTGGGACGGGCGGGGTGGCCGGAGGTTCCGGCGCGGCCTGATTCTCCTGAGCAGCAGTCTCCTGAGCTGCGGCGAACTGTTCGAGCCACGCGCTTTGCGCTGCCGGATGCCCGACCGGGTATTCCACAGTCTTGTCGGCCTGGTGACTCCGGGGAGGCTCTTCGAACCAACCCGGCAGCCCGTTGCCGGCCGGCTCCTCGGCCACGCTCGGCGGCTGAACGGCCGCCGCATGCGGCACAACCGCGGATGGCAGCGGCGGCGCTGCCGCCGGCTGGGTCTCTGGCCAGTAAGAACCGGCCTCCGACGGCGGCTGCGCGGGTGGCGCCACGGGATGTGGCACGACCGCCGACGGCAACGACGGCGCGGCGGCGGATGGCGGCTCGACCCGATAGGGGCCAGGGGTCGACGGCTGCGGCTCGACGCGATGGGAGTCACTGCCCGCCGGTTTCGCGCTGTGCGGCACGACTGCCGAGGGCAGCGGCGGCCGCACCACCGGCTCTGGCGGCAGGTCGGGCTGCGGCTCGACGCGATACGGGTCAAACTCCCCCGCGACGCTGTGCGGCACGACGGTCGACGGCAACGGCGGCCGCACCACCAGCTCCGGCGGCAGATCCGACTCCTGCTCGACGGCGTACGGATCAGGTTGACCGACACCATGCGGCACGACGGCGGATGGCAACGGTGGCGACGAAACGGCCGGCTCGGGCTCGGCAGCGTACGAGTCAGGCTGCCCAGCGCTGTGCGGCAGCGCGGCCGAGGGAAGCTGCGGCTCGGCCGCACCGCCGTACAGATCAGCACCTTGCGTCGACGGCGACGGAGGCGGGTCGACGCGGTAGGGATTGGGCTCCGCGGTCGATTGCTGGTCAACGCGGTAGGGATGGGGCTCCGCGGTCAGCTGCGGATCGACGCGATACGGGCCAGCCTCCGCCGGCGGCTGAGGCTCTGGCTCTGGCTCTGGCTCTGGCTCTGGCTCTGGCTCTGCACGATACGACTCAGGCTCCGGAGCGGGCGCCACGCTGTGCGGTACGACCGCGAACGGCAGCGGTGCAACGACAGGCGACGACTGTTCGGCCTGGTACGTCTCGGGAGCGCGATCCGCGACCGGCGAAGGCGCCAGGTCGTACGTCCCAGTCTCCGGCACCTGATGGTCGTGCTCAGCGGGCTGTTGCGCGCGTGCGGCCTGCGCGGCGGCCTCCTGCTCGGCGTTCCAGGGCGCCCGGCCGTCCGTCGGCGGGCCCCAGCCAGGCGCCAGCTCGGGTGCGGCGGATGGCTCCGGATAGGCCACTGGCGGCTGGTGCGGCTTGGCATACGGCAACCGGGCCGTCTCCCGCTCGTCCATCAAGGAAGCCGGCGGGGCGGGTGCGGCGGACATCGGCTGGGCCGACACCGGCGCGGCGGTCAACTCCGGCTGGTCGTGCGGCCGGCCAGTGGCGATTTCGGGCTGGGCGTACGGACGGCCGCTCCCGACCTCGGGCCCGAACCCGGGCAGCAGCGGCCGGGGCGGCACGCCGGCAAGCAGCGCCGGCTTGGGCTGGGTGGCCGGCAACACCATCGTCTGGCGCTCAGGCTCCGCGAGCAGCGCGCTGACCCGCTGCTGACCGGCCTTGATCTCGTTCGCGTCCGAACGCTTCCACCACGGCTTCAGCTTGATCTCCACCGGCCGCGCGGACCGGGCCACCACGACCGCCCGGCCGAACTCCAGCGTCCGCAACTCGTCCACGGTGAGAACGCGCCGCGGCTGCTGGGAGACCGAGACCGACCGGCCGTCGTTGCCGCGGGTCTTGGTGCGCTGTTTTTCGTCCACCTCACCAATAAGCCGGGAGATGTCGTCGAGGTCGTTGACGTGCCCGGAGCCACCCATCACCACCCGGATGGCCGCGGTGTCCCACATGACCGCTGCCTCGTCCTCACTCCAGCGCGACCGGGCCTGCGCCAGCGACTGCAGATAGACGTGCAGGGCAATGGAAAAACCACCGGAGTCGCCCATGTAGCCGGGCAGGTTCGGCATCGGCGCGATGTGCGCCGCCTCGTTCAGCTCGACGGTCAGCGGCGGGTCCAGCCGGCTGTTTGGCATCCGGCTGGCGATCGCCCGGGCCTGGTCGAAGATGTCCTCCATCATCGCGGTCACCAGTGGCGCCACGCTGCCGGCCTTCTTTTCCTTGCCCAGCACGTACAAAGTGTTCCGGCCGGCGAGGAATGCCTGGACGTCGAAGGATTCCTCGGGTCCCGGCGAGCAGGATGCCAGCACTGACGGGTCGGCGAAGCAGTCCAGCGCCCGGCGAACGCCGTTCCACATGTTGCCGCGGGTCTCCGAATCGGCGGCGCTGGCCTGTTCCAGCTCGCCGGCCCAGCCGGGCGCCGCGAGGCCCTGGGATTCGCCCCAGCGCAGGATGTTCACCGGCTCCTGGTTGGTCGGTTGGGTGGACCACCGCACCACGTCGGCCATCGTACGATTGGCCAGCGCGGCCGCGTGCAAATAGCACCGCAGAATCGAGGTCGCGACGCCAGTCCAGTAGCTCGCGTTGGTGACGCCTTCGCCAACTCCGGCGCCTGCGACGAAAGCCGATGCCCGGGAAAGCGCACGCAGCGGTTCCTCACAGCCACGGACCGGCGACCAACGCAGCCGGGACGGCCAGGAAGTCATGTTGTTCGGGTCGAAAACCCAGACCTGGCCGACTTTTTCCCGCATCGACACAGTGGCGCCAAAAGCATCCGCGCGGGTCGAGGTCATCAGCACCGGACCGGGCGCGTCGATCGTGTACGGAATGCAGAAATGCACGTCCTTGCCCTGCCGCGGCGGTGCCACGATCAGGAACACGTCCTCTACCGAACCGAAAAGCTCTTTGTTGGAACGAATGTCCTTGCCGATCGGGAAACCCACTTCGGCGGCCCGCGCCTTGGGCTGGGACGGGCGTACGGACGGGGCCTTCTTCTGTACGGCCGATGCGGACAGCAGCCGGTCGATCTCTCCCGGTGACGCGAATCCCAGGCGCAGCCGGCGGCTCTTGCGACGCCGCCGGAACCGCAGCACCAAACGGATCACCAACGCGATCACCGCGATCACGAAAGCGAGCTGTAGTGCCAGAAACACGTAGAGCAAGATCGTCGGGCCGACCTGTTGACGGGCCACCTCCGGCCACGCCTGCGCCGGGTCGCCGAGGTGGCCGAAAAAGTGGAGCAGCAGTCCCGGCACGTCGCCCAGGGTGCTGTTCGGGAACTTGCCGTTGGCCGCCAGTCCGGCCAGCTGACCGGAATCCCAGACCAGAAACCCGAACACCCAGATCAGCATCGCCAGCACGGTCGCGCCGGCGACAGCCCAGACCAGCCGTTCCTCGCTCTTGTCGTCAACTGCCACGTTTTGCCTTCCCACCCGCGTCCCGCCGTGTGACTCAGCGTACCGGCCGGTCCGTCCGGAGTGCTTTGTTTGTACCCGACCAGTGCATATCCGCTGATACCGTGGGTTGGTCAGGCGTACAGCACAGCCGGGAGGTCGGGTGACCACGATCATCGTGCCGGTGGGCTTCGGCAACGGCCCCCGGTTTGGGATCGACGGCGGCCCGGAGCCGGCCTTCTATGAGGTGCTCCGCGCCGATGAGTCCATCGCGCTCCCCCATGGTGCCTACCAAGTGTGGCTCACCGCGCACGCCGACATCGAGGCGCATGCCACCCTCGCCTTCACCCGCGACCGGCTGGTCGAGCTCGCCGAGCCGAGCGTGGGCAGCGGCACCGCTGGTCTGGTAGACCGGCTGATCAGCAGCCGCGTCCTCGCCGAGTACGAGCCGGGCAGCGGGTCAGCGTTGGAATTCCTGCGTACGCACCGTCTTTATCCGACCGCGGAGGGTTTGGGTAACACCGCCGAAGAGCCGGAAATGTTCCGGATCGGAAAGAACGGCGAGGTGCTGCTGGAGGTTATTCCGGACGTTTATACATTCTGGTGTGGTTCGTACAATTCCACGTCCATCTGGGATGACATCGTCAAGTACGACCGGGAGTTCGAGGAAGAGCAGCCCCTCACCGTCGAAGAGCTCGCGCAGATGTTCTCCGCCGCCATTCCGATGATCGTGGCAGCCCGCTGTGGCTTTCTGGAGCCACTGTGACCGCGCCATTCACGGCCCCTTTTGGTGCCCCTTTCGGCGCCCGCGGCCGGCACAAACGGCACGCTGTCGCTGCCCCCTCGCTCTGGCGACGGATCGGCGAGAAGACGATGACGTCGGTACGAGGGCTTCGGGAGTATGTGAAGGCCCTACCGGTGGGTCTGCGGACCGAGAGCGTGCACCAGATCTTTGTGCGGATCGTCGGCCGGCCGGCCGCCGCCGGGTATCAGACGCAGGCACCGACAGTCACTGCCTGGGCCGCCACCCAGGGCGTTGAGCTGCGGGAAAGCTTCGGTCGAATCGCCCGCTCGGCCAACCCGCCGGGTGTCTCGTCGGCCTGGCCGGCCGGGTTCGAGCAGCGGCCGGCCCCGACCGAACCGGCCGACACTGCCGTGGAGGAGGCCGACTCTTCGATCGACCTGCGCAGCGAGGTGCCGGCCGAGCAGGTCACCGAGTTGCGGCAGACCGTCCAGCAGCAGGGCGACATCATCGCCCGGCAGGACGCGACCCTGCAGAACTACCACCGCATCATCACCGACCAGGCCGCCGTCATCGACCGGCAGGCCGAGCAGCTCCGCCGCAACGAGGAGCTGATCGTACGAATGGACCAACGGTTGACCGCGCAGGACGAGTTGTTGGCGCGCGCGGTGGAAAGTGCGGCCATCGGTAACACCGCCCGCAAACCCGCCGCCCAGTCCGGGTCCGGCGGCGGCCGACACGCCCGACCCGATGCTGGCGGCGAAGCGGCGGTGGAGCTGCCGAATGTGCCGCTCTCCGCTGAGGAATCCCAGCGTACGATCGCGGTCAACGCTCGCGCCCAGCGCACTCTGGCTGCCATAAGAGCACGAAAATCAGGCGGCACACCGCAACAGAGAATGGCCAGTGACGCCCAGCTCGCGCAGCGCCGGGTGGTCGCCCGACACCCGGTGCAGCATCCACACTGACGCGGCCTGGGGAAAACTCTGTTGTCCAGTGGCCTGGTCGCGGTACAGTTGTCCGGACGCACCGCCCACTCCCATTCGATTTCTGACTTAAAGGACTGATTCCCCGTGACTGCGTACGCATCAGCGACCAAGCGCTTCGAGCGCCCCGTCGCCATGCTCGGTCACCGACCGGGATACCAGTGGACGAGCTTGTCGAATCTGGCCCCAGCCAGTGACAAATGCATCCTGGCGACGAATCCGAAGCGACTTCTGCTGAGCTAGCCACCGCTGACCAGCAGCCGCTCCGGATCTCCGGAGCGGCTTTTTTGTTGCTCCACAGACGATCGCGACCGCGCGACCGTCTATTGATGCTGCCCTGGTAGCTCAACGGACAGAGTGCCGGTTTACGAAACCGGAAATGCGGGTTCGATTCCCGCCGAGGGCACCGGAAATCCATGCACAGCCGAGAAAGGAGGTGACCGGCATGACCGCAACACTGACAGCGAGGGAAAAGTCGATCCAGGAGGTCCCGGATCCGCGGGACAGCCCGCGACGAGCGTGCCGCGACCACCCGGACCCGGAGATTTTCGATCCGATTTCCCCAGCCGAGTACGCGCGGGCCGTCGAGGTCTGTGCTGGGTGTCCGCTCGCGGACTCCTGCGGGCAGTGGGCCTTCCGCCACCGCGAGTGGGGGGTGTGGGGCGGCCGGCTTTTCGAAGCCGGCCAGCCGGTACCCGCCAAACGGGGATTAAGCGGTCTACGAAAGCCCGCCGCCTGAGGAAAAAGAAGGTCGGCGCCGGACAAAGAGAGCACCGGCGCCGACGCCGCCTCCCAAGGTCTACTTGAGAAAGGAGGAACGCCGTGCAAACCACCCTCGTACTCAACGCCACCTACGAACCGCTGACCGTCGTACCCATCCGGCGCGCGATCGTCCTGGTGTTGGCCCAGAAGGCGGAAATCGTGGAATGCGGCGACACCGAGCTGCGCAGCGCACGGCGTTCGTACCAAATCCCGCGAGTGGTACGACTGATCCGGTACGTCCGGGTGCCGTACAGACATTCCGCACCGTTCTCCCGACGTGCCGTGCTCCAACGCGACCGTTTCCGTTGCGCGTATTGCGGCGAGAAGGCAAACACCATCGACCACGTGGTGCCGCGGTCCCGCGGCGGCCAGGACGGGTTCGAAAACTGCGTGGCCGCCTGCGGATCCTGCAACACCCGCAAGGGAAACCAGCTGCTCTCCGAGCTCGGCTGGCGGCTTCGTACGGTGCCAGTGGCGCCTCGGGTCACCGGCTGGTTGGTGATCGGGGTGGCAGCGCCGGACCCGCTCTGGGAGCCCTACCTGGCACTCGCGGGTTAGAACAACCTCACCGCGGTCCGCACTCTCCGGGCCGCGGCGAGGTGTTTTTCCAGCCCAGCCGGCGGTTGCTGACCGTTGCTATGGTGAACGGTTCGACCGCGTAACACGCTGACCACGGAATGTTGTCAGTGAGTTTGCCCCTCCGTTAGGGTCACCTGGACATTCGGACGTCACGACCGCCGGCCAGCGGCCATCCGCTCGCCGGGGCATGGGGGCAAGCATGACCAAACCATTCGACCAGGTGCTCTATGACGTGCACGGCAACTACCGGGCCCGGAAAATCGAATACACCCCGCCGGAACAGTGGGTGGACGACTCACTCACCTGGCCGCTACTGCAGTTCCACCTGATCCGGATCCTGCCGCTCTTCCTCTGCGCGACAGCATTCTTTTTCCTCGGCATCCTGCTGTCCGTGCTCTCCGCGATCGGCGGCCTCTTCACTTCCGGCAGTGGCACGTACGCGATCAGCACGCCTTCGCCATTCGGCGGACTCTCGGTGTTGTGCTTCATCCTGGCCGTTCTGCTCTATATCGCCTCGATAGTCACACTGTTCCTGCCTTACCGCGAGCCCATGGCGGAGTATTCGCTGCTCATTGAGGGCCGCGGCGGCGCGGCGCGCTCGTCGTACTGGTGGATCTGGAGCGCTTCCCGGCAGCGGCAAACCCCGTATCAGGTGCGGCCGGCCAAGCTCGCCGGGCAGTATTTCCTGACTATCAAACACGGGCGCGACCAGGTGGTGATGGTCGTACGGGAAGTGGGCGCCGACCTTTTCGTCGGCTGGAACATGTGGCGATCGCGCTCTACCGTGGTGGTGATCGGACACTATTTCCGCGACATGTTCGCGAACTTCGGGCCGGGCGCATCTTTTCGTTCCTCGCTGCGAAACTCGCACACCCGGGCGCTGCGGGAGACCGGCCACAGCCTGCTCCGGGAAGGGGTTCAGGCCGCGATCTACGGCATCAGCCCAGGCAGCGACACCCTGGATCGGGATCTCGCCGGAATTCCGGACGTCGAGCAAATGCTCGGCGCCGCGTCCGGTCCCGCGCTGAGCAGCGCCCAGGTTCCGCAAAGCCAGGTTCCGCAAAACCAGGGCCAGCAAGCGCAGAACCCGCCAGCCGGATATCCGCAGCAGGGCGGCGGCGCCGGCCAGGTCCCGCCGGGCTATTCGCCGCCGGCACCCGGCTCCACCCAGCAGCTGCCCACCCCACCCGGCCAGCAGGGTCAACAGGGTTGGCCGCCACAAAACCCGTCCTGAGTAGTGGCCGCGGAAATCGTCGCCCGGGTCGGCGACCGGGTACGGGCGTGGGGCGGAGTGAGGCTGGTCGCCGCCACCGATCTGAGCCGCCGAGCCGAATATGCCCGTGTCCCACCCGAGCAGCGGTGGGATCGGGTGCGCGCCGAGCAGGCGTCCTTTGTGGACAGTCTGGCCGCCGCCAGCGCTGGCTCGGTCGTCGCGATGCGGTGGTCGGGTAACGGCCGCGGTGAGATCGAAGCGTGCCTGCTCGGTCGGGTCGACGCCACTTCCGAAGGCGAGGCGACGACCCGGCTGGCGCAGCTCACCACCCGCCTCACCCAAGTGCCGGATCACTGCGTCACCGCCGAAATCCCCGACGCCGCGGCGCTGCACCAAACCCTGGCGCCTTTCCCACCAGACCCGCGCGGCATCGCGGTCATCCAGAAGTGCGTCCTCACCGCGAAACCCGAGCGACCGGACGCCGGCGTGCACACGTACGTGGCGATCCAGCCTTTCGCCCGTACGCCCGGGCGATGGGAGGGAATGCTGGAAACACTGCGCCGGCATCCGCACCCGCTCGTCCTTTCGGTGCTGCTCCAGCCCACCACGGCACCGCCGGCGCTGCGCCGGACGCTGGAAAGCGAGAGCACCCGGTTCGGCCGGTTGGTGGAGACCTTCCAGGTCCCCGGCGATCTCGGCGGCCAGATCCGCTACCCACCCGATGGCGCCGCGCGTACGTACGAGCCGATCTTCCTGGACGCCCTTCGTCGGTACGCCGGCACCGTTTTTCGTTTCGACGTCACGCTGGTGTCGCCGGCGCCCTTCGACGACGGGCTCGCCGAGGCGGTCGCGAGCGCGCTGCTGCCGTCCGATCGCGATCTTCGCACCGCGCCCAGCGGTTTCCGGATCGGCCGACCCACCGACCACGGCCGGTCAGCGGCCGCTTTCGCCGAACTACAGCCAATCGACACGCCCGATCCAGTCCTTCTCCAAGCGCTGCGGGAAGATCGGCAGCCGGACGGGGTCGCCGGCGGTCGCGACGGCCTGGTCGCGCTGCGAGTGCTGGTGGATCGTACGGAGGCAGCGACACTTTTCCAGCTGCCAGCGGCCGTGGAGGGGGCGCTTCCCGGTTTTCGGGTGGTGGCACCGCGCGATGGCGTACGCCGGACCGATCCCGTCGAAGGGCCGTCGGTGTTGCTCGGGTTCCAGGACGAGCGCAACGCCGTCCGGCTCGCCGTCCGCGACCTTCCTCGGCACGGCTTCATCGCTGGAATTCCGGGCTCTGGCAAGACAAACACGGCTCTGCACCTGTGTACGCAACTCCAGGAGCAGCGGCTGCCCTTCGCGGTGATTCAACCGGTCGGCGCGGCGCTGGACGACTACCGCTGGCTGGCCAGCCTGCCGGCCTTCGACAACCTCGTCATTTTCACGGTCGGAGACGAGGCAGTGGCGCCGCTGCGGCTCAATCCCTTCCAGGTCCCCGACGGCATGTCGGTGGTGGCACACATTTCGAACCTGCTGGCCTGTTTCGAAGCCGCTTTCGATCTATGGGACCCGCTCCCGTTCCTCTATCGCCGGGCGCTGATCACCGCGTACGGCCGGCTCGGTTTCCAGGCCGACCAGCGCGGATCGGGAGAGCTGCTGGGCCGCTGGCCGGTGCTGACCGACTTCATCGCGGCGCTGGCCGACGTCACGAAAATGCTCGGATACGCCGGCGAGCTGGCGGCGAACCTGGACGCGTCCGGCCGGCTGCGGGCGGAGTCGCTGGCCGAGGGCGCCTGCGGCTCCACCCTGGACTGCGCCCAGTCGTTCGACATCGGTGAGCTGATGCGCCGGCCCACGGTCTTCGAGCTGGCCGCGGTCGGCGAGAACGCCAAAGAACAGTCTCTTCTGATTTTGCTGCTGATCAACGTGATGCGCGGTCACGTCCGGTTCGCTCGCCAGCCACAAGATCCTCCGCATGTCGTGCTGCTGGAAGAGGCACACCGCGTTTTTCCCCGTACGACAGGAACAACCAACGACCTTCGGTCCGCGGCCGCCGAGCGAATCGCCCAGGGGCTCGCCGAAGACCGCAAATACCGGCAAAGTTATGTGCTGCTCGATCAGCAGGTCGGCCGGGTCGCTGCGGACGCGTACAAAATCACCAACCTGAAGGTGCTCCATCGTACGGTCGCGCAGGACGACCGCCGGCTGCTCGGCGCGACGATGTCGTTGCACCCCGACCAGGTCACCGCTGCCGCCTCACTGCGGCCGTTCGAAGCGTTGGTGTCCCACCACAATCTCGAGCAGGCCGTGACGATCCGGGTTCCGGACGTACGGGCCGAGCATGCCGCCGCCCTTGGCCGGCCCGAAGCGCCGCTCGCCGATGACGACGAAATCCGCCGCAGGCACCGCGAATTCACCGCCAGCTCGGCCGATCTCACCGCCGCACTGACCAAAACCGTCGAGAATGACCCGACCCGGCACCGCTGCCATTGGTGTCCGGTCTGCAAACCGCGGGTGTCTGCGGACCCCGCCGGCGCGAGAGCACTTTTCACCGGCGGCTCGCTCGTACGCCACCTCGTCGACTACGCGGGCCTGCCGCCGCACAGCCTGGTCCACGACGCCGACGTCACCGACTACCAGCTCTGCACGTTCGTCCACGCCTTTTGTTTGGCCTACCCACCACAAAACTGGACACCGACCGGAAGGGCGTACGCACAGCGCTGGGTGTCGACAGTCCGGCACGCCCTGGAATCGGACACCTTCGAAAACGTCACCACTTCATTCGACGGCAGCGCGAACGGCGTTCCCCACCCCTAGGTCGCGAAGGTAACGGTGCTGAACCGTTTCGTTACGTTCGCGAGTTTAGTGGCTGGCGCGGAGGCTGTTGACGCGTACCGGCTGCATGAGGGCGGGGTCGGGCTCGCGGTGGTCGTCGCTGGCGCGTTCCCACTCGGTTTTGGACACGATCCACACGACGTGGTCGCCGACCGACAAGGTGGTGTCCAACGCCCCATCTGGTACGTCCGCCAGCGCGACGACACCGGTCGTACACACCCAGCCATCCCACGAGCCGGAGTCGTCGGTCCACGAAACTTCCGTGCCGGGCGTGTAATCGTCCTGTTGGGAGCCGGTGGGATGCACGTCCCCGCCGGTGGATGTCGCCGAGAAAACGTCGGCCACCTCGTCCAGGATGCTGCTGTCGTCCAAAGTCTCGGTGGGGCGTACCCGCTGGGCGTTGGATTTTCGGATGTCCACATGGCTCGGGACGTAGTCCTTGCCGCCGTCGGTCCGGTGCTGCAGGCCACGGGCGCGGTGGATGATCGTCGCGATCTGGCCGGTGGTGTAGACGGAATCGCCGTAATAAAGCCGATCCACCAGCAAATGCGGGTCGAGCAGAGTCAGCTCGACCACCCCGTTCGCGGATTTCGGGGAGGTGGAGATCGGAATGATTCCCGGGTATTCGGCCGGAAAGGTGGCGCCGACCATCGACGCGACCGGGGTGACTTCCACCCGCAGCGCCTCGGAAATCGCGAAAGCTGTGGAGGCGATGTCGTACAGCAGCTTGTCGATGCTCCGCCCCTCGACAGACACCCGGCTGCGAGCGTGCACGTTGACCCGTACGCGACCGAGGGCGTCGACGGCGAAAACGGTGTAGACGCCGGTAGGGCCGACCACCAGCGCGTCAACCGGCAGCACCGCGCCGAAGTCGGCCGGCGCCTGCAGGTTGTACAGCAGCTGCATGTCCTTGCTGACCCCGCGCAGCTGTTCGAAGGTCTCCCGCTGCGCGTCCGAGGCATCGTCCAGGACACGGTTCTGATACGCCTGGCCGCGCATCTTGTCGACGATCTGCAGCAGCGCGCCGGACCGCCAGTAAAGGTAACCGGCGATGGCCACGCAGCCGATCACGAGGGCGTAGTTGGGGGCCAGGCTGGTGCCTATTCCGACCGCCACGAAGTTGATCAACCAGCAGGTCAGAATGGTGAGCCAGGGCCGCCGGGCACGCATCAGCACGGCCACTAACCAGACCACGATGCCGGTGATGATGATCGAAGCGGTGCCGCCGGTGAAATGCGCCAGCAGACCAGTGCCGCTCAGCC
>NZ_BAAANY010000007.1:0-134018 GCF_039530045.1 Fodinicola feengrottensis | reverse complement strand
GAGGCCGCTGCGGTGCACCGAGCCGGCCACGAACGCGGCCCCCAGCCCTACCGCGATGAGCATCGCGGTAGCCAACGCCTGGCGGTTGTTGAGCAGCGCGAGACCGGTCAGCGCACCGACGCCGACCAGGGCGATCGAATACGCCCGGCGGTAGTTCTTACGCGGGGTCGGGGTGGCCCGCTTGATGTCGGCCGACGCTGGCTCCAGCGCCGCCCGGACCAGCCAGCGGCCCAGGTCAGCGGCATTGGCCCGGGTCGGCAGCCGGCCGCCCAGCCACTGCCTCATCCGCGACGCCTTCATCCCCAGCCGGCTTTCACCATCGCTCTAACAGAACGGAAGCACCCTCGTCCATCGGACCGGAAAGATCCATCATTCCCTCTCCCCCCTCGGCCCCCGCTAGGCGGCAGTCGGTGTAAACCGCGCCGCACCCGCGTATTCGGAACTGTCGAGCACGTGGCTGCTGATCCGTACGGTCAAGCCCACATCGGGAGCTTCGACCATCTTCCCATTGCCGATATAGACCCCGACATGGTGCATGAATCCGGGCGTATCACCCGCGCTGTGGAAGAACACCAGGTCGCCTGGCTGCTCCTGGCCGCGCGGAACCTTCTGCCCCACGTTGTACTGCAGTGTCGCCCGATGCTCAAGAGTCACGCCCACCTGGGCCCACGCATAGAGGGCCAGGCCGCTGCAGTCGAAGCCCACCACCCCGTGGCCACTGCCGTCGCCGGCGGTGGGGCCGTGCGCGTCGCCGCCGGCCCAGATGTACGGCGTACCGATCCAGCGCTGCGCCGCCGCGGCGACCTTGTTGCCGATATCGCTGCCGCCGGCCGGCCCGTTGACGTTGTCCACACCGATGCACGATGTGTCGAGGCCGCCACCACCCTGGCCGGAGATCGGCGCCACTCCAATGGCGGCCAGTACGAGGTTGACCGCCGCCTGCTCCCATTTGGCGTAGTAGTCCGGGAAGGCGCTCCTCTGGACCGTCTGGGCCGCCACCGTGAGCGGCAGGCTCTGCCACCCCGGCACCTTCTCCAGGGCCCGGTAGAACAGCCCGGACGCACCGGCCGGGTCCATTCGTTCGGACAGCGGCCCCCAGCTGTCCCGCTGCTGGAAGAGGCCGCGGGAGTCCGGGCCAGCGGCGTCGCCCTGGTCGGTGTTGTGCAGGCTGGATTCCTGGATCGCGGTCGCCACCGCGATCACCCAGCCGCGCGGCGGGACGCTCATGCCCTTGCCGACGCCGACGATCGTCTTGACGTTGTCCATCTGGTCTTTGGTCGGTGTCAGGGTGTTCTGCCGGCCGGACGGCGGGCTCGGCATCAGCTGCGGCAGCCACTGCGCGTTGCTTTGCCCGGCCGGCTCCGAGTCAGCGGGCGGTGCCGGCGTACTCACGTCGGACACGTCGGCGGCCTGGGTGCCGGTGCCGATCCACGGCACCGGGTCGACCGCCTTGCCGCCGGTCAGCCGGCCGCCCACCCACACCTCGAAGTGCAGGTGCGGTCCGGTGGCCTGGCCGTTCGAGCCGACGTTGGCGATGTGCTGGCCGGCGGTCACCACGTCACCGATCTTGACCAGCAGGCCGTCGGCGTACATGTGCCCGTACACGGTGGAGATCTTCTGGCCGTTGATCTGGTGGTCGAGGACGATCCACTCACCGAAGCCGGTGGCCGGGCCGGACTTGACGACCGTGCCGGCGGCGGCCGCGTATATCGGGGTGCCCAGCGGCGCCGCGAAGTCCTGGCCGAGGTGGCCTTCCTGCTGGCCGGTAATCGGGTTGGTACGCGGTCCGAAGGGGCTGGTCTTGGTGCCGGCGCCCTTCAGCGGATCCAGCAGCTTGCCGTTGGGCGCGCTCACGATCGGCAGTCCTCCGACCCCGTCGGGGCCGCCACACATCGCGTACGTGCTGATGCTGGAGTAGAGCGACGAACCGGTGAGAGTGGTGAACAGGGTGATGCCCATCAGCATCGAGACGAACGCGACGCTGGCTGCGATGATGATGCCCATACGGGACACGGTCAGTCCTCCCGGGGAGGCGCGGTCCGATGGGGGTCGGCGGTCATGGTGGCGATGACCAGCGGTCTTGCCACGTCCCGCAGCTCGATGTCCCAGGACACCGTCTGCTCGGTGTCCGCGCGGGTGGAGCCGTCGATCGCGACCAGCGTTCGTTGTACGGTCACCCGCCACAGCTGGGCAGGGCCGTCCGGGGCGATGCCGGACCAGACGTGGACGGCCGCGGTCACCCTCGGGTTGGTGGCTTTCACACCCTGGTCGGACGTGAACTTGTAGTACTGCTGGATCAGATCGCTGGCATCACTGGCGAAAGCTGGCACCGCGATCGGGCTCCAGGAGGCGACCCAGTCCGCCGACGACGTGCTGCTTAGCGGTGCGTAGACCGAGAACCGGGCCGCGAACACCCGGGCCGTCGTCTCCATCAGGCTGCCGCCGGCCAGTCCCGGGGTGGCCTCGGGCGCCACGTCCCCGACGCTGTCGGTGGTGGGCAGCCCCAGCGAGGCCTCGATCTGCCCTGGCGAGGACAACCCGGTCGGCGCCGGGCCGGGGGTGCCGGTCGGGCTGGGCGTGAGCGAGGCCGGCGCCGGCGGGATGACCGGCACGGACGCGGCCTGGGTGGGCGTGTCACCGGAGCGGATCACGCCGAAATAGACCACCACCACGACCAGCACCAACACGACGGCGAGAGCGCCGCCGAAAATGAGTCCTCGTTTCCCGGCCGGCACGCTCATCTACGGTCCCGCATCGGGACCCCTTGGGACGGCACCCGCTCCGGAGCCGGGGCGCCCGCTGGTGGCGGGGTGGCCGGCTGGTGCGGCGGCGGGACGTAGACCACGTTGGACGTACGCTGCGACCCCGCGCTGACGCCCCGGCTGCTGGCCGCCGCACTGTCCAGCGCACCGGCCGCCCGGTCCGCCTTGGCGGCCAGCCGGTCGATGCTGGAAGCGGCGCCGCTGTCCGCCGGCGCTGGCTGCGGCCGCTGCGGCACCGGCTGGCTAGGCACCGGGATCTCGCCGTGCGTGGTCTTGGTGTCGTCGGCGCCGGCCCGCAGCACCCCGGGCAGGAAGTTGCCGATCGAGCGGATCCGGTCGCCGGTCTGGCTGCCACCACCGCCGCCGGCGCCCGCGCCGGCCGCACCGGCGGCCGCGCCGACACCGCCCATGCCGGCAGTCGCCGCGGTCTTCGCGATGGCCTCGACCTGGTCGCCCTTCTGGGCGATGTTCTCCACCTTGCTCAGGTAACCGCTGAGCAACCGCTGACTGCCCTCGCCGTGTTCGTAGAAACTTCGACTGCCGGAGAAGTTGAAGGTGAACGCCTCGGCGAAACGTTTCCTATACAGCAGGCCAAAAGCAGCGACCAGCGTGATGAAGAGAATCTTGATCGTCCACGGCACGCCGTTGGCGTTCAGCAGTGCCTGGTAAAGCCCGATGACCAGGCCGGCGAACAGGCCAAGCACGATCCGTTTGGCGAACGAGCCGAGCAACAGCTCCGCCCATCTGAGGAACACCCGCATGCCAAACCCTGGGATCAGGCCGAAAAGCGCGGCCGGCAACGCCAGCATCGCGAACATGATGCTGGAGATTTCCAACAGCAGATAACTCACCGAGATCGCCAGGATGATAATGCCGACCATGATGCTGGCGAAAAGCGCGAGCAGCGCGATGAGGAACCGGCCACCTGCCTGCCCGCCGCTGTAATACTGCCAATAACCGGCATCTTTGTTAGCGGTGATGTCGGAGTAGCTGATGACGTTCAGTCTTTCCAGCGAATTCACCCCGAAGACGGACGTCAGCATCGAGTCGCGGTCGTCCTTCTTGTCCTTGAAGCTGCTCAGGTTCGTACCTGATCCCCCGCCTGAGGTGTAGAGGGTCGGATCTTTCTTGTTGTTGTTGATGTCCGGGTACGAGTAAGCCTGCTGGTGCAAAATGCGGCCACCAACGGTCTCGTCGTACGTGCCAAGCTCACCGATCACCCAAGGACTGAAGACAGTCGCTCGGTAGAGGGCGTCGGCCGCGCAGCCGACCGCACTCACCCGGGTGGAGTCGGTAGCGGTGGTCGTACCAGCCCAGTTTCTCGGGTCGCTGACACAGTCCGGGCTGGAAAACGCCGAGATCATCGTCGACGAGATGGTCACCGTCTGGTCGTTGACCCAGTTCAGCATTCCGGAGAAGTTCGCGCCCACCGAAATGAAGGTCGCGAGGCCGGCCACCAAAACCATCTGGATGAACTTGCCCCAGAACGTGGAGGCCGGCAGCTTTCCGAACAGGAAACGCCACAACATCACAATGGCCGCAATCAGCACCGCGACCGCGAAAAGGCTCGAGTAAATGGTGGCGTGGGTCTGCGCGATCACCTGGTCCAGCAGCGAGGGAGCACCGCCATTGCTGGCCAGGAAATACCGCAGGATGTCGCCGGTAAAGGTGACCTGGAAGACGTTGATCGTGACGACACTGATGATCTTCGCGAACTGGAACACCTGGTTCGACACGTTGTTGAAGATCTGCCCGACGAAGTCCGTGCAGTCCAGTTGGTAGGTCGTCCAGTACGTGCCAGCCGCCCCGTACTGGCCCCAGATCGATCCCTTCAGGTCGCCTGCCGCACCAGCCGCCGTTGGTGAGCCCGCCGCCGCGGCGGCCTGGGCCGCCTGACTCACCAGCGGCGTGCCAGCACTCACCCCGCTGAGCGAGATCAGCGACATGACGCCCTGATCGGCCCGTTCTGGCACGAACGGCGTGCGGTTGCAGGTGGTGTTGGCGGGGTTGATGCCGGGCAGCGCGGCGGCCGGCTGCGCGCCGGAGATGCCGATGCCAACCATCACCATCGCGATCATCAACAGGCCGGTCGCGCGCCGGCCCAGCCGGGCCAGCGAGCGGCGGTTGCGGTGCACGAGACCGAGCGGGCCGCGGCTCGCGGACCGGCGGCTGGACCGGGCGACGCTGTCCAGGAACGCCCGGTCGGCGCCGGCGAGCCGGCCGACCCGGATGCCGGTGACGGGCGTCGTCGCTGGTGCAGCGTGGGCTGCCGCCATGAAGGTGCTCCTCAGTCCGCTGGGGAAACTACTGACCGAGCGGAGGTCCGCCGACATAGCGGGCGCCCGCGAGGTTGGATGAGGTCGCCGTTGACCCGTCTTCGTACTGCTGTGCCGCCGGCCCATCGTGCGGCCCGGTGTCCGGTTTGGTCAATGAGGGAGCGCCGCTTGGTACGGCTGACTCATCGGGCTTGATCGTCACCGGCGCGCCGGTCTCGGCCTCGATCCGGGCGCGCAGCGCCTCCGCCTCGGCCTCGGTGTCGACCACGCCCAGCACCCGGCCGGTCACGTCGGTGACGATCCGGCGGGCCGAGGACTGCACCCGGCCGGTGCCGTCGTCCGGCGTGGAGTCGAAGGCCACCGTGACCTCCGGCAAATACGACATGTCGATCCGCATGGTGCCGACGTGGCCGCGAATGTCCCGCATGATGCACTCGGAGTTGCGGCCGGTCGGCAAGGTGGCGACCGCCTGCCGGTGCTCCGGGTTGTCGGAGATCCGCAGCAGTTCCAGATCCGCGGTGATCTCCTCCGCGTCCTCGGACCGGAACACGAACATCGTGGTCAGACAGTTGCGTACGTCCTCGGCCAGCAGGTCCTTCGCGTTCTGGCTGACCAGTGCGAGCGCGGTGTTGCGGGACCGGCCGAGCCGGGACACCTCGGCGATCAGCTGCGCGCCCTGGGTGGTCTGGGTCAGCGCCCACGCCTCGTCGATCACCAACGCCTTCGGGCCGGTGAACAGCGGGTCCACGATCAGCGTCCTGGTGTAGTGGGTGACCAGGTAGAGCAGCGTCACCGACAGTCGTTGCGCGTACGTGTAGCGGTCCTGCGGGGTCGACGCGGACGGCAGCGAAAGCCCGGCGAGGGTGATGATGGTGAGCCGGTCGCGGGCGATCTTCACATCCGAGCGTGCACTGGAGAAGCACAGGTTTCCCAGCGGCAGCTCGGAAATCACCTCCAGCAGGTTGCCGGCGCTCTTGGCCACCGAGATCATCTGATCGGTGTACGCCGAGCGGCTGTCGTTCATGGTCTCAACGCCGCCCTTGAGCAGCAGCTCGACGACCTTGCGCAGGTTCGGGTACGGCAGGACGGCCACCTGCCGGATTGCCGAGACGATCGCGTTTTCCCGCTCGGCGGTCATTTCCCCACCCAGCAGCAGCCGCATCGTCTCCATCGCCAGCAGGGTGCCCTCCTCGCGCGACTCGGCCAGCGAGAACGGGTCCAGCAGGCCGGCCATCCGGCTGCCCAGCTCGAGGATTCGCACGTCGCCGAGACCACCCAAAGTGGCCAGTCCCTTGGCGTCGCCCTTGGGGTCCAGCAAAACGGTGGTGATGCCGCGTGAAGCTGTCTGATACGCGATGGTGAGGGTGGTGAAGGTCTTGCCGCCACCGGGCGCGCCGACGATCGCGATGCCCGGCGGTTTGTTGTTGCGTGGCGCGAAAAGCGGGTCGAAATGCACGATCTCCTGGCTGCGCCCGGTGGTCCGCCCGATGTACGGCCCCTCGCCGTCGCCGAGGCTGTTGGACGCGGTGAACAGGCCCGCCGCGATCGCCTCCAGCTCCTGCACCTGCCGGTACGCCCTTACCCGCAGCCGGGTCTTGTCGCCGGGGAACTGCTCGGTGAACAGCCGGAGCTGGTCGTTCGGCGTCCACGCCACGTCGATGCCGATGTTCCGGTAGTGCTCGATCAGCACCTCGCACCGCCGGGTCAGCTCGTCCGGATCCTCCGCCGAGACCATCAGCCGGCCGGCGCCGTACACGATGTATTTGCGTTGCCGCTCCACGTCAACGTCCAGCTGGCGGCCGTCCGCGAAGGCGTCCTGCACGCCGGTCGGCACCTCGGCGCCGGCCTCCTGGATGTGCCGGCGCTGGCCAGCCACCTTCTGAATCTGCTTCTCGACGTCCTTTTTCGCCTTGCGCGGCGGGTGAATCTCCCAGCGGGCCGAGAACTCCACCGGGAAACCCAGCGACGGGTCCTCCGCGTGGTGGATCCACGGGTTGCCGTCCCAGGTGTCCATTTCCCTGGGAATGCGGGAAACGCAGAGGGTCGCCACGTACGAGTCGAAGAACCGCTGGGGCGTGGTGGTGTTCGAATTCTGCGCGTGCGCCTCGTGCTGCTTGACGAAATCCCAGTTCGGCTGGGTGATTTTCAGATAGTACGGGCTTTCCGCGTTGTCGATGAAACCCTCGGCCAGGTGCTGCACCTCGCCGCGACCCCAGGGTTTGGCGCTCTTGTGGGAAACCGAGGGCGCCGGCATCGCCGGATGCATCTGGTGCTGGAAAAGCCACGCCACCTCGGCCGCTGTCGCTGGCACCGCGCCAAAAGCGCTGCCGGCGAGCACTCGGTGGATGGGCCGGGCCGAGCCCTGCCAGCGGTCGATCTCCTTCTGGTCGACCACGTCGTCCTCGCCCACCAACAGCTCGGCACTGAACGACACGAACTTGGACAGCGAGGTGAGCAGCGAGCGGATCATCCCGGTGGTCTCGGTGACCCGGGTGCCCAGCCTTACCCCCAGATAGACCTCTTTGCGCAGGAACTGCTCGCTCCACAGGTGCTGCTGCTGGGCCACCAGCAGGTTGCGCCAGCCCGGCGAGCCGATGGTCGTCCGGTTGTCCAGCCGCTCCGCCCAGTCGGCGATGTTGTATTCGCGAAAGACCGTCTTCAGGTGAATCTGGCAGTCCTGCAGACCAGCCATCCCGTGCGCGTAGCTGGAAATCAGCCGGTCCCACTCGTCCGCCGTACGGAACTCCACGGAAACCGTGGGAAGCCGAAGATAGGTCCAGGCCTCGGTGTCGGTCAGCAGGATCTGGTCGTCGAAATACCGGACCGCGAGCCGCTCCGGCAGAGTCGGGATGTTCCGGGCCGCGTTTGTACGCTCCCAGCGCCGCACGCCGACGTACAGAAAGGCGCCGATGAGGATGATCAGCAGCAGATAAGCGGTCATCTCGGGTCACCGTCCAACTGGTTGTCCGGGACCCACCGGGAGGCCGTCAGCAGCACCCGACGGCTCGGCGGAGCACCGGTCAGCGCGGCCAGCCGGCGCGGCTCGGACTGGCGCACCAGCCACGAGGACAGCCACTCCTCAGAGGTTTTCTCGTGCGCGATCGGCCGGTCCGCGTACAGCAGCACGATCACCGGCGGCACCGCGATGATCATCGTCGCGAACCCGAGGTTGCCGACCCAGTTCGGTACGCCCAGGAGCAGGCAGAGCGGCACCCAGACCACCGCGGCGGCCAGCCCGGCGAGCACCTGCGGGATGGAGATGCCGTTCTTGACCGGCAGCCGGATGTCGTCGAACGCGTAGATACGCACGCGCATGTTCCACGCGTGGGTGAACGTCCGGACGATCATGGCGCTCCCTCTCCCCTGGTCAGCCGAGCTAGCTCAAAATGCCGTTGAGAATGCCGCCGAGCGCCCCGAGGATCGTGTCGCCGAACTTGATCAGCGCGAACACACACGCCCCCAGGAAAACGAACCCGATGAAGCCGGCCAGCGACCGGTTCTCCCCGAACAGGTATTTCAGTCCGACGAGACCGATCAGGATCCCGGCGATGGGTGCGACGAAGTTCTGCAGGTTCTGCGCAATGCTGTTCCCGGACGGCGCGGCCAGCGGCGCGCTCGCGTGCACGCTGGTGACGACCTGAACCGCGGTGTCGAGCAGTGACATGGACTTTCATCTTCCTTTCGCGGCTGTTCAGCAAAACCAGGCGCATGGTGATCGGCCCTCAGCGGGCCGGTCCGGACGGCTTGGCGGACGGTTGCCCGCCGGCCGGCGGGGAGTTGGACGGGCTGCCGGCGTGCGCTCCCGCGCTCGGCGACTGGCCGGTGGCTGGCACCTGGTTGCCGGACGGGTTCGGCGCGACCCCGCCCTGCTGCGGCGCGATGTCCGAGCTCGGCGCGCCGCCGGCGAGGCTGAGCACGCCCCACCGGTCAACCTTGATCAGGGTCACCTGATACGACTGCGCGAGCACGCCACCGGACGGGGTCTGCCACGACACGTTGACGGTGGCCACCCGCTGGTTCGGATCGGCGCCCTTGGTCGCCGTCGGCACGATCACCCGGTCCACCGACACGAGTTTGACGCTGCCCGCGAGGCCGGTCACGGTCGACCCGGTCGAGAGCGTGAGCGGGAGGTCCGAGCTGGAGGCGCCGTACGCCCGGAAGAAAGAGTTCAGCACCGGCGACAGCTGCGCCTCCAGGGTGCCGTCCTCGTCGGTCACGTTCGGGACGGTCACCGGCGCGGCCGCTGGGCAGGCCACATAGGCCGTGTACGACGTGATCGCGAGCGTCTGGCCGCGGTTCGGCGAGAAGACCCCGACCTGCATGCACGTCCAGCCGCCGGGGCTCAGATACGCGGTGAGCTGGACGACCGCGTGCTGGTCGTCGGACGCCGACACCCCGGCCGGGATCGGGCTGCCGATCACCTGCTGGACGCCCTTGCCGTCCCAGCCCAACTGCAGGTTGGTGGTGCTGGGGAAGAAAGGTTGCAAAGCGGTCGAGCGGTTCTGCGGGTTGTTCTCGTCCCAGGAGAAATACGCCTGGGCGAACCGGGTCGCGTACGCCGAGGCCGCCTGGGTCGGGAAGTTCGAGCCGGCCGGGGCGGTGGGCGGGTCGTACAACGCCTTGCCGGCCAGCCGATAGACGCCGTTCAGCGCGATCACCGCCAGCACGACGACGATCAGGGTCTTCACCGCGAACTGCATCCAGCGACCGCCGGCCAGCGGGCTGGAGCGGCGCTTGCGGGCCGCACCGGTGGGCACCACGGTGCCGCCCTGGACCTGGAAGCCGGGGTCGTTGGGGTCGACCGGCGGAGGCTGGGCGGCGCTCTGGCGGCCCTTCTTCTGCCTTGGCTGCCTCGGTTGCTTCGGCTGCTTGGCTTGCTTGGCCTTGCGGCCCTTCGGCTTGCCGGCCGGGACCTCCGGCTGGCCGCTCGCCGGCGGCGGCACATACACCCCGGGCTGGGCCGGCTGGTACGTCCCGGGAGACGGGATCTGCTGCGGCGGGGCGTACGCCGGCGGCGGCGCGGCCAGTGGTGCCGCGCTGACGGGCTGTGGCGCCCACGCGGACGGCGCCGTGCCTGGCCGGGCCGCCGGTGGCCGTACCGTCGCGGCCGGCTGGGGCATGCTGGGCATCCCCGAGGTAGGCATCCCCGAGCTGGGCATTCCGGAGGCAGGAATGCCGATGGTGGGAGGCGCCGAGCCGAGCGGAACCGAGCCCGGCGGGGCTGAGCTGGGGGCTGGCGGCACCGGGGTGGCCCGGCCGACCGGCGCGTTGGGGCCCCGGCCGGGGCCAACCGCGGGCTGCGTGCCGGTCGGACCCGGCGCCGGCGACCACCCGTTGGGCGGGCCGGAGGCGGGCGTACGGAACGACGGAGGCGCGCTCGCCGGCGCGTTGACCGGGCCACCGGACACTGGGATTCCGGACGCAGGGATTCCGGACGCTGGACGCCCCGGCTGGGGCTGGCCCGGCTGGGGTTGGGCGGACGCGGGCACGCTGTATGTCGGCTCGCTATACGTCGGGGTGCTGTACGTCGGCCCGGCGGGCAGCTGCGTCGTACCAGCCTGACCTGGCTGCGGAACAGCCGCCTGACCAGCGGCCGGCGGTGCTGACGCCGGCCGACCCGACTGCGGACCACCCGGCCGCGGACCAGCAGGCAGCGGACCACCAGGCTGCGCGGGACCAGAGACCGGAGCTCCGGACAGCGGGACAGCGGACTGTCCAGTGGCCGGCCGGCTGGACTGCGGCGGGACCGCCGCGGAACCCGTCTTGGGCTGCGCCGGAGTCGTACCAGCGGCACCGGCCGTACCAGTGGCGCCGGCCTGCTTGCCGCGACCGGGCGCCCGGAACACCGGGCCCCTGCTCACGTATTGAGTGACCTCGTTCGGATCCTCGACCGCTTCTGGCGGCTGCCCCGACCCAGGGGTCGTCGACGGGCCGGACGACTGGCTGCCCGGGTGTGCGGGCGCGCCGTCGCGACCGCGCACGCCGTCGTTAGTCATCGAGTGAACTCCCTGTCCCGCCTCTCGGTGCTCCGCCTACCTCCGGCGGGGCTGCTACCTACCATCATTCCTGCTCTCGTACCCGCGCCGCGCAACGCATCCACAGGCAGCGTCATCACGCCGCGTAAACATGTCGGCACGGTCCATGGTCGCAGATATCGGGCCGAGATCAGAGCCGGTTGGGCGAACTATCACCCTCTGTCCCGTCTGTGGATACACGCGGGACGGAACGGCCCTGGCCAGCGGGGTCCGGGGCCGCCGGCGGACCGCCGGCACTCGGCGGCAACGACGAGGCGGCCGATACCGAGGGTGACGAAATCGGTTGATTCGGATACAGCTGGCCCTGTGGATAACCGGGTTGGGGAGGGCACGAAGGAGTCGTCTGCGGTTGGGCGGCGGGGGCATAGGGGTCGACCGGGGGTGCCGGTGGCTGCGCCGCGAAGGTGCCGGGCTGGTCCGGTTGATACTGCCAGGGGTCGACGGTGGGCTCCACGCCGGCCGTGCCCCGCTCAGCTGGTTCGGTGACCGGCGACAGCGGGTTGCTGATGGGCTGGCCATCGTACGAGAACGGAGTTGCCTCGCCGGCCTGCGCCACCATCTCGTCCCGCAAGTCCATGATCGCCTGCGCCCTTACCCGGATCTGCTCCCGCAACGAGACCGAGCGCTGCACGTCGCCCTCGCGCTCAGCGGCCAGCGCCTCGCCGGCCGCGTCGATCGACTCGTCGGTCCGCGCGTACGAACCGGTGAGCACCTGGCTGGCCCGCTCGGCCTCGAAGAGTTGGCCGGCCAGCCGGTCGATGTCCACGCAGGCGATCGACATCTCCTTGAGCACCGGCTCCAGGTTGACCGGCACCTCCACGCTCATCGGCGGGTGCTCGGACAGCCGGCGGTCCAGCAGCAGCAGCCCGGCCGACAGCACGAAGCAGACCAGCGGCACCAGCCAGGCCGTCCAGCCGGCGGTGTTGCGTACGGTCGCCACGCACGAGGCGACCAACGTCAACACGCCAGCCGCGCCGAAGATCAGCACCAGCCAGCTGACCAGCCGGCGGATCCGCAGCTGCTGTTGCTCCCGCTCCGGGTCCTCGCTCACCTTGCTGACGAACACACCATCGGCGTCTCCCGGCGACCGCCGACGCAGCAGTCGCCGCAGCGGCCCACCCGAGCCGTTCGATGCCACTGATGTCACCCCGTTCCACCGCTGGCCGGCTGCCGCGAGCCGGCGTCCGGTTCACGATAGATTGCCACCCGGACCGGCTCTGGCCAACCTCCCACTACCCGCCGCTGAGGAGCCCGTTGGAAACGCCCTGGTGTGCCGGTGGATGACGATGCCGAACGTACGACCGCGACCGTGCTGTCAGCGGTGGCCGTCTGGCGACGCGCGGCCGCCGGAGCTCGGCCCGTACGACACGTGGAGCTGCGGCTGCTGGTCGAGGACCCCCATGACGCTGCTGTCCCGGACCACGAGGTCTCGCTGACGCTGGTCGACCCGGCCGCGTACCGCCGTGGCCAGCGGATCCCGGTCGTCGTGGACCGGCGTACCGGCCAGGTGTCGCTGCCGGCCTTACAGCGTTCCTCTCTCGACGTCGGCCTCACCCTGAAGGTGCTGGTCGGCGTGGCCGTCCTGGTCGCCGTCGTCGGCGCTGTCACCTTCTTCATCCTCCAGGCCCGCCAGCCCGTCGTCGTACCGCCCGTCCCCACCCCGTCCGGCACCGCCGCCCCATCGCCGCGCTCCTCCTAAGCCGTCGTGCCCGCCTGATGTCCGCATGCCCCGTGGGGGGCCTGGCGGCGAGTGCGGGACTTTAACCCACACTCGACGTCGAGCGCAGAACAAAGTCCCGCACTCGACGAAAATCCAGCCCGGAGGGTTGTGCCGCGGTAGACGTGGACAGGGCCATGAGACGTCCGCAACGCCCCGCTCCTTGCGGCTGGCGCAAGGAACGGGGCGTTGCGGGGTAAAGAACCTCAGACGGTCTGGAGCATCTCGGCTCGTACGGGCTGGATCAGCGACGGGCTGACGGCCCGGTTTTCCGCGATGGCGCGGTCCCATTCGGTACGGGCCACCACCCAGACGACCCGGTCGCCGGGGTTGAGGCCGGTGTCGACGGCACCGTTCGGGACGTGCGAGAGGCGTACCACACCGGTCGCACATACCCAACCGGACCACGCGCCGCTGTCGTCGAACCACATGACCTCGACACCGGGACCGAGGATCAGCTCGGCACTATCCCGGCTCGTCGGGGCGCTCACCGGCCGCTCGACCGGCGCCGGCGCCTCGATCCGCTCGGCCACCTGATACGGCTTCCACGCCTGCTGGTTCGCCATCGACTCGCTGCCGGCGGCCCGGCCCCAGACCTGGTCATCCCAGGTCGGGCCGGTCCGCACCGGCTCGACCGGGGCGGCGGCCATCGGTGGCGGCTGGACCCGCGGGAAGTCCGTACGGACCGGCATCTGTCGCTGCAGCGCCTGCGCCACCCTGCGGCGGGTGACCTGTGGGCTGACCTGCGACCGCGGCGCCACCGGGACCGGCGCGGACCTCGGCACCGGCCGTGCCGGCGGGGCGTCCAACGGCACGGTCGGGAGTCGATCTGGTGCGACCGGAAGGCGATGCGCCGGGGCCTGCTCGGTCGGATAGAGCACCGAACGGGCCCGCCGGACGATCATGTCCAGCTGGGTCGGGGTGTAGATGGTCTCGCCGTAGCAGATGCGGTCGACCAGCAGCGACGGCTCCAACATCACCACGTCGACCGGGCCGTCGAGCTCGCGCGGCGACACGGTGGCCGGTACGACGCCCGGATACTGCGGCGGGAAGGTCGCACCGGGCAGGGCGACCAGCGGGAGCACTCTCACGCGGAGGGCGTCGGAGACCGCGTACGCGCTGACGGCCGCGTCCAGCAGCAGGTCGTCCATGCTGCGGTTCTCCACCGCGACCCGGCGGGTGGCCGAGACGTTCAGCTGCAGGCGACCGATCGCGTCGGCGACCATCACGCCGTAGACGCCGGTCTGGGCCACCACGTACGCGTCGAACTGCAGGCGGGCGCCGAAGTCCCGCGGCACCGACATCTGGTGCAGCACGGTGGCCTTGCGCGGCGCGTCCGCCAGCCGGTCGATGATCTCGCGCTGCTCACCGGTGGACTGCTCGTACAGCCGGGACACCCGGGACCGCTCGCGCACCCTGGTGACGTAAGCGCCGACAGCGCCGGTGCGCCAACACAGGTACGTGGCAATCATGGTCCATCCGATCAGCACAGTGACGCCGGGCGCGAGCAGCGCCAGCGGGCCGGCCGCGGACGCGTTGATAGCCCAGCACACCATGATGCTGAGCCAGGAGCTGCGGGAGGGCAGGAGGACGGCCAGCAACCAGACCAGGACGCCGGTGAAGAGGATGGACCCGGCGGACTGGCTGAGCTGGATCACCGGATCGGCGGCCGGGCCGTGCAGGCCAGCCACCGCGGCCACCACGGGAGCGGTCACGGCCCACCACATGATGGCGGTGGCGGTGCCGACGACACTGTGCCGGCGCAGGCCGCTCACCCAACACAGACCCGCGGCGAGCCCGACGGCGAGGCCAGCGGCGACCCACCACTGCTCGACCACGATCGCGATGCCGACCAGACCGGCGGCGATGACTAGCGCGAAAACTGTTCGTGAGTCGATGCCCCGGCGGTGCCGATGGGCACCTGCGCGGGCTCCCTCACCCTGTTCGAAAGCCGCGGAGCCCATCGCCAGGAACGACCGGCGGACGCCGCTTGGGGCACGTTGCGTGCCGCCCAGCCGCATGGACGACATTTGCCTCCTCCACGCCCCGGGGCAGGGACGGATTCACACTGCGACCGGGCCCCCCGCGGTCGACGTCTGGCGAACGCATGCAAGTTATGTACGCGCAATTGTGAGCCATCGCTACGCCGGTGTAGGCGACGCCCCATGGTGGCAGAAACACGGTGGGTAAGGCTAGGAATCCGCCAGAAAAATGTGGTCAGAACATCTTAGTGCGATAAGTAACACACAAAATATTACCAGCGCGTGATTCGTTGGCGACTCTGTGTCGACATCCGATGTCCAGAGGGTTAATCCTTGCCAATTCAATCATTTATTGGGACCACGCTTCGCCCTGCGGGACAACGCAAAGATCCATGCCATCGGGTTGCCGTTGCATACAGAGTCGTACGCAGCAGCACTCAGTTCCGATCCAGCACCAGTTCCACTTTCTGGAACTCCTTCAGATCCGAGTAACCCGTCTTGGCCATCACCCGGCGCAACGCGCCGAACAGGTTCTTGTCACCGTCCGGACTGTCCGCCGGGCCCAGCAGCAACTCACGCAGAGTGCCCAACGCCTCCTCCGGCGCGGCCGCGAACTGGCCGCGCGGCAGCTTCGGATGCGCCGCCACCGACTCCCACCAGGCGCCCCGAGCGGGCGCTTCGGCGGCTCCGGACAGCGGCTCGCCGAGCATCACCGCGTCCGCGCCGCAGGCGATCGACTTGGCGATGTCACCGCTGAAGGTCACGTCGCCATCGGCGATGACGTGCACGTACCTGCCGCCGGTCTCGTCCAGGTAGTCCCGCCGGGCGGCGGCCGCGTCGGAGATCGCGGTCGCCATCGGCACCCGGATCCCGAGCACTCGATCGGTGGTGCTCCACGCGTCCGCGCCGATGCCGACGATGACCCCGGCCGCGCCCGTACGCATCAGGTGCAGCGCGGTCTTGTAGTCCGCGCAGCCGCCGACAATGACCGGAGTGTCCAGGTCCGCGATGAACTGCTTCAAATTCAGCGCACTGTCCACATTGGACACATGTTCGGCCGAAACGATGGTGCCCTGGATAACCAACAGATCCACGCCGGCCGCGAGCACCGTCGGGGCCAGGTCCTGGGTGTGCTGCGGGGAAATCCGGACCGCCGTGGTCACGCCGCTGTCCCGAATCTGCCGGATCCGTTCTTCGATCAGGTCCTTCCGCACCGGCTCGGCATAGATTTCCTGCAGATAGCCGGTGGCACCGTCGGCTTTCTCGGAGATCTGCTCGAGCAGCGGCTCCGGATCCGAGTAACGGCACCACAAACCCTCGGCGTCCAGCACGCCGAGGCCGCCGAGCTGACCGACCGCGACCGCTGTTCGCGGGCTCATGATCGCGTCCGACGGGTGCGCCACCATCGGGATGTCGAACCGGAAGGCATCGATCTGCCAGTGCGTCGAGACCTCGTCCACGTCCCGGGTCCGTCTGGAGGGCACGATCGCCACGCTGTCCAGCCCGTACGCCTCGCGGGCACTCTTGCCCATGCCGATCTGCACGATGTCACCCATCTTCAGCCTCAGCGGCCGGAGTAGTTCGGGGCTTCGACCGTCATCTGTACGTCGTGCGGGTGCGACTCGCGCAGCCCCGAAGCGGTGATCCGGAGCAGCTTGCCGTGTCGCTGCAGCTCTTCGATCGTGGTGGCACCAACGAAACCCATCGACGCCGCCAGCCCGCCGACCAGCTGGTGGGCGACCGCTTCCAGCGGGCCGCGGTAGGGCACCTGGCCCTCGATGCCCTGCGGCACCAGCTTGTCGTCGGAGAGCACGTCGTCCAGGCCGTACCGATCCTTGGAGTACGAGCGGGCCTGGCCGCGGGACTGCATCGCGCCCAACGAGCCCATGCCGCGGTAGGACTTGAATTGCTTGCCGTTGATAAAGATCAGCTCACCCGGGCTCTCCTCCACGCCGGCCAGCAGCGAACCGAGCATCACCGTGTCAGCGCCGGCGACCAGCGCCTTGGCGATGTCACCACTGGCCTGGATGCCGCCGTCGCCAATCACCGGCACGCCCGCCGGCCGGGCCGCACGGGCCGCGTTGTTGATCGCGGTGACCTGTGGGACACCCACCCCGGCAACGACTCGGGTCGTACAAATAGAGCCTGGCCCCACGCCCACCTTGACCGCGTCCGCGCCGGCCTCGACCAGCGCCCGGGCGCCTTCCTCGGTCGCCACGTTGCCGCCGATGACCTCGACCGTGGTGTCTTTTTTGAGCATCCGGACCATGTCCAGAACCATCTGCGAGTGCCCGTGCGCGGTGTCCACGATCAGCACGTCGACACCCGCGTCGATCAGCAACCGAGAGCGTTTGTAGGCATCGTCGCCAACGCCGACCGCGGCCGCCACCACCAGCCGGCCGGAGGCGTCCTTGGTGGCCAGCGGGTAGGCCTCGCGCTTGGCGAAGTCCTTGACGGTGATCATCCCGGACAACCGGCCGGAGGCGTCGACCAGCGGCAGCTTCTCCACCTTGTGCCTGCGAAGCAGGCCGAGCGCGGTCTGGGTGTCCACCCCGACCGGGGCGGTGACCAGCGGCATCGGGGTCATGACCTCGCGTACGTTCCGGGAGAAGTCGGTCTCGAACCGCATGTCCCGGTTGGTGACGATGCCGACCAGCAGACCGCCCTCCTCGACCACCGGCACGCCGGAGATCCGGAACTTCGCGCACAGCTGGTCGACATCGGCGAGGGTGTCCCGCGGCGAGCAGGTGATCGGGTTGGAGATCATCCCGGCCTCGGACCGCTTCACCAGGTCGACCTGGGACGCCTGGTCCTCCGCTGACAGGTTCCGGTGCAGCACCCCGATGCCACCCTGGCGGGCCATCGCGATCGCCATCCGGGCCTCGGTCACGGTGTCCATCGCGGCCGACAGCAGCGGGATCCGCAGCGAGATCGACCGGGTCAGCCGGGTGCTGGTGTTGGCGCCGCTGGGCGCGATCCGGCTCTCCGCGGGCAGCAGCAGCACGTCGTCGAACGTGAGGCCGATCGGCAGGTTCATGTCGGGCACCGGCGGGAAGTCGGACTCAGCGGCAGCCATAGAAGCGGATCTCGATTCCCCGGCACGCGGCCGGTAAGGCGATGAGGTGGCTGGGAAGGTCATTCCATCGTAGCGATCCTGTTCGCCGCCCTGATCAGGCCCGGTACGTGCCGTTCCCCACCACCGCGTACGTCCGCTGAGTGAGCGGCACTGGCGCACGGCGGTCTGCTCGCGCGTTGCGCGGTGGCCGGCACGTTGTCGGCTGGCGGGCGGCTCGTCCTCGGTTGGCGGGTGGCTCGTTGCCGGTTGGCTGGCGGCTCGTACGATCAAGATCAACTCCGCCCGGCGCTGCCCAGAGGCAGGCCGGTTCGGCCGGCGGGCTACGGTGGTGGCGTGCACGAGGAGCCGATGGACCCGTTCGCCGGCGATCCCGCCGACCCGACCCGGGCACTCGACAACACCGAGCTGGACAGCGCCAGCGCGATGCCGCTGAGCCCAGCCGAGCGCCAGGACGTGCTTGACGACCTGGCCGACCTTGAGGTTTATGAAGCGCTGCTCGCTCCCAAGGGCTATCTCGGCCTGGTGGTGGAGTGCGAGGACTGCCAGATCCCGCACTACTTCGGCTGGAGCCTGTTTCGCGCCAACCTCCGCCACCTCCTGGAAGCCGGCGAAAGCCGCGTCCACGAGCCGGCCTACAACCCGAACCCAGCGCACTACGTCATCTGGGAATATGCCCGCGGCTACGCCGACGGCATCCAGGACGCCGCTGCCGACTCCGACGAGTAGTTCGTCGCCGCATCGGGCTACCACAACGTCAAGTTCGCGACACCATAGTTGTTGATCTTGATTAGTTGGCCTATCCAAAACGGATATTTTAGACCGATGTCCGTTTTGGGTGGGCCAACTAACCAAGATCAACACCAGTCAGCCACGGCGGGAATCTTAACGCTGGTACGGCGGCTGGGCCTTGTCCGATCCGTCGTTTCCCGGCTTGGTCGGGCTGATCGTTGGAGTGATCGGGGAGCTGGGCGATCCGGCGGCGGAGCCGGTGGGCGCTGGGGCGCCCGGGTGCGCGGTGGCGGACGGTCGCGGGTGCGCGCCAGGGGTGTTCGGCGCCGATTGCTTCGCGGCACCGGTTCCCGGTGAGCCGGGGGCAGTGGGTCGGCCGGAGGCCGGGGGCTCGCCGCGTAGCCGGGCGAGCTGGTTTTGCAGGTCCTCAAGGCGCGCCTTCAGCGCGACCGCTCCGTCGGTGGGTTGCACGTCGGCCAGCGCGGTCTGGGCCTTCGCGAGTTGGTCGGCGGCCACGCTGAGCTGGCCGGCGTGAATGGCCGCCTCGGCCTTGTTCAGCATCGCGGTGACCTCGTGCGAGGACTGCACCGATCGGGCCCGCTCGGTGTTCAGGGCCAGCGCGATCGGCCAGAACGTGCTGTCCGGTCCGGCCCCGGTGGCCGCAGCGACGCCGCCGACCGAGCCGATGCCGAACACCGCGACCGCAGCGGCGACCAGGATCTTGCGACCGGCGCGGCCGAAGAACCGGGTGGGGTTGTTCGCCGGCTCGCGGACCGGACCGGCGCCGACCGGCTCGCGCGGCGCGGAGATCTCAATGGTGTTGCCGGCCACGTCCAGGTCGGCACGCCAACGGAACAGCAGGTCGACGACCGGGTCGCCGTTCACGCCGTGCGGGCGGTCGCCGCGACCAAGCGCGCTGACCAGCGACTCGTCGCGGTTCAACGCACCAATGTCAACGGCGGCTTTGCGCTTGCCGGACTCACGGGGGTCTCGAAAGCTCATGCCGACACCTCGTTGGCACTCGACTGCACCATCTCGCGAAGCCTGTTCAGCGCGCGGTGCTGGGCCACCCGTACGGCACCTGGCGACATCCCCAGCACCGAGCCGGCCTCCTCGGCGGACAGCCCGACGGCGACCCGCAGCAGCACGACCTCACGCTGAATGTCGGACAGGTTGCCCAGCAGCTCGTGCACCCGCGCGGCCCGATCAGCCGCGAGCGCGGCCTGCTCCGGGTCGTTGGCAGAGTCGATGACGTCCGGCAGAACCTCGACAGGCTGGCTGAGATCACGGCTCGCGCCGCGATGCGCGTCCGAAACTTTGTGTGAGGCGATCCCGAAGACGAACGCGCTGAAAGGACGTCCGACATCGCGATAACGGGGAAGGGCAGACATCACCGCGATGCACACCTCCTGAGCCACGTCGTCCGCTGTCGTGTACGCGCCGCCACCGGTGCGCCCCAGACGAGCCCGGCAGTAACGGACCACCATTGGCCTGATGCGGGTAAGCAACTCGGCGATCGCCTCGGAGTCCACGGGGTCCACTGAGGCGGCGCGGGCGGCGATGGCACTGAGCTCCCGCTCGCCGTCCTTCCCATCCATCGCGGCGGTGATCCCTCTCGTTACGGCTGTGACCACATTCGGCACCTGTCGCCGAACAGCAGACGGTAAACCCTGGAGGTGGGCCGACGACACTCTATCGTCCGCCCCGCTCCGGTACGTAAGCCCGGTGGGACTGTCCGCACCCGGACAGTTCGGAAAATCAGCCTAGACCAGCGCATATACCGGCGGCGGGGGCCATTTTTCGCGGCCGTACGGTCACCCTCAGCTGCCGTTAGGTGGCAGGAATCCTTTCCTCTTCGGCTCTTGCGATGTCGGTCACACCGTGAAACGCCGTACGTCCGAACGGCCGAGCCATTCCAGCCGTACGTCCGAGGGCAGCCCATCGGCGATCTCGCCGACCGCCGCCACTGCCTCCGCATGCCACGCCTGCCGCCGGTTCGGATCGTGGTCGGCGAGCACCGCGGCCACGACCCAGCCGACCGCGGGCGCTGGGTACGCCCGCGCCGCCGCAGCCGCCTCGACCAGGTCACCGAGGCCGGCCTCGGCGCGGCCGCCGACCACCTGGGCGACCCCGGCGAAGAGCAGACTCTTGGCGAGGTGCCAGCGAAGACCGGCCTGCCGGGCCAGCGAGACGCATTCGGCCGACCCAGAGACCGCCGCCGACGCGTCACCGCTCATCAGCGCGATCTCGGTGGCCACCCAACCGGCCAGCACTCGTACGGCAGCGTCCTCGATCGATCCGGCGGCGGCCAGCCACTGCCGGGCCAGCGACGGATCCGCCGTACCCACCGCGTCCGCCGCCAGCCCCAGCCGGGCGGACGCCTGGAGCGTCCGGTTCTCGACGGCCCGCTCGGCGGCTTCGTCACACTTTCGAGCGTCCAGATACCGGCCAAGTTGGCGAAGTGTCGATGCTCGCGCGATCACTCCCAGTGACGTCTGGTCCACTCCGATGGGATCGTCGCGGATCAGACCGACCGGATCGGGCGCACGCTCGTACGCGGGCGTGGCGGCCAGCACGACTCCGTATTCACCAACTGCCGCGGACCGGGCCAGTCGCGACCCGAACTCGTCCACAGTCAGGATGAAACGGCATGCATGAGAGCACTGACGGCGCTGTCGAGGCCGCGTACGTGTCGCGCCTTGCGGGGCAGCGCGACGGACTGCCAGCCGGGGCCGGCGGTGATGATCTCGGTCCGCGGCCGGGTCACTGGCAGGCTCGCCAGCACGGCAGGATCCGCGGTCGTCATGGACTCCGCCCACAGCAGCAGCGCGGCCGCGCCGGTCTTGCGGACCGATGCGGCGAGCGCGTCGGCCGGCACCGAAGGACCCAGGTTGCGGACCGCTATGTGACGGTCGGCGAGCACCGCCGCGAGCACCGAAAGCGGCAGCTGGTGGTGCTCCCCCGGCGCACAGCCGAACAACAGCGGGCGGCGCCCGACCGGCTCGGCGAGCCGGGCCGCGTAGTCGCGGAAGGCGGTGTCGGCGGCATAGCCGACGAGCCGCTCCACGGCCGTACAGTCCGCCGCGTTCGGCCACCGGCGGGACGCCGCGTCGAGCACTGGCTCAACCAGGTCACGCCAGGTCAGCAGTGCTCCGTGGGCGGCGATCGAGCGGCGGACAAGATCGCTCACCGCGGCCGCGGACATGCTGTTGGCGGCGCGTACGAGATCGCGCTGGACGGGTGTCCCCGCCGGCGGCGCGACCACGTTGACCGCGGTCGAGGTGCGCTGCGACGGGGCGCGGGAGACGCTGCCAGCGCGCGCGTCGGTGGACAGCACCGAACGGGCCGCGTCGGCCGCCGGCATGCCAGCCAAGGTGAGCCTGCGCATTGCCTGCAGCCGGCCCAAGTCTCGCTCGGTGTAACGCCGGTGGGTGCCACTCTCGTGCCCAGACGGCCCCAGGCCGTACCGCCGCGCCCACGTCCGCAACGTCGCTGGAGCCACCCCGAGCCGGCGGGCCACCGCCGCTACCGTCAGCACTAGCTCGACCTCTGCGGCCCCGCCGTCGCCGGTTTGACCGGCGCCGTCGGGCTCGGGTTGGTGCGTGCTTAGCTGGACCGACACAGGTGTCAGGATCGCACGGGATTTGCGGACGGCAAGTCGAGTTTTGGTTTTCCTCGTCCACATCGGGGCGGATTTCGGGCCGAACTGGTGGCCCTGGCAGGGCGCTTCCGGTAAGTCATATTTTGCGGTGAAAAGCCCGTTTGGCAAGAAGTTACAGAAAGCGATGATTCGACGGTGATGACAAACGTCGAACAATGTTTGCAACGAACCTCTTGAACAACCTATGGCGCGGTTGTACGGTCGCCGTTATGGGTCGGGCCGATGGTCCGACTTTTGGGGGCGGTAGTGCTTGCTGTCGCCGGTGTTTCAGCGAGGAGGCAGTGATGGCCGATGTACGTCGGCTGCCAGGTCCCACTGCCGATCTGTGGGACTGGCAACTCAAGGGCGCTTGTCGAGGGGTCGACAGCGCTCTGTTCTTTCATCCAGAGGGGGAGCGCGGCCCATCCAGGGCACGCCGGGAAAACGAAGCCAAGGTCATCTGCGCCTCGTGCCCAGTCCTTGAGTCGTGCCGCGAGCACGCACTGAAGGTCCGGGAGCCGTACGGCGTCTGGGGTGGCCTGTCAGAGTCCGAGCGGGAACAGGTGATCGGCACCGGGCGACCGGCGCTGTCCGCGCAACTGGGGTAACCGCGCGGCCTGCCAACCCAGACAATCGGTGTCCGCTGGAGCTCCGGTTGCCCATTCCGAATGGGCAACTGGCGCTCCGTCGGGCCCGATTGTTCTGTTTTCTCCATGGGGTGCGGCGCGAAACTGTCGTACGTGTCTGTTTTTCTTTCCCCCTCCCTTTGAACGGGCGGGGGGTGGGTCGAGAGGTGGACCTTGATTTTTAGTTGAACATTGGTCCTCGAACCCACCCCCCACCCGTCACTGGGTGGGGCGATTTTTCGGGTCGGGTACGACAGTTTCGCGCCGCACCCTAGCCGTACCGTTACATTCGCGCGTGACCGGGGACTTGGCGCGCGTGGCCGGAGAAGCAGGCGCAACAAAGAACAAGGCCCGCGGTCGGGAAGACCGCGGGCCCTGCGAAGAGCGTCTAGCTAGTGGCCGTGACCATGGCCGTGGCCCTGGCCGTCGTCACCGACCGGCGCCTCTGGCTTTTCCACCACGAGGGTTTCGGTGGTGAGCAGCAGGCCGGCGATGGACGCGGCGTTGAGGACCGCGTTGCGGGTCACCTTCACCGGGTCGACGACGCCGTCGGAGATCAGGTCGACGTACTCACCCGTCTCGGCGTTCAAACCCTCGCCGATCGGCAGGTCGGCGACCTTGTTGATCACGACGCCGCCATTGAGGCCGGCGTTCTCGGCGATGACCCGGAGCGGCGCGGTGAGGCCCTTGCGGACCACTGAGACACCGGTGGCCTCGTCGCCGGTCAGGCCCAGGCCGTCGGCGAGCTCGGCGGCGACGTGAACCAGCGCGGAACCGCCGCCGGGCACGATGCCCTCCTCAAGCGCCGCACGGGTCGCGGAGACCGCGTCCTCGATACGGTGCTTGCGCTCGCCGAGCTCGACCTCGGTGGCCGCGCCGACCTTGACCACCGCGACGCCGCCGACCAGCTTGGCCAGCCGCTCCTGGAGCTTCTCTCGGTCCCAGTCGGAGTCGGAGTTCTCGACCTCGGCCCGGATCTGCGCGACCCGGTCCGCCACGTCCTGCGCGGAGCCGCCGCCGTCGACGACCGTGGTGGCGTCCTTGGTGACGGTGACGCGCCGGGCCGTACCCAGCACCTCGATGCCGACGTCGGACAGCTTCAGGCCGACGTCCTCACTGACCACCTGCGCACCGGTCAGGATCGCGATGTCCTGCAGCATCGCCTTGCGGCGGTCGCCGAACGCGGGCGCCTTGACGGCGACCGTGACCAGCGTCTTGCGGATCGCGTTCACGGTGAGCGTGGAAAGCGCCTCGCCCTCCACGTCCTCCGCGATGATCAGCAGGGTCTTCTTGGCCTCGGCGACCTTCTCCAGGATCGGGAGCAGGTCGGCGATCGCGGACACCTTGCCGGAGACGAGCAGGACGTACGTGTCCGTGAGGACCGCCTCGCCGTCCTCGACGTTGGTGATGAAGTGCGGCGAGATGAAGCCCTTGTCGAACTGCATGCCCTCGGTCACCTCAAGCTCGGTGACCATGGTGTTCGACTCCTCGACGGTGATCACACCGTCCTTGCCAACCACCTCGAACGCCTTCGCGACCAGCTCGCCAATCGTCTGGTCACCGGAGGAAATGGTCGCCACGTGCGCGACCGACGCGTTCCCGGAGACCTCGACGGCCCGCTCGAGCAGCAGCTCGGAGACCTTCTTGGCGGCCAGGTCGATGCCACGCTTGAGCGAGATCGGGTTCGCACCGGCGGTCACGTTCTGCAGGCCGGCGTGTACGAACGCGTTCGCCAACACCGTGGCGGTGGTGGTGCCGTCGCCGGCCACGTCGTTGGTCTTGGTGGCGACCTCCTTGGCCAGCTGGGCGCCAAGGTTCTGGTACGGGTCGGTCAGGTCGACCTCGCGGGCGATGGTGACGCCATCGTTCACGATGGTCGGGGCACCGAACTTCTTCTCCAGCACGACGTTGCGGCCCCTGGGGCCGAGCGTCACCTGCACAGTGCTGGCGAGCGTATTGACGCCACGTTCAAGGCGTTTGCGAGCGTCATCGGAATAACGCAGGATCTTGGACATTAAGTGTCAGTGGTCCCTTCGGACGTCCCAGCCCCACACGCCGAACGCCCCGGGTGGCGCACCAGGAATCTGGCGGCTCCGGGGCGGCGGCGCTGCGGAAGCTACTTCTCGATGACCGCGAGGACGTCGCGGGCGGAAAGGACGAGGTACTCCTCGCCGCCGTACTTGACCTCGGTGCCGCCGTACTTCGAGTAGATAACGACGTCGCCGGCGGCGACATCCAGCGGCACACGGTTTCCGTTGTCGTCGAAGCGGCCGGGACCCACCGCAACTACGGTGCCCTCCTGCGGCTTCTCCTTGGCGGTGTCTGGAATGACGATGCCGGATGCGGTCGTGGTCTCGGCCTCGTTGGCCTGCACCACGATGCGGTCCTCAAGCGGCTTGATCGTCACCTTTGTCGCGGTGGTCACGTGCTGACCCTCCTGGGGCTTGATCGTCTTGTATGCAAGTCGGCCCACCGTCGATCCGTCGTCGCGGGTGCCGGATCGAAGCGCGGGGTTAGCACCCTCACGGGGAGAGTGCTAATGCCGAAGGTTATTCCGAGGCTGGCACTCCGTCAACCCGAGTGCCAGTCCAAGGACAGTCAATCACGTCCATAAGGAGAGGGTCTGTACGGACCAGTCGTCCAGGTTGACGCCCACTGTGGGCCGGGTCACCCAACCTTCGCACCGGCTGCCGCGTCTCAGGGGCAAGTCGTCGGTACGGGGGCGGCGGTCTCATAGAGGAGAGCGAAAATGACTACTACGCAGTCGAAACGGCGCATCCTGGTGGTCGGCGTGACCGCCGGCGTGCTGGTCGCCGGCGGGCTCGGCGTCGGCACCGCGTACGCGGCGTCCACATACTTCCACCCTTCCCAGCCGGTGGCAGCCAGGTCGGCTACCCAGCTCGGCGGGGCCGGTACGAACACGAATACGAACACCGCTACCGGCGGCGATCCAGCACCGGCAGCCGGGCAGAACGCCGCCGGCAACACTGGTACGCCGGTGGCCAACGGGATCCCGGTCAGCGCGACCAGCATCCCGACCACCCCGCAGGCGTACGCGAAAGAGGCCTTCGAGGCCTGGCGTACGCAGCAGACGGCCCGGCTTCGGCAGCTGACCACCGCGGCGTCCTACAAGCAGTTCCAGAGCATCCCCCGACAGACCAGCGGCCGGGTCTGGTATTTCAGCAGCTGTGACGCCGGCGCCGGCCAGATCTACTGCACCTTCGCGGCGTACCCGACCGGCGACACGGTCGTGGTGCACCTGCCCAACGGGCCGTCGACCGCGCACGGGATCGTCGGCGCGGCCTACACCGCCGGCGGGCACGCCACACTGCCAGCGCGGAGTGTCCCGGCGTACGCAAAGGCCGCCGCGACCGCTTTCAGTGACCAGAACTACGACCTGCTGGCGCACGTGACCAGCCAGGCCGGTTTCAAGGCGCTGCTGGCGCAGCCGCTGCCCGGTGAACAGACCTGGGGCAACCCCAGCTGCGATGTCGGCGCCGGCAACATCTACTGCACCCTGAAGAGCAAGCAGGGCGCGACGATCGTGCTGCACGGCGACAACCAGGTCCCGGGCGGCGACTTCCCGCGGGTGGATCTGCAGAGCTACCACCGGGCCTGATCTGACTTCCCCGATACCGAGGCCGGCGTCCCCTGGGCGCCGGCCTCGATGTGTGTCGGGGAGGATCACCCGGTGAGTCTGACCGTGGCGACGCTCGCCCAGCTGCGTACGAGCGCAGGCGCCACGCTGTTGGCCGAAGCCACCGCGCGAGCCGGCGACGACCTGGTGCGTACGACCGCGGCCCTGCGAGCCACCGGGCAGGATCCTGAGTTGGTGGCAGCTGCCCTGACGACCGTACGGCTGCGGCAGCGGGCCGCGGTTCGGCTCGGCGAGCCGGCGCACCGGATGTTCTTCACTCCGGACGGCGCCGAGCAGATCACCCGGCCGGCGGTGGCCGCCCACCGAGCGACCCGTTATGCCGGCATCTCGCCGGTCGCGGACCTCTGCTGCGGGGTCGGCGGTGACATGCTCGCCTTCGCCGCCGCCGGCATCGCCGTCGAAGCGATCGACGCCGACCCGCTGACCGCCGCCATCGCGGCCGCCAACGCCCAGGCGCTGGGCCTCGACGACTGGGTGACCGTACGCTGCGACGACGCCACCGCCGTCGAATTAGCCACTTTCGCCGGCGTTTTCTGCGATCCGGCCCGGCGGTCCGGAGGCCGGCGGACCCCGGACCCGGAGTCGTACGCGCCGCCGTACTCGTTCGTCCTCGACCTTCTCCGCAAGATGTCTTACGCGGGAGCAAAACTCGCGCCGGGGCTGGATCATGCGTTGATCCCGACCCAAGTCGAGGCGGAATGGGTCTCCGATCGCGGGGTGCTGGTCGAGCTTGCGCTTTATTCGCAGGGTTTGGCGACCGCGACCCGGCGGGCCACCGTGCTGCCAGCCGGCGCCACCCTGACCGGAGACGGTGCCCAGGTGGCGCCGGTCGGCGAGATCGGCGATTGGCTCTACGACCCGGATTCCGCGGTCGTACGAGCACATTTGGTCGCCGAACTGGCCGCCTTGTTAGGTGCGCGGCTGATGGATCCACATATCGCCTACCTGACCGGTCCGTTCGTCGAAACGGCTTTCGCTCGGGCGTACCCGATCGAGGAAGTTGCCCCGTTCTCGCTGAAAAAACTGCGGTCGGCGTTGCGGGCCCGCGATATTGGCCGGCTGACGATCCTCAAGCGCGGATCGGCGGTCGATGTGGAGCAGTTGCGCCGCGACTTGCGGCTGACCGGCTCGGCCGAGGGTTCGTTGGCACTGACTCGGATCGGCAGCCGCCCGATCGCGCTGATCTGCGGTCCAGGCCAGTGATTCAGGCGCTTTGTTCAGGCGCTGTGTTAGGCGCTTTGTTCAGGCGCTGTGTTTAGGCACATTGTTCAGGCGCTTTGTTCGGGCACCACGGAGGCTTCGATAATCCGCCGCAATGCCGCGACATGACCTTCGAAAGCCGATCTTCCCCGCTGGGTAAGGCGAAGTTTCGTACGCCTGCGCCGGCCGGCGCCTTCCTTGCGCACTTCCACATAGCCGGCGTCCTCCAAAGTGGACACCTGCTTGGACAGTGCCGAGTCGCTCAGTCTCAGCGATTCCTTCGCGAAGGAGAACTCGGCCCATTCGGTGGCCGCCAGCAGCGCCACCAGCGACAGCCGGGTGGTCGGGTGGATCAGCTCGTCGAATCCGTCGGGAGCACTCATGCCTGGTCGCGCCGGGCCCACCGGTCCAAACGCGGCAGCACCAGGAACACCAGCAGCATGAAGACCAGTGCCGTCAGCAGGCCTGTCATCGTGCCAGCCAACGCGACACCGGCCGATCGCAGCAGCGGCTCCGAGACCGCGACCACGATCGCCAGCACCGCGCCGAGCAGGATGGCGCCACCCACCAGCCTGGCCGGCTGGTAGTCGGTCCGGTGCGGGCGTACCCGCGACCGTTTCAGCGCCACAAGAAGTGCCGTGATAACGACGAAATACACCGCGACCAGGCCCAACACGGCGATCGGCGGCAGGTGGACATCACCCACCGCGAACACCACGAACAGCGCCACCGCGATCCCGCCGGAATACCAGATCGGCAGTTTTCCCGTCGACGACCGGACTTTTTCCTGGCTTTCGTCGACCGTACGCATACTCGAACGGGCTTCTTCTATGTCCATCATGTCCACACCTCTCGCGTTGACTTGCCTACCAGGAAAGTTAACACTGACTTTCCCGATAGGCAAGTCAACGCTCGACGGAGAAGAAGTCGTACGTGTTCGGGCCGGACGAGATCAAGTGACTGGGCGGCGCGGGCGGGTCGGCCGGCTCCTCGCGCCAATGGCTGATCGCGACGATCCGGCGGTCGGTGGACGACAGGATTTCGCAGCCGAAGCAACCAGGATGGCGTTCCAACTCGACCGCGGCCACCTCACACATCCAGGACAGCACCTCGGCGTACGCCTCGGGGAAGGTCATCACCTCCCACATCCGGACGATCACCGGTCAGACCCTGACCAGCTCGACCGGCATCGACGAGTTGGCCGCGATGGCGAGGTCGGACGGCGGCAGGCCGGCGGCCACCAGATGACTGCCCAGCGCGGCCACCATCGCGCCGTTGTCCGTACACAGGCCCGGCCGCGGCACCCGCAGCCGGATGCCGGCCTTGGTAGCGCGCTGCTCGGCGAGCTGGCGCAGTCGCGAGTTCGCCGCCACCCCGCCGCCAATCACCAGAGTTTCGATGCCCGCGGCCGTACAAGCCGCGATCGCCTTGCGGGTCAGCACATCGGTGACGGCTTCCTGGAAGGACGCGGCCACATCGGCGATCGGCACCGGCTCGCCGGCCCGTTCCTTCGCCTCGACCCACCGGGCGACCGCGGTTTTAAGGCCAGAGAAGGAAAAATCGTACGGATGGTCGATCAGGTCACGAGGGCCGGTGAGACCGCGCGGAAAGGTGATCGCCTCCGGGTTGCCGTCGCGGGCCCGCCGGTCGATATGCGGGCCGCCGGGGAACGGCAGTCCGAGCAGCCTCGCGACCTTGTCGAAGGCCTCGCCGGCAGCATCGTCCATTGTGGACCCGAGGGTGCGTACGTCCCCAGTCAGATCGTCGACTCGCAGCAACGACGAATGCCCGCCGGAGACCAGCAGGGCCATCGCCGGTTCCGGCAGCGGGCCGTGTTCGAGGGTGTCGACGGCGACATGCGCGGCCAGGTGATTAACGCCGTAGAGCGGTTTTCCGGCGGCCAGCGAATACGCCTTTGCCGCCGCCACACCGACCAACAACGCGCCGGCCAGGCCTGGGCCGGCGGTGACCGCGATGGCGTCCACATCGGACAGTCGTACGCCAGCGGTGTCCAGCGCGCGATGAATGGTCGGCACCATCGCTTCCAGGTGCGCCCGGCTCGCCACTTCTGGCACCACTCCGCCAAAACGGGCATGACTGTCCACACTGGACGCAATGGCGTCGGCCAGCAGAGTTTGGCCCCGCACGATGCCGACGCCGGTCTCGTCGCAGGAAGTCTCGATCCCCAGCACCAAAGGCTCGGACTGCGCCATCACATCTCCCGTACCATCACTACGGCGTCCTCGCCGCTTGGTTGGTAATAAGCCTTGCGTACGCCGACAGGTTCGAAGCCTCGGATGGCATAAAGCCGCTGAGCGATCGCATTGCTGGCGGCCACTTCCAGGGCGACCTGCGGCGCTTCCTGGCGTACCGCCTCGGCCAGCAGGTCGTCCAGCAGCCGGGCACCGAGGCCGCGGCCCTGTCGGTCGCGGCGGACCGCGATGTTGTGCACCCAGGCCGAATCCGGCCCATGCGCGAGGCCCGCGTAGCCGACGACCTCGTCCAGACCTTCCACCGCGACCCGGTAGTAGCGGTCGGCGCCGGCGAGCTCGGACCAGAACATTCCGGCCGTCCACCGCTCGGCCCCGAAAAGGTCGTCCTCGATCACCAGGATCGGATCGATATGCCACCAGCGCATCCGGTCGATGATGACCGTCGGCGCATCCGCCTGGATGCTCATCGGTTGACCTTTTTGCGCTCTCCCGGCTCGGTCGCGTCCGGCCGGCGCAGGTAGAGCGGGGTCAACGGCTCGGTCGGCGCGCCGGCCCGGACCCGGTCGGCTGCCAGCCTCGCCATCGCCGGCATGGACGGATATTCCGGGCCGGTGACGGGCAGTCCCAATATCTCGGCGTATTGGGCCGCGCCCGCTCCGGCCGCGCGCTCGACAGCGTCCATGTTTTCCCGTACGGCCGCGGGCTTGTCGACGGACGGTCCGTTGACTCGCGCGCCGGCCGCGTCGTAGGTGGCCCAGTAGATCTCCTTGCGCCGCGCATCCGTCGCCACCAGCAGCGGCCCGCCGAGCCCCGCCGCGATGGCGTCGAGCGAGCACACGCCGTACGCCGGGATCTGCCGTGCGTCGGCGATCGCGGCGGCGGTGACCAGCCCCACCCGCAGGCCCGTGAACGGACCAGGACCGACGCCCGCGACCACCGCGTCGAGCAGGTCGATCCGAATGCCGGCCTTGTCCAGGCAGCCCGCAATCAGCACGGCGAGCGCCTCGCCGTGCCGCCGGCCGTCCACCACCTGGTCTTCGGCGACCATTGTCAAGCCGTCGGTGGTGACCTCGGCGATGCCGACGCTGACGGCCGGAGTGGCGGTGTCGAGTACAAGCGCGAACACGGATACGGAGCCTACCTACCGGCGATGTCCGATGCTCACGCCGTGTGTTGATTCCCCGCCCCACCCGCCGCGAGCTCAGCTCGACGAAAGCCGGGCTGGCCAGGTGGTGCCGTGCGCGACCAGCTCGGCCTGGCGTTCCTCGGAGTCGTCGCGGCGAGCGATCCGGACCTCCAGGTAGTCCTCGGCCAGCCGGTGGGCCACCGCGCTGCCCCATTCCACGACAGTGACGGCGTCCTCGGCGGTCACGTCGAGGTCCAGCGCGTCGATCTCACCGGCCAGGTCGGGCGAGTCGCCCAGTCGGTACGCGTCGACGTGGACCAGCGGAACGCGGCCGTCGGTGTGTACGCGGGCCATGATGAAAGTCGGGCTGGTGACCGGCGAGCGTACGCCGAGACCGGCCGCGATGCCCTGGGTCAGCGCGGTTTTCCCAGCGCCCAGCGGCCCGGTCAGCACCAGCAGGTCGCCGGGTTTGAGCAGCTTGGCGAGTTTGTGCCCGTACGCTTTGGTATCGGCCGGGGTGGGCAACTGCTGGATCATGCCGACTTTTCCTTACGCCGGACCCGAAGAAAGCGGCGGCGCTCACTGGAGCCGGCTTCCTTGGCCTTTTTGGCCCGCTCGGAGCGGGCTTGCTTGATGCGGGATTCGGGGACAGTGCGCGGGGCGCCAGCCGATCGCAGGGCGCGTTGCAGGAAAGCGGCGATATTCGCGTTCACGATGTCCGCCTGGGCCATCAGTGCGAGATGCCCGCCGGACTCCAGTTCCACGAATTCCGCGCCGGGCAGCAACCGGACCATTTCCTCGCTGTGCTGCACCGGCGTCAGCAGGTCGTCGTCGGCCGCCACCACCAGGGTTTCGATGCCGTCCACCACTTCCAGCGCGGCATAGCGGTGATGCTCTGACAGCGTACGCAAATAGCCGGCGATAATGTCACTGGACGTGGACGAAATCATCCGCTCCACATAGGACACCAACGAGGGCGATGCGGCGAAATCGGCGAAGGCATAGCGGCGGGTGAGCAGCCAGGCCACGTCCGAACCGAGCCGCCGAATGCCATCCACGATGCCGGGCGAGACTTTCAGCGCAGCGGTTAGTGCCGGCGTCAGCGGCTTACGGCTTTTCGCCAGCGGTGCGGGCATTCCCAGCGCGACCGAGTCGAGGTCGCCGGCCGAGGTGGCGATCAGCCCGACGCCGACCACCCGGTCAGCGAACAGCTCCGGATCCTGCTCGGCCAGCGCCATGATCGTCATGCCGCCCATCGAATGGCCGATCAGCACCAGCGGGCCTTTTGGCGCCACCTGGGCGATAAGTGCGGCCAGGTCACCGCCGAGCTCGTCGATGGAATAGTCGCCGGAGGGTTTGCGGCTGCTCCGGCCATGCCCCGGCTGGTCGTAGAAAACCATCCGGAACCGCGGATCCGAAACCCTGGAAAGGCCGCGGCGCTGGAAATGCCAGGTGCCCATGTCCAGGCAGAATCCGTGTACGAACACCACGGTCAGCTCGGGCGCGGCCCGATCCCGGTCCGGCTCCACGATTTCGGTGTAGAGCTCGACGCCGTCCGGGCCGGTCACGATCCGCTCCTGATCCGCTGGCAGCAGACCAAAAGGCTCGGTCGCGTACGGGTCGTCGTCGCCGGCTTTGCGGACCCGGCCGACCGCGAAACGCTCCACCGCGAGGCCGGCGGCCACCCCGGCCGCGGCGACGCCGACCAGTCCACCAATCAGACCGGCATTCTTGATGCGGCTCACGCAGTCTCCTCGCCGACGTACGTCCGTGGCACCCGCGCGCCGACGCGGGTCACGATTTCGTAGCTGATGGTGTCCAAAGCGGCCGCCCAGTCGTCCGCGGTGGGCTCGCCGTGGTCGCCCGGTCCGAACAGAATCGCGTCCTGCCCAACCTCGACCGGATCGTCGCCCACATCGACCACGAACTGGTCCATGCACACCCGGCCGGCGATCCGATGCCGCCGCCCGGCCACCCACAGTGGGGCGATATTGCTGGCGTGGCGCGGAATTCCGTCGCCATAGCCGAGCGGCACCAGGGCGACCGTGGTTTCGGTTTGGGTGGTGTAAATATGCCCGTACGAAATGCCATGGCCGGCCGGCAGCCTTTTCACCACGGCTACCGAGCCGCGCATGGTCATCGCCGGCCGGAGGCCAAATTCCCCTGGGACAGGCGAATAACCGTAAATCGCGATCCCCGCTCGGACCAGATCGAAATGCGCGTTCGGCAGGCTGAGCGCGGCCGCGGAATTGGCAAGGTGCCGCAGCGGCGGGTCAACACCCAGCCCCGCGGCCACTTCCAGCGCCTCAGCGAAAGTCTTCTGCTGTGCGGCGATGCTCGGATCGCCCGGCTCGTCGGCTCGGGCGAAATGGCTCCAGATGCCGGTGATCTCGACGGTCCCGGCGGCCGCGTGTTTGGCGGCCGCGTCGACCAACGCGGGCCACTCGGCCGGGCCGACCCCGCCGCGGCCGAGCCCGGTGTCGATCTTGAGCTGGATCCGGGCCGTACGACCGGACGCCTCGGCGGCGGCGACCACATCCTCCAGCAGCCAGCCGGTCGCCACGGACAGCTCGACATCGGCCTCCACGGCCGCCCGCAGTGGCTGGTCAGGGGCGATCAGCCAGGCCAACAGCGGCGCGCTGATGCCGGCCGCCCGTACGGTCAGCGCCTCGTCGAGGGTCGCCACGCCGAGCCAGGTGGCGCCGCCAGCGAGCGCGGCCCGGGCCGCCGGCACGATCCCGTGCCCGTACCCGTCCGCCTTGACCACCGCCATCACCTCGGCGTTGGTCCGCCCACGCAGCTCGCGCACGTTGGCGCGGATGGCGGCCAGGTCGATCCTCGCCTCGGACTGCAACGACATGTCGTCCAGTCTCCCAGGTTTCAGCCAGCGGCCGGCCACAGGCCGCGCACCGCGGCCCGCATCGTGTCCCGGACCACAGCGGCGCTGACCGGCCCGTTCTCGGCCGCCAGTCGACCGGCGAGGCCATGCACGTACGCGGCAGCCGCGCCGGCCTTACCAGCGGGAACACCGGCGGCGAGCAGCGCCCCGGCGATGCCGGACAGGACATCTCCGCTGCCGGCGGTGGCCAGCACCGGCGTGCCGGTCGGGTTCACGTACGCGGTGCCGTCCCGGTCCGCGACGATCGTCCGGTCGCCCTTGAGCAACACCGTGCACCGCAACCTGGCGGCGGCTCGGCGGGCCGCCGCCAGCCGGTCTTCGCCGATCGGCCCGAAAATCCGGGCGAACTCGCGGTCGTGCGGGGTGAGCAGGGTCGGCGCCTTCCGGTCGCGTACCCATTCCTGGTGCCCGGCCAGCACCGTCAGCCCGTCGGCGTCGATCACCACCGGAAGGTCGGACTGCAGCACCTGCCAGAGCATCCCGGTAGCCGGCTCGCCGGTGCCGAGCCCGGAGCCGATCGCCCATGCCTGTACGCGGCCGGCGTCGCGCAGATTGGCGCTGGCGACCACTTCCGGGTAGGCGGCTCGTACCGGCTCGAGCGCGGTGCCGGCGTACCGGACCATCCCCGCCGGCCCGGCCAGCGCCGCGCCCACCGCGAGCACCGCGGCCCCCGGATAGATGTCCGAGCCGGCCGCGATGCCCAGCACACCACGGGTGTATTTGTCATCGGTCGGGCCGGGCCGCGGCCACCAGTCGGCGATGTCGGCCTCATCCGGGATCAGCGCGGCCGGCGCGCCAAGGTGGGGCCCGATGCCTATATCGACCAGCTCCACCAGCCCACTGCGAGCCGCCCCTGGCCCCACCACCAGGCCCGCTTTCAGGCAGCCGAACGTCACCGTGACATCGGCTCGTACGGCCTCGCCAGGCACCGCTCCGGTGGTCGGGTCGATGCCGCTCGGGGTGTCCACCGCGACGATCGGCGCCCCCGTCAGCGCCGCCGCGGCGGCAAGCTCAGCCGCATCAGGCCGCAATCCCCCGCTGGCACCGATGCCGACCAACCCGTCGAGGATCACGTCCGCATCCGCGGGGATGCTGCTCACCACCCGCCCACCGGCCGCTTTGAGCGCCTTAAGACCGTCGCTATGCGCGCGCTCCGGCTTCAGCAGCACGGCCTCGACGAGGGCTCCACGACCAGCCAGCCTGGCTCCCGCATAGAGTGCGTCACCCCCGTTGTCGCCGACGCCGACCATCAACGCGACCTTCGCCCCGTACACGCCGCCGCGGCCGTCCTTGAGCAGAATCGCCACCCTCCGCGCCAGCCCAGCCGCCGCCCGCCGCATGAGCGCGCCGTCCGGCAACTTCGCCATAAGAGCCGCTTCGGCCGCCCGTACCTGATCCACCCCGTACGCCAGTCGCATGCGACCAAGGTTGCCCGACGCGCCGCCCAGCCGCCAAAGCGGTCTCCCGCTTTGATCACTCTTCGGTGCCGGTCCTATTTCCCATCGGCTCACCGGGAGGGTGCGGCGCGAAATTGTCGTAGGTGTCTGTTTTTCTTTCCCCCTCCCTTTGAACGGGCGGGGGGTGGGTTGAGAGGTGGACCTTGATTTTTAGTTGAACATCGGTCCTCGAACCCGCCCCCCACCCGTCACTGGGTGGGGGCAAATCTGCCGGAGGGGTACGACAGTTTCGCGCCGCACCCTACGTACGAGGGCTGTCCCATCGGAATCCGACTGTGCGGATTCAGCGGGGCTGGCGCCACATCGCCCACAGGGTGGGGCCGGCTGACGGGAGCTGAATCTCGCGCGTCACCTCGAAGCCGAAACGGGCGTAATACGGCACGTTCGACTCCTTGCTGGATTCCAGGTACGCCGGCAGGTGATCGCGGTCGCAGGCGGCCAGCCGGGAGGTGATCAGGCCGGTGCCGACGCCGGTGCCTTGGGCGGTCGGGTCGGTGCCGATGACGGACAGATACCAGTGTGGTTCGTGTGGGTGGGTCTTGGCCATGACCTCCTGGACCTGGCCGGCGTTTTTCACGTACGGGCCGAAAGCGCGGAGGTAGGCCGGCATCGACAGCAGCGCCCGCAGCCACCCGACCTGCCAGCCGCCGGGTGGCTTCCACAGTGCCGCGCCGCGGACCGCGCCGTCCGCGACGGCGGCGTCGACGGTGTGGTGCCGGAGATGTTCATGCCGGATGACGGCTTGGAAGAACAGCGGCAGCCGGCGGTCGCGCTCGGCGTCGTCCGGCATCATCCAGGACATCACCGGGTCATCCATAAAAGCACGGGTCAGGACGGCCGACACCGCAGTGACATCGGCCTTCCCGACCCTACCCGCAGTGACCGTCATTCCGCGGCGGCCGGCACCGGTCGGTCGCGCAGTTTCCGCCGGACATACCCGAAGGTCCAGACGGTGAGCAGCACCATCGCGGCGATGAACATGATCGACGACAGGCCGGTCATCACGTCGATCGGCAGCAGGAACACCAGCGGGATGCGGACCAGAGCCTCGAAAAGCAGGCCGAGACCCCACACCATCGACATCAGCCGGAACATCTTCCGGAAGGGCTCGGCGGTCGCCCACAGGTCCTCGAAGCGCGCTCCACCGTCGCCCTGCATTCGTTTGGCCGCGTAGAAAATCAGCGGCCGGCCGACGAAACAGCTGCCGGCGAAGAGCAAACCAGCCACGCCGGTGCCGACGGAGTCCTTCAACAGCAGGAATCGGGCGCTGCCGGTGACGAACGACAGCACCAGCCCGACCCCGAACACCGCCAGCAGGAAGCCGGCGAAGACGTCGACACGACGCGCCTTGATAGCCACCCAGGCCACTCGCAGGCCCGACACGATCGTGCCCGCCAGCAGCGAGACGAACGGAGACTGCCCCAATGCACGCAGTCCGTAGTACGCGATCAGCGCCAGGCCCACGTCCCACAGCAACGACAACATCATCGTTCGCATCTGTGGCACTCGCGGCGCGGTCTCGGCAGTCTCCGTCATCGGGTTCCCTCCCCGTGGAAGTGTCGTGGACATTGTCAGTCAGTGACCCCGTCAGCGAACCAGGAACCGTGGAATCCGGCTGGTACGCGGCGCGGCAGCTCGACCGTAGCGACCGGTCCGGCGGCCACATCACCGGCGTCCAGTACGACCAGTTGCGATCCCTTGCCGCTGCGCTCGCTCAGGATCGACATCAGCCAGCCATCGTCCTCGTTGGTGCCGCCGTCGGCCGGGATGAAGACTGCCTCGCCGGCTACCCGGTCGCCCAGCTCGTTCGCCCAGCTGCGGCCGGTCTCGGTGTCATACTTGACAATCGCGCCGACGTGGCCGTTGCCTACGGTGTAGACGTACCGGTTGGGCAAGCCGGTCCGGCTTTCGTTGATAGTGGGGAATTCGACGCCACGATCGTCGACGAGCTGCTCGCTGACGGTCCCGCTGGCAGGGTCGAGCGTCCAGCGGTGCATCGCGCTGACGCCCAGCGACGTCGCCGCGTCGACGAGGTGGTTTCCGACTTCGACCGCACCACCGATCTGGCCCCAAAGCGCGTCCCACGATCGTCTGCTGTAGCGGACAGCGTCCACCACGATCCGGCCCTGGGAGTCCTCGAACGCGTTACCAACGTGGAGAATGTAGCAGGGGTCCACGTCGAACCACTGAACTTTGGTGCTGTCTTTGCGCATCACGCCGAGCCGGGCACCATACGCGTCCCGCCATTCGTACGGCATTCCCCGTTCCAACAGGGTGTGATCGAAGACAAGGGGCAGATCCAGCCAGATCACGTAGTTCTCGGTAATCGCGAAATCGTGCATCATGGTGGATGCCGGTACGTCGATCTCGGCACTGTGGACCAGCTCTCCACTGGCCGAAAGGCGGTGGTACGTAAGGAAAGGCGGCCGGAACCCGTAGCCGAAGAAATGCAGCTCGCCGGTCACCGGGTCCTGCTTGGGATGAGCGGTCATCGCGGTGGTCAACCGGCCCCCGAAGTCCACCGGACCAACCGTGTCGAGTTCTGGCGTGACCTGGTAAGGAAAACCCACCTCGCACAGCGCCAGCAGCTTGCCGCCATGTTCGATGATGTGCGTGTTCGCGGAATTGACGGCGAGATTACGGCGGCCGTTCTCGTCCATAAATCGCTCCCCGGCCAGCCGAGCGGTCTTGACCCAGCGGTTCCGGTACCACTCCGCCTTACCGCCGGCGATGCGTACGCCATGCAGCATGCCGATACCGGTGAACCAGTGCCCGGACGGGTCACCGGGCAGCGGGTTCGGTCCGTTCCGGAAATAGCGGCCCGCCAGCTCCGTAGGCAACGTGCCGGTGACCGGCAGGTCGTACGCCTCGGTCTCGTCCGGGACCGGCGCGAAGTAGCGCTCCGGTTGGAGCTGATCGGTGTTCTTATCACTCTGTGTGGCGGTCATGAGATCCTCCTGTCGGATGCGACATGAAGAGAATGACCTATCGATTTCGACATGTCAATCTCAATCTGTAGATCTTTGCACTAGAGTGCAGGACGGAGGTGTGGACCGATGTCGTTGCGATACGCCCTGCTGGGCCTGCTCGCGGACGAGCCGGCCAGCGGCTATGACCTGGCCAGGACGTTCGAGATCTCGCTGCAGCGGTGGGCATGGCACGCCCGACACAGCCAGATCTATCCGGAGCTGAACAAGCTCGCCGACGAGGGCCTGATCGACGTTGTCGACGAGGGCGCACGCGGCCGCCGGACGTACGCGATCACCGACAGTGGCCGCACCGAGCTGCGGGAATGGCTGATCCATCCGCCGACCGCGCCGCTCGTACGGAACGAATCGGTCCTCCGGCTCTTCCTGCTGAACACCCTGGACACGGCCGACCGCAAGGTCCTGTTGCGCGGCTATCAGCGGGAGGCGAGCGAGGCCGGCGCGGACATCGAGAACATCATCGAGCGGTTCGATCTCCAGCCCGACTCGGACAACCAACCCTGGTTCGGTCGCCTCGCCGCCGAGTACGGCCGCCGTACGTACGCGGCACAACTGGCCTGGTCCACCTGGGCCCAAGACCAACTCCAAGCGTGGGAACAAGACCACCCGCGAACCTGACGTTTTCGTTTGAGAAACCCCGAAAGTGACAGCGGAAACGTCGAGTTCGCGAAGGTTTTAGGCGCCTTCGGCGACGACCATCGCGGAGGCGATGCCACCGTCGTGGGACAGCGACAGGTGCCAGCGGGCGATGCCGGCGGCGGCGGCCGCGTCGGCGACCGTGCCGCAGACTGTCAGCCACGGACGGCCGTCCGCATCCGTGACAACCTCACAGTCGTGCCAGCTCAGCCCGACCGGCGCGCCCAGCGCCTTGGCGACCGCCTCTTTGGCCGCGAACCGGGCCGCGAGCGACTCCGGCGACCGCGGATTACCCGAGGACGTGGTGCGCTCGGCCTCGGTGAACAGGCGGTCGGCGAGCGGCGGCGTACGCGTGAGCGCGGCCGCAAATCGTTCGACTAGCACGACGTCCATCCCCACACTGACAATCACCACGTCAGCGTACGAAAGGACCGCCAACATGTTCGACAACGCCCTCGCCGGTCGCACCGCGGTCGTGACCGGAGTGAGCCGGCAGGCCGGAATCGGCGTCGCGATCGCTCGCCGGCTCGCCGCGCAGGGCGCTGACCTGCTGCTTCAAGGCTGGGAGCGGCATGACGCGGAGCGTCACAACGAGATGGGTACGGGTGCGCCGGCGTCGATTGTCGACGAGTTGCGCGAGGCGGGGCGTCGGGTTGAGTACGTCAGCGCCGACTTCAGCGATCCACTGGCACCGGCCGAGGTGGTCCAAGCCGGCATCGACGCCTTCGGACATCTCGACATCCTGGTCGCCAACCATGCCCGCACCACTCCTCGCAGTTCTCTCGCGGAAATCACCGCGGCCGAGATCGACGCGTCGTACGCGATCAACAGTCGATCCACTTTCCTGCTGGTCAAGGAATTCGCCGGCCATTTCAAGGGCAGCGATGGCCGGATCGTGCTTTTCACCTCCGGTCAGCACAACGGCCCGATGGCCGACGAAATCCCCTATGCGGCAAGCAAAGCGGCGCTGGCTGGAATGACACCAAGCCTCGCCGCCGCGGTGATTAGCCAGCGGATCATGGTGAACTGCGTGAATCCGGGCCCCACCGACACCGGCTGGGCGACGCCGGACATCACCGCGGCGGCACTGACCCGGCTGCGGCTGGGCCGCTGGGGCACGCCGGACGACGCGGCCGCACTGGTGTCCTTCCTGGTCGGCCCGGACGGTGGCTGGGTCACCGGCCAGGTGATCAGCTCCGAAGGCGGGTTCAACCTCGGCTGACGGACAGCTCATTGCACGTACCGAATTAGGCGCATGTTGGGCGATTATCCGGGCACTGGCTGATGGTGGGCCTGGGCTCGGCGGCCGAACCAGACAGGGCCTAAACCGGCACGCGGCGATAACGTCGCAGGAATTGTTGTTGCCACCCGATGATGCCCAGCAGCCGCGACTCATCGGCGGCGAAGGTGTTCCGGTGGTAGCCGTGGTTCACCGCGTCCCGGGCGATCGCGAGCTGGGTGGACGCGGACTGCAGCTCACGCATGGCTGCGCCGGCCTCCGAACCACCGGCATTCTTGGCCCATCGGATAGCCACCCCACGCCCTTTGAGAGAGGCTAACTGGTCGACGTCCGCGGGTGAGAACCAGCCGGAGCGGACGTAGCCGTCCAGCCCCCGCCGGACTATTCGGAACTGGTTGTATCGCAGGAAAAGCACCACCGCGACCCACACCAGGAACACCGGCGGGAGCACCACGGTGAATTCGATGACCAAACCGGCCAGGCCCGACGGCACGAAGGCCTGCGAGCCGTTGAAGAAACCGTGCAGCATCATCGCGACCATCCAGCCGCCAACCGGCGCGATCACCCGGATCACGATGTTGATGTTGCTTCGGGCCGCGAACCCCAGGGCGATGCCAGTGGCCGACGTGAAAAGCGGATGCCCGAAAGGTGTCAGGACGCAGCGTACGAAGAAAAGCAGAAGCAGGCTGAAAAAACCGTCCGAGGCCATCCCACGCTGCATTTGGCCGTTCATGAAAGCCGACGCCAGGTACGTGATGTTTTCGACGAAAGCGAAGCCGGCGCCGACAAAGAGCGCATATGCCACCCCGTCCAGCGGGCCGGTGAAATACCGCCCGGCATTGGGCAGGATGCGTTTGGTCCGGCTGAGTGCGAAAATCAGCAGCAGCGCCAGCCCCTTCAGGCTTTCCTCGTCCAGCGGCGCGGCGAACACCGCGGCCAGCGTACGATCCCCGCCAAACAACATGCTCTGCAGGAAATCGTTGGCATAACCGGCGATGAGGACCGAGATGGTGGCGCCCCAGCCCAGCGCGAAAAGGCGGGCGCCCCACGGCTGCGGCTGGAACCGGGACAGCCAGACCGCGCAGCCGATCAGGATCGGCACCGGGAACATCGCGAACAATCCGAACAACAGCAGCAGAAGCGGGCCGTAGTGCAGTCCCAGCAGGACCACCACGACCAGGCCGGCGAGTCCCACAAATCCGGCCGCGGCCGCTCCGATGAGCCATTTCCCGACGCTGGTGCGGTGCATCGGACGGGCCAGCCGCTGGTACGGGTACGGACCTGCCGGCGCGCCGTACGCCCCCGGAACCGCTGCGTTCATCGCTGGTCTTCTCCCGCTCCCCTTTGATGACAATCATCACTCGTGCCCGACAAACCCGCAGCACAAGAGACACGATAACCGGGCTACCACAAATGCCCGAATCCAGTGCCGGTTGGCTAAGAGCGCGTCTGACCACCCGCCGAGACGGGCGTGGCCGCTTGGGACGGCCGGCGACAACGTGTAGTTTCGCGTTGCGGACGTGGCAATTCGGTCGAGGATGACGAGGTGGGCGGTTGACTGAGCACCCCCACCCGTCCGAGTCCGTACCGGCCGCCCAGCAGCCGGCCTTTCAGTACGGGCGAGCCCAGCTCTTTCACGCCGACGCGCTGGCCTGGCTGCGCGAGCAACCGGCGAACAGCGTCCACGGCGTAGTCACCGATCCGCCGTACGGACTCGTCGAATACACCCCCGCGCAGCAACGAAAACTGCGCGCCGGCCGGGGCGGGGTCTGGCGGATCCCGCCGTCGTACGACGGCCGGCCGCGGTCGCCGCTGCCGCGTTTCACCACGCTGACCGAGGACGACCTCGCCTACATCGCGCATTTCTTCCGAAATTTCGGCAAGGCCGTGCTGCCGGTGCTGGCACCGGGAGCGCATGTCATCGTGGCCGCCAATCCGCTGGTGTCCTACCTCGTCTCGGCCGCGTTGTCGGACGCCGGCCTGGAAAGGCGCGGCGAGATCGTCCGGCTGGTGACCACCATGCGCGGCGGGGACCGGCCGAAGAACGCCCACGACGAATTCCCGGACGTTTCGGTGATGGCGCGCTCGATGTGGGAGCCGTGGGTGGTGTGCCGCAAACCCGTCGACGGTACGGTCGCGGCCAATCTGCGGAAATGGAAAACCGGTGGACTGCGGCGGATTTCCGCCGACCAGCCGTTCGGGGACGTGATCAAATCCGCGCCGACTCGTGCGCTGGAACGGAAAATCGCCCGGCACCCCTCCTTGAAGCCACAGGATTTCATGCGGCAGGTCGTACGCGCCGTCCTGCCGCTGGGCGAGGGCGTGGTGCTGGATCCCTTCGCTGGATCGGGATCGACGTTGGCGGCCGCCAACGTGGTCGGGTATGACAGCATCGGCGTGGAGATCGACGAGACTTATGTCGACGTGGCTCGTACAGCCATCCCACAACTCACCGCTTGTTAGATTCCAGCAAATCCACGGTCCTGGACAGCTGGTCCAGCGCACCCTGTCCCCACTGACCGAACACATGAGCGTCGGCCCAGCAAATCACATCGCTGCCGAGAAACCGGAAATTCAACGGCTGCCACGGCATGTGCAGCAACCATCGCATCAACTCCGGGCTGAGGGCCGTCCTGGCCGCGTCCGGATCACCAGTGGTCACTTGAAAGTCCTCGGCGAACCGCCCGGCGAGCGTGGTGGCGGGTTCCACTGTCGGTAGTCCGCGACCGGGCCGCCCCTGCACACACAATGCGGGAAGTTTTCGCCCTGCCGACATGACGGCGATCGCGTGATAACCGTCGTACGTGCGGTTTGGATTGTCCGGACGCAGATATGGCCGAACGAAACTTTGGCTGTACTGAAAGATAACAAATTCTCGGCCACCACGACTTCCCGTCACCACGTGGTGGATTCGTTCGGCGCTCAGCCAGCCGCCCCGCCCGTCAGACTGCCGTTGGCTGGCCGCGAAAGGCGGCCCTGGGAAACGGGTCCTGAGATCATCCCGAGGAGTTGACCAATATGTGAAGTGCTGCGACTCGGCCCAGGCGAGCAGCCGCTCTCGTTGGCCCGGTTCACCCACTGACCGCGCCAAGGACGCCGACAATGCCAAAGCTAGGAGAACGGTCAAGACTTCACCTCGAAATGCGGCCGCCATGCATACTGACCAGAAGATCCTCACACACGTTTTGCATCGTTGCAAGGAAATCTCGCAGCCGGCATCGATCCCGGCCGCGGGCGTCGCTATTCGACGGTGACGGACTTGGCGAGGTTGCGGGGCTGGTCCACGTCGTGGCCGCGGGCGGCCGCGATCTCGCACGCCAGCACCTGCAGCGGCACCGTGGTGACCAGCGGCGCGAGCAGCGTCGGCGTGTGCGGCACCCGGATCATGTGGTCCGCGTACGGCGCGACCGCCTCGTCGCCCTCCTCGGCGATCACGATCGTACGAGCGCCCCGGGCCCGCACCTCCTGGATGTTCGAGACGATCTTGTCGTGCAGGATCGCCCGGCCGCGCGGCGACGGGACGGTGATGACGACCGGCGTACCGGCCTCTATCAGCGAGATGGGGCCGTGCTTGAGCTCGCCGGCAGCGAAGCCCTCCGCGTGCATGTACGCCAGTTCCTTGAGCTTCAGCGCGCCTTCCAGGGCCACCGGGTATCCGACGTGCCGGCCGAGGAACAACACCTGCTGCGCGGACGCCAGGTCCCGGGCCAGCTCGCGTACGGGCTCCATGGTGGCCAGCACCGCGGAGATCTTCTCCGGCATCTTCTGCAGCTGCTGCACGACCGCTGCCACCTCGTCCGCATACTTGATGCCCCGTACCTGCGCCAACAGCAGTCCGACCAGATAGACCGCGACGACCTGCGTCAGAAACGCCTTGGTCGACGCGACCGCGACCTCCGGACCAGCGTGTGTGTAGAGCACCGCGTCGGACTCGCGCGGGATGGTGGAGCCGTTGGTGTTGCTGATCGCGAGGACGCGCGCTTTCTGCTCCTTGGCGTGCCGCAGGGCCATCAGCGTGTCCATCGTCTCGCCGGACTGCGAGATCACGATGACCAGCGTGGATCGGTCCAGCACCGGGTCGCGATAGCGGAACTCGCTGGCCAGCTCCACCTCGACCGAGATCCGCGTCCAGTGCTCGATGGCGTATTTGGCGACCAGCGCGGCGTGGTACGACGTGCCGCAGGCGATCACGAAGATCTTGTCGATGTCCCGCAGGTCCTGGTCGGTCAGCCGGACCTCGTCCAGGGTCAGGTCACCGCTGTCGGTGAGCCGGCCGCGCAGCGTGTCGGCGACCGCCTGCGGCTGCTCGGCGATCTCCTTGAGCATGAAGTAGTCGTAGCCGCCCTTTTCGGCGGCCGAGGCGTCCCAGTCGACGTGGAACTCCTTGGGCGTCACCGCCACCCCGAAGAAGTCGGTGACCAGGATGTCGGTCGGAGTGATCTCCACGACCTGGTCCTGGCCGAGTTCGACGGCTTCCCGGGTGTGCTCGATGAACGCGGACACGTCGGAGGCGAGGAAGTTCTCACCGTCGCCGCGACCGGCCACCAGCGGCGAGTTACGGCGCGCGCCGACCACCACGTCGGGAGCGTCCGCATGCACCGCGAGCAGCGTGAACGCGCCTTCCAGACGCCGACACACCAGCCGCATCGCCTCGGCCAGCCGGCCGGCGCTGTCCGGCGTGCTCTGGACCGGCAGGTGGTCAAGGGTCGCGTACGCCTGCGCCAACAGGTGCGCGGCGCACTCGGTGTCGGTGTCCGAGGCGAGCTCGATGCCGGCCGCCTCCAGCTCGGCACGCAGGTGCGCGAAGTTCTCGATGATGCCGTTATGGATGACCGCGATCTTGCCGTCCATCGACGTGTGCGGATGGGCGTTGCGGTCGTTGGGAGCGCCGTGCGTCGCCCAGCGGGTGTGGCCGATGCCCGTACGCCCGAGGGCGATGCCGTTGTCCGCGGTGTGGGCGCTGACCGCCTCGGTCAGGTTGGCCAGCTTGCCGGCCTTCTTCTCGGTCGCCAACCGGCCATCGGCGACCACGGCGATCCCGGCCGAGTCATATCCCCGGTACTCGAGCCTGCGCAGGCCCTCCAGGACAACATCCAACGAGCGCTGATGACCGACGTACCCCACAATGCCGCACATGCCGACCGAGGGTAACCACCCCACGGCGGGCCGCCGGCCGCCGGGCCGGCGGAAGTGACATGCGCCCTGGCCGTAACGGTTCAGCTTCACCAATCCATAAGGACTGTCAGCTTTCCGTCAGCTGCCCTTGGCCGGGAGACTGGGTGCATGTCGTACCCACCGCAGTCGTCTGCCCCGTTTGGTCCGTCCGGTCCGTTTGGCACCCCGCCGCCTCCGCCGGCCCGACGGCCTCGCTGGCTGCGCGCCTTTCTGCTCGGCCTGGTCGTTCCCGGCGTTGTCATCAGCGTCGTCATGGGCGTCGTCACGCTGGTCAAACCGCAGGTCGTCCTGGGTGCCGTCGGTAACCCACTGGTCTGGGCCTTCATCGGCGGCGCGCTGGTCGTCGGAGTGGTCGTCGGGCTGCTCGTACGGCTGCTGCGCGGTCCCGGGTGGCTGGCCTTCAGCGGCTTCTGGCTGCCGGTCGTGGTGGCCACCGCGTACGGGGTAGCGCCCGCTTTCATCGTCACGTCCGTCGACGAGAAGGCTCCTCCGGCCGCTCTCGCACCGCCGTCCTCGGCTGGCGCCTCGGCTTCTCCCGCCCCTGTCGCTGGGGATGTCGGACAGGCCGCGTTGACGGGCATCGGCCACAAGGCCAGCGGCACCGCGCGGCTGATCCGTACCGCCGACGGCACCTATGTCGTACGTTTCGAGAACTTCAAGATCGAACAGGGCCCGGACTTCCGCATCCACCTGGTCCCCGGCGCCGGTGCCCGCAACCCCGGCAAAACCCCCGACCTCGGCGGCCTCAAAGCCAGCAGCGGCAACCAGAACTACCCCGTCCCCGCCGGCACCGCGGTGTCGGCGCCCACCACCATCCTGATCTGGTGCCGCGCCTTCCAGGTCCCCGTCGCCCAGGCCACCATCCGCTGAGGCCTGTCCCGACCTCGACCAGTTGGACGCACCTTTCGCGCCGGGTGCGGCGCGAAACTGTCGTACCCCTCCGGCAAATTTGCCCCCACCCAGTGACGGGTGGGGGGCGGGTTTGAGGACCGATGTTCAACTAAAAATTAAGGTCCACCTCTCGACCCACCCCCCGCCCGTTCAAAGGGAGGGGGAAAGAAAAACAGACACCTACGACAATTTCGCGCCGCACCCTATGTAGCGATCTGCACAATCGGAATCCGATTGTGCAGATCACCTCGCTCGGAAAGCGTCGCTCAAGAGCGGTCGCCGGACGCCACGATGGCGAGAATCGCCGGGCCTCGTACGGCATAGGCGTCGCCGGCCACTCGTACGCCGAGCGCGATCGCGCCGATCCCGCACAGCACGCCGACGACCAGTACGGCCCAGAGCAGGGCCGGCAGGACGGTCAGGCCCAGAGCCAGCAAGATCCCGGCCGGCAGCGCGGTGACCACGGCTATGGACAGGGAGATCAACAGCGTGAGGAAGGCTCGGCCGCCCTGGCCGGGGGCGCTGGAGGCGAAGGCGCTCGATCGCGACTGCGGCATCCCGTACGGGGCCCACACGCTGCTGACGCACGCGCCGGCGATCGCGCCGCCGAAGATCGCGCCGAGCAGGCCGATCGCGGCCGGGATCTGGCCGGGCTGACCGAGGATCAGCGGGTAGGCCACTGACGCGGCGAGTACGAGCGGGATGCCGGGCAGCAGAACAGCGACCGCGTGGCCGAGCACCTCCGCGCGGGCGTGCGCGCGGCCGCCGAAAATCACCAGGTGCTGCCACAGGCCGGAGCCGTCGAAGCCGAACTGGTTGGTGGCCTGGAATCCGACCAGCAGGGCGATCATCCAGCCGCTGTACGGTCCCCCGATCGAGCTGTGGCCGGAGAAGAGCGGCACCAGCGGTACGACGATGCCGATCACCACCGAGGTCGCCCACGACATCCGCCGGATCGGGTCGCGGCCGGCGAGGCGCAGGTCGCGACCGGCGATCAGGCCCACCGGACCGGGGACCAGCCGCTCAGCCAACCCGGACAGCGCGCCCCGACGGTTCGACCGCACCGTGGTGGAGGCATCCGGACGTACCAGCGACCGCGCCAGCGCACTGCGCCACCAGAGCGCAAGCAGCACCACTGCCACCAGGCCGACGAGCAGGTCCAACGCGACCAGACCCCAGCGCCCGGCACCGGCGTCCGAAGCGACATGGGCGAGCGCCCCCGGCGGCAACCACCGCAGCGAGTTCGCCGCCCCGGTCAGCAGGTTCACCGGATCGACTCGACCACCCGCTGCGCCGCTCACCAGGATGTTGAGGCCCTGCGGAAGCAACACCACGAGGATGCCGAGCACCACCGCGAGGTCCCGGCCGCGGCGGCTGCGCAGCAGCCCCGCCATGGTCGCCGCCATCGCACGCGACAGGCCAACACACATCAGCAGCTGAATCGCCGCGGCCGGCACCGAGAGCACCAGCGTCCACCACGGGTTGGCGACCGCGACCGCTCCGCCCGCCAGCACGATCGCATTGCCGATCGGGAAAACACCGATCAGAGCCGCCGCGAACAGGCCGCGTACGAGCGTGCCGTGGGTCAGCGGCAACAGCGCGAACCGGCGCGGGTCCAGGGTCTCGTCCACGCCGAAAGCGAGCAGCGGACTCACTGCCCACCCCAGCAGTTGGAAGATCTGCAGGATGCTGAGGACATCGGTGGCCACCGCGGGCGAGCCGGCGAATCGGGCCGCGAACAGCACCAACACGATCATCGCGGCCAGGAAGGCGACCGTGATCGAACTCCCGATCAGCTGTCCGATCGCCGCCGGTCCTTGACGGAACCTGTTACGCAGCAACGAAAGTTTCAGTCGGACGAAGAGCGCAACCACGCCAGCTCCCCCTCGTCCGCGGCCGGCGCGCCGACCAGGTGCAGGAACGCGTCTTCCAGGTGGGCGTGCTCGCCGCGTACGTCCGCGACCGCCCCAGCCGCCGCGATCCGGCCGCCGGCCATCACGGCCACGGTGTCGCAGAGCTGCTCCACCAGCGCCATCACGTGACTGGACAGCACGACCGTGCCGCCGCCCGCCGTGTATCGGCGCAGCACGTCGGAAATCACCCGGGCAGACACCGGGTCAACGGCTTCCATGGGCTCGTCCAGCAGCAACACCCGCGGGCTGTGCAGCATCGCCGCCGCGAGGGTGATCTTCTTCCGCATGCCGGTCGAGTAGTCGGCGACCAGCTTGCCGGCCGCGCCAGCGAGGTCCAGCACCTTCAGCAGCTCGGTGGCCCGGGTGTCCACCTCGGCACCGGGCAGCCCCCGCAACCGTCCGGTGTAAGAGAGCATCTCCGCGCCGGTCAGCCGCTCGAACAGCCGCAGGCCTTCGGGAAGTACGCCGATCCGCCGCTTGGCCGCCACCGGGTCGGCCCACATGTCGGCACCGCCGATCCGTACGGTGCCGGCATCGGGCACCAGCAACCCGGTCGCCATCGACAGGGTGGTGGTCTTGCCGGCACCGTTGGGACCGACCAGGCCGAAGAAGCTGCCGGCCGGCACGTCCAGGTCGATGCCGGCGACCGCGTACGTCGACCCGAAACGCTTGGTCAGGCCGCGAATCTCGATCGCTAGTTCGCTTGTCACGTACGAGATCATGGCAGCAGGACACCGCTGCCCGCGCGCTTCGCCGGAACGGTCAGGTCTCCTCCGCAGGGAGGAGGCGTGCTCAGCCCAGCTCCGCGGCCGCCACCCAGACCGCCGCCATCGCGTCCCGCGCGTCCAGCATCGGTGGCCGGTCCCGGCCCAGCCCGGCCGCGAAGGCGTCCATGTCCGCGACTCGCGCTTTCCAGCCGTGACTGGCAAACCAGCCGACCGGGTCGTCTATCCGAGACAGCCAGCTGGCACCCACCCGGGTCAGCGCGGCGACCTCGGCGCGACCGCCGATCATCGCGTCGATGCCGGTCGTCATCTCGTCTGTGACCATCCGGCTGCCGGCGCGGCTGAGCCCGCCGACACGGGCCATCAGCAGGTCGATATCCGCCAGGCGCAAATACGGCAGCAGGCCTTCGACCAGCCACAACGTACGCTCCGCCGGCTCAAACCCAGCCGACAGCAAGGCCGGCCCGAAGTCCTCCCGCAGGTCCACTCCGATCACCGAGTGCGGGCCATTGGGCCGTACACCGGCGGCCTCGACCACCGGCGCCTTGAACGCCATCAGGTCAGGCGTGTCGAGCTCGAAAACGCTGACGTCCGGCGGCAAGTCCAGCCGGTATGCCCGGCCGTCCAGGCCGGCCGCGAGGATCACGATCTGACGGAGGTCCGCTCGTACGGCATCCCGTAGTTGATCATCGAAATACCTGGTTCTCAGCGGCACGAATCCGCACATCTCCGGCACCAGGTCTCCCACCCCCAGGTCGCCGCCAAGACCGGGCACACCGGAGTCGTCGCCCGTACCGGCCGCGGCGAGGACGAACGCCTCGGCCAGCGGATCCTCGAACAGCCGATCCGCCCGGCGGCTTTCGATCCGGCGTTCCTGGGCCATGGCAAGCGCGGTCAGACCAACTCCGACCGGGGCACTGCGAGTCATCAAAGCCTCCCAAGTTTTGGTTCAAAAGCACGGTATCAGACTTTCCGACCAGTGGTCGTTAAATCTTTGGCTACAGTGCTGGGATGGATCCAGTCGGACGCCCCAGCCGCGGCCGCCCGCCGCGCCTTAGCCGCGAGCGGATCGTGGCGGCCGCACTGGAGTTCGACCTGGAGTCACTGACCATGCGCGGGCTGGCCGAACGGCTCGGAGTGACTCACTCGACGCTTTATGGCTGGGTGTCGAGCCGCGAGGAGCTGCTGGACCTGATCAGCGCCGTGACCGTCGACAAGACGCTGCCCGAGGGGGATCCCGTCGACGGCGACTGGCGCGGCTGGCTCACCACCGTCGCCGTACGCATGCATGCCGAGCTGATGAGCGCCCCCGGCCACGCCAGCCGACTGGCCGTCACCCAAGCCCACCGCGACGCCGCCCACGACCGCCTGCACAGCCGCGCCATCACCGCCCTCGCCGGCGCCGGCCTGACCCCCGAGCAGGCCCACCAAACCTGGTATATCTTCGGCGTCACCGTCCTGGGCTGGATAGCTGCAGAACAAGGCCAGGCGCGATACGTACAACCAGCCAGCGCGACCCGACTGCCCGCCTTTGAGCTGCTCCTGGACGTACTTTTACGAGGCCTTCCACCGCAGCCCTGATTTTGTCCATGACACCGGGAACCCCACCGACGCTCATCTTTTGTGACATTTCCGTGGCCCGCTGCGGGTGGGTGCGGCGCGAAATTGTCGTAGGTGTCTGTTTTTCTTTCCCCCTCCCTTTGAACGGGCGGGGGGTGGGTCGAGAGGTAGACCTTAATTTTTAGTTGAACATTGGTCCTCGAACCCGCCCCCCACCCGTCACTGGGTGGGGGTGATTTTTGGGGGTGGGTACGACAGTTTCGCGCCGCACCCTATGTAGAGCTGCACAATCGGATTCCGATTGTGCAGCTGGGCGTGCGATGGGGTGGTGTGGTGCCCTTCGGGCGGAGCCTCAAGGAAGAACGGGATCGACGGGTGGGGTACGGGGTGGCGAGGTTCGTTCTCCCCGTCAGCGGGGAGGACGAACCAGCGTCACGTTCGTGGGGTGGTTCAAGGCCTGTGTGGGTGCGGCTTTTGACTGTGGGTGACCCGGTACTGGGTGGGGGTATGTCCGATTGGAACGCTGTTGCCGATTTTGGGGCTCTGGATGGGCAACATCGTTACAATCGGACATAGGTGGCGGCGGTATTTGCAGAATCCGGTTACTGGTGGTGAAAGTTGATCCCACCAGTCCCAATAAGAACAGCGGGATGTGCTGACCGGACTAATTCCCACATGTCGGGATTAGAGTCTCACACTCCGGGCTCAACCGTTGCCCCTGCGACTCGAGTAACTCCTGACCACTCGAGCATCGGCGAAGGTAAAGATACGGGACAAACCTCGCCGCACGTCTAGGAAGCGGACTTGACGACCGTGGCGATGCGTTCGGCGAGGGTTCTGGCTTGGCCGGCGGTGGCGGCTTCGACCATGACGCGGATGAGGCGTTCGGTGCCGGAGGGGCGTAGGAGGACGCGGCCGCGGCCGGAGAGTTCGTCTTCGGCGGCTTGTACGGCGGCGGCTACGTCGGTGGACGCGGCGGCGGCGGCTTTGTCCTTGACAGCGACGTTGATGAGTTCCTGCGGCAGCCGGGTCATCACCTTCGCCAGCTCGCCGAGCGGGGTGCCGGTGGCGGCCACTCGGGCCATCAGCATGACGCCGGTGAGGAGGCCGTCGCCGGTGGTCGCGTACGCCGGCATGACGACGTGACCGCTCTGCTCGCCGCCCAGGGACAGGCCCTTGTCGCGGAGCGCCTCCAGCACGTACCGGTCGCCGACGGCTGTGGTGAGTACGTCGATGCCGTGCTCGCGCATCGCCAGGTGCAGGCCCAGGTTGCTCATCACCGTGACGACCAGGGTGTCGGCGGCGAGGGTGCCGGCTTCCTTCATGCCGAGCGCGAGGACCGCCATAATCGCGTCGCCGTCCACCGGGCTGCCGTCGGCGGCCACCGCGAGGCAGCGGTCGGCGTCGCCGTCGTGGGCGATGCCCAGGTCGGCGCCGTGCTCGACGACCGCGGCACACAGCGGCCCGAGGTGGGTCGCGCCCACCCCGTCGTTGATGTTCTCGCCGTCCGGGTCGTTGCCGATCGCGATGACCTCGGCGCCGGCTTTGGCGTAGAACTGCGGCGCGATGCCGGCCGCGGCGCCGTGCGCGCAGTCCACCACGACGCGCAGTCCGTCCAAGCGGTTCGGTACCGCCGCCCTCAACGCCGCCAGGTAACGGTCGCGGCCGTCCGGCAGGTCACGGATCCGGCCAATGGCACGGCCAACTGGCCGGGTCCATTCGCGAGAGGCGTTCTCGACGAGCGCCGACTCGATCTCGTCCTCGATGTCGTCCGGGAGCTTCGCGCCGCCACGGGCGAACACCTTGATGCCGTTGTCGGGCATCGGGTTGTGGCTCGCTGACACCACGATGCCGAAATCCGCACCGGTGTCGGCCACCAGGTGCGCGATCGCCGGGGTCGGCAGCACGCCGACCCGCACCACGTCCGTACCCGCCGCGCTGATCCCCGCGCAGACCGCGGCTTCCAGCATCTCGCTGGAGGCCCGCGGATCGCGGCCCACCACCGCGACCGGCCGCGGGCCGGCGGCGCCGCCGGCCAGTACGTGTGCGGTCGCCACCGAAACAGCTGTCGCCAACTCGGGCGTCAGGTCACCGTTCGCCAGCCCACGCAAGCCGTCGGTGCCAAATAGTCGCGCCATCAGATCTCCCGCCTCGCCCAGCATCGTTGCAGGTCGTCTGGGGAGAGTGGACCGCTGTTGGCGGACGTCTACCGGATCCGGCGATGCCAGATCGGCCTGACGGCACCAGGCGGTGGGCCTAAAGCCCTACCTCCTGGTGCCTGAGCCGACCGCAAATGCCGGCTCCGTACCGCCACGGCCCACTTTCCTACCGCTTGGAGTACTGCGGCGCCTTACGTGCCTTCTTCAGACCGTACTTCTTCCGCTCCTTGACCCGCGGGTCACGAGTGAGGAAGCCGGCCTTCTTCAGCGCCGGGCGGTCGTCCGGGTCCAGCTCGATGAGCGCGCGGGCGATGCCCAGGCGCAGCGCGCCGGCCTGGCCGGAGACGCCGCCGCCGTGCAGCCTGGCGATCACGTCGAACTGCTCGACTCGCTCAAGGGTGACGAACGGCTCACTGATGAGCTGCTGGTGGACCTTGTTCGGGAAGTACTGCTCAAGCGTCTTGCCATTGAGCGTGAACTTTCCGGTGCCGGGCAACAGGCGGACGCGAACGATCGCTTCCTTGCGCCGGCCGACGGTCTGTACGGGCGCGCCGGAGGCGACGGCCGGTGTAACGGTGGGGCTAACAGATGGAGCAGTCACGCTGCCACTTTCCTTCTCGACGCTGGTGGACAGGTCTACTGCGCGACCTGGGTGAGCTGGAACTCGGTGGGCTGCTGTGCCTGGTGCGGGTGGTCGGGACCGCCGTAGACCTTGAGCTTGCGCAGCATCTGCCGGCCGAGGGTGTTCTTGGGCAGCATGCCCTTGACCGCCAGCTCGACGGCCCGCTCCGGGCGCTGCGCCAGCAGGTCGCTGTAGGCCACCTTGCGCAGGCCACCCGGGTAGCCGGAGTGCCGGTACGCGACCTTCTGCTCCCGCTTCTGGCCGGTCAGCGCGATCTTGCTGGCGTTCACCACGACGACGAAATCACCGCCGTCGACGTGCGGCGCGAACGTCGCCTTGTGCTTGCCGCGCAGCAACCGGGCAACCTGGGTGGCGAGCCGACCCAGAACCACGTCGTTGGCGTCGATTACGAGCCACTGACGCTGAACGTCACCCGGCTTCGGGCTGTACGTACGCACAGGCCTACCTTGCTCTCGTCTCGTGACAGGGAATCCGCCGGCGGCTGCCAGAGGAGTCTTTCTGCTAGTGGTCATCTTCCGCGCGATCGACCGGTGGCCCATCGGCTGCTGCCAGCCCGGGCACGCTAAAGCGGCTCATCACGCAACGACCATTAACAATACCTGGCCGTCTCCGCGAGGGTCAAAACAGGTAGGCCTAGAGCCGTCGGAGCCTGATTCTACGCACCGTGTGGTCGACGCCTTTCGTCAGCACCAGGCGGGCCCGGGAACGGGTCGGCGCGATGTTCTCCCGCAGGTTCGGCCCGTTGATCTGCTCCCACAACGACTCCGCGGTGGCCATCGCCTGATCGTGGCTGAGCTCGGCGTAGCGGCGGAAGTACGACGTCGGATCACGGAAAGCGGTCTCCCGCAGTTTCAGGAACCGGTGCATGTACCAGGACTTCACGTCCGCTTCGAGTGCGTCCACGTAGACCGAGAAATCGAAGAAATCGCTCAAAAAGACCTTGGGAAGCCGGCCCGTACCATCGGTGCCGTGCTGCAGCACGTTCAGGCCTTCCAGGATCAGGATGTCCGGCTGCCGGACGGTCTGCACCTGGCCCGGCACGATGTCGTACACCAGATGTGAGTAGACCGGCGCGTGCACCTCGGCCCGGCCGGCCTTCACCTCGGCCAGGAAGCGGACCAGGGCACGCCGGTCGTACGCCTCCGGGAAGCCCTTCCGGTGCAGCAGGTTGCGCGCGATCAGGGTGGAGTTGGGGTGCAGGAAGCCGTCGGTGGTGACCAACTCCACTCGCGGATGGTCCGGCCAGCGGGACAGCAGCGCCTGCAGCAGCCGGGCGGTGGTCGACTTGCCGACCGCCACCGAGCCGGCCACCGCGATCACGAACGGCACCTTGGGCTCGGCCGAGCCCAAGAAGCGCCGCTGCGCGTCCCAGAGCCGCTGGGTGTTCGCCACGTACATGCTGAGCAACCTGGACAGCGGCAGGTAGACCGTGCCGACCTCGTCCAGGTCAAGATGGTCGCCGAGGCCGCGCAGCCGCTCGATCTCGGTCAGCGTGAGCGGCAGCGGCTCCGCCTCGGCCAGGGCCCGCCATTCGTCCCGGTCGTGCTCGACATAGAGCGAGGTGAACTCCCGGGTAACCGCAGCGGGCGGCACGGAAAGACCCATGACAACCATTGACTCACGCCAGCCGCCCCAGCACACCCGCTGCGCAGGTGGACATGGTCACAACCCGGACGGCCAGCGGACCTGGTACGCGGCCCGCAGGGTGCGGAATGGGGCGTTCCCGAGCTGCTAACGCACTTTCTTGATCATCGGTTCGGTTGGCGAAGGTTGCAGCGATGCGCTCGATGGAGACGACCGGATGAGCAGGAGGATGTTCTGCGTCAGGAGGGTGATGCCGAGCCAGAACAGCAGGCTGTTGCCGGTGATGATCGAGGTGGCGCCCAGCACACTGCCCGCCGCCGCCAGGACAATGCGCAGCACAATCGACAGCACCCACAGGACCACGGTTAGCGGCCCGTAGCGATACCAGGTCGTGTCCTGGTGGCGATAGAGCACGACGGTGTATCCGCGGATGCCGCCCAGAACGATCGACAGCAACACGTCACCGGCGATGACGGCGTAGTCGATTGTCTGCAGGTGCGAGTTCAGAGCTGGCGGGATGGTCGCGGCCAAGCCCAGAGCCATCAGTACGAGCGGCAGGATCAGCATCCGCTCCGGTCGCAGCTGTCGGCCGCGGATCCGCGTCACCACGACCAACACGAGGATGGCCAGCGTCAACGCTGCCGAAATCAGGGACGGGCTGGTGGCGTGTGTCGCCGCGGCGACCTCGTACGTGTTCATCGCGGCAAACTATATCGGAAAGTGTAATAGTCGCGGTCACCAGAGCAGCGGCACGAGCCGTTTGCGGGACGCGGCATAGTCGCGGTAGCGGTCGCCGAGCGCCGCCAGCATCGCGTTTTCTTCGACACGGGCGCACCACACGACGAAGGTGAGCGACAGCAGCACCTGCGTGACGATTGCGACCCAGTTGGCGGTGAGGGCACCGACGCCGGCGCAGGCCAGCAGCATGCCGGCGTGTCCGGGATGGCGCAGCAGCCGGTATGGGCCGGTCGACACGATCGGTTGATCGGCGGTGACCTTGACGGCAAAGCTGCAATACCGGCCACCCAATGCGCGGAACGCCCGTTCCCGCAGCGCGGTCCCGGCCAGGATCAGCGCGGCTCCGGCGACCTGTACGGGCATGCCGGGGCGGATCGCGGCGACCTGGATGGCGACCGGCGCCAGATTGATCACCGCCGTTCCAGCCAGTACGCAGGCGGACAACGCACACCAGTACGTGCTTCGGTTCGGACGCGGACCTTCGCGCCAATGCCGCGACCGCCGGCCGCGTCGGAACTCGGCGGCCTCGGTCACCAGCCACCCGACCTGGATGAGCAGCACGAGCAGTCCACCTGGATGGGCGCCCACGTACGTCCCGATCGGCCCCGCCGGAGCGAGCCAGGCCAGTAGCAGCGCGAGTCCGCCGCCGATCACCAACACCGCGCACAGCCGCAGAAGGACCGCTCGATCGGCGATGACCTGCCACCACGCCGCGGCCGCGGCAACGACGAGGTCCAGCCCGGCGCGTACCGGCGTCAGCTCGCCCGCCTCGATGAGATCGGTGACCAGCCAACCGACTTCGCGTCCGTACCGGTCCCGCCACCTGGGCGGATAGCACCGCAGCAGCCGCTCGATCACGACGCGCCGGCCGCCGCGATGCGCGCCAGCCCGACCTCGGCGATCCGCGCCGCCTCGGTCAGCCGCTCACGCAACTGCTCCTGACCGGCCGCCGTGATCCGGTATGGCCGCCGCCGGTCGCCGGCCGGCAACGACTCCACCAGCCCCGCTGCCTCCAGCTTCGCCAACGCGCCATACAGCGTCCCCGGCCCCAACCGGACGCCGGCGAAGTCCTCGATGTCCTTGATCAGCGCGTAACCATGCTTGGGTGCCTGCATCAAGCTGGTCAAGATGAGAATGCCGCGATCGGACGACCCGCGAATGGAATCCCTCGTCACCCGTACCCTCCTCGACCGGCCAGCTACTACGCAAAGTGTAAGAGCGCGCGGTCAGGATCCGGGAAATCGGGCCCCGATTCCCAGCAGGTGGACAGGCGCTGGATCCAGTCGCCGGTACGAACAACTACGTTCGCACCGCGATCACCGCACGCCAGCCGCCGCAGCACACCCGCTGCGCAGGTGGACATGGTCACACCCGCCCCGCCGCCGGACCTGCTACCTGGTTCTCGTCGCACGCTGACGCGGCCAGCCACCCCGCGCCACCGCAGCCACTGCGCCCAACACCTGAGCAGCCAACAACTGGGCCGCCCACCCACCCCGCCACCCCCGCGCGCCGGCCGAAGGCCGGCCCGGTTCACGGCGGTGGGGTGCCCGCCCTTTGGGCGCCCGGCGACGTGAACCGGATGCGCCGCCGCAGGCACTGCGGCCAACAGCTCAGCGGCCAACAGCTCAGCGGCCATAGACTCACCGGGCCCGGTCGACGCGGCCTTCGTCCCACACTGGGTCGTCGGACTCATAAACCCGGCCATCCGAGCCGAAAACCAGGTATCGGTCGAAAGTACGGGCGAACCAGCGGTCGTGGGTGACCGCTAAAACGGTGCCCTCAAACGATTCCAGGCCGTCCTGCAGGGCTTGCGCGGAATGCAGGTCGAGGTTGTCGGTCGGCTCGTCCAGCAACAACATGGTGGCACCTGCCAGCTCCAGCAACAAAATCTGGAAACGTGCCTGCTGGCCACCTGACAACGTACCGAAAAGCTGGTCGCCCTGATGGTCCAGCTCATAGCGGGACAGCGACCGCATCGCGCCATGCCGGTCCATTCCGTTGCGGTGGTCGTCGCCGCGCCACAGGATGTCCACCAACGTACGGTCGACGAGCTCCGGATGATCGTGTGTCTGCGCGAAAAGTCCGGGGAGTACGCGGGCGCCGAGCCGGGCCAGGCCGGTGTGTGGGACGGCCGCGATCTCCTCCAGCGCCCCCTCCCGGTGAGTGCCACCGCCGGCCAACAGCCGCAGGAAATGGGACTTGCCGGAGCCGTTCGAGCCGAGCACGGCGACCCGTTCGCCGAAGAAAACCTCCAGGTTGAACGGTTTCATCAACCCGGTCAGCTCGAGCTGCTCGCAGACCAACGCGCGTTTGCCCGTACGCCCACCGCGCAGCCGCATCTGGACGTTCTGCGCACGCGGCTTGGCTTCTGGCGGGCCGGCCTCCTCGAACTTGTCCAGCCGGGTCTTGGCGGACTGCAGCCGGGACGCCATGTCGGAGTTGTATTTGGCTTTCTGCCGGTACATCAGCACCAACGCCTTCAGCTTGGCGTGGTCCTCGTCCCAGCGCCGGCGCTGCTCGTCCAGCGAGTCGTGCCGGGCCTGCCGGGCGTCGTGGTACGTGCCGAAACCACCCGGATGCGTCCACCCGGTGCCGCCCTCGACGGTGATCACCCGAGTGGCCGTACGGGCCAGCAACTCCCGGTCGTGGCTCACATAAAGAACGGTCTTGGGCGAGGCCACCAACTGCTCTTCGAGCCACCTTTTCCCTGGTACGTCCAGATAGTTGTCCGGCTCGTCCAGCAACAGCACCTCGTCCGGGCCGCGCAACAGCGCCTCGGCGGCCAGCCGCTTCTGCTCGCCGCCGGACAGCGTCGCCATCCTGCGATACCGGCACCGGTCGTACGGGATCCCCAGCGCGGCCACCGTGACGGTGTCCCACAGCACCTCCGCGTCGTACCCACCTGCGTCGCCCCACGCGGCCAAGGCGTTCGCGTACGCCACTTGAGACGGCTCGTCGTCCTGGGTGACCATCCGCACCTCGGCCGCCTCGACTCGTTCGGCGGCGCCCCGGATGCCCGGCGGGGCCAGTGAGGCGAGCAACTCGCCGACGGTCAGCTCGTCCCGGATCGACCCGATGAACTGCCGCATCACGCCCAGGCCGCCGCTGCTCACCACCGCGCCGGCGGCGGCCGGCAGGTCGCCGGCGATGATCCGCAGCAGCGTTGTCTTGCCCGTTCCGTTCGCGCCGACCAGCGCCACCTTCGCGCCGTCACCGACCCGGAACGAGACGCCGTCGAACAGCACCCGGCCGTCCGGCAGCGTCAGTCCAAGTCCGGAAACCTCAATATGTCCCACAGGATAGGGAGTGTGACCGACTTCGGCCGTTTGCACAGCTGAGTTTTCGCGGCCAGCTTCTGGGAGCGTCGTTCGCGGTCTGTGGACACAACCATCTGGTCACGATCTCGTGCACCGGGGCGCTACCCTCACTTGCGACGCGATGTCGCACGTGTCTCGGACCGAGGAGCACCAGAATGACGTATGACCCGAATGCCAGCGGGCAGGGTCAGCCGTACGGGAGCGATCCGTACAACAAGGACCCGTACGGTGGACAGCAGCCAACGCCGCCCACCACGAGCTGGAATTCCGGCCAACCCCAACCTGGCCAGGATCCGACGTCGGGCGCTCCCGGTTACGGCACCCCGGCCGCGGACCCTTATGGGCAGCCGCAGCAGCCGCCGCAGGCCGATCCGTACGGGCAGCCACAGCAGCCGCCGCAGTCCGATCCGTACGGGCAGTCGCAGCCACCGCAGGACCAGTACGGCCAGCAGCCGGCGGCGGAACCGTACGGGCAGCCGACCACCTACGGCCAGCAGGATCCCTATGGTCAGCAGTCTGCCCCTCCGTACGGGCAGCAGGATCCTTATGGGCAGCCGGCGGCGTCCGCATACGGACAGCCCTCCGGGGTGCCCTACGGACAGGCCTCGTCGCCTCCGTACGGGCAGGCATCCGCGCCTCCGTACGGGCAGCCCGGGTATGGCGCCCCGCCGCCACCGCCCAAGAGCCGCGGCGGCCTGATCATCACCCTCAGCGTCGTCGGCGTGGTCCTCTTGCTGCTGCTTTGCGGCGGCGGCGGATTCCTGATCTACAAGTCGACCACCGCGAGCCCGAAGCCGAACCCGACCGCCAGCGGCGGGCCTGGCCCGAGCCAGGGCAGCAGCCCGAGCCCGTCGGCGGCCGCCACCCACGGCATCTCCACCCGGGCCGAGGACCCACGGCCGGTGACGGTCAGCGAGCTCTTCGGCATGGACACTGTCGTCCAGGAAGGCCGCAGCTACACCAAGCTCGGCGCCGAAGCGTCTCCCACCTGCACCTTCGCGACCAGCGGCACCGCGACGATCGCCATGGCGAAGAGCAACTGCAGCCAGGTCCTGCGGGCCACCTACACCGACAGCACGCGCAAATACGTGGCGACCGTCGGCATCGCCAACATGCTCGACGAAGCCAGCGCCTCCTCGGTCGGCCAGGCGATTTTCGCCGACCCGAACAAGGGCTTCTGGACCCCGCTGAAGGTCGCCGGTGGCCCCGCCGCCAACTTCAACAACACCGCGGCCAGCGTGGTCATCTGTTCCAACCGCAACCGCGGTCACTACATCGGGTGGAGCATCGTCGCCCGCGCTGACGGCGCGACGACCAACACCACCGACCCGACCGCGAGCGCGATGGGACAGGCGCTGTTGGCCAACATCACGCTGATTTTGAACCTGCGGCAGTAGTTCGCGGTCAGACCTGAAAGGCCCTCGCGAGATTTCGCGGGGGCCTTTTTTGGTACGAGGCAAGGATGTTCCGTTGGGCGGGGGGTCATTTGGTCTGGCCTGACTGAACAACGGCCACAGCGGTTGGGCTTGTCGACGGACAAAGACCTACCCAGTGATGGCGCGGTGCAGCAGGGCGTTGCCGACCAGCGACCGCAGATCGGCGGTGGCCTGGCGAAGGTCGGGGTCCGAGACGGTGGCGGGTTGGCCGCCGGCCAGCGCGGCGACCGAGAAGACCAGGTAGTGGCCCTGGGCCTGCCAACCGACGACGGTCGGGCTGTGGCCGTCGAAGCCGGCGGCCGACGTTCCGGCCACTGGGTACGGCAGGAAGGACCCTTTGGCGGGGTCGCGCAGGACCGCGATCACCTGCTGGGCGGCCGCGGTGGTCGGCAGGTTCGCGAGTCCGACGGTGATGACGTACCGGCCGGCGGAGTCCGCCCACGTGCCGCGTACGACCTGATTGCAGCCCAGCTGGCCCAGCATGGTCGCGGCGGTGCCGGCGGCCGCCTGCCGGCAGTCCTGGACGGGTTGGCTGGCCAGCAGGCGGTAGCCGCGGCCGCTGACCGTCTCGGTGGCGTTCGGGAACAGCTCAGCGGTGCTGAACGGCCGCGGATCACCGGCCCGGGTGGCGATGTCGATCCGGCCGGCCGGGCTCGCCGACGGCTTGGCCGACGCGGCTGTCGGGGGCGCGGTGGGAGTCGGCCCGGGGCCCGTACGCGATCGAGCGAAGACGACCGCGCCGGTGGCACCGCCGATCAGCACGACGGCGACCGCGAGCCCGACCAGCCCTCGGACCACCGCGGGGCTCGGACCGGTCCGCGGCTTCTTCGGCGGCTTCGGCGCCGGCCGACGGTCCCATGGCGGCGGGGCCTGCTGAGCCGGCTGCGCTGGTGGCGGGGCCGGCCGTGGCGGCAGCTGGGCCGGCGGCTGCCACGGCGAACCGGCCGGCCGCAGCCATTCGGCGCCTGGCTCGGACGGCGGCCCGTACGCCGACGGCTGCGTTTGCTGGTGCGGTTGCTGAGCCGGCACCGGAGGCGGCAGCGCCCACGCCTTCGACCAGTCCACCGACCTGGTGACGTCCTCGCCGGACGGCTCCGCCGCACCGGGCTCCGGCGGCCGGGACTCGTCCGAGGAGGTCACCGATGCAGCGTAACCGGCTTCCCCCTGACATCAGGTCACGTTTGCGGGGCTTCCCGTACGCGCCGAGTGAGGATCGCGCGAGCGGCGAGTTCGGCGTCATCCGGGTAGTCGACGCACAGCAACGTCAGCCCGGCCGCCGGCGCCACCACGACCGCGCCAGCACGCTCCCGCCGGGTCAGCAGGCTGCCCGGCCAGGGCGCCTCGTGCCGGCCGTCACCGACCGCCAACAGGGCACCGACGAGGCTGCGCACCATCGAATGGCAGAAGGCGTCCGCGGACGCGGCGATCTCGATGGTCCCGTCTTGCGTTGTTCGTACGACCTCCAGTCGCTGCAGCTCGCGGACCGTGGTGGCACCTTCCCGGCGCCGGCAGTACGCGGCGAAGTCGTGCAATCCAAGCAGCCCGGCCGCTGCCTCGGCCATCAACGGGACGTCCAACGCCCGCGGCCAGCGGGCGATCCCATGCCGGTGCAACGGGTCGGCGCCCCAGTCCGCATCCGTGATCCGGTAGCGATAGTGCCGGCGCAGCGCCGAAAACCGGGCATCGAAGTCCGCCGGCGCCACTCGCACGGCACGCACCCGTACGTCGGGCGGCAATACGCCCGCAAAGCGCCGGACCAGCTTCTGCGCCCGCGCCTCGTACGCGGGCACCGGCACGTCGACATGCGCCACCTGGCCGCTCGCGTGCACGCCGGCGTCCGTACGGCCAGCCACCACTGGCCGCTCAGCGCCGGGCAGCAGCTTGCCCAGCGCCTCGATCAGCTCACCGGCGACCGTCCGAAGGCCAGGCTGGACCGCCCAGCCGGAGAAGCCGGTGCCGTCGTACGAGATGTCCAGACGTAAACGGACGAGCCCGCCCTCCCCAACGGGGAGAACGGGCTCGTCGCTGATGTTTCTCAGTCCTTCTCCGCCGCGGTGGCCTCGAAGCCAGCGGCTTCGGCGGCCTCAGCGGAGGCGAAGTAGACCTCGGCGACCGTACGGTCGTAATACGGGCTGTCCTCGGTGTGGAACTTCATCGAGTCCTTGTTGCCCTTGACCGGGAAGCCTTCCGGCGCGGAGCCGTCAGCCTTCGGCTCGGCCGAGCCGTCGCCGTACGGGCCGGCCGCGCTCGGGTCCTCGCTGACCTCGAGGTCGGACGCGGTGGCGTCAACCGCCGGCTGTTCCTCGGTGGTCTCGACGGCCTCGTCGGTGTCGCCGGCGAGCGCCTCGACCGCGTCGGCCTTGCCACGCCGGGCGAACCGGGTGCCACGGGCCCGCTCGGCCTCGCCGACCGCCGTCTGGGCGATGGTCTGGCCCTCGACCAGCTCGATGACCGCCATCGGGGCGTTGTCGCCCTTGCGGTTACCGACCTTGACGATGCGGGTGTAGCCGCCCGGGCGCTCAGCGAACTGCGGGCCGATGTCGGCGAACAGCTTGTGCACCACATCGCGGTCGCGTACCACCGTCAGCACCCGGCGCCGGGCGTGCAGGTCGCCGCGCTTGGCGAAGGTGATCAGCCGTTCCGCCAACGGCCGCAGCCGCTTGGCCTTGGCCTCGGTGGTGGTGATCCGCCCGTGGTCGAACAGCGAGGTGGCCAGGTTGGCCAGGATCAGCCGCTCGTGCGCCGGGCTGCCGCCGAAGCGGGGTCCCTTGGTGGGGGTGGGCATTTCTTGCTCCTCGTCAGAAACCCGGGCGGCACGCCCGGGCAGCTACAGCCTTACAGCTGCTCGGTTTCGGCATAGTCGGCGCCGTCGTCGTACCCCGCGTCGGAGAACGTGTCGACGACGTTGGCCGGGTCGAACCCGGGTGGCGAGTCCTTCAGCGCCAGGCCGAGGCCGGAGAGCTTGACCTTGACCTCGTCGATGGACTTGGCGCCGAAATTCCTTATATCCAGCAAATCGGCCTCGCTGCGAGTGACCAGCTCACCGACCGTGTGGATGCCTTCGCGCTTGAGGCAGTTGTACGAGCGGACCGTCAGGTCCAGCTCCTCGATCGGCAGCGCCAGGTCCGCGGCCAGTGCCGCGTCCGTCGGCGACGGGCCGATGTCGATGCCCTCAGCGGTCTCGTCCAGCTCGCGGGCGAGGCCGAACAGCTCCACCAGGGTGGAGCCGGCGGAGGCCAGCGCGGTCCGCGGGGTGATCGACTTCTTCGTCTCGACGTCGACGATCAGCTTGTCGAAGTCGGTCCGCTGCTCGACTCGGGTGGCCTCGACCTTGTACGTGACCTTGAGCACCGGCGAGTAGATCGAGTCGATCGGGATCCGGCCGATCTCCTGGCCGGGCTGCTTGTTCTGCACGGCCGAGACATACCCGCGGCCACGCTCGACGGTCAGCTCGATTTCGAGCCGGCCCTTGGCGTTGATGCTCGCGATGTGCAGCTCGGGGTTGTGCACGGTGACACCGGCCGGCGGCGCGATGTCCGCGGCGGTCACGTCACCGGGGCCCTGCTTGCGCAGATACATGGTGACCGGCTCGTCGACCTCGGAGCTGACGACCAGACCCTTCAGGTTCAGGATCAGCTCGGTCACGTCTTCCTTGACGCCCGGCACGGTGGTGAACTCGTGCAGCACGCCGTCGATCTTGATGCTGGTGACCGACGCACCCGGGATCGACGACAGCAGCGTACGCCGCATCGAGTTGCCCAGGGTGTAGCCGAAGCCCGGCTCCAGCGGCTCGATGATGAACCGGGAGCGGAACTCGTCGACCGATTCCTCGGTCAGGGTGGGGCGCTGAGTGATCAGCACTGTTTCCTCCTACGGTCTCGGGCGTCCGCCATATGACGCCTCGAGGGGTGCGGGGGCGAGTCTCGGTTCTCGCCCCCGGCGGGCCCAGTCTCGTACGACCGGGCGAAGTCGTGGGTCAGACCCGGCGGCGCTTGGGCGGCCGGCAGCCGTTGTGCGGCATCGGGGTGACGTCCTGGATGGTGCCCACCTCCAGGCCGGTGGCCTGCAGCGAACGGATCGCGGTCTCGCGGCCCGAACCCGGGCCCTTCACGAACACGTCGACCTTGCGCATGCCGTGCTCCTGCGCCTTGCGGGCGGCGGACTCGGCGGCCAGCTGGGCGGCGAACGGGGTCGACTTACGCGAACCCTTGAAGCCGACGTGGCCGGCGGAGGCCCACGCGATCACCGCACCGGTCGGGTCGGTGATCGACACGATCGTGTTGTTGAACGTGCTGCGGATGTGCGCGTGACCGTGCGCGATGTTCTTCTTCTCTTTGCGGCGAACCTTTTTGGCGCCGGCGGTACGTGCCTTCGGGGGCATTTGCTTGTAACTCCAAGAATCGAGGGAATCGGAAGAGCAGGGTTACTTCTTGCCGGTCTTCTTCTTGCCGGCCACGGTCTTCTTCGGTCCCTTGCGGGTGCGCGCGTTGGTGTGCGTGCGCTGCCCGTGGACCGGGAGTCCGCGGCGGTGCCGGATGCCCTGGTAGCAACCGATCTCGATCTTGCGGCGAATGTCCGCCGCCACCTCGCGGCGGAGGTCACCCTCGACCTTGAAGTTGCCCTCGATGTGGTCGCGGAGCCGGACCAGCTCGTCGTCGGAGAGGTCCCTTACGCGGGCGTCGGGGTTGGTCCCGGTCGCCTTGATGGTCTGCAGGGACCGGGTGCGACCCACTCCGAAGATGTAGGTCAGCGCCACCTCGAGCCGCTTCTCGCGGGGGAGGTCAACGCCGGAGATACGAGCCATGCTCGGACTTGCTCCTAACAGCTGCACGGAGGTCTGTCACGTCACTGTCCCCGGGAGTCCCGCGGGGCTTCGGCCTCCGACCGAAGGTGTCCCGATCGGCTTGATCGGGAGTGACGCGAATATCTGGACGTACTGATGAGCTGGGATCAGCCCTGCCGCTGCTTGTGCCGCAGGTTGCTGCAGATCACCATCACGCGACCGTGCCGGCGGATCACCTTGCACTTGTCGCAGATCTTCTTCACGCTCGGCTGAACCTTCACGGCCGCGTTTCTCCTCTTGCGCCCAGCCAGCCGCGTGACCAGCGGGAACCTAATGAAGTGGGGTTGTTACTTGTAGCGGTAGACGATGCGCCCACGCGTGAGGTCGTAAGGAGAGAGCTCCACGACGACCCTGTCCTCAGGCAGGATACGAATGTAGTTCTGCCGCATCTTCCCGCTGATGTGGGCAAGGACCTTGTGACCGTTCTGCAGCTCCACGCGAAACATCGCGTTCGGCAGCGGTTCGACCACCCGACCCTCGATCTCGATGGCGCCGTCCTTCTTCGGCATGTCCTCCGCAATCGTGTCGTACCAAAACTTGTCGGGACCCGCCGGTTAGGCTGGTCCCCGGAGTGCGACACGACTCCATAACGGACGTCGAGCGCCAACCAAGAAGTGTACGCCGCACTCAGTGGTGTTATCCAATCGCCCCCGCTGGACACCCTTGACATGACAAAGCGGTCGGCGTTATATGCCGTTTTGTCGGTGAAGCGTCAATCGACAGCGTTTAGTCGACAGTGTCAGCCTCGCGGAGAACCTCAAGTATACGTCGCCCCGCCGGCGGGCATCGATCCGCGTCCACCGAGGTCAGCCAGTCGAGTTCGGCGATCTCGGCACCCGGGGCGAGCTCGCCGGCGAAGTCGGCTGTGTACGACACCTGGTGGACCAGGTGGCCGGCGGCGAACCCGTCCGCCTGCACGTCCAGGACCGCGAAGAAGCTGAAGGTCAGCGGGTCCAGCTCGACGCCGAGTTCTTCGCGTACTTCTCTGCACAACGCCACGACGTCACTCTCGCCAGGCTCGCGCTTGCCGCCAGGCAAGTAGAACTTCTCCTTGCCCTTCGTACGCACCGACAGCAGTCGGCGGTCGCGTACGAGCACCCAACCGAGCGCGTCGATGCGGCCAGTCGCGGGTCGAGTGGTGGGCAAAGCGAATGGCCCTGCATCGACGTTTGCGGTCAACCGCAGCAACCTCCGCCGCAACATCCGCCCCCTGCTGCCGGCGCCGACGCTCCACCGCCGGCCCGGCCGGTCAGCGCGACAGTGGTCAACAGCTTCACCGTGTCGGCGTGGCCGTCCGGGCACGGCGTCGCGGACGAGGACTCACTCATCGGCCGGGCGCGCTCGAACTCGGTCGCACACTCCCGACATCGGTACGCGTACGTGGGCATGCCCCCATTCTGACCGCTCCCCTCCCACCCGCCAAGCCCGGCTGGTCCCGCTCGGGCAAGACCCTGCTCAGACCGGGCCCTGGGCCGCGCTCGGGGTGAAGACCTGCCCTCCGGGCCCGCCGACGGGGAGAACGAACAGACCAACCGCCTCGTACGCACCGGTCGACCCGACCTCGTTCTTCCTTGAGGCCCCGCCCGGAGGGCGGTCTTGACCTTCAGCCGCTCAACGCAAGAAAGAGCCTCATGGGGCCAAAATCGGCCGTACGAAGGAAGAATCAGCGGGCGCGCGAAGAAACGGCCGAGCCGAGTGCGGCCGCGCCGCCGTCCAAAGCGGTCAGCACCCAGGGCCCATCCTCGGTAAGCGCGATCGAGTGCTCGGTGTGAGCGGACACCGACGCGTCGAGCGTCACCACGGTCCAGCCATCGTCCAGCTCGTCCACGTCAGGTGACCCGAAAGTGATCATCGGCTCGATCGCCAGCGCCATCCCGGCGACGAGTTTGGGGCCCTTGCCGGCCTTTCCGTAGTTCAGGATGTGCGGGTCCTGATGCATCTCGGTGCCGATGCCGTGGCCGCCGTAACCGGTGACGATCCCGTACGAGCCCTCGGCCTCGACGACGGTCTGTACGGCGTGGCTGATGTCCGAGAGGCGGCCGCCGACCCGGGCGGCGGCAATGCCGGCCCACATGGCGCGATCGCAGACCTCGGCCATCCGCAGGTATTCCGGCTTGACCGTACCGACGCCGACGGTGACCGCGGAGTCGCCGTGCCAGCCGGCCAGGATCGCGCCGCAGTCGATCGAGATCAGGTCACCGTCAGCGAGCACCTGGGAGGCGCTGGGGATGCCGTGTACGACCTGCTGGTTGACCGACGCGCAGATGGACGCCGGGAAGCCGTGGTAGCCCTTGAAGGACGGTACGGCGCCGTCGTCTCGGATCGACTTCTCCGCGATCGCGTCCAGTTCCGCCGTACTGATGCCGACCTCGACAGCGGCGGTCGCGGCCGCGAGCGCACGCCGTACGACCAGGCCGGCGGCGCGCATCAAGTCGATCTGCGCGGTGCTCTTGACCTGGATGCTGGGGCGTCGGAAGGCGCTCACTTGTTAAAGGGTTCGAGGGCGTCGATCGCCCGGGTCGTGATGTCCTCGACCGGACCCGTCGCGTCGATGCCGACCAGCTTGCCCTGGGCGCCGTAGTAGTCGACCAGCGGCGCGGTCTGCTCGGCGTAGACCCGGAGCCGTTCGGTGACCGTCTCGGGTTTGTCGTCGTCGCGCTGGTAAAGCTCGCCGCCACAGCGGTCGCAGACGCCGTCGACCTTGGTCGGGTCGAACTCGACGTGCCAGATTCGGCCGCAGCCGCGGCAGGTCCGCCGGCCGGACAGCCGCCGGACCACCTCGTCGTCGTCCACCACCAGCTCCAGCACCACGTCCAGCGGAGTGCCGGCCTTGTCGAGCAGCTCGTCCAGGTTCTCCGCCTGCGCGATGGTCCGCGGGAAACCGTCCAGCAGGAACCCGTCCGTCGAGTCCGGCTCGTCCAGCCGGCTCCGGACCATCTTGATGGTCACCTCGTCGGGCACCAGCTTGCCGGCGTCCATGTACGACCTGGCCTCGATCCCCAGCGGGGTCTTCTGGCCGACGTTCGCACGGAAGATGTCGCCGGTGGAGATCTTGGGCACGGAGAGGTGAGCGGCGATGAATTCGGCCTGTGTCCCCTTGCCCGCGCCCGGGGGACCGACGAGTACCAGCCGCACTACCGGAGGAAGCCTTCGTAGTTCCGCTGCATCAGCTGGCTGTCGATCTGTTTCACGGTCTCCAGACCCACGCCGACCATGATCAGTACGGCGGTGCCACCGAACGGGAAGTTCTGGGTGTTGTTGACGCTGGTCCCGAGCAACGTGATGAACAGGTTCGGCAGGATCGCGATGATGCCCAGGTAGAGCGAGCCGGGCAGGGTGATCCGGGACAGGATGAAGTCCAGGTATTCGGCGGTCGGCTTGCCGGGCCTGATGCCGGGCACGAACCCGCCGTACTTGCGCATGTTGTCCGCGACATCGGTCGGGTTGAACGTGATCGCCACGTAGAAGTACGTGAAGAAGATGATCAGCGCGAAGTAGATGACCACGTACGTCCACTGGCTCGGGTCGGCGACCCACTTGTTGATGAAGTTCACCACCGGGCCGGGGTTGTTCTTGTCGCTCACCAGCTGGACGATCAGCTGCGGCAGGTAGAGCAGCGAGGACGCGAAGATCACCGGGATAACACCGGCCTGGTTGACCTTCAGCGGAATGTACGTCGAGGTGCCGCCGTACATTCGGCGACCGATCATCCGCTTCGCGTACTGCACCGGCACCCGGCGCTGGGCCTGCTCGATGAAGACGACCGCGGTGATGATGACCACGCCGATCGCGCAGACGATCACGAACGGCAGAATGCCCTTGGCGTAGATGCTCTGGCCCTCGGACGGGATCCGGGCCGCGATGTTGGTGAAGATCAGCACCGACATGCCGTTGCCGACGCCGCGGTCGGTGATCAGCTCGCCCAGCCACATGATGACCGCGGTGCCCGCCACCATGGTGGCGACCAGGGTGCCCAGGGTCATCCAGTACGGCATGTGCGGGCTGACCGGGATGATCGGGTTCGCGTTCACGTCGCAGCCGGTGAACAGCTGACCCGAACGCGCCAGCGCGATATAGCCGGTGGTCTGCAGGATCGCGAGGCCGATGGTCAGATACCGGGTGTACTGGGTGATCTTGGTCTGGCCGGACTGGCCTTCCTTTTTCAGCTGCTCAAGCCGCGGAATGACCACGACGAGCAGCTGCAGGATGATGCTCGCCGTGATGTACGGCATGATGCCCAGCGCGAACACCGAGAGGTGCAGCAACGCACCACCGGAGAAGAGGTTCAGGAGCGTGAAGACGTCCTGGTTCTGACCGGTGCTGGCGGTGTCGATGCATTTCTGGACGTTCGTATACGACACGCCGGGCGAGGGCAGGGTGGCCCCGAGGCGGTAGATCGCCAGAATGAAAAGCGTGAAGAGGATCTTCTTGCGCAGGTCGGGCGTACGGAAAGCCCTCCCAAAGGCGGCGAGCACATGTCCTCCTGCGCGCGGATCGGCCGGCGATCCGCATCTAGTGTTCTCCGGTTCCGGGTCTGCTGCCCGGCCAACCGACTGATGGTATGTCAGGCTGCTTCACGTCCCGACACGACCAGTGCCAGGCTACGAAGCTTCGCTGTCGGACTTTAACAGCCAGCTGTGAGCGGGGGCACGATCCCACCGGAATCCGTACGGATTCGGTGGGAAAACTACCCCCGCTCGCGACTACAGCTGTTCGGCGGTGCCACCGGCGGCGGCGATTTTCTCCTTGGCCGAAGCCGAGAATGCGTTCGCCTTGACGGTCAGCTTGACGCCGGCGAGGTCGCCGTTGCCCAGGACCTTGACCAGCTGGCCCTTGCGGACCGCGCCGGCCTCGACCAGCTCCTGGGGGCCGACTTCGCCACCGGCCGGGAAGAGCTCGGCCAGCCGGTCCAGGTTGACGACCTGGTATTCGACCCGGAACCGGTTCTTGAAGCCCTTGAGCTTGGGCAGCCGCATGTGCAGCGGCATCTGCCCGCCCTCGAAGCCAGCTTTCACCTGGTAACGGGCCTTGGTGCCCTTGGTGCCGCGGCCGGCCGTCTTGCCCTTGGAACCTTCACCGCGACCCACACGGGTCTTCGCGGTGTGAGAGCCAGGCGCCGGCCGCAGGTGGTGGACCTTGAGTGCCATCGTTACTCGACCTCCTCGACCCGGACCAGGTGGGTCACGGTGCGTACCATGCCGCGGATCTCGGGCCGGTCTTCCTTGACAACCACGTCGTGGACCCGCTTAAGGCCCAGCGAGCGCAGGGTGTCGCGCTGGTTCTGCTTGTTCCCGATCCCGGAACGGATCTGGGTCACCTTGAGGCGTGCCATGTCATCCCCCCGCGGCGGCCCGCGCCCGCAGCATGGCGGCCGGGGCCACGTCCTCCAGCGGCAGACCACGGCGAGCCGCGATCTCCTCCGGACGCTTCAGCTCCCGCAACGCCTGCACGGTCGCGTGCACGATGTTGATCGGATTGGACGAACCGAGGCTCTTGCTCAGTACGTCGTGGATGCCCGCGCACTCCAGTACGGCGCGCACCGGACCACCGGCGATCACACCGGTACCGGGGCTGGCCGGCTTGAGCAGTACGACACCGGCCGCCGCCTCACCCTGCACCGGGTGCGGGATGGTGGCGCCGATCCGCGGCACCTTGAAGAAGTTCTTCTTGGCCTCCTCGACACCCTTGGCGATCGCCGAGGGCACCTCCTTGGCCTTGCCGTAACCGACGCCGACGTTGCCGTCACCGTCGCCGACGACCATCAGTGCGGTGAAGCTGAACCGACGACCGCCCTGCACGACCTTCGCGACGCGGTTGACCTTGATCAGCCGTTCGATGTGCGGAGACTTCTCCGGGGCCGACCCGCCCCGCCCGCCGCCACGGCCGTCACGGCGCTCGCCGCCTCCGCCGCCGCCTCGGCGCTGCTGACCAGGCATCAGGCGTCCCTTCCTGTCTCGCTACCAGTTTTGCTGCTCATCATCAGAACTTCAGGCCGCCTTCCCGGGCTGCGTCGGCCAGCGCGGCAATCCGGCCGTGGTACGTGTTGCCGGCCCGGTCGAACACCACGGCCTCGATGCCAGCCGCGGTAGCCCGCTCGGCGATCAACGCACCGACCTTGGTGGCCAGCGCCGTCTTGTCGCCCTCGGCGCCACGGATGGTGGCGTCCATCGTCGACGCGCTGACCAGCGTACGGCCGGAGCGGTCGTCGATGACCTGAACGTGCATGTGCCGCGAGGAGCGCTTGACCACCAGGCGCGGACGCTCCTGGGTGCCGTGCACCTTCTTGCGGATCCGGAAGTGCCGGCGTGCCTTGCCGATCCGGCGGGTCTGCGAGGAGCCGGCCGAAGCCGACCGCCGCAGCAGAGTCGCAGCCATTACTTGCCAGCCTTTCCGGCCTTGCGGCGGACGTTCTCGCCCTGGTACCGCACGCCCTTGCCCTTGTACGGCTCCGGCGGGCGGATCTTGCGGATCTTCGCCGCGGTCTCGCCCACCAGCTGCTTGTCGATGCCTTCGATCGAGAAGATCGTTGGCCGCTCGACCTTGAAGGTGATGCCCTGCGGCGCCTTCACCACCACCGGGTGGCTGAAGCCGAGAGCGAATTCCAGGTCAGAGCCCTTGGCGGTGACCCGGTAACCGGTGCCGACGATCTCCAGGGTCTTCGCGTACCCCTGGGTGACCCCGGTGATCAGGTTCGCGACCAGCGTCCGTGACAGGCCGTGCAGGGCCCGGTTCGACGGTTCGTCGTCCGGACGCTTCACCAGCACTGTGCCGTCGTCGCCGCGCTCGACCGTGAGCGGGTGCACCACGGTGTGGCTCAGCTCGCCCTTAGGTCCCTTGACGTTGACCGTCTGTCCTTCGATGGCCACATCCACCCCGCTTGGTACCGGGATGGGCAGCCGTCCGATGCGTGACATTTTCTCTGCTCCTTCCCTTACCAGACGAAGGCGAGGACTTCCCCGCCCACGCCACGCTTGTTTGCCTGCCGGTCTGTGAGCAGACCGGACGAGGTGGAGATGATCGCGACGCCGAGGCCGCCCAGCACCTTGGGGAGGCTGGTCGACTTCGCGTAGACCCGCAGGCCTGGCTTGGAGATCCGGCGGACACCGGCAATGCTGCGCTCGCGGTTCGGGCCGTACTTCAGCTCGATGGTCAGCTTCTTGCCGACCTCACCCTCAGTCGGCTCGGCGACGACCCAGCCGGTGATGTAGCCCTCCTGCTGGAGGATCTCGGCGATGTGCGACTTGAGCTTCGAGAACGGCATGTCAACGCTGTCGTGGTACGCCGAGTTGGCGTTGCGCAGCCGGGTCAACATGTCCGCGATGGGGTCTGTCATGGTCATGGGCTTGTTGCCTTTCTCGCCCTGGTTCCCGCGATGGGCCTGTGGCGAAGGGAAATGTGGAAACTACTCACCACGAGGACTTGGTCACGCCGGGAAGCTCGCCACGGTGGGCCATCTCGCGTACGCAGATGCGGCACAGCCCGAACACGCGGAACACCGCGCGCGAGCGGCCACAGCGCTGGCAGCGGGTGTAGCCGCGCACCTTGAACTTCGGTTTGCGCGCGGCCTTCTCGACAAGCGCCTTCTTCGCCATGCTCAGTTCTCCTTGAAGGGGAAGCCGAGGCGCTTGAGCAGCGCGCGGCCTTCCTCGTCGTTCGTCGCCGTCGTCACCAAGGTGATGTCCATACCGCGCGGACGGTCGATCGAGTCGATGTCGATCTCGTGGAACATCGACTGCTCGTTGAGCCCGAACGTGTAGTTGCCGGTGCCGTCGAACTGCTTGTCCGACAGGCCACGGAAGTCACGGATACGCGGCAGCGCGATCGACAGCAGCCGGTCCGCGAACTCCCACATCCGGTCGCCGCGCAGCGTCACCTTCACGCCGATCGGCTGGCCCTCGCGCAGCTTGAACTGGGCGATGGACTTGGTGGCCCGGCGAACCTGCGGCTTCTGGCCGGTGATCAGCGACATGTCGCGGATCGCGCCGTCGATCAGCTTGGCGTCCCGGGCGGCGTCACCGACACCGCTGTTCACCACGATCTTGACCAGCCGCGGGATCTGCATGACGTTGCCGTACGAGAACTGCTCGCGCAGTCCCGGTGCGATCTCGTCCGCATACCGCTGCTTGAGGCGCGGCCTGGTCCTGGTTTCAGTTGCGACAGTCACTAGATGTCCTTACCGGAGCGCCGCGAAATCCGTACGGTGCGGCCTTCTTCGTCCTTGCGACGGCCGACCCGGGTGGGCTTGCCGTCGGAGTCGACCACCATCACGTTGCTGGCGCTGATCGGCGCCTCCTGGGTGACGATGCCGCCGGTCTTCGCGCCCCGCTGGGTGGTGGACACCCGGGTGTGCTTCTTGATCCGGTTCACGCCCTCGACCAGAACCTTGCCGGTCTCCGGGTAGGCCACCATCACCTTGCCCTTGGTGCCCTTGTCCTTACCGGCGATGACCAGCACCGTGTCGCCCTTTTTTACCTTCAACGACGGCATGGTTACAGCACCTCCGGTGCCAGCGAGATGATCTTCATGAACTTCTTGTCCCGCAGTTCCCGGCCAACCGGGCCGAAGATGCGGGTGCCGCGCGGGTCCCCGCCGTCGCGGATGAGCACCGCGGCGTTCTCGTCGAAGCGAATGTAGGAGCCGTCCGGGCGGCGCCTCTCTTTCAAGGTGCGGACCACGACGGCCTTGACCACGTCACCGCGTTTGACACCGGCGCCGGGAATGGCGTCCTTCACGGTGCCCACGATGATGTCGCCGATGCCGGCGTAGCGGCGACCGGAGCCGCCGAGCACCCGGATGCAAAGAATTTCCTTCGCACCGGTGTTGTCGGCGACGCGCAGTCGCGACTCCTGCTGGATCACGTCAACTCCTGTATGTCGAGCCGGTTCTCGGTGACCCGAGCCTGGCCGAACGAATAATTACTTGGCTTTTTCAAGAATCTCCACGACACGCCACCGCTTGGTCGCGGAGAGCGGACGGGTTTCCATCAGCAGTACGCGGTCACCGACACCAGCGGCGTTGCCCTCGTCGTGCGCCTTGAGCTTGCTGGTCCGGCGCAGCACCTTGCCGTACAGCCGGTGCTTGACCCGGTCTTCGACGGCGACCACAACGGTCTTGTCCATCTTGTCGCTGACCACCAGGCCCTGCCGGGTCTTGCGGTGCTGCTCCCGGGTCTGGGACTCGGTCTGCGCGTCCTGCTGCTCGCTCACTGTCTCGCTCTCGCTCATGCCGACACCTCATTCGCCGCGTCAGCGGGCGCATCGGGGGCGCGGCCGAGGCCGAGCTCCCGCTCCCGCATCACGGTGTAGATGCGGGCGATCTCGCGGCGCACCGTGCGCAGTCGCCGGTTGTTGTCCAGCTGACCGGTGGCGTTCTGGAAGCGCAGGTTGAACAGCTCTTCCTTGGCCTCGGTCAACTTGCCGGCCAGCTCGTCGTCGAGCAGCTCGCGCAGCTCGTTGGGGACAGTGCCCGCGGCCATCAGCTTTCACCCACTTCACGTTTAACGACCCGGCACTTCATCGGGAGCTTGTGGATCGCACGACGCATGGCTTCCTGCGCGATCTGCTCGTTCGGGTACGCCAGCTCGAACAGCACCCGGCCCGGCTTGACGTTGGCGATCCACCACTCCGGCGAACCCTTACCGGAACCCATCCGGGTCTCGGCCGGCTTCTTCGTCAGCGGACGGTCCGGGTAGATGTTGATCCACACCTTGCCGCCTCGGCGAATGTGCCGAGTGATGGCGATACGAGCGGCCTCGATCTGCCGGTTCGTCACGTACGCCGGCTCCAGCGCCTGGATGCCGTACTCGCCGAAGACCACCCGGGTGCCGCCCTTGGCGGCGCCGTGACGGTTCGGGTGATGCTGCTTTCGGTGTTTGACCCTGCGAGGGATCAGCATTTCCTAGCCCTCCTTGGGTGCTTCGGTGCTGGCGGGCGGTGGGACGGCCTCGTTGGAAGGCGCGGTCACGGCGGCGGTCGGCTCGGCAGCCACACTCGCCGGCACGGTGCTCGCGACGGCTTCGGTCGCGTCGGCCTTCGGGGCGTCGGTCTTGGCAGCGTCAGCCTTGGCGGCGTCGCCCTTCGGCGCGCCACCGCGGCCACCACGAGCGCCGCGGCCACCACCGTCGCGACCGCCAGTGCCCTCGCCGGCCCGCGGCCGGCGGGCCGGACGGTCCCGGCGCTGCTGGCGCAGGGCTGCCTCGGCGGCCTCGCGCTCGGCGCGGGACTGCACCACGTCACCCTTGTAGATCCAGACCTTCACGCCAATCCGGCCGAAGGTCGTACGCGCCTCGTACAGGCCGTAGTCGATGTTCGCGCGCAGCGTGTGCAGCGGCACCCGGCCCTCGCGGTAGAACTCCGACCGGCTCATCTCGGCGCCGCCCAGGCGTCCGGAGCACTGCACCCGGATGCCCTTGACGCCCTGGCTCTTCATCGCGGCCTGGATCGCCTTGCGCATCGCGCGGCGGAACGCCACCCGGCTGGACAGCTGCTCGGCCACGCCCTGCGCGACCAGCTGCGCGTCCGCCTCGGGGTTCTTGACCTCCAGGACGTTCAGCTGCACCTGCTTACCGGTGAGCTTCTCCAGCTCGCCGCGAATACGGTCGGCCTCGGCGCCACGACGGCCAATCACGATGCCCGGACGAGCGGTGTGAATGTCCACCCGGACCCGGTCACGGGTACGCTCGATCTCCACTTTGGAGATGCCGGCGCGCTCCATGCCCTTACCCATCAGCTTGCGGATCTTCACGTCCTCCGCGACATACTCCGCGTAGGCCTTGTCCGCGTACCACCGGGACTTCCAGTCGGTGGTGATCCCGAGCCGGAAGCCGTGCGGGTTTACTTTCTGCCCCATTACTCGGTGCTCTCCTTCGCGGACGAACTCGTCGACTCTTGGGCGGCAGCCGCCTTGGTCGTCTTAGCGCTGGTGCTCTTGGTCGGACGCTTGGCCTGCGCGGCGTCGGTGGCCTTGCGGGCCCGCCGGGCGGACCGGCTCGGCCGCTCGGTCACGATGCTCTCCACCACCACGGTGATGTGGCTGGAGCGCTTGCGGATCCGGTACGCCCGGCCGTGCGCCCGCGGCCGGAACCGCTTCAGCGTCGGGCCCTCGTCGACGAATACCTTGGTGACCCGCAGGTTCTCCGGATCCAGCCGCTCGTTGTTCTCGGCGTTCGCCACCGCACTGGCCAGCACGGTGTACACCGGCTCGCTGGCGGCCTGCGGGGCGAACCGCAGCAGGGTGAGCGCCTCGCTGGCCGGCAGGCCACGGATCAGGTCAATAACCCGACGTACCTTCATCGGGCTGACCCGCACGTAACGTGCCTCAGCGAACGCACCGGGCGCCTCACCGAGGAGACGCTCCCTGCGCAGGTTCACGCGGTTGCCTTCTACCACTGCCATCTCTAAGTCAATCCCGTCTGCTGTTCGTCAACTCAGACCGCTGTTAGCGGCGGCGAGCCTTCCGGTCGTCCTTTTCGTGACCCTTGAACGTCCGGGTCGGCGCGAACTCGCCGAGCTTGTGCCCGACCATCGACTCGGTGACGAACACCGGGACGTGCTTGCGTCCGTCGTGCACGGCGATCGTGTGCCCGACGAAGTCGGGGATGATCGTGGAACGACGAGACCAGGTTTTAATGACGTTCTTGGTGCCCTTGTCGTTCTGTACGTCCACCTTCTTGAGCAGGTGGTCGTCGACGAACGGGCCCTTCTTCAGGCTGCGTGGCATTGATCAGACTCCTCAGCGCTTCTTGCCGGTGCGCCGGCGACGGACGATCAGTGCATCGCTGGCCTTCTTCTTCCGAGTGCGGCCTTCCGGCTTGCCCTTCGGGTTCACCGGGTGGCGACCACCCGAGGTCTTGCCCTCGCCACCGCCGTGCGGGTGGTCGATCGGGTTCATGGCCACACCACGGACGGACGGGCGCTTGCCCTTCCACCGCATCCGGCCGGCCTTGCCCCAGTTGATGTTGGACTGCTCGGCATTGCCGACCTCGCCCACGCTCGCGCGGCAGCGTACGTCCACGTTGCGGATCTCACCGGACGGCATCCGCAGCTGGGCGTACGGACCGTCCTTGGCGACCAGCTGTACGGACGAGCCGGCCGACCGGGCGATTTTCGCGCCGCCGCCGGGCCGCAGCTCGATGGCGTGCACCACGGTGCCGACCGGGATGTTGCGCAGCGGCAGGTTGTTGCCCGGCTTGATGTCGGCCGACGGGCCGGTCTCGACCCGGTCGCCCTGCTTGAGCTTGGTCGGTGCCACGATGTAGCGCTTCTCGCCGTCCGCGAAGTGCAGCAGCGCGATCCGCGCGGTGCGGTTCGGGTCGTACTCGATCTCTGCGACCTTGGCCGGCACGCCGTCCTTGTCCGAGCGCCGGAAGTCGATCAGCCGGTACGCCCGCTTGTGGCCGCCGCCCTGGTGGCGGGTGGTCACGCGACCGTGCACGTTCCGGCCGCCGGTCTTGGACAGCGGGCGGATCAGCGACTTCTCCGGCGTCGAGCGAGTGATCTCGACGAAGTCGGCCACGCTCGACCCACGCCGGCCCGGCGTCGTCGGCTTGTATTTGCGGATGCCCATTTTTCTACAAATCCCTCATCAATCAGCCGGCTAGGAGACCGGACCGCCGAAGATCTCGATGCGATCGCCCTGCGCGAGGGTCACCACAGCCCGCTTGCTGGACTTGCGGGTGCCGAACACGGTGGTGGTGTGACCGTTGCGGCCGAACACCATCCGCTTGCGCTTGCCGGGCCTGTTCAGCGTGTTGACGCTGATCACCTTGACGTTGAAGACCTGCTGAACGGCGATCTTGATCTCGGTCTTGTTGGCGTGGGGCGCCACCTCGAAGGTGTATTTGCCCTCGTCCAGAAGCCCGTAGCTCTTCTCCGAGATCACCGGCTTGAGCAGGATGTCCCGCGGGTTGGCGCTCACTTGTCGTCCTCCTGCGCGTCAGCCTTGGCGGCCTTCTTCTTCGGCGCCTTGGCCGGCTTCTCGTCCGCGTCCGCCTTGGCGTCGGTCGTGGCGTCGGCCTTCTTGGTGGACGGCTTGGCCGGAGCCAGCTCCAGGTCACCGCCGACGTACGCGGTCAGCGCCGCCGCGGTGAACACCACGTCCTCGTTGACCAGCACGTCGTACGTGTTCAGCTGGTCGACGAACAGCAGGTGCACGGTCGGCACGTTGCGCAGGCTCTTGAGCGTGAGCTCGTCGCCACGCTCCAGCACCACCAGCGAGTGCTTCGCCGAGGTCACCGAGGTCAGGATCTTCAGCGCGGCCTTGGTAGAAGGAACCTCACCGGAGACCAGCGACTCGACCACATGTACGCGACCATCGCGGGCCCGGTCCGAAAGCGCGCCACGCAGCGCGGCGGCCTTCATCTTCTTCGGGGTCCGCTGGGCGTACGAGCGGGGCTGCGGGCCGTGCACCACGCCACCGCCGACGAACTGCGGCGCACGGGTGGAGCCCTGCCGGGCCCGGCCGGTGCCCTTCTGCCGGTACGGCTTGGCGCCGCCACCGGAAACCTGGGCCCGCGTCTTGGTCGCGTGCGTACCCTGCCGGGCGGCGGCCAGCTGGGCCACCACGACCTGGTGCATCAGCGGCAGGTTGGCCTGCACGTCGAACAGCTCGGCGGGCAGCTCGACGCTGCCACTGGCCTCACCGTCGGCGGTCAGCACGTTCACGGTCAACTCGCTCATTTGGCGACACCGCCCTTCGCAGCGGTCTTGACCAGGACCAGACCGCCGGTCGGACCGGGGATCGCGCCCTTGATCAGCAGCAGACCCTTCTCGGCGTCCACCGCGTGCACGGTCAGGTTGGGAGTGGTGACCCGGGCGTGGCCCATCCGGCCAGCCATCCGCATGCCCTTGAAGACACGGCCCGGGGTGGCGCAGCCACCGATCGAGCCGGGTGAGCGGTGCTTGCGCTGCACGCCGTGACCGGCGCCGAGGCCGTGGAAGCCGTGGCGCTTCATGACACCGGCGGTGCCCTTGCCCTTGGTGGTGCCGACCACGTCGACCTTCACGCCGGCCTCGAACAGCTCGGCGGTGACTTCCTGGCCGAGCTCGTACTCACTGGCGTCGGTGGTCCGCAGCTCGACGACGTGCCGCCGCGGCGCTACCCCGGCCTTGCCGAAGTGTCCGGCCAGCGGCTTGTTCACCTTGCGCGGGTCGATGGCGCCGAAAGCCAGCTGGACGGCGTTGTAGCCGTCCTTGTCCGGAGTCCGGACCTGGGTGACGACGTTCGGACCGGCTTGTACGACGGTCACCGGAACCATCCGGTTGTTCTCGTCGAAAACCTGGGTCATGCCAAGCTTGGCGCCCAGGATGCCCTTGACTTGGGTTTCCATAGTGGTTCGGCCCCTACAGCTTGATCTCGATGTCGACGCCGGCCGGGAGGTCCAGCCGCATCAGCGAGTCGACCGTCTTCGGAGTCGGGTCGAGAATGTCGATGAGCCGCTTGTGCGTACGCATCTCGAAGTGCTCGCGCGAATCCTTGTCCTTGTGCGGGGAGCGGATCACGCAATACACGTTCTTCTCAGTTGGCAGCGGCACCGGGCCCGCGACCGACGCACCAGTGCGGGTCACCGTGTCGACGATCTTGCGCGCCGAGGAGTCGATGACCTCGTGGTCGTAGGCCTTAAGCCGGATGCGGATCTTCTGTCCCGCCATGGCGTCGTTAAGTTCCTTCTACTCGTACCGCTGCGGTCGATCAGCTGCAGCGAACCAGCTGGTCAAACCCTGCAATCCTGCGTCTTGTCCGACCCCCGCGGTCGGGTGTGTCGGACTTGGAACCACACCGCGGCCCATACACCATCGTCCCGCAGGGGGTCTGCGGAAAATCTCCGCGAGCCACCCACAGTCGAGTTGATGGGCCAGGGTCTGGATCCCGCACGGGCCGATGACCTGCTCAGCGAACCTGAGCGCTCATCCACTGCCCGCACTGTTTCTCAACATCTCTGTGCTTCTGCTCGCTCAAGCGCGGCCGGATCCTTCGGCGCAACCGCCGGGCACTCCCGACCGCACTCAATGAGCAACCTTCGCAGTATGCCTGATCGGCTCAGACACACACCAACCGGGGTGGCTGCAGGTGTCTGCCGTCACCCCGGTTGGGAGGAACTACTTGAGGATCTTCGTAACCTGACCGGCGCCGACGGTACGGCCACCCTCACGGATGGCGAACCGGAGGCCCTCCTCCATGGCGATCGGCTGGATCAGCGAGACCGACATGTTGGTGTCGTCGCCCGGCATGACCATCTCGGTGCCCTCGGGGAGGGTCACCACGCCGGTCACGTCGGTGGTGCGGAAGTAGAACTGCGGGCGGTAGTTGTTGAAGAACGGCGTGTGCCGCCCGCCCTCTTCCTTGGACAGGATGTAGACCCGGCCCTCGAACTCGGTGTGCGGGGTGGTCGTACCCGGCTTGATGACGACCTGGCCGCGCTCCACGTCCTCGCGCTTGATGCCACGCAGCAGCAGCGCCACGTTCTCACCCGCGCGAGCCTCGTCGAGGATCTTGCGGAACATCTCGACGCTGGTGACCGTGGTGGTCTGCTTCTGCTCGCGGATACCGACGATATCGACGGTCTCGTTGACCTTCAGCACGCCGCGGTCGACACGACCGGTGACCACGGTGCCGCGGCCGGTGATCGTGAAGACGTCCTCGATCGGCATCAGGAACGGCTTGTCGACATCGCGGTCCGGCTCCGGAACCGACTCGTCGACGGCGTCCATCAGCTCCAGGAGCTTGGCGCTCCAGTCCGCGTCACCCTCGAGCGCCTTCAGCGCCGACACCCGGATCACCGGTACGTCGTCGCCGGGGAACTCCTGGTTCGACAGCAGCTCGCGAACCTCCAGCTCGACGAGCTCCAGGATCTCCTCGTCGTCCACCATGTCGGCCTTGTTCAGGGCCACCACGATGTACGGCACGTTGACCTGGCGGGCCAGGATGACGTGCTCACGGGTCTGCGGCATCGGACCGTCGGTCGCCGAGACGACCAGGATCGCGCCGTCCATCTGGGCGGCACCGGTGATCATGTTCTTGATGTAGTCGGCGTGACCGGGGCAGTCGACGTGCGCGTAGTGCCGCTTCTCGGTCTGGTACTCGACGTGCGCGATCGAGATCGTGATGCCCCGCTGCCGCTCCTCCGGCGCCTTGTCGATCTGGTCGAAAGGCGTGAAGGGGTTGATGTCCGGGTATTTGTCGTGCAGGACCTTGGTGATGGCCGCGGTCAGCGTGGTCTTGCCATGGTCAATGTGACCGATGGTGCCGATGTTGACGTGCGGCTTGGTCCGCTCGAACTTGGCCTTCGCCACTGTGGTCCTCCTGTGGACTCTTTCTCTGTGCTCCGCCGTTGGTCTCGGCCGACGAGCGTACTGGGTGTGTTTTGAGCGGAATTACTCGCCCATCGCTTTGGAGAGTTATGCCATCGTCCTGGCCGGAGTCCGACGCCCCGCTTCCGGGGCGCCGAACGCCTTATTCGCCGTTGACCTTGGCGATAATTTCCTTCGCGACGTTAGCCGGAACCTCGCCGTACGAATCGAACTGCATCGAGTAGCTGGCCCGACCCTGGGTCTTGGACCGCAGGTCGCCCACATACCCGAACATCTCGCTCAGCGGCACCTGGGCCTTCACGACCCGAGCACCACCACGCTCTTCCATGGCCTGGATCACGCCACGGCGGGAGTTCAGGTCGCCGATCACGTCGCCCATGTTCTCCTCGGGCGTGGTGACCTCGACCGCCATCAACGGTTCGAGCAGCGCCGGGCTGGCCTTGCGGGCAGCCTCCTTCAACGCCATCGAACCGGCGATCTTGAACGCCATCTCGGACGAGTCGACCTCGTGGTACGCACCGTCCAGCAGCGTCAGCTTGATCCCCACCAGCGGGTAGCCGGCCATGATGCCGTACTGCATGGCGTCCTGGGCACCGGCGTCCACCGACGGGATGTACTCCTTCGGGATCCGGCCACCGGTGACCTTGTTCTCGAACTCGTACGTGGTGCCGTCCGTGGTGTCGATGGGCTCGATGGAGATGAGCACCTTCGCGAACTGGCCGGAACCACCGGTCTGCTTCTTGTGGACGTAGTCGACCTTCTCGACCTTCTTGCGAATGGTCTCCCGGTACGCCACCTGCGGCTTGCCGACGTTCGCCTCGACCTTGAACTCGCGGCGCATCCGGTCGACCAGCACCTCCAGGTGCAGCTCGCCCATGCCCTCGATGATCGTCTGGCCGGTGTCGTCGTCCTGGTGGACCTTGAAGGTCGGGTCCTCCTCGGCGAGCTTCTGAATCGCGATGGAGAGCTTCTCCTGGTCGCTCTTCGTCTTGGGCTCGATGGCCACCGAGATGACCGGGTCCGGGAAGGTCATCGACTCCAGGATCACCGGGTTCGACGAGTCGGACAACGTGTCGCCGGTAGTGGTCTGCTTGAGACCCGCCACGGCGATGATCTCGCCAGCGCCCGCGAAACCGCGCTCCTCGCGCTTGTTCGCATGCATCTGGTAGATCTTGCCGATCCGTTCCTTGCGGTCCTTGGTCGAGTTCACCACCTGGTTGCCAACCTCCACGCGGCCCGAGTAGATCCGGACGTACGTGAGCTTGCCCAGGTGCGGGTCGGTCTGGATCTTGAAGGCCAGCGACGAGAACGGCTCGCTCTCGCTCGGAGCGCGCTCCACCGGGGTCTCGCCGTCGTGCAGGACACCGTGCACGTTACCCACGTCCAGCGGGCTGGGCAGGTAGTCGATGACGGCGTCGAGCAGCGGCTGGACACCCTTGTTCTTGAACGCCGAACCACAGACGACCGGGTTCGCCAGGCTCGCGAGGGTGGCCCGTCGGATGCCGGCCTTGAGTTCGGCCACCGACAGCTCTTTGCCCTCGAGATAGGCCTCCATGGTCGTGTCATCGACCTCGGCGAGCGTCTCGATCAGCTTCTCGCGGTACTCCGCGGCCTGCTCGACCAGCTCGGCCGGAATCGCCTCGATCGCGTAGTCCTCGCCGACCTTCGTCTCGCCACGCCAGGTGAGCGCGCGCTCCTCCAGCAGGTCGACGACCCCGATGTGGTCGCCTTCCAGGCCGATCGGAATCTGCAGCACCAGCGGAGTGGAGTTGAGCCGGTCCCGCATCATCTGGACGCAACGGAAGAAGTCCGCGCCCGTACGGTCCAGCTTGTTGACGAAGCACATCCGGGGCACGTGGTACTTGTCGGCCTGCCGCCAGACGTTCTCGGTCTGCGGCTCTACCCCGGCAACACCGTCGTACACCGCGATCGCGCCATCGAGAACCCGCAGGTTGCGCTCCACCTCAACGGTGAAGTCGACGTGCCCGGGGGTGTCGATGATCTGGATCGAGTGGTCTTTCCAGATGCACTTGGTCGCCGCGGACGTGATCGTGATGCCGCGCTCTTGCTCCTGCTCCATCCAGTCCATGGTGGCCGCGCCATCGTGGACTTCACCGATCTTGTAGTTGATACCGGTGTAAAAGAGGATGCGCTCGGTCGTCGTGGTCTTGCCCGCGTCGATATGCGCCATGATCCCGATGTTGCGGGTCGTGACGAGTTCGGCGTCCTTGGCCACTGCTCTCTTCTCTCAAAATCGTGATCGACGTGCGGTGGGGTCAGCTCGGCTGGGGCTGCCCGCCGCGGTGCGCTACCAGCGGTAGTGCGCGAAGGCCTTGTTGGAGTCGGCCATCTTGTGGGTGTCCTCGCGTCGCTTCACGCTCGCACCCAGACCGTTGCTGGCGTCCAGCAACTCGTTCATCAGACGCTCGGTCATCGTCTTCTCCCGGCGCGCCCGGCTGTACGTGATCAGCCAGCGCATCGCGAGAGTGGTGGACCGGCTCGGCCGGACCTCGATCGGCACCTGATAGGTCGCGCCACCGACCCGGCGGCTCTTGACCTCCAGGGTCGGCTTCACGTTGTCCAGCGCACGCTTGAGCGTGATCACCGGGTCGGCGCCGGTCTTCTCACGGGCGCCTTCCAGCGCGCCGTAGACGATCTTCTCGGCGACCGAACGCTTACCGGACAGCAGGACCTTGTTGATCAGGCTGGTGACCAACGGGGAGCCGTACACCGGGTCGATGACGACCGGGTGCTTCGGGGCGGGACCCTTGCGGGGCATTAGCTCTTCTCCTTCTTCGCGCCGTACCGGCTGCGCGCCTGCTTGCGGCCGCGGACACCCTGGGTGTCCAGCGAGCCACGGACGATCTTGTATCGAACACCGGGAAGGTCCTTCACCCGGCCGCCACGCACGAGCACCATCGAGTGCTCCTGCAGGTTGTGGCCGACACCGGGGATGTACGCGGTGACCTCGATCTGACTGGTCAGCCGGACGCGGGCGACCTTGCGCAGCGCCGAGTTCGGCTTCTTCGGCGTGGTGGTGTACACCCGCGTGCACACCCCGCGACGCTGCGGACCGCCCTTGAGCGCCGGCGTCTTGCTCTTCTCGACCTTGTCCTGGCGGCCCTTGCGGACCAGCTGCTGGATCGTGGGCACCGAGCCTGGCCTTCCTTCGTTGTCTGTCTTGCCTTGGTGAAGCTGTGGTCTTCGGTCGTGCTCTCGCGTCACGCGGCCAACCGCTGGCTCGCTCTCGGCGAGCCGGGCCCGTACGCACACGTGATCGTGTCATTCTGTTTTGTTCATGACCTGGTCGGGGCCCGATTTCCCGACCCCCGCGGTCGGGCGTGTCGCCCAACCCACGCACCTACGCGAACTGTTACGTCCATCGGGAGTGCGCCACCGCTCACCACAACAGGTACGCGCCCGTGTCTATTCCGTCACAGGCCCGCCTGACGGCGCGCGAGCACGCCCGGGTCACCCCAGGCACGAACAACAAGCGTACCCACCCCCGTCGCGCAGGTCAAAACGGGGGTGCGTGATCCGCGTTATCTCGGGCTGAGCTGGCTCAGGAAGCCGAAGGCCAGCAACAAAATCACCGCGCAGATCGCCAGTACGATGCCAACCGCGCCACAGATGAGGCCGCTCAGCGCCATCCCGTCGCCGCCGAGCTGCCCATTGGACTTGCTGATGTTGCTCCGCGAAATGAAGCCCATGATCAGTGCCGCGGCGCCCAGCGGATAGCTGAACGCCCCGTAACAACAGATCGCCAGCGGGATCGCCAGAATTCCGCAGATCATCGCCCCGATAGCGAGACCGTCCGTACGCGGGCCGGCCGGATAGCCACTGCCCGGCGGCGGGTAACCCGGCTGGCCGTAGCCCGCCGCCGGTGGCTGGCCGTAGCCCCCGCCGGTGGCCGGATAGCCAGCACCCGAGGCCGGATAGCCGGCGCCAGACGCCGGGTAGCCAGCACCCGAGGCTGGGTAACCAACGCCGGACGCCGGGTAGCCGGCACCGGAGGACGGGCCGTAGCCGGTGCCGGAGGCCGGCGCGGTGCCGTAACCCGGGTCGGCCTGCTGCGGGTAGCCGGTCGCTGGGTCGTACCCGCTCGGCGGCTGGGCCGCCTGGTCATACCCGCCAGCCGGTGCGGCACCACCCGGGTCGGCCCACGGCTGGGCCGGCTCGTCCTTCTTCAAGGACGGCGGCTCATAGCCGGCCTGGCCATCGTACGAAGTCGGGTCGTACGCCGGGGTGTCGTAACTGGGGGTCGAATACTGCGGCGTCGGGTGGGGCTCACCACTGCCCGCCGGCCGGTTCTCACCGGGTTGCTCGGTCATGCCAATCTTCCTTCCCCGTAAGGCGAAAACCGCCCTGCGCTGCGCTATTAGTCAACGTTACTTGGGTAGTGGGCGTCCTGCGCTGGAACACCCAACCCGACCAGCCAACTGACAGCCAGCGCGGTGCCGACCACCACGGCGATCGAGATGGCCACCAGGCTGAGCACCCGCGCCGCCTTGATCATCCCGGCGCCGGTCAACCACCCGTCGGACACCGCCACCTCGGCGGCCGCCATCCTCGCCAACGCCAGCGCGATCAGCCCCGGCACGACACCGCCCAGGCAGGGCGCGAGCGCGACCGCGACGATCCCGGTCACCAGCGCCCAAACGGCCGCGCTCGCCGGCCGCGGCCGCGGCGCCCGCGGTTGGAACGGCACGTATGGACCGGGCTGCCAGCCAGGACCGCCGTACGGACCGGGCCGCCGGGCCGGATCCCAGACCGGCAGCGCCGAGTAGTTCGGAATCGGCTGCGTTCCGTACGTTTGTGTTCCGTAGGGCTGAGCTCCGTACGGCTGAGCTCCGTAGGTCTGGGCTCCGTAGGTCGGGGGCCCGTACGGCTGCACCCTGAAGGGCTGTAGCGCGCCGGGCGACGGCACCGGGGGCGGTGTTGACCCGTACGCCATCACGCCACCCTCCGACTTGACCTCAACTCCCGCAGTCTAGGACCTCCCCGATGCCTCTTGAGCCAAGACCGCATGGAGCGCTGCGGTTCGGTGCGAGGTCGGCTCCTCGGCGCCCGAGTCACGGGGTTTCAAGGTCAAAGTCAAGGGCCGAAGGTCAAGGGCGAAGGTCAAGGTCTGCCCTGCGGGCGGCGCCTCTAGGAAGAACGGAGTTTGGGTGCGGGTGGTGCGTTGGGTGGGTGGTTGGGCACTCGCGAAAAAGCACATCCCCTCACCCCACTTACTCCACGCCACCACCGTGCCAGATTCGGCTACTCTCCGCGACATCCTTTGTTGATCTTGGTTAGTTGGCCTACCCAAGCCAGACATTTCACGCCGATGTCCGTTTTGGGTAGACCAACTAACCAAGATCAACAACTCACGGCCCAAAGAGTGGGACGAGCGGTCGCAGGAGTCACAGGGACCCCATCAGTCCCAGCTGTCACAGGTCGGGGGTCGAGTGCGGTACAAAAGCCCGCACTCGACGTCGAGCGGTGCACAAAGTCCCGCACTCGACGAGCGACACCCGGAAAACCGCTCGGGAAACGCGACAAACAGGGCACAGAACCAACCAACGTCATCACCAACAGCGCGAGGTGTCCGTAACCCCGTACGAAACCCCAACCCACCCGGTCAACCCCGGAAGAACCGGGATCTTCCCTCTCCTCGGAGGCAACCGCCGCTTTTGACCTTGACCTTCGCCCCTGACCTTCGCCCCTGACCTTCGCCCCTGACCTTCGATCTCGACCCTTGACCTTCGACCTGGACCGAAGAACCCCGACCTCGATCCGGAGACCTTCCCGTGCGAAACGCTCCAGTAACTCAGGGAGTCTGGATGGCGAGCGGCGGGGCGGCGCCGGCGGCGGCCAGTTCGGCCGGCAACGAGCGGATCCATGAGGCCGGATCGGCGGGCGCGTACCGGCCCGAGTCGACGACGAGCTGGACAAAGCCCGGTCCGGTCACGGTCCGGTATGTCACCCCGTGCCCGCGCAGCACCTGCCCGGCGGCGGTCGCGTCAGCTGGCCGGACCCGGAGCACCAGGGAGGCTCCGTACGTACGGGTCATGGCCGCGGCGGACTGTTCGGCCCGCAGTTCCGCGGCCGAGCGCTGCCCACTGTTGACGTACGGCTGCGCCTTCGCGGTCCCACGCGATGCGAGCAATGCGTCGAAAAGAAGGTGCGCGCTGCCGTCGGAGAAAGCCCGGAAGTTCGGATCCACCGCGAAAACCGTGACCTGGCCGGAACCAGCTGGCTCGCTGATTTCCGCGGCCGTACCGGCCAGCTCCTCTTCGCCTTGCTGATAACCCGAGACATACCAGTCCGGTGAGGTGAGCGCCGGGTAGCTGGCCACCACATTGGCCGGGTTGCTGGCCGTCATGACCGGATCGCTGTTGTACATCACCCAGTTGGTCCCCGCGTTTGGCGTGTTCACTCGGAAAAGTGTGCCGGGCGCGGTGCCTTTCGGATCCCGCAACACCGCGGTCGACAGGCCCAGGCCGGCCGCCAGCTGGGCGCCGCCCTCCCAACCGACGTAGTGACCACCGCCGTTCGTCCAGTCGGCCAGCGCCTTCTTTCCCGTCGCACCAAGCAATGTCGTGACGGTTTTGGCGTCCGTGTCCGGCACCAGCAGGGTGTCCAGATGGGACAGCACCGACGGTGTCACCTGGCTCGGGCTCAGCACGGTGGACGGGATTCGCCAGTCATGGTCCAGCCGCCACCGCAGCCAGCCGGCACTCTCGGACGGCTGGAATGGGCTCGAAGTGTACGAAAGAATGCCTACCCTCGGTAGCCCGGACGGCAGTTTGACCGCTGGCACCCGTACCGGCGGCAGCACGGTTGACAGCGGCTTCAGCGAAAGCCCAGTGTAGCCACCGTCCAGATTGGACAGCAGCGCCATGCTCCAGCCGGATACGTCATAGAAATACGGGAAAGGCACATACGTGTTTTCGTTGAGCATCGCCTGGATCCAGTGCTTCTCGGCCTGCGCCATCGGAATCCAGTACGTGCCGGCCGGCATCGTCGCGGCCGCTCTGGCCCGCCCGTACGCGGCGAAATCCTTGACGTACAACGGTTTCGCCAGCCGATAAACGACGACGCCAGCCTGCTGCAGCCGCTTGACGACCACCGCGGTGTCCCGCGCCTTGGCCGGGTTGTCGGTACGCAGGAAGTAGCCGCAGACCTTCATGTCCGGCACCGGCAGCTGCACGGTATGACCCGGGTTGTAGACCTTGTTCGGCTGCAACGAGCACTGCTGACCCTGTTTTTCGGCCTGAACGTACGCGTTGTGCCATCCGCTCACGATCTGTGCGCGCCGTCCCGCGCCGGCGAACAGCGAAGCCATTCCGGACGTGTAGTGCTTTTCCGTCTGCACCGGATAGGAGGCGCCCTGCCCGACTTCGAAGGTCATACCGGCGGCACCGAACTCGGTGGTCGGGACACTGTCCCCGTACCCCTGAAAGAACAGGTCATAGCCGGATTGGTAGGTATCGTACGAAAATTGCTTCGCGTCGAAAGCAGCGCCATTCGCCACGCCGTACACGTTGTTGATCCAGTCGACCGACGAGTCCGAGGTCTCGTGGTAGGTCGGGTCGGAGTTCGGCGGGAAGAAATAGCTGTCGCCGCCCATGCCGTGCTCGTCGATGTAGAGCTGCGGCGGGTATTTCGCCAGCAGATCGAGTTTCCCGGAAGTTTCGGGCTGGGTACGGGCAAACCAGTCCCGGTTCATGTCGAATGCGTTCGCGTTCTGCCGGGTGTTCAACGCCCGACCATCCGGGTTCTGCGATGGAATCAACCCCACCACCGCGTTGTCCAGGATCCGGCTCGCCACACAGTCGGTCCGGTCCGCCAGCTCGTACGCGATCCGGTCCACCGCGTCCCCACCAGCAGGCTCGTTGCCGTGCACATTGGCCGTCAGCCACAAAATCGCCGGCATCCGCGCCTCAATCACCTTCGCCACCGCCGCCGGTAAATCCGGCCGCCGCAGTAACGCCGCATCCGTCGACAACCGAGCCAGCGCCGCCGGCGTCAGGTTCTTCTTCCGTGACACCAGCGCGTACGACAGCTTCCGCCCGGTCGTCGTGGTGGCGAACGTCCCCGACACCACCTTGTCACTGGCTCGGTCCACCGCGCTCAGGTATTTGTTGAGCTGGTCGCCGGTCGCTTCCCGACTCCCAAGATCGAAGCCCAACACCTGCTTGGCCGTCGGCACCTTGCCCGCGTACGTCGGCGTGGTGCTGACGGTGTCACACGATGCCGCCGCCTGCGCGGGCGCCACGGACATCGCTCCCCCGGCGACCAACGCCGCCACCACCGTCACCGCGGTCACCCAGCTGATCTTCCGCACGCCGAACTCCCCTCACGCCCAAGAGAGCACCAACGTACGGGCAAATCGCCGATCCGCTCCACGAACCGACCCACACCGGTCACTAACCTTTCAGGTCGTGACGTATTTTGCCGGCCTGCGCAACATCCCCGCCAAGCGGAAACACACCCTGGCGGAATACCGCCCGTGGCAGCTGCACGTCGGCTGGGGGCTCATGCTGGTCAGCTGGCTGGGCATGCTCGGCGCGAGCGTGGTGGGGATGATCACCTCTCCGAAGACCAGCGGCACGGACGTCTTCTGGGTGACGTTCTGGGGTCTCGCCGTGAGCGCGCTTCTCGTCCGCGGCTGGTGGGGCGGCCCGTCGGCGTGGACGTACCTGAAGCTTCTCGCGCAGGTGCTCGGGGTGCTCACCCTGGTCGGTTTGGTCGCCATCACCGCCGTCGAGCTCCCGTACGCGCACTTGGAGGTGAGCCTGCTGATCTACTACGTGCCGGGTCTGCTCGGCGGCCTGGCCCTGCTGACCGCAGGCCTCCTACTCAACACCCGCCACGTACGCCTGTGGTACGCCGGCACCTGATGCCGCACGTCCGCTCACCTTTCGCGAACTCGACGTTGTCATTGCCCATATCGGGCGTGCTGACAACGAAACGTCAAGTTCGCGGGCTTAGCGGCGATAGCTGTAGTGGATGAACCCCTGGTGGTATTTGCCCACCCTTTCGTACAGCGCGCGAGCTGGGGCGTCTTCCAGTGTATTCCAGTAGAGGCTGGGAAAACCGTGGTCCTCAGCGTCCCGCGCCACCCACTCGATCACTGCCGTCGCAACACCTCGCCGCCGGACTTCGGGGTCCACGAACAAGTCCACCAGATAGCACTTTCCGGCGTACCAGACACTGGCGTGGAACAGGTAGTGCGCGATGCCGACCACCTTGCCGTCCAGCCGGGCGGCGATCCCGCGTATCCGCTCGTCCTTCAGCAGCCGTCGCCAGGTCCGTTCGTAATCGTCGTCGTCGCGTACGACCTCGAAATACGTGTCCTTACCGCGGGCGAGCACTTCCCAGCGGGCCCGGTCGGATTCGGTCAGGAAGCTCATCTCCACCACGCTGCCCATGCTGCCGTACGGTCAGGTCAGCGGTGGGCGCGCATCAGGCCCCGCACAACAAAGCCGGCCGCCCCGCGTACGGGACGGCCGGCTTTGTGTCGTACTGGCTACGCGATCAGCGGTTGTAGCCGCCGTAGTCGTAGTCGTCCAGCGGAACTGCCTGGCCGCTGCCCTGGCCGAACACCGAGTAGTCGCCGTTGTCGGTGTACGGGGACATCGAGTAGACCGATGCCCGGGCTTCCTCGGTCGGCTCGACCCGGATGTTGCGGTAGCGGGAGATGCCCGTACCGGCCGGGATGAGCTTTCCGATGATCACGTTCTCCTTCAGGCCCAACAGGGAGTCGCTCCGGGCCGCGATGGCGGCGTCGGTGAGCACCCGGGTGGTCTCCTGGAAGGAGGCCGCGGACAGCCACGAGTCGGTGGCCAGCGACGCCTTGGTGATGCCCATCAGGGACGGACGACCCGAAGCCGGCTCGCCACCCTCGGCCACCACGCGGCGGTTCTCCGCTTCGAACTGGGCCCGCTCGATCGGCGCGCCCGGCAGGAAGTCGGTCGCACCCGAGTCGATGATGATGACCCGCTTCAGCATCTGCCGGACGATGACCTCGATGTGCTTGTCGTGGATCTGCACACCCTGCGAGCGGTAGACCTCCTGCACCTCCTGGACCAGGTGCAGCTGCACCTGACGCGGCCCAAGAATGCGCAGCACCTCATGCGGGTTGACCGCACCTTCGAGCAGCTTCTCGCCAACCTCGATGTGGTCACCGTCGCCGAAGCGCAGCCGCGACCGGCGGCTGATCTTCTCGTACGCGATCTCGTCGCTGCCGTCGTCCGGCACCACGATGATCTTGCGCGACTTCTCGGTGTCCTCGATCCGGATCCGGCCGGCGGCCTCGGAGATCGGGGCCATGCCCTTGGGGACACGGGCCTCGAACAGCTCCTGGACACGCGGCAGACCGGTGGTGATGTCGTCACCGGCGATGCCGCCGGTGTGGAACGTACGCATGGTCAGCTGCGTACCAGGCTCACCGATCGACTGGGCGGCGATGATGCCGACCGCCTCGCCGACCTCCACCGGGATGCCGGTGGCCAGCGACCGTCCGTAGCAGACCGCGCAGCAACCCAGGCGTGCCTCACAGGTCAGCACGCTGCGGATCTTGATGTTGGTGACGCGGGCTTCGACCAACCGCTGGATGCCCACGTCGCCGAGGTCACTGCCGGCGGCCAGTACGACCTTGCCCTCCGGGTCGGTCGCGTCCTCGGCCAGCGTCCGGGCGTACACGCTGGTTTCCACGTGCGCGTCCTTGACCAGGACACCGTCCACCTCGGCGGCGATCGGCAGCGGGAGACCGCGGCTGGTGCCGCAGTCGTCCTCGCGGATGATGACCTCCTGGCTCACGTCCACCAGACGACGCGTCAGGTAGCCGGAGTCCGCGGTACGCAGAGCGGTGTCGGCCAGACCCTTACGGGCACCGTGGGTGGAGATGAAAAACTCCGCCACGGTCAAGCCTTCCCGGAAGCTGTGCTTCACCGGGCGCGGGATGATCTCGCCCTTCGGGTTGGCCACCAGGCCCTTCATGCCGGCGATCTGCCGGACCTGCATCATGTTGCCGCGCGCGCCGGAGTGGATCATCTTCCACATCGGGTTGGTGATGGGGAAGTTGCGCTCCATCTCCTTGGCCACCTCGTTGGTCGCCCGGGTCCAGATCTGGATGAGCTCCCCACGCCGCTCTTCAGCGGTGATGACGCCGCGCTGGTACTGCTTCTCGATCTTCTCCGCTTCGCTCTCGTACGACTCCAGGATCTCCGCCTTGCGGGGCGGCACCACCACGTCGTCGATCGAGATCGTCACACCGGACCGGGTGGCCCACCGGAAGCCGGCTTCCTTCAGTGCGTCCAGCGTCGCCGCCACCTGCACCTTCGGATAACGCTCGGCCAGGTCGTTCACGATCGCCGAAAGCTGCTGCTTGCGGATCTCGTAGTTCACGAACGGGTAGTCCGGCGGCAGGGTCTCGTTGAACAGCACCCGGCCAAGGGTGGTCTCCAGCACCACCGCGGTGCCGGGCTGCCAGCCCTCCGGAGCCGTCCACTTGTCGCCTTCATCGCCGTTTTCCACGCCGAGGATGTCGTCAAGCCGGATCCGGATCGCGGCACGCAGGTTCAGCTCATGGTTGTCGTACGCCATGATCGCCTCGGCCGTCGAGGAGAACACTCGACCCGCCCCCAGCGCGTCGGCCTCCGGCGAGGTGAGGTGATATAGGCCGATGACCATCTCGTGGGTCGGCGCGGTGACCGGACGGCCAGACGCCGGCGACAGGATGTTGTTGCTGGACAGCATCAGGATCCGGGCCTCGGCCTGGGCCTCGGCGGACAGCGGCAGGTGCACCGCCATCTGGTCACCGTCGAAGTCCGCGTTGAACGCGGTGCAGACCAGCGGGTGGATCTGGATGGCCTTGCCCTCGACCAGCAGCGGCTCGAAGGCCTGGATGCCCAGACGGTGCAGCGTCGGCGCACGGTTCAGCAACACCGGGTGCTCGGTGATGACCTCTTCCAGCACGTCCCAGACGACCGGACGCGTACGCTCCACCATCCGCTTCGCGGACTTGATGTTCTGCGCGTGGTTGAGGTCGACCAGCCGCTTCATGACGAACGGCTTGAACAGCTCGATCGCCATCATCTTCGGCAGGCCGCACTGGTGCAGCTTGAGCTGCGGGCCAACAACAATGACCGAACGGCCGGAGTAGTCGACACGCTTGCCGAGCAGGTTCTGACGGAACCGGCCCTGCTTGCCCTTCAGCATGTCGGACAACGACTTCAACGGACGGTTGCCCGGCCCGGTGACCGGACGACCACGGCGGCCGTTGTCGAACAGCGCGTCGACGGCCTCCTGCAGCATCCGCTTCTCGTTGTTGACGATGATTTCCGGCGCGCCCAGGTCAAGCAGTCGCTTGAGCCGGTTGTTCCGGTTGATCACCCGGCGGTAGAGGTCGTTCAGGTCGCTGGTGGCAAAACGTCCACCGTCCAGCTGCACCATCGGACGCAGGTCCGGCGGGATCACCGGTACGCAGTCCAGCACCATGCCCAGCGGCGAGTTCCGGGTGTTCAGGAAGTTCGCGACCACCTTCAGCCGCTTCAGCGCGCGGATCTTGCGCTGTCCCTTACCGGACCGGATGGTCTCGCGCAGCGACTCAGCCTCGGCTTCGAGGTCGAAACCCTCCAGCAGCTTCTGCAGCGCCTCGGCGCCCATGCCACCGGCGAAGTAGTCGCCGAACCGGTCCCGGAGCTCGCGGTAGAGCAGCTCATCCGGGATCAGCTGGGAAACGTCCAGCTTGCGGAAGGTGTCCAGCACCTCGTCGAGCCGGTCGATCTCACGCTGCGCGCGGTCGCGGAGCTGGCGCATCTCGCGCTCGCCGCCCTCTTTGACCTTGCGTCGTACGTCGCTCTTCGCGCCCTCGGCCTCAAGCTCGGCGAGGTCGGTCTCCAGCTTCTTCGCGCGCGTCTCGATGTCGTTGTCGCGGCGCTGCTCGAGGTGCTTGCGCTCCGCCCCGATCTCCGAGTCGATGGTCGGCAGATCGCGGTGCCTCGCCTCGGTGTCCACCGAGGTGATGAGGTACGCGGCGAAGTAGATGATCTTCTCTAGGTCCTTCGGCGCGAGGTCGAGCAGGTAACCCAGTCGACTCGGAACGCCCTTGAAATACCAGATGTGGGTGACCGGCGCGGCCAGCTCGATGTGCCCCATCCGCTCACGACGCACCTTGGCCCGAGTGACCTCGACACCGCAGCGCTCACAGATGATGCCCTTGAACCGAACTCGCTTGTACTTGCCGCAGTAGCATTCCCAGTCGCGGGTGGGGCCGAAGATCTTCTCGCAGAACAAGCCGTCCTTCTCAGGCTTGAGCGTGCGGTAGTTGATCGTCTCCGGCTTCTTCACCTCGCCATGGGACCACTGGCGGATGTCTTCGGCGGTGGCCAGGCCAATACGCAGCTCGTCAAAAAAGTTGACGTCGAGCACGTGTAACCTTCTCTTTCTTTTACAGGTCCTGACGGTGGTCGGCGGCCGGCGGGAACGTATCCGGCGAACCGGAAACGCTCCCGCCGTACACGTCAGACCTCTTCGACGCTGCTCGGCTCACGCCGAGACAGATCGATTCCCAACTCCTCCGCGGCGCGGAACACCTCGTCGTCGGAGTCGCGCATCTCGATGGACACGCCGTCCGTGGAAAGCACCTCGACATTCAGACACAGGGACTGCAGTTCCTTCAGCAGCACCTTGAACGACTCGGGCACCCCGGGTTCGGGGACGTTCTCGCCCTTGACGATGGCCTCGTAAACCTTCACGCGACCGGGCACGTCATCGGACTTGATCGTCAGCAACTCCTGCAGGGCATAAGCGGCGCCGTACGCCTGCATGGCCCAGCACTCCATCTCACCGAAGCGCTGACCACCAAACTGCGCCTTACCACCGAGGGGCTGCTGCGTGATCATTGAGTACGGACCGGTGGACCGGGCGTGGATCTTGTCGTCCACCATGTGGGCCAGCTTCAAGATGTACATGTAGCCGACCGCGACCGGTGCCGGATAAGGCTCACCCGAGCGACCGTCGAACAGCATCGCCTTGCCGGTGCCGTCGACCATCCGGTTGCCGTCCCGGTTGGGGATCGTGGACTCCATCAGCCCGACGATCTCCTCCTCCTTCGCGCCGTCGAACACCGGCGTCGCGGTCGGAGTGTTCGGGTCGGCCCAGTCGGCGCCAATGGCCTTGAGCGTCACCTTCCACGGCTGGTCATCCCCGTCGACCTTCCAGCCGCGGGAAGCGACCCAGCCCAGGTGCATCTCCAGAACCTGACCGATGTTCATCCGGCTGGGCACGCCGAGCGGGTTCAGCACGATGTCGACCGGAGTGCCGTCCTCCAGGAACGGCATGTCCTCGGGGGGCAGGATCTTGGAGATCACACCCTTGTTCCCGTGCCGGCCGGCGAGCTTGTCACCGTCGGAGATCTTGCGCTTCTGCGCCACGTACACCCGGACCAGCTCGTTCACGCCGGGCGACAGCTCGTCACCGTCGTCGCGGCTGAACGTACGAACGCCGATCACCGTGCCGGACTCGCCGTGTGGCACCTTCAGCGAGGTGTCCCGAACTTCTCGGGCCTTCTCACCGAAGATCGCGCGCAGCAGCCGCTCTTCCGGGGTCAGCTCGGTCTCACCCTTGGGGGTGACCTTGCCGACCAGGATGTCGCCCTGCCCGACCTCGGCGCCGACCCGGATGATGCCGCGCTCGTCGAGGTCCGCGAGGACCTCTTCGGAGACGTTCGGGATGTCCCGGGTGATCTCCTCGGCGCCCAGCTTGGTGTCCCGGGCGTCGACCTCGTGCTCCTCGATGTGAATCGAGGTGAGGACGTCGTCCTGGACCAGCCGCTGACTCAGGATGATCGCGTCTTCGTAGTTGTGACCCTCCCACGGCATGAACGCGACCAGCAGGTTCTTGCCCAGCGCCATCTCACCGAAGTCGGTGGACGGGCCGTCGGCAAGCACCTGGCCAGCCTCGACCCGGTCACCCTCGGCCACGATCGGGCTCTGGTTGATGCAGCTGCCCTGGTTCGAGCGGCGGAACTTGTGCAGCAAGTACGTCCGACGGGTGCCGTCGTCGTTCATGACGGTGATGTAGTCGGCGCACACGTCCTCGGCGATGCCGGACTGCTCGGCCACCACCACGTCGCCGGCGTCGGCGGCGGAGCGGTATTCCATGCCCGTACCGACCAGCGGACGCTCGGTGCGCACCAGCGGAACCGCCTGGCGCTGCATGTTCGCACCCATCAGGGCGCGGTTCGCGTCGTCGTGCTCAAGGAACGGAATCATCGCGGTCGCGACCGAGACCATCTGGCGCGGCGAAACGTCCATGTACTCGATCTCGCCCTTGGCCACCAGCTCGACCTCGCCGCCCTTACGCCGAGCGGTGACCCGGTCCTCAGCGAACCGGCCCTCCGCAGTCAGCGGAGCGTTGGCCTGGGCCTTGACATACCGGTCTTCCTCGTCCGCGGTGAGGTAGTCGATCTGGCTGGTGACGATGCCGTCGACGACCTTGCGGTAAGGAGTCTCGATGAAGCCGAACGGGTTGATCCGCGCGAACGCGGCCAGCGCACCGATCAGGCCGATGTTCGGGCCCTCCGGGGTCTCGATCGGGCACATCCGGCCGTAGTGGCTCGGGTGCACGTCGCGGACCTCCATGCCGGCCCGCTCACGGGACAGACCACCGGGGCCGAGCGCGTTCAGCCGGCGACGGTGGGTCAACCCGGCCAGCGGGTTGATCTGGTCCATGAACTGGGACAGCTGGCTGGTGCCGAAGAACTCCTTGATGGAGGCCACCACCGGGCGGATGTTGATCAGGGTCTGCGGCGTGATCGCCTCGACGTCCTGAGTCGTCATCCGCTCGCGGACGACCCGCTCCATCCGGGACAGGCCAACCCGCACCTGGTTCTGGATGAGCTCGCCGACGGTACGGATCCGCCGGTTGCCGAAGTGGTCGATGTCGTCCGGCTCATACCCGTCGACGTCCGCGTGCAGCTTCACGAGGTAGTCGATGGTGGCGACCACGTCGTCCTCGGTGAGGGTGCCGGTGGTGAAGGGCACGTTCACACCGAGCTTGCGGTTCGCCTTGTACCGACCGACCTTGGCCAGGTCGTATCGCTTCGGGTTGAAGAACAGGTTGTCCAGCAGCGTCTGGGCATTCTCCCTGGTGGGCGGTTCGCCCGGGCGGAGCTTGCGATAGATGTCCAGCAGCGCCTCATCCTGACCGACGAGGTGATCCTTCTCCAGGGTGGCCATCATGATCTCCGAATCCGCGAACCGCTCGCGAATCCTTTCCGGAGTCCAGCCGAGGGCCTTCAGGAGGACCGTGACAGCCTGCCGACGCTTGCGGTCGATGCGTACACCGACCGAGTCGCGCTTGTCGACGTCGAACTCCAGCCAGGCGCCCCTGCTGGGGATCACCCGTACGTTCGTGACGTCTTTGTCGGAGGTCTTGTCCGGCTCCTTCGCGTAATACACCCCAGGAGAACGAACCAGCTGCGACACGACCACGCGCTCGGTGCCGTTGATGATGAACGTGCCCTTGGCAGTCATCATCGGGAAGTCGCCCATGAACACCGTCTGGCTCTTGATCTCGCCAGTGGTGTTGTTGGTGAACTCCGCGGTCACGAAGAGCGGTGCGCAGTACGTGAGGTCCTTCTCCTTGCACTCCTCGATGGAGGCCTTGACCTCTTCGAAGCGCGGGTTGGAGAAGGACAGCGACATAGAGCCGGAGAAGTCCTCGATCGGAGAAATCTCTTCGAGGATCTCGGCCAGGCCACTGAGCGTCGACGGAGCGTCGGCGGACCGAGACTGCCAGGCCTCGTTGCCGATCAACCAGTCGAACGAGCTGGTCTGAAGAGCGAGCAGGTTGGGCACCTCGAGCTGCTCCTGAATCTTCCCGAAGGAGACACGGAGCGGCCCATAAGGATTACCTGCGCTGGGACGAGAGTGGAATTTGTTGCCGGGGCGGGAGACTGCCAAGATGCGTCCTCTCGAGCACCGTTGCTGTCATGACGCGCGCACCCCTAGCGACCCGCTTCGAATCTGAAGCCCAGTGACCAGCCAGAACATCGTCGACAAAGCCGTACCCGCGGCAGTCGGACAACACTCTGAACAGACCCCTGAACAACAGTTCCTTGGCAGGAAGCATGACGGAAGGCAGCGCAAACTAGCAGTCTAGCCACAACGGGCACGCCTGTCCAACGCACCCCCGGCGGGCCGGCTGCGAGGGATCCGTCAGCACCGGATCCAGAACCTCGCGCGAGTCACGATTACGCCGCACTGGAAGCGTGCACGCCGAGATAGCCCCTCGTCAAGAGGTGAAGCCCTACGTGTCGCCGAGTGGCCGATGTCAAGGGGTCTTAAAGGACATAATGTGCTGCTCTCCCTTGCGGCAACCGGACAGCCTTTTATCCTTTTTACGAGTTTTGAGCTGCGGTTATCCCTCGCTGCCCGCCCGGTTTCTCCCGTACTGACCGGTCGAGATGACTCGAACGCGTGTTCGCCATGAATTCCGTTCAAACTGTCGTACGGGACCGATCAAGGCCAGGGAATCTCCGGGGCTCGCGGTGCCTCATGACGTGCATTGTGGGCACGTCATAAGGCACCGCGGCGGCTAGGGCAGGAGAAGCGGGGTGTAGTGGATACCGTCCGCGGACGCCATCCAGGTGCTCTGGAAGTGCGCCGCGTTGGCCTGCCACCCACCGCCAAGCAGTCGGGAAATCGCGGTGGTGTACGTCAGCCCCGGAACTGTCTGGAAGGTCTGGCCACCGTCCTTGCTGGTCATGACCGGGCCACCGGTGTCTGGACTGAGCAGGTTGACCACCAGCATCCCGCCGTCCGGCAGGGCCTCGACGCCACCCGCGGCACTGAGCGGCACCTGACGTGCCGCGGACCAGCTCTTGCCGCCATCGTGGGTCGTGTACAGGTAGCCCAGGGTGCTCTTGTTGGGTCCGGCCGCCGTTGACAGGAGATAGCCGGTACGCCCGTCAAAGCTGCTCACGTTAAGGCCGTTTGTGTTCGGCGGCGGGCTCTTGGGCTCGAACGCGGACCACGTCATCCCTCGGTCGTGGCTGACGTTGACGACGTACCCGTGTGCGGGGTAGTCCCGCTGCCCGAGCAGCCACAACGACCCGTCCGTTGCTTCCGATATCCGGTAGCCGACCAATCCCAGGTGATGACTCAACGGGTGGATGACGCCAGTGGCCGGATCGATGGCGGCCAGTTGCTCTCTTCCCCCCATGATCACGGGGCTTGCGCTGTACCCAGCCGAACCCGAGTAGAGCCGCCAGCCAGCGGGGACCGTCGCGATCGGTGATCCCCACCCACTCTTGAGTACGGCCCACGTCCGGCCGCCGTCCCGGGTGATCAGGTTGTCGATAATCGCTGTCTCGTCATTCAACGCATACACGGCCATCGAATTGGGCTCGTACGCATCAGGCAGCCGCCAGCCGGTCCAGCTGCGGCCACCGTCCAGCGTACGAGCGAGCCCGGCCGGCTTCAGGCCGTTGCCGAGCGGGAACACTCCGAATGCCACCTGCGGGTCGAGCTGGTCGACGTTGGTGACCTTCTTGATTCCCTCAGGTGCGACAGCTACCGCCTGGATCGGCCCGGTCACTGGTGGCGTCTTGGCGTAATCGGGCACTGAAGATGCCGGGATGGAGAATGAGGGCCGTAGCAGCGAGGGACCCGCGACGGCACCGACAGCCAGGACGAACACCGCGGCCACCGCGACTACGAGACGGGTTCTGACCGTACGGCGGCGCTGCTTGGCCCGCAGTTGCAACGGACCCCAACAGCCGGCCTTGGGCGATGATCTCGGCGCGGATGTCGCCGAACGCGTCGGCGTGGAAGTCCTCCAGGTCGGTGTCAAGCATGCTTGGCCTCCGGTACGCGCGTGCGGGGAGTCTCGTCGTCACCCAGCAGGGTGGCGAGGTGGGCACGGCCGCGGGACAACCACGCTTTTACCATGCCGGTCGGTGCCTTCAGGTTGGCGGCGACATCCTCGACGCTCATGTCGGCCAGGTAGAAGAGCGTGATCGCCTCCCGCTGGTTGGCGGGCAGTTGGCGGATCGCGGCGAGCAGCGCCGTACGATCCGGGCTCAGGCCCGGCAGTTGGTCGTCCGGGACCGGGATCCGGCGCATCAGGACCCGTAGCCGCTGCCGCCGCCGGAAGCGCTCCCGGGCGATGTTCAGCGTGACCGTGCGCAGGTACGCGACGGGGTTGTCGGCCCGTACGATCCGGCTCGGATGGGCGAAAGCGCCCAGGAATGCCTCATGTACGGCGTCCTGTGCCTCCGCCACGTTGCCGGTCAGCGCGAAGGCGGCCACCAACAGCTGGCTGGCCGAGTCAATGTAGAGCCGCTCGACGAAATCCCGCGGATCCGGCGATCCGCCTTCTCTGTCCGTAGCTACTTCCACGGGCACACCTGCCCCCATTCGGTGGAGAAATGCTGTCACTCCATCGATGGACAAGGCACCCGCCGGGTTGCAGAACCGCCCGTACGGGCACCCGTTCGGGCGGTGTCCGCCGTTACAGCGGGTGGCCTGCGAATCAGCCAGTTTCCGGAGACCTTCTGCATGACCTGTGCCGCCGCCGCGTCAAACAGCTATTGGAAGTCACTCTGGCCAAGAGTGCTCACCGTCTCGTCTTCGACTCTCGCGACGACCGTGACAAGTTCGATCGACAGACCATTGTTCGAGAGCTGAATCGACAGTCAAGACGCGAAGAAACTCGCCTATGAACACATGGACTCTGCGAGCGAGCCGCTGATCTGGGTTCCAGATGTGGTCGGCTGGTGTTACGGCGCCGGCGGAGCCTGGCGAGCCCGGGTTCCCACCTGCACGCAAGAACACAATTGAGCCTGTAAACGCAAAACCCGGCTGGTGGCCGTCCGACCACGAACCGGGTTCACTTCTTCGGCCTATTGGCCTCAGCGGCTACCACCCTACACCAACCTGAGCGCCAAACGGTCAGGGAGCGCAAAGCCCGGCTGGGCCAACTCCGACGAGTCCCAGCGCCATCGGCCGCCAGGCCACCCTTCCAACCCGTTCGGGACCGCAACACCCAAACCAAAGTTGGCCAACTCCGACGAGTCCCAGCCCCGTTCGGCGCCATCGGCCGCCAGGCCGATGTTGTCGCCCCTCCGGCAGGGGCGTCGGTCCTCAGACCCTGCGGGTTTTGCAGGGTCTGAGGACCGACGCTCGTAGCCGTAGTCGACGGCGCCCGCGCCGAAGGCGCCAGAAACACAGGGCGCATCGACAGTAAGCACGGGAAACCCCACCCCGACACCGCCCTTTGGTGTCGGGGTGGGGTTTCCCGGTGGCTGGTAGACGAGACGCCGCCCCCTCGCGGTCACGGCTTTTAACCAGGACGCTCGTCACCGCAGCAGACACGGCCCCCAAACAGGGCCGACCCGTACGCAATCCCCTAAAGCGGGGTCGCTTGCGAAATCAGCCACTTTCCGGAGACCTTCTGCATCACCATCCGGACGCGGTACTGGTCAAGCCGCGTCCCCTGGACGTTCTTGTTCTGCACGGCCTGATTCAAGAACACCAGTACGGTCACCTGGCCGGGCGCAGCGGTGACGACTGAAGACGCGGTCACGGTGGCCGCGACGACGGCCTTGTTGGCAGTGGCCTGCGGGCCGACGACCAGGGTGCTGGTCTTTACGTAGTCAGTGGCGAGCTGCCCGGTGATGACCTTGCGGCTGGCCGCGATGTCACGGTCCAGGTGCCGGTAGTCGTACGAGAAGAGCGTCTGCGCCTGCACCGCGGCGGCCGCGACGGCGGCTGTACGGGCAGTGGCGGCGTCCGCGTCGTACGCCTGCCAAAAGACCAGCCCGCCGCTCACCGCGCCCATGAGGACGACGAGGAGAAGCAGGACAACCAGGGTAAGGCCGGAGGCGGCCTGGAACGGCAGCCAGCGGTTGGTCGTACGACGACGCCGACGCCGGCCGGGCGGGGTGCGGCGGCTGGAGCGGGCCGACCGGGAGCGGCTGGTGTCCGCGCGCTGGTCGCTGGGACGCGGTGACGGCCGGGGCGACGGCCGGCGGGTCTCGGTGGTGTCGCGGGTGGGCTTCACCGGCTCGGGCGCGACCGGTGCGGTCGTCCGCCTCGGGGTGACCGTTTTGCCGGCGGCAGCCGGCTTGGGCCGGCTGGCGGGCTGGTTGGTACGAGTGCTGCGCAACGCGCGGGGAATGGGGCGGCGGGCCATCGGGATCCTCCTTTCCGTCCGGTCGGTCCTACAGGAAGTTCAGGTTGCCGAGAAGCCAGCGGCCACCTTGGTACGACATTTGCTCCTGCATCCGAAGATGCCGGACGGTGCCTTTGGTGTCCTGGCTGGACTTGGCGGTCACGTCGGCGGACACCAGCACGGTGGCCGAGTCCTTGTCGGACGACACCAGCCCGGCCTCCAGGATCTGCGCGGTCGAAGACCCTTTCAGCTTCACTGCCTGGCTCTTGATCTGCGCCTGCCCGGCCGTGTACTGGTCCTTGAAGTCACCGGTGGTCCGGTCGACGACCCGCTGCTGGTCCCGGTCGATGGTCGTGTAGTTGTACGACAGCAGGTTCTGCGCCGCGTCCCGGGCGGCCGCCACCACCGCCGCCTGCCGAGCAGCGGTGGTCTGGTTGCTGGTCAGCTGCCACGCCTGCCAGCCGATCAGCGCCGCGAGCGCCACCATCAGCACCACCAGAACGCAGGCCACCACGCCCCGACCGGTGGGTCCCTGCGGGTTCAGCCAGGACACCCAGTCCCGGACCGGCGGCCGGCGGCCGGACGACTTCGGGGCGGCCGGTTTGGCCGTGGCTGGCTCGGACGGTACGGACACGGGACGCTCGCCGGGGTCGGGAGTGGTGGACGGCGTCACCGTACGGGACTCGGTTCGGGTGGGCACCTGCAGGAACCTTCCTTGTGGAGCTGACCAGGTCCGCCTTGAGGTGTTTCCCCGTGGAACCCTCAAGGCGCCCACTAGCCGCTCAGCGGGGTGATGAGCAGGCTCTTCCAAGCCTGGTCACCGAGCAGCGCGGCCTGGCCGCCGGTGCCACCGAGCACGTACGGCGAACCGTCCGAGGTGGTGGCGATGCCAGTGGTCGGGTCGTACCCAGCGGCGGCGGAGTCAGTGGTCGGGTCCGGCGGCTGGGCCGTCGGGTCGACGCCACCGGGCCGCGGCGCGTTCTGCCAGCCGCGCACCTCCGAGCCGTACTTCTTGTCGGTCGAGGTGCAGGTCAGCGGCGCCGACGCGGTGTAACGGCAAGGCGGCGGGTCGTCGACGTTGAGCACCAGCCCGAAGTGCACGGTGTTGTCGCCGGGCACCACCGTGGAGCCGCCGGCCAGCGCGATCGGGTACGCGATCAGGATCTGCTCGATGCCGTCCAGCCGACGGACCGCCACCTGGTTGGTGGTGAGCAGGTTGGCCAGCAGGAAGCCAAGGTTGGGCTGCAACTGGCGGACCAGGTTGGTGACCTCGGTGGCCGCACCCGGGGTGACCGCGAGCAGTTGGCGCAGGTCCGGGTCGCTGGCCTTGAGCTGACCGGACAGGCCCGCGAGCGAGGACGCCCACTGCCGGATGTCGCTGGCCGAGGCCTCCTGAGTGCTGAGCACGATCCTGCCGTCGGCGATCAGCTGCAGCGTCTGCGGCAGGTAGATCTGCGCGTCGTTGACCAGCGCGGTGGTGTTGTCCAGCAGCCGGTCCAGGTTCTGCCCGGCCTCGCCGTTGAACGCCTTGCCGAGCTCGTCGATCACCACCGACAGGTCCTGCTGGTTGACCGAGCCGACCAGCTTGTCCAGGTTCAGCAGGATGTCTTCCAGCGGCAACGGTGTGCCCGTACGGGACATCGGGATGGTGCTGTTGTCCACCAGGAACGGCCCCGCGCCGGTGGCCGGCCGCAGGTCGATGTACTGCTCACCGACCGCGGACCGGTCGGTGACCACTGCCCGGCTGCTGGACGGGATCTTGGTGTCCCGGGTGAGCTGCATGGTCGCTCTTACGCCACCGGGGATCAGCGAGACCTGCAGCACCTTGCCGACCTGGAAGCCGCGGTACGTGACGGCGGCGTTCTGGAAGATGCCGCCGGCCCGGCTGAAGTCGGCGCTCACCACGTACGTGCGGTTGAACAGAGTGTCGCCCAAGCCGACGTAGTTGGCCGACACGAAGCTCACGCCCAGCAGCGCGACCAGTACGAAGACGGCCACCTGGATCTTCGTCCGCAGGGTGATCACGAGGTGCCTCCTAACAGGATGCCGCTCAGACCGCCGCCTCCGGACGAACCGCCGGGCGGTCCCGACGTGATGCCGGGCAGGTCCTGGATCCCGCCGTTCACCCCGGGAGTCGGCTGGCCGGTATGCGACGAATCCGGCGGCAGCACCGGGTTGGTGCCGGTGCCACCGGTCTGCGGCGCCTGTATCGGGGTCTGGTTAGGCGTGAGCAGGTTGCCGAGCACGTCGGTCAGATTGAGGTCGAGGTTGATGTCGATGTTCGCGTACGCACGACCGTTGCTGATGAAGATCGCGTCGACCACGTTCTTCGGGAACGGGAAGGTGGACAGCAGCTCCAGTCCGTTGGGCAGGTCGGTGCCGGCCTTGGTGAGCTGCGCCAACGTCGGCTGCAGGGCTTTGAGGTCAGCGATCGTGTCGGCCTTGCTGGCGTTGATGACGTGCGTACCAACCGCCCCCAGCTTGGACAGCGCCGTCAGCGTCTGGGTGAGCTGCTGGCGCTGGTCGGCCAGTACGGCAAGGCCTGGGCCGATGCTGTCCAGCGCGTTGGTGAACACGGTCTTCTGGCTGTTCAGCACCGCTGCCAGCCGGTTCAGGCCCTGCAGCGCCTTGATGATGTTCGCCTTCTGCGCGTCCAGACTGCCCACGAAGGTGTCCAGCTCGTTCAGCAGCGAGCGGACCTGCGGCTCGCGGCCGGACAACGCGGTGGACAGCTCCTTGTTGATCGTCTGGATCTGTTGCAGGGCCCCGCCGTTCAGGACCAGGGACAGCGCACCCAACACTTCCTCGATCTCCACGTCCCGGCTGGTACGGGACATCGGGATCAGGTCACCGGAGGACAGCCGGCCGACCTCCTGGCCGGCCGGCGGGCTCTGCAGGTCCACATACTTCTCGCCGAGCAGGCTGGTCTGCCGGATGCCGGCGGACACGTTGTCCGGCAGCACCACCGACTTCTCCAGGTTGATGGTGACCATCGCCGCGTATTTGGCCGGGATGGACGCCGGCACCAGGTCGATCTCGCCGACGCTGCCGACGGTCACGTCGTTGACCTTCACCGCTGACTGCGGCACCAGGTCGAGCACGTCGGCGAACTCGATCTTCACCTGGTAGCCGCCGGTGCCGGCGACTCCGCCAGGCAGCGGTACGCCGTACAACCCGTCGAACTTGCAGCCAGCGACGAAAACCACCAGGCAGCTGAGCAACGCGACCCAGCGCACCACCGGTCTGCGGCGGGAGAGCACCATCAGTTGCCTCCGCTCAGGATGCCGCCGACCGTACGGTCGATGGTGCCGGTCAACCCGGAGCCAGGCACCGGGAGGTTGACCCCGCCTCCAGTGCCCGTGGGCGTGCCGTTGGCGGGTGAGGCACCGTTGCCGAAGGTCGGGTACGTGCCGCCGGGCAGCGCGGAATAACTGCAGGGCAGCGCTCGTACCGGCGGGAGCGCGGCCAGCGGCTTGAGGATCGCCGGCACGATGCCGGTGTTGCAGCGGGTGATCATCTGCACCAGGCCGACACAGGTGTTCCGCAGCGACTCGTCCTTGGCCAGCACGTTCGCGAGCTGGAACCCGCCACACAGGGTCAGCGCCGGGTCGAGCCCGGAAATCGCGTCGTCGCGGGTGTCCAGGGTGCCCGAGGTGGCGTTGTACGCCAGCTCGACGTTGCTGATCGCGAGCGGCGCCACATCCAACACCTCGGCCAGCGACGCCTTCTGCTTGACCAGGATCGCGGTCAGGCTGCTGAGCTGGGCCACGTCGGTGGACAGCGACGTCCGGTTCTCCTTCACGAACGACTGCACCTGCGCGAGCGCGATCGACAGCGCCTTCAGCGACGCGGCAAGGTCTGCCCGCTCGCCGTTGAGCTGGCTGGACACCTGCGCCAGCTGGCTGTTGAACGTCCGCACCTGGGAGTCGCTGGCGGCCAGCGTGCTGACGAACTGCTGCAGGTTGGCGATCGTCCCGAAGGCGTCACCGCGGTGGTCCGCGAGGGTCTGGATGGCCTGCGACAGGTTCTTCGTGGTCGTGTTCAGGTTCGTACCGTTGCCCTGCAGGTTCGCGCGGCCGGTGGCGAGCAGCCGGTTGAGCGCGCCGTCCCGGTTCGCGCCGCTCGGGCCGAGCGCCACGTTCAGGTCATTGAGCGACTGGTAGATCTGGTCCAGCTCGACCGGCACCGCGGTCCGGTCGGTGCCCAGCACCGCGCCGTCCACCATCTGCGCGCCGCTCTGATAGACCGGCGAGAGCTGCACATATCGGTCGGAGACCAGCGACGGCGGCACGATGACCGCGACCGCGTCGGACGGCACCTTGTATTTGCTGTCGTAGTTCAGCTCGACCCGAACCTGGCCGCCGATGGGCGTCACCGAGGTGACGGTGCCGACCTTCACGCCGAGGATGCGTACGTCCGAACCTGCATAGACGCCGACGGTCTCGCTGAAATTCGCGGTGATCGTACGCAACGACGGCGTAGTGGCGATCCAGACGACCCCACCGATGACGGCGATCAGCAGGATGACCAGCCCAATCGGCAGGAATTTCATGCCTGGCCGATCGATGAACCGGGGCGTCTTCTCAGCGGTCTGCGCGCTCATCCGCCGCCTCCCAGCGGGTTGGTCGGCTGGCCTGACTCCGGGCAGGCGGCGGGGCTGATCGGCGGCGGCGGGAGCAGGCAGCCGATGTACGAGTCGAACCAGCGGCCGTTGCCCAGGACGTTGGCGAAGGTGCGTACGAACGGGGCGAACCGTTGCAGCGCCGCGTCCAGGTTGTTCTGGTTGGCCTGAAGCAGGCTCAGCACGCCGTGCAGCTGGTCCAGCGCGGGCTTGAGCTGGTTGCGGTTCTCCACGATCAGCGCCGTCAGCTGGTTGGCCAGCGCGGTCGAACTCACCAGCAGCGTGTGGATGACCACCCGGCGCCGGTTCAGCTCGGCGAGCAGCAGGTTCCCGTCGGTGATCAGCTGCTGGAACTGGGTCCGCCGGTCGGCCAGCAGGCCGGTCACCGTGTTGGCGCTGGCCAGCAGCTGGCCGAGCTGGGCGTCCCGGCTGGCGATCGTGGTGGACAGCTTGGACAGTCCGGTCAGCGCCGAACTCAGGTTGGCCGGGCTGCCGGCGAAAGTCTCGGAAATGGTGTCGAAAGCGGCGGCCAGCTGGGTGGTGTTGATGTCGCCGACCGTCTGGGCGAGTCCGCTGACCGCCTGCACCACGTCGAAGGGCGAGGTCGTCCGGCTGGTCGGGATGTCGCCACTGAGCTTCCCGCCACCGGTCGGCACCACCGCCAGGTATTTCTGGCCGAGCAGCGTCTTGATCCGGATGGAAGCCGTCGTCGTGCTGCCCAGCGTCAGCTGGCCACTGTCGATCTTGAAACTGACCACCACATGGGTGCCGCTCAACGAGAGGTCCTCGACCTTGCCAACCCTTACGCCGGCGATCCGCACTTCATCGTCCGGCTTCAGTCCGCTGGCGTCCCGGAAATCCGCCGCATACGTGGTGCCGCCGCCGATCAGCGGCAGGTTGCCGGCGTTGAACGCGATCAGCATGACCAGCGCGATCACCACCACGCCGACGATGCCGATGACCAGCTGGTTGCGCTCCCGAAACGGCTTCACTGGCCACCCCCGCTGCAGGGGTAGCCGGACCGGTCGATCGGGCCGACCTGCACCTTGCCGACCACCGGGAGGGTCGTGTAGCCGCCCATCGAGCACAGGTAGAAGTTGAACCACCCGCCGCCGTAGCCCAGCGCGGTCAGCTTGCTGAGCTTGGTGGGCAACCGCTGCAGGACACCGTTGACCACGTCCGAGCTGCCGTTGAGGGTGGCGGCCACGGTGTTCAGGGAGGCAATGTCCGACTTGATCGACGGCCGGGCGTCGGTGAGCAGACCCGCGGTGCTGCTGCTCAGGCTGGCGATGTTCGCCAATGAGTCACCGATGGCCGTACGGTCCGAGGCCAACCCGGAGACGAACCGCTGCAGCTGGACGATCAGGTTGGACAGCTGCGAGTCCCGGCTCACCACGGTGGCCAGCACCGAGTTCAGGTTGGTGATGACCTGGCCGATCAGCGCGTCCCGGTTGGCGAGCGTGTTGGTCAGCGAGGACGTACTGGCCAGCAGGCTGTCCACCGTGCCGCCCTCGCCCTGCAGCACCTGGATGATCTCGAAGGCCAGGTTGTTCACGTCTTTCGGGTTCAGCGCGGTGAAAAGCGGCTTGAATCCGTTGAACAGCACGGTCAGGTCCAGGGCCGATTCGGTACGGGCCACCGGGATCAGCGCGTCCGGCTGCAGGTCACCGACCGGGCCGGGGCCGTCGGTGAGCGCCAGATAGCGGGTGCCGACCAGGTTCCGGTAACGGATCCGTGCGTTCGTACCGACCGACAGCTTCACCGTGTTGTCGACGGAGAAGGAGATCTCGGCGAGCTTCGCGCCGATCACCTTGATCGAGCTGACCGACCCGACCCTTACGCCGGCGACCCGCACGTCGTCGCTCACGTTCAACCCGGTCACGTCGGTGAACTGCGCCCGGTACGTGATTTTGCCGCCGAAGCTGGTGGACGCGATCGTCACGGCCAGCGCGGCGGTCAACACCGCGGTGACCGAAATGAAGATGATCAGCTTGGTCAGCTGGCTGGAAACGCTGAGTGCCGACTTCACCCGATCACCTCTTCCGTTCGATGTGAGAGCGTCACGACAAGCTCACCTGGGCTCCTCTGGCCATCGGCCCGAACAAGAGTGTGGCGACCGGTGGCACCTTGCTCGGCGACACCCCCAGCACCGGCGCCAGCATCAGGTCAATGGTCTGCCGGTCCGCGGTCGTACCAGCGGTGCCCATGTCGCCGCCGCGCGGATCCGCGCCGGCTGTCAGCAGGTCCGTCGTGGTGCCGCCCAGCGGCAGCGGGTTGCGGGCGATCCCGAAGTCGTAGCCGGACGGCGCCTGCGCTGCCGGGAACGGCACCGGTGGGTTCGGCATCCCCCAGCAGTTCGGGCCGCTGTTCGCGCCGTACTCCGGCTCGTCGTGGCCGGGCAGGTATTTGCCCTGGTTGCGAACGACTTCCACGGTGATGTGGATGCGGTTGTCGTAGATGATCTTCTCGGCCCTGGCCTCGGTGTCCGTCAGACCCTTGAGGAAGCATGGGAACTCCGGCGAATACTCGGCCAGCAGCTGCAGGATCGGCCGGGACGAGTCGGCCACCTGGATGATCTGGTTGCCGTTGGTCTCCAGCAGCTGCCGGGTGGTGTTCGCGGTGACCGTGGTGGACGCGAACAGCTTGGCGAGGTTGGTCTTCTGGTCGACCACTGTGTTCGCGGTGGTGGTCAGGTTCTTCAGCAGCGCGAGGATGTCCGGGGCGGCGTCCGCGTACGTGTTGCTGACCGACGCCAGCTTGCGGATGTCCGCCTGCAGCGCCGGCAGCGCGCCGTTGAGCTGACCCAGGTAGTCGTTCAGCGTCACCAACGTGTCGCCGAGCTCGTTGCCGCGCCCGTTCAGCGCGGTGGCCACCGCGTTGAGGGTGATCGACAACTTCTCCGGCTGCAGCGTGTGCAGCAGCGGCAGCAGCTCGTTGAGCACCTGCTGCAGCTCGGCGGAGTAGGCCGAGCGGTCCTGGAAGATGGTCTGACCAGCGCGAACACTGTCGCCGGAAGGCTGCCCCTGGGTGACCAGCGAGACGTACTTCTCGCCGAACAGCGTCTTGGGCAGCAGCTGCGCGATCACGTTGGCGGGAATCAGGCCGACGCTGTCGGGCTGCAGCGCCAGGGCGATCTTCGCGCCGGTCCCGTTGGTGGAGATCGTTCTCACGTCTCCGACAATCACCCCGCGCAGCTTCACGTCCGCGCCGGTGTTCAGCTGGTTGCCGGCCTGGTCGGTCTGCAGCGTGACCATCACGACCGGCGTGAAGACGTGCTGGAACTGCAGGATCGACAGGGTCACCAGGATGGCGAGCAGCAGCAGGAACCCCAGGCCCAGCAGCCGGGTTTTCAGCACCTCACCGAACTTGCTCATTCCCGTCCCCTCTACCCGGTGATCCGGACCGTCGTGGTGGCACCCCAGATGGCCAGGCTGAGGAAGAAGTCCACCACGTTGATGGCGACGATCGCGGTTCGTACGGCACGGCCCACCGCGGTGCCCACGCCAGCTGGGCCGCCGCTCGCGTAATAGCCGTAATAGCAGTGGATCAGCACCACGATGACGGCGAACACCAGCACTTTGACGAAGGACCAGAGGACGTCGACCGGGGGTAAGAAGAGATGGAAGTAGTAGTCGTACGTGCCGGCCGACTGCCCGTTGTAGAGCACCGAGATCGTACGGGTGGAAAGGTAGCTGGAGAGCAGCCCGATGATGTAGAGCGGGATGACCGCGATGAAGCCGGCGATCATCCGGGTCGTCACCAGGAACGGCAGCGACGGCAGGCCCATCACCTCGAGCGCGTCGACCTCTTCACTGATCCGCATCGCGCCCAGCTGGGCGGTGAAACCGCAGCCCACGGTCGCGGACAAGGCGAGGCCGGCGACCAGCGGCGCGATCTCGCGGGTGTTCACGTACGCCGAGACGAAACCGGTGAACGCGCTCGTACCGATCTGGTTCAGTGCCGCATAACCCTGCAGGCCAACCTCGGTGCCGGTGAAGAACGACATGAACGCGATGACGCCGATGGTGCCGCCGATGACCGCGAGACCGCCGGTCCCGAACGAGACCTCGGCGAGCAGCCGGAGAATCTCCTTCTTGTAGCGGGTGAGCGTGCGCGGAGTCCAGGCCAGCGACCGGACATAGAACGACATCTGGCCGCCCAGGTCGTCCAGGGCGGCGAGCGGTCGCTTGTAAAGCGAGCTCAGGTCGGCCATCTCCCTACGAGCCCTTCGCCGGCACGACCTGGAAGTAGATCGCGGTGACCACGAAGTTCACGAAGAACAGCAGCATGAACGTGATGACCACGCTCTGGTTCACCGCGTCACCGACGCCCTTGGGACCGCCGCCGGCGTTCATGCCCTTGTACGAGGCGACCACCGCGGCGATGAAGCCGAAGATCACCGCCTTGATCTCCGCCGACCACAGGTCCGGCAGCTGCGCGAGCGCGGTGAAACTGGCCAGGTAGGCACCCGGCGTACCACCCTGGATGATCACGTTGAAGAAGTAGCCGCCGGACACGCCGACCACACTGACCAGGCCGTTCAGCAGCAGGCCAATCAGCATGCAGGCGACCACCCTGGGCACCACCAGGCGCTGGATCGGGTTGATGCCGAGCACCTGCATCGCGTCCAGCTCTTCGCGGATCTTCCGGGAGCCGAGGTCCGCGCAGATCGCCGAGCCGGCGGCACCGGCGATGAGCAGCGCGGTGACGATGGGGCTCGCTTCGCGTACGACCGCGAGCACGCTCGCCGCACCGGTGAACGACTGCGCGCCGAGCTGCCGGGTCAGGGTGCCCAGCTGCAGCGCGATCACCGCGCCGAACGGGATGGACACCAGCGCGGTCGGCAGGATGGTCACCGACGCGATGAACCAGGCCTGCTGGATGAACTCACGGATCTGGAACGGCCGGCGCGGCAGCGACACGACCGTGTCCAGACCGAACGAGAACAGGTTCCCGGCGGTCCGCAGGCCGCCGGTGATCGGTTCGGAAGCCATCAGCTCCCGTTCCGGTCGGCGAGTGCCGTGGTCGACGCTGACCAGGCTGGATGTGACATGCAGCTAACCCTCCACGCGGGGTAATGCCAGGGTGTCGTCGTCCGCACGGCCAGCGGGTTTGGTCCAGCCCGAACTCTGCGCGTGCCTGGCGTTGCCAGCAGAGCCTGCCACCCCGGGCGGGTCCTGGAACGAGCCGGGCGGCGGGGTGACCCCGTTCGCCTGGCACCACGCGCCCGGCGGGCGCTGGCCGGCCCGGACCTGGCCGTCGGTGGGCAGCAGCTGCAGCGCGATCGGCGGCAGCGGGGGCATCTCGTACCCGGCCTGCCGCTCGGCCTCCAGCTCACCCACGTCCTTCTCCTCCGACATCCCGATCGGGCCCTGCCGCTGGGCGTTCAGGAACTGTCTGACGACCGGTTCCTCGCTGGACAGCAGCATCTCCCGCGGCCCGAACATGGCCAGGTGCCGGCGGTAGAGCAGGCCGATGTTGTCCGGCACAGTACGCGCGGTGTTCACGTCGTGGGTGACGATCAGGAAGGTCGCGCCGATTTGCTGGTTCAGGTCGACGAACAGCTGGTTGATATATGCCGTGCGGACCGGGTCCAGGCCCGAGTCCGGCTCGTCCACCAGCACGATCTCCGGGTCCAGCACCAGCGCTCGGGCGAGGCCGGCGCGCTTGCGCATGCCGCCGGAGATCTCACCGGGCAGCTTGCGCTCGGTGCCGGCCAGGCCCACCATTTCCATCTTGTCGTCGACGATCCGCTTGACCTCGGACTCGGACTTGCGGGTGTGCTCGCGCAGCGGGAAGGCAATGTTGTCGTACAGGTTCATCGAGCCGAACAGGGCGCCGTCCTGAAACAGCACGCCGAACAGCTTGCGGACCTCGTAGAGCTTGCGCTCGGACAGCTTGGTGAGGTCGTTGCCCTGGATGGTGATCGAGCCGCGGTCGGGCTTGAGCAGCCCGATCAGGTTCTTCAGGAAGACCGACTTGCCGGTGCCGGACGGACCCAACAGCACCGAGATCTCGCCGGCCGGCAGCGTCAGGCTGACATCGGACCAGATGACCTGACGCCCGAAAGACTTGGTCAGACCCTCGACCTTGACCTCAACGCCCATCACGCACCCCCTCCCGGCTAACCGAACCAACGACCCTGGAAGTCGTAAGTGACGCGGAACGCATCATGCCGCCTACCGTCTCAGCTGTCCGTGGAATGCGCTGATTGCCGACGAGCTTGTGGCTCCGTACGGCAGCAGCGCCGAGGTCCGGCTGACCCGCTGCACCGAGGCTGTCACGTGACGCAGCCCACGGTGATCGGCATTACGTTACTTCCCAGTAACGGGTACGTCGAGTCACTCGTAGGAAGTCACAGCACGCAATTGTTCCTTACCGCACATAGGTGACAATCCCCTGCCCCCAGTTTTTGGCCCGCCAGCGCTCGCCCCTCGCGGCGCGGAATGCCAGGTCTGGGTGTTGCCTCACCACGTCGAGTGCGGGACTTTATCCCGCAGTCACCCTCGAGTGCGGGATAAAGTCCGACACTCGAGGAAATCCTGGTGTTCTGTCCAGCCAATCGGGCCGCTCTACATAGGGTGCGGCGCGAAACTGTCGTACCCGGGTGACATTTTGAGCCCCCGCCCTTTCAGAAGGGTGGGGGGTGGGTGGCGGGTTTTCATTACGTAAGTTGACGCGCGCGCGAGATAAGCGCGCGTTCAATTGGTCCAGAAAATGCCCGCAAATGCGCGATTGTCACTTTTTTTGCCCACCTACCGCGCTAGAACGGGCAACAAAGTGGCAATCGGGCACCACCATTGGATGTCCGATTGTCACGTCCCGGCTCATTTCCGCAGCTCAAGCACCGACCGTCGTGATAATCGGAATCCGATTGTGCAGTTCCATCAAGATCATGCTGTGGTTTCGAAAGGGAGTGGGTACGCGTCTGGGAAAGGACCGGTCACCCACAGCTGGCCGCGCACGCGGGCGTGCGTTGCTGGAGGATCGCCGGCCAGGAGGAGCAGCATGCCGGTGGCGCCGGGTGGTACGGACGCTGGCACATACAGGCCGTCGAGCAACTGGTTGTCGCTGCTGATCAGACCCATCCGGGGCGCTGGTGCGTCCTGCCACAGGTCGGCTGCCTCGACCGCCAGCCGGTGTGGATCCAGCTGCAGCGTCACCGGTGTCACGCCGATCGAGGTGAACCGCAGGGCCAGGCTCGAGCCGGCCGGCAGCGAGAGAACATCGGCGGCCAATCGGATCGCGGCGACCGGCTCTTGGACCGCGCGCTTGCGGAGCAGTTGAGCGTACGCGCCAAGCTCACCGGCGAGCGCCGATCCGACTTCCACTTCGCGGCTCTGGTCACCGGCGCCGACCAGCAGCCGCGGCCCGCTCCCTGACTGGCCGGCGGCGGCGCGTACGCGCTCGGCCAATCGGCCAGCGGTGGCGAGCTCACCGTCGGCCACCGTGGTCCGGAACGTGCCGGCGAGGTCTCGCTGGTCAGGCTCACCGGAGGTCAGCAGCCAGTGCCAGGCCGTGCCGTCCGGCCACACCGCCAGCACTTCGTCGATGCCGGGCAGCCGCCAGGTCACCGACAGGACGGCTCCGGACAGCGGCAGGTCCATGCTCACACCGTCTCGGCTTTGAACGGGTCTTCCCGGTCGTGGCGCAGCCCAGGCGCGCTGTTGAACTTGTTCGCGAGGTCACTGAACTGGTCCGCGCGGAAAGTCAGGCTGTTGTCGCTCATCATGTTGGCCGTACCGTACGTGACCGCCTGCGGCGGCGCGGTGGTCCCCGGATTGACCGCGGTGGAGCCGGCGGCGGCACCCTGAGCGGCGGTCGCGGCGGCGGCCTGGGTGGTCAGCTGGGTGTGCATTGAGGTGGCCAGCGCGGCGATCGCCGGATCCTTCGGGGCGGTGGTCGCGACGGAGCCAGCCGGAGTGGCCATCACGGTGTCCACCTCCTGGCCGACCGCGGTGGTGAGCGCGGTGACACTGGTCTGCAGGACCGGCGTGATCTCCGCGCTGAGGAAGGCTCGTACGGCGTTCTGCGCCGCCAGCGTGGCGGCGCCGCGGATGGAACCGCTGATCGCGTGGGCCAGCGCCCGGCCGCTGGTCAGGGTGGCCGGCGTTGGGGTGACACCGAGGGCACGGAAAGCGGCGGCGACCGACAACGCGCTGGTCAGGTCGGTCTTGAGAGTCGCGGTGTTCAGGGCAGCCGGGGCGGCCGCGGAGAATGCCGCCCAACCGGCCGGCAGGGACTCCAGTTGGCGCAGGATCGAGCTGGACGGTCGTACCCGGTGGCACCCGGCCGGTCTGCAGCGCACCCACCGACTGATTAGTCACCGCCTGAGCGTCAGCCGCGGACGGGCCGCTCATCGCCGCTGCCCACAACCCGCTCGGGGTGATGCCGCTGCCCTGGATGTTGATGTTGATGCCGATCCCACCGACGTTGGCGGCCGTGTTGTGGACCGCCATCAGCGCGTTCCAGTACTGGCTGGTCACCAGTGCGTTGACGGCCGCCGGCGCCATCTCCGCCTTGACGACCTTCCCGGCCATCGCGGCCGCGCCCCTGGCCGAGCCGGTGACGCCACGTACGGCCGCGGCTACCCGAGGCGCGAGCCGGGCACTGGTCGGCGGCACGGCAGACTCGAACAGAGCGCGGACGGCCGGGTCGGAGATCGCGGCGCGCAACTGGCCGCCGAGCGCGGTGACCATCGGCACCGACCCACGCTTGAGCGCGGCCGCGATGTTGCCGGTGGCCCTGGCCAACTGGTCGTAGAGCGGGCGGGCGAGCGCGGCCAGCACCATCCGGCGCACCGCCTGGTTGTCCATCGCGGCCTGCCGCACGGCCGCGGTGCCTGGGTCCATGTCGTGCAACAGTGCGTGCATCTGTGGGTTGGACTGCGAATACTCGTCCGGGAGACCGATCAGGTGGCCGTACTCGTGGGCATAGATGGCGGTCTCGGGGAAGGGGTAGTTCGCGCCCTTGGTCATGTAGTAGTGGCCAGCGTCGATCGGATGCTGCGGACCGCCAGCCGTGGTCGCCTGCCCGAAAACCGCGATCTCCACGTCCGCCGGGGAGGCCAGGTCCCACACCGGCACCGCCCGGAACACCAGCGGCAGCTGGACCGGGCCGCCCGGGTCCGGCGAGAACCACGAGCCGACGCCGGTCTTGGGCTTGCGTACGCTCACCAGCTTCCCGCGGTTGTTCCAGGTGCCAGGTGCGTCGGTGCAGACCTTGGTCGCCCACGCGATCCGCGGGTCATTGGGCGCGAGCGCTGTCCTCGGCCCGGTGTTGCCACCAGTGGGCGTACGGGCCTGGTCGAAGAACCGGATGCGTACGGTCACGGTGGCCACCTCGGGCGTACCACCGCGGCTGATGTCGGCACGCGCGCCGGTGTTGCCGCCATAGACAGCCGGTGCCGCCGTCGCACCCGGACCGGCCTGGTTGAACAACGTCTCCTGCCGAGTCCCAAGCGTCACCGGCACCCGCTGGACAGCGGCCCGGTCGGCGGTCACGGCCCCGGTCACAGCCCGGTTGCCAGCGCTCTGTTGAAGACGCAGCAGCTCTTGGGTCGCCGTGCCCGCCCGGGACCGGGCCGGCGCGGCCCGGTCGCGCGAGTCCGCAGGTGTGCTCAGCCGATCCTTCATCAGCACCCCCGGGACACTCCGTCCGCGCTTTACCCCACGCTAGCGCAGTAACTTTGGCGGCAGTACCTGCCGCGCGCATCGATTCACGCCGGACGGGGCGCCCAAAAAAACGGGCACCCGGCAACGCGAATCGGTCGGCCTACGGCCGACGCGGTGTCTCCGGCGGCAGGGTTCCTGGCGAGGGTGGGTACGGCCGTCAGCCTCTGGATCGCTTCCCCGGATCCGTCATCAGCCCTCTCTCACCTCACCGATGCACGAGAGCCCACCAACGGTTTCCTCCAAGGGGAAAACCAACAGGGCGGCCATCCGGAGGATGACCGCCCTGTTGGGATGAAACGTGGAACTACTTGAGGGTGACGGTCGCGCCGGCGCCTTCGAGCTGCTCCTTGGCCTTCTCGGCCGCTTCCTTGTTGACCTTCTCCAGGACGGCCTTGGGAGCACTGTCGACCAGGTCCTTGGCCTCTTTCAGGCCGAGGGAGGTCAGCGCGCGGACCTCCTTGATGACCTGGATCTTCTTCTCACCAGCGGCCTCGAGGACGACGTCGAACTCGTCCTTCTCGGCCTCGGCCGGCGCGGCGTCAACCGGGCCACCAGCGGCCGCGATGGCGACCGGAGCGGCGGCGGTGACGTCGAAGGTCTCCTCGAACTCCTTCACGAAGTCCGAGAGCTCGATGAGCGTCATTTCCTTGAACGCGTCGAGCAGTTCAGTGCTGGACAGCTTCGCCATGTCAGGTTTTCCTTTCGTGCACATTCGGGGCCGGCAGCCGACCCGCAGATCTTTCGGGTTCGGGCTGCTAGCCCTCGGCGCCAGCCTCGGCGGCTGCGTCGGTCGTACCAGCGGCCGGGGACTCGGCCGCCTTCTTCTCCTGCAGGGCGGCCATCGTACGGGCGAACTTGGAAGCCGGCGCTGCGAAAACAGCGGCCGCCTTGGCCATGTTGCCCTTCATGGCACCAGCCAGCTTGGCCAGCAGAATCTCGCGGGATTCCAGGTTGGCCAGCTTGGTGATGTCCTCGGCGGTCGCCGCGCGACCCTCGATGACACCGCCCTTGATCACCAGCAGCGGATGCGCCTTGGCGAAGTCGCGAAGGTGCTTCGCGGCCTCGACCGGGTCGCCGCCGACGAACGCGATGGCCGTCGGGCCGACGAAAAGCCCGTCCAGCCCGTCCAGCCCGGCGTCCTTGGCAGCCCGCGAGGTGAGGGTGTTCTTGGCGACGGTGTATGTCGTCTCGCGCCCCAGCGAGTGACGCAGCTCGGTCAGCTGCGCCACCGTGAGGCCGCGGTATTCGGTCAGCACCGTAGCGGACGAGTCACGGAACTTGCCCGCGAGCTCGGAGACCGCCTGGACTTTCTCGGACTTCACCGTTGTCTCGGCAGCAGTGGCCACTTCGACCTCCTCTCGTACAGCTCGGCTGGCGCCCCACGGAACGAAAAAACGCCCCGGCGCGAGAAGGCACGGGGCGTGGGGCGAGCTGCTCTTTCGAGGCCCGGCAACACTGTCCGTCCATCCTGCGCGGGCCGCTCACACGTTCGTGAGCCCTTCGGCCGAGCCCTACGGCCCAGCAACCAGCGGTCTTCGGTTGGATCAACTACTGAATATACGTCACCGCTCGTACCCGCTGCGCGGCACCCCCACAAACGCCACGATGCCCTGCCGCTTTCGCAGCAGGGCATCGTGGAAACCGAACTAGGCGGTCGCGTCGTCCTCGACGAGGAAGTTGCGGGTCCGGTTCGGGTCGACCTGAATGCCCGGGCCCATCGTGGTGGCGAAGGTGACCTTCTTCAGGTATTTGCCCTTGGCCGCGCTGGGCTTGGCCCGGCTGACCTCGTCGAGCGCGGCGGCGTAGTTCTCCACCAGCTTCTCCACGTCGAAGCTCGCCTTGCCGATCACCAAGTGCAGGTTGGACTGCTTGTCCACCCGGAAGTTGATCTTGCCACCCTTGATGTCGTTGATCGCCTTGGTGACATCGGGAGTGACGGTGCCGGTCTTCGGGTTCGGCATCAGGCCGCGCGGGCCGAGGATCCGGGCGATCTTGCCGACCTTGCCCATCTGGTCCGGAGTGGCGATGGCGGCGTCGAAGTCCAGCCAGCCGCCCTGGATGCGCTCGATCAGGTCTTCCGAGCCGACCTCGTCGGCGCCGGCGGCGGCGGCCTCGACGGCCCGGTCACCGATCGCGAACACGATCACCCGGGCGGTCTTGCCGGTGCCGTGCGGCAGGTTGACCGTGCCGCGGACCATCTGGTCGGCCTTGCGCGGGTCGACGCCGAGCACCATGGCGACCTCGACGGTCGCGTCGTACTTGGTCACCGAGGTCTGGGTGGCCAGGCGCGCGGCCTCCAGCGGGCTGTAGAGCTTCTCCCGGTCCACCAGTTCGGCGGCCTTGCGGTATCCCTTGCTGCGCTTCACGTGCTTTCCCTTCGATTCCTGCTGGGGTGTGGTTGGCGGGCCAGCGCGTGGCCCTCCCACGTACGGGCGGATGGTCCGCCCGCGACAACTACTGACCGACGTTGATGCCCATGGAGCGGGCCGTGCCGGCGATGATCCGCTCGGCCTGGTCGATGTCGAGGGCGTTCAGGTCGGCCATCTTCAGCTCGGCGATCGCGCGGACCTGGTCCTTGCTGACCGTGGCGACCTTGAGGCGGTGCGGCTCGCCGGAGCCCTTCTCGATGCCAGCGGCCTTCAGCAGCAGCCGGGCGGCCGGTGGCGTCTTGGTGACGAAAGTGAAGGACCGGTCCTCGTAGACCGAGATCTCCACCGGCACCACGTCGCCACGCTGGGCCTCGGTGGCCGCGTTGTACGCCTTGCAGAACTCCATGATGTTGACGCCGTGCTGGCCGAGCGCCGGACCCACTGGCGGCGCCGGGGTGGCCGCGCCGGCCTTGATCTGGAGCTTGATGATGGCCGAGAGCTTCTTCTTCGGGGGCATGTCTGTCTTTCCTGAGGTGATGTCTGGCTGGGAGTGGTGGGTGGCTAGATCTTCGAGACCTGGTTGAAGTTCAACTCCACCGGAGTTTCCCGGCCGAAGATCGAGACCAGCACCTTCAGCTTCTGGGCGTCCGGGTTGATCTCGCTGATGCTGGCCGGCAGGGTCGCGAACGCGCCCTCGGTGACCGTGACCGAGTCACCGACCTCGAAGTCTACGACCTTGATGGACTGCTTGGCCGGCTCCTTCTCCACCGTCGGAGCAAGGATCTTGACGACCTCTTCCAACGACAGCGGGCTGGGCCGGTCGGCCCGGGTGGTGGCACCGACGAAGCCGGTGACGCCGGGGGTGTTGCGAACCGCGGACCAGGACTCCGGCGAGAGCTCCATCCGGACCAGGATGTAGCCGGGGAAGACCTTGGCCTGCACCTGCTGGCGCTTTCCGTTCTTGACCTCGGTCACCTCCTGGGTGGGGACCTCGATCTGGAAGATGAAATCCTCCATGTCCAGCGACGAGATCCGGCTCTCCAGGTTGGTCTTCACCTTGTTCTCGTAGCCGGCGTACGAGTGCACGACATACCACTCGCCGGGGGCGATCCGGAGCGCCTCACGGAGCTCCTCCACCGGGTCGACCTCGTCGGCCTCCTCGGCTGCCTCGCCCTCGGCTGCCTCGTCCTGCTCGTCGCCCACCGCTTCAACGTCGCCCTGGGCGTCGGCGTCAACCACACCGACGGGTGCGGTCTCGCCGGCCTCGACGCCGTCAACTGACGGGCCGGCCTCGTCCAACTCGGGCACGCGTTCGCTCTCTTCCTGGTTTGACATTGCCTTACTCAGCCTTACTTGGTTTCGCCGGTGGCTAGCTGCTGGTGCCGCCGCCGAAGACGAGCAGCGCCAGCCGCTCGAAGCCGACATCCAGCCCGGCGACCAGGGCGACCATGACCACCAGGAACACGACCACGACCAGCGTGTAGGTGATCAGGTCCTTACGGGTCGGCCAGATCACCTTGCCGAGTTCCGCGACGACCTCCCGGACGAACCGCAGCACCCAGCTGACCGGATTCGTACGCCCGCCGCCACGCTTGGACTTCGGGCGGTCCGACTTGCGGTCGCTCTTGTCCGATGAGCGCCGCGACTCGCCGGACTCCTCAGCGGAGTCGTCAACCGCATCAGCGTCGTCCTGCGTCGTGTCGGTGTCGTCCGGCAGCACCGCGTCAGCCTCATCGTCGGCCGGTGCGGAGCCTTTGCCCTTAGCCACGCTCGCCTCTTCCATCGTCGGTTTCCCACCGGGAAACGGCCGGTGTCACGTCGTTGTTCCGTGTCTTGGAGCGCCACCGTCGCCCAACAGTGCAGGGGTGACAGGACTCGAACCTGCAACCTGCGGTTTTGGAGACCGCTGCTCTACCAATTGAGCCACACCCCTCTGACCTGCACCGCGTCTTTGCGACAACCGGCCCGCACGCGCCGACTGCCGATCCAACCCGGCCGAACCACACTGCCTCCCGCCAACAAGCCCCTGCCAGGGGCATGCTTGCACAGAGGGCGGTGTGACCCAGTGCGCCAGTGTAACGAACCCACTGTGGGTTCTCCCCATCCGGGATCCGTATTTCTGGCGGCAGTGCCTGCCGCGCACGTCGTTTCTGGCGGCAGTGCCTGCCGCGCGCATCGAATCACGTCGGACGGGGCGCCCAAAGAGCGGGCACCCCGGCGACGTCATTCGGTCGGCCTACGGCCGACGCGGTGGTGGTCGAGCTGGGAGCATCCCTGTCGCGTCTGCGGCTGACGTGACGGATGAGGCGCCTTTGTTGTTGATCAACACAGTCAGCCGGAACAAGTCACTCCAGCAACTACAGCCTCAGACACCTCAGGACACGTCAAAATTTTCGTCGACGCGCGTCCTCAAACCCACCCCCCACCCGATCTGGGTGGGGGCTAATTTAGACAGGGGGGTACGACAGTTTCGCGCCGTAGCGGGTACCTCGGTGGAGCACCTAACGCACACATCGTGGCGAAGCCGGGATCACGCCGCCCAACCGCGGGCGGTGGACGTAGCTCGCCGTGAGAGTAGTGGTGCCCGCCCTTTTGGGCACCCACCCGACTCGACCACAACGCGCCGTACACGCCCAACTCATCCACCACCGCGCCGCGCCCACCCAACCCAACACAACCCCCGCGCCGTGCCTACCCAACCCAACCCAACCACCACCGCGTCGGCCGTAGGCCGACCAACTCGCGCCGCCGGGGTGCCCGCCCTTTGGGCACCCCGTCCGGCGCGAGTTGACGCGCCGCGGCAGGAACTGCCGCCAGCTACTCAGAGTAGTCGGCCGTGATCCAGCGGTCTGGTCGTACGGTGAACAGGGCCGCACCTTCGCCGGGCATGGCGGCCGCGAACTTCTTGCCGTCTTCCTCACCGAGATAGCGGATCGCGATCGCTTCCCGGATGTCGGTCGGAGTCGGCTTCGCCACGTCGATGATGGTGCCTTCGACGATGACGTACTGGTACGGCGGCTCTTCCTGTTGGACGATGACGGTCACCGCGCCGGCCTTCTCCCATGCCCGCGCTTTGCGACTGGCGGCGCCGGTGTTGATCAGGATGTTGCCGCCCGGCTCGTATCCGTACCAGATCGGTAGGGCCACTGGCGGTCGCCCGTCGTCTGCAGCCGCGGCGACCACCGCCACGTGCTTGCCCGCCAGGAACTTCTGCCGGTCCTCTTCGCTGAATGGCTTGGACATCTGGACCCCTCGTCGGTTGGGAGAGCTGTGACCGGAGCAACCAGCCGGCTGCCGAGTTGATTCCGGGCCGGGTTGCCGGTTTTGGCCGGTAACAGTGTGATAACTCCGTACCTTTCCAGGCCCCCGCTGCGACTGCCAGCACTAGGGTCCGGAGGATCTGACATCCAGCGACGAACGAGGTCACACCTGTGAGCGCGCCGACGGCGGAATCCGCCCCTCGCGACACCCGTTTCTTCGGCCAGCCGCTTGGGCTGGCGACATTGTTCAGCACCGAGTTCTGGGAACGTTTTTCTTATTACGGCATGAAAGCGATCCTGCTTTTCTATATGTACTACGAGACCACCCAGGGCGGCCTCGCGATCCCGAAGGCCACCGCGGCCGCGCTGGTGTCGATCTACGGCGCGATGATCTACATGAGCCAGGTGCTGGGTGGCTGGGTCGCGGACCGGCTGCTGGGCAACCAGCGTTCGGTGCTGACCGGTGGCGTCATCATCATGCTCGGCCACATCACGCTATCGATCCCCGGCGGCGGGCAGCCGGCGCTCTATATCGCCCTGCTTCTCATCATCATCGGCACCGGTCTGCTCAAGACCAACGTGTCCAAAGTGGTCGGTGACCTGTACGACAAGAAAGACCAGCGCCGGGATGCCGGGTTCAGCATTTTCTACATCGGCATCAACGCCGGCGCGTTCCTCGCGCCACTGGTTGTCGGCGCGGTGTACGGCGCGACGAATTTCCACGTCGGCTTCATCTGCGCGGCGGTCGGGATGGCACTGGGCCTGGTCACGTACACCCTCAGCCGACGCCTGCTGGGCAGCGCGAGCGCCCACCCGATCAGCCCGCTGACAGCGGAAAACCGTGGTTCGGTGTTCCGCAACATCGGGATCGGCCTGTGTGCGCTGATCGTGCTGATCGCGATCGCTGGCTTCTTCCGGCTGTTGACAGTCGGTTTACTGGTGAACGTTGTCAGCGTGCTGAGCATCCTGCTCCCGATCGCGTATTTCACCGTCATGCTCAGAAGTCCGCGTACGAGCGCGGTGGAGAAGTCGCGACTTTGGGCATATATCCCGCTTTTCGTCACGTCGGTAGTTTTCTGGCTGATCGAGGAGCAGGGCTCGGTGGTGCTGGCGATCTTCGCCGACCAACGTACTGACCTGCACGCGTTCGGCATCACCCTGCTGCCGTCTTTCTTCCAGAGCATCAACCCGCTCTGGGTCATTGTGCTCGCCCCGATTTTCGCTTGGGCGTGGACAAAACTCGGCAGCCGGCAGCCGTCGACACCGCACAAGTTCGCGTACGGTGTGGCGATCGCCGGGTTGTCGTACATCCTCATGACGGTGCCTGGGCTGCTGTACGGGACGACCGTCAAGGTGAGCCCGTTCTGGCTGGTGGGCAGCTACTTCATCGTCATCGTCGCGGAAATGCTGGTCTCGCCGGTCGGCCTGTCCACCACCACCCGGCTGGCACCGGCCGCCTTCGCCTCACAGACGATGGGCCTGTGGTTCCTGTCCGACGCGGCCGCCCAGGGCATCAGCGCCCAGGTGGTCGGCTTTTACCAGGCCAGCACCGAAGTTTTCTACTTCGGCGCGATTGGCGTGGGTGCGATCGCGGTCGGAGTGCTGCTCTACTTGGCGACTCCGGCAATCGTGCAGCGAATGGAAGGCATCAACTAGGAGCGCCGAACTTTGCCGCATCGACGCGATGCGTGCGCCAAACGCACGCATCGCGTCGATGCGGTCGGCCGGGTTCGAGTTAGACGGGCGGGCGTACGAGTGCGCGGGCCCGGTTGAGGACCTTCTCGCCGTCGACGGTGACCGTGAGGTCGACCTGGACGCGGCCGTCGTCGAGTTCCTTGGTCACCTTGGCCGAGACCGTCAAGGTCGTGCCGGTGTCGTCGTCAGGGACCTCTACGAGGCTGGAGAACTTCACCGCGTACTCACTGACGGCGGCCGGGTCGCCGGCCCAGTCGGTGAGCGTACGAGCGGCCACCGCCATCGTGTACATGCCGTGCGCGATCACCCCCGGAAGACCCAGCGCCCGAGCGGCGCGGTCGTTCCAGTGGATCGGGTTGAAGTCGCCGGACGCGCCGGCGTAGCGGACCAGGTCGGCCCGGGTGACGGTGAACTGGCGCTGCGGGATCTCGGCGGTCACTCGGACTCCTCGGGCCGGTGCAGCAGCGTGGCGGTCGCGGAGGTGACCGCCGCACCATCCACAGTGGACACCTCGGTCTTCACCGTGTAGATCTCGGCGCCGGAAATGCGGCGCAGGCTCTCAATACTGGTACGGCTGACCAGCCGGTCACCGGCCACGATCGGGCGGTGATGGACGAACCGCTGGTCGCCGTGCAACAGCCGATGCAGACGCAGGCCCAGATCGGCGATCACCTGGTTCAGCGCACCGAAGCTGATCACCGTGACGAAGGTCGGTGGAGCGACCACGTCCGGATGACCCAGCTTGGTGGCAGCCGCCGAATCGCCGAAAGCCGGGTTCGGGTCGCCCATGGCGGCCGCGAACTCGGCAATCTTCTCCGCACTGACCAGATAGGGCCGGTCGCTCTCGTACGTCCGGCCGACGACCTCGTCAGTCACTGGCGGCTAGCGGGTCTCGCGGTGCGCGGTGTGCTTGCCGCAGTTGGGGCAGAACTTCTGCAGCTCCATGCGGTCGGGGTCGTTGCGACGGTTCTTCTTGGTGATGTAGTTGCGGTTCTTGCACTCCACACAAGCCATCGTGATCTTCGGGCGGACGTCGGTGGAAGCCACGGCGCAGAGCCTCTTTCACATCAGGGCGTACGCCGAGGGACCTCAGGCGCACATCAACACGGACTATCAATCAGGATAGCTGTCCGGCCAGAACGACCGCACAGCCCTCCATCTTACGTCAACACCGTCACCACGTACGCCCCACCCGGACGCCAGACGGACCACAACCATAGAGACGGTCACCATGCGGACGGACGCAACCACAGGAACGGTCACCATACAAACGCGAACGCCACCACAGGGACGGAACCCAGCCCCGGCGCGAACGCGCCACCCACTGCCAGACTCAGCACATCGGGGGGTCCGGGGGCTTGCCCCCGGGGCGGGGTCTGAGGGCCCCGCCCCCAGGGCAATGCGAACGTGACCAGGTCCGCGCTCTCCGCGGACACACGTCACCAATCACGGTAGCGGTGGCCGGACTTGAACCGGCGACACAGCGATTATGAGCCGCTTGCTCTACCATCTGAGCTACACCGCCGCAACGAGCTGCGGCTCGCTTGGAGCCCCTTTACGGAATCGAACCGTAGACCTTCTCCTTACCATGGAGACGCTCTGCCGACTGAGCTAAAGGGGCCAGTCTTGGTCGCGGACCGACTGCTTCCGAACCGAGTTAGAGCGTACACGGCGGCCTTGGGTGCTGTGAAACGGGTTCCGGTAGTTCAGAGCCGGACGACGCGCAGGCCGCGCAGGGCTCCTTCGCCGGTGGGTTCGGTACGGGCCGCCATCCAGGAGTCGAGCCGCTCCGGCGGCAGCGGCCGGGAGAACAGGAAGCCCTGCGCGATGTCGCAGCCGATGTCGCGCAGGAGGTTGAGGGTCATCTCGGTCTCAACGCCTTCGGCCACCACAGTGATGCCGAGGTGCCGGGCGAGGTCGACGATCGACCGTACGATCGCGAGGTCGCTGGCGTCGGTGGCCATGTTGAGTACGAACGACTTGTCGATCTTGAGTTCGTCGACCGGCAGGTGGCGCAAGTACGACAGGGACGAGAAGCCGGTGCCGAAGTCGTCGAGAGAGAGCCGGATGCCCTGGTCTCGCAGCGACTGCAGGCCCGGCAGCGGCCGCTCGGCGTCGGAGGCGAGGCCGCCCTCGGTGATCTCCAAAGTCAGGTGCGCGGGGTCGATCGCGTGCTCTTCGAGGAGCGCGGCGACCTCTACCGGGAAGTCCACATCGCTCAGGCAGCGCGGCGACAGGTTGACCGCGAGGTCGATCTGCCGCCCCTCGGCCCGCCAGGTGGCCAGCTGCGTGAGGGACTGACTGAGCACCTCGATCGTCAGCGCCACGATCAGGCCGGAATTCTCCGCGACCGGGATGATGTCGGTCGCCGAGACCAGGCCCCGGTCCGGGTGGTTCCAGCGTACGAGCGCCTCGACACCCACGAGCGCGTCGTTCGACAGCGCCACCTTGGGCTGGAAATGGGTGCTCAGCGAGCCGGACTCGATCGCCCGGCGCAGGTCGCCGGCGAGGCCAATCCGCGCCACGCTCCGGGACTCCAGGGCGGCGCTGTAGATCTGTACGCCCCGCGGGTTCTTGACCGCTTCCCGCTGCGCCACCTCGGCCCGTTGCAGCAAGCCGTTCGCGTCCGACGCGTGGTCGGGATAGAGCGCGACACCGACCGAGCTGGTGATGTCGAACGGCACCCCGTCCGTACCGCTGGCTTCGGTGAGGACGTACTGCAGTGCCACCGCCGTCGCCACCGCACTGTCACTACCGTCCACTCTCAACAGAATGGCGAACTCGTCGCCGCCGACCCTGGCCACCAGCGCGCCGTCCGGTGCCCGCGCGGACAACCGGCTGCCCACCTCGGCGAGCAACTTGTCGCCCACGTCATGGCCGAGCGTTTCGTTGACCTCGCGGAATCCAGCCAGATCCAGGAAAAGCAGCGCCACAGCCTCGCCCGGCGCCGGTTGCACACCCAACGCCTCGGTGATCGCGGACGTCAACCGCCGCCGGTTCGGCAACCCGGTCAACGCATCGTGGTACGCGTCGTGCCGCAACCGATCAATCAACCTGGAATTCTCGACCGCGACAGCGGCGTGCGCAGCCAACGTCTCCATCAACCGTACGTCTTCGCGCTTGAAGTACTCAAGATCACCGAGCCGGTTGACCACCTCAAAACAGCCCACGACCGCATCGCCCGACCGCAGCGGAACCGCGATGATGTCACGGACCCCTCGCGCCGCAATCGGTCCTTGAAGCGCCTCCTCAGCAGAACGATGGCGAGGGGCTATATACAGGGTTTCTCCTTGTTGAAGCACATGTCTTTCGATCGCGTCTGTCTGAGTCGATTCGTCAGCGACCTCGTCGACGACGCCATTGGCGTCAATGCGAGCCGTGAGCCGCACTTCCGGATATCGCCGCTCAGCCGGGATCCAGAGAGTGGCGCTCTCCGCGTTCAGCAATTCTCGCGCTCGCGTGAGCAACACGTCTGCTATCGCGCCTCGTTGCCGGGCAGCGGCCACAACCGTGGTGAAATCGTACAGATCAGACAGGTTCTTATTCTGCCGAAGAAATCGCGCGAAAGTCCTATATCCGACTACAAGTACAGCCCCGAGTACGAACAACAGCGACAGGGCGTAGGGATTGACCGACAGGACAATCAAAACGACCAAAGCGGTCGCCACGTTGAGAGCACCAGTCACCGCGGAGTACAAGAGGGTGCGGAGCACGTGAGCGCCCGGAGTTACGCCCTGGACTACGCAGATCACCGCCACTACTGAACAGAAGCCAAACCCCATCGCAGCGCCGCCGCTGGCAAACGCGGCGAGCCAACCGCTCCAGCTCGTCGGATCGTGCTGATCTATCCGGTCGAATACCAGAACGGCGATCGCGACCTCAGCAGCGTACGAGAGCCCGTTGTAGACGGACTTCATTACCGACGCGCGTCGCACCGTGAACAAGATGAGGATGGCGACTATCCGCGCAACCAGGATGCCAGCTGGCGGGAGGGTGAACAGCCCGATAACCAAGGCAACTTCGGAGAGCGAAAAAGACTGCACCTGTCTGCGCAACTGCAGGTGGATCTGAGTGCTCTCGCAGACGAGGAAAACGAGAGTCAGGACCGCGACCAGGATGGGCGACCCCAACGGCAGTCCTGCCGTTTCGTACCGCCCGGCCAGCACGCCGATAGTAATGACGGCCAACACGCCGTCCAGCGCAAACAGCATCCAAAGGCGAGAACGACTCGCAGAGTCCCTCGGCTGAGGCGCGATCATAGGAGCTCCCGACCCAGGTTTCCGCTTTGTTACATAGTCGTTAGTTCCAGCCGTTACCAGCCGGTTGATCAACCAACGCATTCCAGCTGACACCGTCGGGTAGTGCTGGCGCGTTGTCAGCCGAGTCTGCGACCGAAGCAGACGCATGTGATATCAGTACCACGGCCAACGAGCCGGCGACGACGCCGAGAGCAACGAACGCCACGACTGCTGAGGCCACCGCTACCAGCCTCCGCACAGTTGCTGTCATCTGTCGTGCCCCCACCGGTTACGCACGGCCACCACCGCGCGAGGATCCATCAAGCTGCCCGGGTATTCCCTGGCCGACTCTCATCTTCGCATGAATGGAAGGCCGCGCAAGCGGCTTCAGCCGTTCGGTTGAGAGGCTAGACCAGGCAAACGTCCCATATCTGACGGCCCACAGTGGACAGTGATTTCGAGGCGCCTCCCACTCGCGAAGAATGTCGGTTAAGTCGCAAGTAAGGCTACATCAGGTCCATACCAAAACGAGCAAAACAACGCATCTACCAGCGATTACTTTCCGTGAGGTGGATGCGACCCACTATCACGCGGACTCACGGCGCGTCATGGTCCCTACCCTTCTCCGAAGGCGGTCCGGCACTCTAGGCTTACAAGCGTGCTCGCCGCGTGTGCGGCTACACAGCACAGGTGAAATCGAGCTGCTGACCGTCGGAGGAACCATGCGGATGGGGGCGGAGTGATCGGTCATATTGGTGGTTGGATCCTCAACGTTGCCGCTCTGACTTCATTCGCCGACAGAACCGTCTATGCCGAGTCCGTGCTCCGAGTCGCCCGCACGCACGCGCTGACTCTGCTTGTCCCCGACAGCGCCCTCTACGACGCGTACGACGCCCGCCCCAACGGCGGTCCGGCGCTGGCCCGACTGCTCTCCGAGCCGGCCACCTGGCTGCACGACCGGGCCGAGGTGCCGTCCGACGCGATGAACCAGTTCTACAACCTGGCCGAGGGTGACACCACCGCGGCCCACGTCGCTTACCTGGGCAGCAAACGCGGCTGGCCGGTCCTCACCGACAAGAGCGCCGCGACCGCGCTCCAGCGGATCGTCCCCGATCTCTGGATCGTCCCAGCGTAGACAGACAAAAACCGGGCGGACCCCGCTAAGGGATCCGCCCGGTTTCGTACGCTAAGACCTCAGCGACCTCGGGTCGTACGCTGGAAGCGGTACGTCCGCACCGCGAGCAACATCGCCGCGAGCAGGGCCAGCCCGTGCGCCAGCAGGCCGTTCCAGACCATCGCCATCGGCGCCGCGTGCGCGACCCGGAGCGCGTCGTGCACCAGACAGCCGGCCGACCAGGCCAGCAGACCGGCAGACAACCAACCGAAGCCGACGACGAACCGCCGCGGCAGCAGCCGACCGGCCGACCGCACCGCCAGCGCGGCCAACAGTCCAATGAGGACAGCCACCGACGGAACCCATTCGGGCACCAGGACAACCGCGGCGACCTCGTCCGACATGTACAGCTGCAGAAGGACCGCCACCAACGCGGCCGAAGCCGCGATCACCGCGGCCCAACTGCGGCCGACGACCAACGCTTCACGCAACTGCCGCTTGGCCGCGATCTCGAACGGTGACTCGCGACGAACCGGTACCGCGACCAGGCTGCTGTCGATCATCCGGACCACTGGGCGGACACCCGGAGCCCGTCGCTGCACCGGTGCGAATCGCACCGTCGTTCGCCGACGTACGCCGGTCGCTACCCCCGTCATGCCCTCTCCCACCGTTGCCACTTCATTGATGATGGTTGCCCCGAAGTGGAAAAACATCCATCTATGGGCGGTGACCCCTACTGACTAAAGGAGGATTCTTGGTCCGCCTCAGGCCGCCGCCGGTAAACCCTTGCACTTAGAAAGACGCTCGCCGCGAAGACCCGGTTGCCGGTTCTCTTTGTGACACAAGTCACATCACTGGGCCAATCGAAGGGCTCTGACCTGGACATCCGCGCGGAGCTGGGCCACATCGAGCGTACGACAGACCCCGTCGGCGACCACCTGACGGCCGGCCACCCAGGTGTCCCGTACGTGCCGACTGCCGGCCGACCAGACGAGATGCGTGATGACGTCGGTGGGAGTCTCGATCGGGACGAACGCGGAGTCCTCGGTGTCCAGGTGGACGAGGTCGGCCCATCGACCGGCCTCCAGAATCCCGATGTCGTCCAGGCCGAGCGCGGCCGCCCCGCCACCACTGGCCATCCAGAACGCCTCCGCCGCCGGCAGCGCGGTCGCGTCCATTGTGGACAGTTTCGCCAACTGGCTGGCAAGCCGGATCTCGTGCCACAAATCAAGGGTGTTGTTGGACGCCGGGCCGTCGGTGCCCAGGCCAACCCGTAGTCCCGCGGCCGAAAAGACTGGCACTCTGGCGATGCCGGACGCGAGTTTGGCGTTGCTGCTGGGGCAATGCGCGACCGACACGTCGTGGCGGCGGAAGATCTCGACATCCTCGTCAGAGAGCCACACCGCGTGCGCGGCGATCAGCTGGGCCTCGAGGACGCCATGGTCAGCCAGCACCTGCGGCGAACTCGTCCCGTACGTCTCGCGCAGCTCGGCGTCCTCGTTCTGCGTCTCGGCCACGTGGATGTGCACCAAAAGATCGGCCGCTTGGGCCTGTTCCGCGACGGTCGCGAGGAACGGGATGGGCACGGTGTAAGCCGAATGTGGACCCAGTGCGATCCGCACTCGCTCATCTTTCGCGTAGCGCACCGCGTGATCGAGCGCGGCCGCCAGCTGACCGTCCAATATGGACAGCTGAGCGGTACCGGGCGGCGCGAGCAGCGGGGCGGCCGCCACCAGCCGGGCACCGGAATCCGTGCTGGCGGCGATCATCGCGTCCGGATGGAAATACATCTCCGAGCTGGTGGTGACCCCGCACCGCAGCATTTCCGCGCTGGCCAACGCCATCCCGGCATAAACGTCGTCGGGAGTCAGGCGGCTCTCCCGCGGCCACATCACGTCCCGCAGCCAGCGCTCCAGCGGCAAACCCTCGCCAACGCCCCGAAAGAGCGTCATCGGCGCGTGGCAGTGAGTGTTCACCAGGCCAGGCAACAAAGCCCCGCCCAGGGTGGTCGCCGGCCCGTCGACGACGGGAGCGTGCGTGGCTGGCCCGACAAACTCGATACGGCCCGAGTCGTCGACGTCGACCACGCCGTCCGGGATGACCGTGCCGGCGCGGTCGCCGAGCACCACCCAGCGGGCCTGGTACCGGGCCGTCACGGCAGCTCCCCGCGGTCGTAGCGAACCACGCAGCGGTCGGTGACCAGCGCGGTGACAAGGTCGGCCGGCGTCACGTCGAAGGCCGGGTTGATCGCGCCGGCGGCTTCTGGAGCCACTCGTACGCCAGCAAAACCGAGCACCTCGGCGGCGCCGCGGTCCTCAATGGACACTCGGTCGCCACTGGCGGTGTCCCGGTCCACTGTGGACTCCGGGGCGACCACGAGAAACGGTACACCAGCCCGATGCGCGCCCAGCGCATGAGCGTACGTGCCGACTTTGTTGACCACGTCGCCGTTGGCGCAGACCCGGTCGGCGCCGAGCAGCACCACATTGGCCTCACCACGGGCAAGCAGGAACGGGCCGGCGCCGTCGACCGCGATCCGGTACGGCACGCCCAGTCGCTCCAGCTCCCAGCCGGTCAGCCGGGCGCCCTGCAACAGCGGCCGGGTTTCGCTGGCGACGACGCTGGCAAGCCGTTGCCGGCGATGGATTTCGCGTACGACCGCCAGCGCGATGCCGTCTCCGGTGGTGGCGAGCAGGCCCTTGTTGCAGTGCGTGAGCACCCGAGCCGGCGCGTCGCCGAGCAGCTCACCGACCACATCGGCGCCACGCGTCGCCATCGCGCGGCTGGCGGCCTCTTCTTCGTCGCGCAAGGCCAGGGCGGCATCTCGTACGGCCGGATAGCCGCCAGCCAGCGCGCCGGCCGCCCGATCGACGCCACGGGCCAGGTTGACCGCGGGGGGCCGCGCATCACGCAGCGCATCGATCTCGGCCGTCATGCCCGCGGTCGCATGCCAGGCGGCCAGCGCGACGCCCATCGCGCCGGCCACTCCGAGCGCCGGCGCACCTCGTACGGCCAGCCGCCCGATCGCGTCGGTGACCTCGACCGGCGTACGGCAGCGCAGCATCACCAGCTCAGCGGGCAGCAGGGTCTGGTCGATCATCTCGACCACCGGCCCATCCGGAGTGTCCAGCAGGTCGACGGAACGCACACCAGTAAGCGTACTGACGTCAGGCGAGCCGGTTGGCCAGGATTTCGGGCAAGGCCGGCAGGTCCAGGTGCTCGGCGAGGAACCGCGCCCGGTCGGCGTAGACGGCCGGATCGTTGGCCTCGTGGCCAGTGTCGTACCACCGCAGTTCCTTGGGTTCGCCAGCGGCGGCGAAGAACGTCTCCGACTCGGCCACGCTGACCCCGATGTCGAACCGGGCAGACTGGAACAGCAACGGGGTCGGCGCCGCGTCGGCGATGAAACGCACCGCGTCGTACGGACTTATGGACTCCAGTAGCGCGGCAAACTCGTCCGGCGGTGTGGTCGCGCGTTGTGCCTGCACCATGGGGTGCTGACTGTCTCGGTAGTGGAAGCTCAGCCCGGACAGCCCGACCTCGAAAACGAAGCAGCTGAACCGGTCGTCGAGGCCACTGACGGTGCCGGCCATCATCGCGCCCGCGCTGTGCCCGACGCAGCCGATCCGGTCGGTCCGCTGGAGCAGGATGTCCGCACCCCTGCGGATCGCGTAAATCGACTGCCGGATCATCGGCGCCTGCTCGCCGGACGCCTGGTAGGTCACTGGCAGCGACAACGCCACCCCGCCGGCTTCGGCTACCCGGATCGCCTCCGCCAGGAAGCCCACCCGTCCGCCAGTCGAATGCTGGAAGACCACGCCGGCCCGCGCTGGCGCGTCTTTGGGCGACACCAGATACGCGTCAACCGGCTCGCCTTCGACGTTCTCGAAACGGCAGTCCGCGATCACCACCCCTGGCCGCTCGGCCACCGTCTCAACGGTCAGCTCAAACGGCTTCCCAGCCTCGTACCCGAGATCCACCATCCGCAGAACACCCTCCAAGGAAACGTCGTTCGCCCAGTTTGCGAACCATCCTCGCGACAAACCAGACATTCCGCCCACAGGCGCGAAGTTCGTGCCGACTGTCCACTTTGTCATGCACCATCAGGCAGTTGACTACCCGGCAAAAGTCGCCCCAACCTTTTCGACAACTCGGGCGTCTGTAGTAGAGAAAGCTGAATAGCGCGCCCATCAGGGCGCCCACGGATCAGGCCCATCCGTCGCATTCCCTCTTACTCCCTCGTGCGGCGGGTGGGTCTGTGCTTATGGCGGCAGTACCTGCCGCGCGCGTCAACTCGCGCCGGACGGGACGCCCAAAAAGCGGGCA